>JAPOSC010000060.1 GCA_026709935.1 Thiotrichales bacterium
GTGGCCTGTCCCCCGGCTGCAGGCACTGCCCGTACTTGACGGCGATCAGGCCGCCCTCCGGCAACACTGCCGGCCCGGTCAGCGTGGCGGTGACCTGCGCCCCCGCCGGCGCGGCGACCACCATCGCCACCAATGCAGCCGCGATTGTGAGTGTGCGTTTCATCGTCCCACCCTCCGTGGATTTCGGGGGGGGGGGGGGTGATTTCTCGAATCCCATTGTTTTCTCCTTGCTTGACCTGAACCCTGAGAAGAATCACTCCCTGAAGCGGGCCGGAACCCCGGGGAGTGCATGTCTGGTTTGCGTCAAGGTGGCGAGCGACCTCTTCGCAGGTGTCGGCGGAGAGCGCGACGCCCCGGATGAAGAAGTGGTGGGGCGTACCGTCGGTCAGGTTGGTCCCCGTGGATTCCGTCGTGGAAGCCCCGGGCGCGGGGATGTCCTTCCAGGACCCCGGCAAGCCGGGTCTGATGACCGAAGACGGGGACGCGGTGATGTCGTTGGGGTTGGGGGTGCGCCAGCGCCGGGGCACCTGGCGGTCGTCCGACGTGGTCGTCAGGCGCGCGGAGTGTCGCGGGGCGGTCTGCGCCACTTCAGGTCTGGTGGTTTCCAGCGGCGGCAGGGCGAGAAGCGTGGTGGCGAGACCGCGGCACAGGCGACGGGCGGCAGGGTGGGCGCCCGCGGCGAAGAGAACACTGCCGTTGGTGGAGAACGCGGGGGCCCGGCGCACGGGCCGGGGCGGGCGGCTGGCTACGCAGCGCCCGTCGGGGGAAGCGTTGGGGTCAGGCGGAGAGGCTAGTGGACGAGAGCCGTCCCAAGCCGAAGACGCAAGGAGAGGCGTCCGGCGTCCGGCGTCCGGCGTCCGGCGTCCGGCGTCCGGCGTCCGGCGTCCGGCAAACATTATAGCGGCGCACTCACACGGGCTCGTCAAGCCCTCGCGCGCGCACGCTTCGCCCGGACTCCCGGTGAGGTCTGGAGCCTCCAGCGTCATCACGCTCAGTGTGTCTGTCGCGGGGTTCATCCTAGTTCGAACTTGCCGTCTGGCCAATCGCTTCACGCTACGCAACGTAAGACATCCCCGACCGATGCACAAGAGGCGAACGTCGCGCGCAGCCCCTGCATGTCCACGGTGACATGCCATGTCCCGGAACGCGACATTCGAAACCGGCCCCGAGCTCTTGGCCAAGCCTCCGTGATATCGGTGTCGCCGGCCGGGACCACCATCCCCGTTCACCATCCCCGTTCACCATCCGAAGAACACCTGCACAGCCGTTGCCCAAGCGCGGCTATATGGCGCGGTTGCGGATCGCCGGCTTCCGTCCTCTGGTGGCAGCGCCCGTCGATCGCTCAGTCCCGCGCCAACGGAGCCGGTGAGCCGCTGGGGTACACTCCAATCATCACCGTAACCTCCGAACACGGGCCACGAACGATGACTCACGCCCCCCGGGACGACGAGCAACATGCCGACCAGGACACCTACTTCGATGCGTACATGCAATACATCGGCGATCCGAACTGGCCCGAACGCGATCTCTATCGTGTCATCGTGTGTGGTCTGCCACGCAATCTTCACGCGATGGACGTCGTAACGAGACGGCAAGTCCTCAGTGCCCGACCGCGGCTCACCGGCACACGTTGGGACGCCATGATCGCCGCCATTGCCGAACATTCCGCCGACCGTCACGGAGATCCCCATTCTCCCTGGATGGGCGAACCCGAAAGATTCCTCCGCATCCCCTGGATGCCATGCGAAATCTATGCCCCCAGCTTCTACTGGGAAGCAATGCTGTTCAGCCCACCCGCTTTCATCCGGCATGGGGCACTCATCCACCCCAGCAATCTCGACGAGCGCAGCGGAGATCCACGATGGGAAGCACTCCTCGAAACATAAATCGGAAACCGCTCGGCAAACGCGAACTCTTCGAGCTGTTCGACCTCCTCTCTGACAAACTCCACCGACGCCACACAACCGCACGCATCTACATCATCGGCGGGGCAGCCATCGCCCTCGCCTACAATCGCTCAAGGACCACCGATGACGTCGACGGTCGATTCGACACTGGGCATGGGGTCCTCATCGAAGCTACGCGGGAAATCGCTCGCGAACGCGGTCTCCCTGAAAACTGGTTGAACGAAACTGCCGTCAGCGCCATTCCACCGGCGCCCGATCGCAATGCCAAGACGCTCTACGCGACCGAGCACCTCGTCATCACCGGAGCGAGCGCCGAATACTTGCTCGCGATGAAAATCGAGGCAGGAAGAGAAAAGGACATCGATGACATCGGGTTACTCGTCAAGCTCCTGAACATTCAACATGCGAACGATGCACTTGAACTCCATGCACGCGTCTTGCCGGACTCCAGGAAAAAACACCAAGCCCCCGAACTGCTATCGCGACTGATCGAGGACGGGACACTCGCCATCACCCCCCCGACTGCGCAGCATCATCCAACGACTCCAGCGCCCATGCGGCCATTCCCTCCCACGGAGGAAGAACAACAACACGCACGCGACTATCTCGACGGAGGCCCGAACGCTGCGGGACATCGTCCGGGGCTCAGCCAGGTCATCGAGCGAATCGCCACTGCGAGGCTCGACGGATCAACCGTCATCGGAAACAACCCGGCGCGCCGCGAAGTTTCACTCTGGCCCGCATTCGAACCACATACCCGCACCCGACCAACCAAAGAGACCGAAGACCAACTCGATCGCGAAAATCTGGGGCCATGCAGGTCGAAACGCGCCGCGCACATCGCGGCCAGAATGGTGTGCGACGCACTCGACAAACATCAGATCGCCCACTATGGCACAACCCCCGAAGGCTCCCCTGCCCCACCGCCGACGCTCGACGACCCGGAATGTCGAGCACCGACCCAGTCGGGGCGGCGACAAAAACGAGAAGCCATCATCGAACACGTCCTCAAGGCATGGCGTCGCGAAAGCCCCCGATTCATCGAGCAGATCCGCGAAGCCATCATCCCGTACGAGATCGAGTTTCGACGCGCGCTTGAGCAGAGCCGACAACAGCCGAAACACACCGAGACCAACCCGTCGCACTGATTGCCACACACGGCCCTCACCCCAAGATTCCAGATCCTCCCGTGTCCACGCGGACACACCGGTACGTCCCGATCACCCCCTGATCACACGCGCCTTCCCTGCTGCTCCATCACAGGAGACCCATCCCGACAGGCATCGTCTATCTCCGTCTCCAACTGACCCCAAGCCAATACAAACCAAGCTTGATCGTTGAGTTCCCACTGGCGGGCTTGACGATCTGGCCAGTGTTGCCATGCAGTTCGAGCGTGGGTATCCGTTTGGGAACTATTTTCGGACTGAGTAGTTAGGGGCTTATGGGTGCTTCCCCGTCAGTCGCACGGAAAGGCAGGAGTAGTAAGAGTCGTCTGCGCCCACTCATAGATTGTTGTGCGGGACACTTGGAGCCGTGCCGCTGCCTCCGAAACGCCGAGAATTTACTCATCGTCACCGTGCCGGACAACAAACGGCCACAGCCGCTCGGGCGCATCCGCGAGGTCCTCGACTTCCCGCTGGGCTGCAACCGCTTCAAGCGCTGCGGCAATGGCAGCGCGCGCCTCGCGAGGATGTCTGCTGACGAATTTCCTAGCGGCGCCCGACAACACCGGGAATTCTTCCAGCAGAAGTCCCGCCGTCCCGCTCGCTGGTCCGCTTGAACTGGCCATTTCAACCTCCGTTTCCTGTGTATTTTCTGGATCGGTTTTGCACAGAATGTTCGGTTTGTAAATCACTCGGCTTTCCGACCAGTTGGACGAAGGGGGCCTGGGTCAGGCGCCATCGCTTGGCGGGAATTACTGTCGAATTCGCAGAACGTGTATTCGAGTTCGGGCACGATGCGAATGGTTTGCCCTCCACGCAAACGGGTTGCAGCCGCTGGTATCGCGGCGATATATGCAGGATCGAACACGATCACAATGCTGCAGGAGCAGGCAGGGAGCGAGACGATGCCAACGATCTCCGTGGGCGGGGTCCGGCTCGAGTGCCGGTGGTGGGGGGCGCCGGATCGCCCGGATCGCCCGGATCGCCCGGGTTGCCCGGGTCCGACGCTCGTGCTGCTGCACGAGGGGCTCGGCTGCGTTGCGATGTGGAGGGACTTCCCCGCCCGGCTTCACCGGCGGACGGGGCGCCCCGTGTTCGCGTATTCCCGCGCCGGATACGGCGGCTCGGACCCCATCGCGCTCCCGCGCGGGGTCGATTACATGCACGTCGAGGGACGCGAGGTGGTCGGCGCGGTCCTGGCCGCCGCCGGCATCGAGGACGCGGTGCTCGTCGGTCACAGCGACGGCGCATCCATCGCGCTCGTGCACGCGGGCGCCGGGACCGGCGGCGGAGCGCACCTCCGCGCGCTCGTGCTGCTCGCGCCGCACGTGTTCTGCGAGGACGTGATCATCGAGAACATCCGCGCCGCCGGCGATGCCTACCGCCGCGGCGTCCTGCGCGAACGGCTCGCCCGGTATCACGGCGATGAGGTGGATGCGACGTTCTTCGGCTGGCACGACGTCTGGCTTCGGCCCGAGTTCCGGCCGTGGTCGATCGAGGCGTTCCTGCCGGGAATCAACGTGCCGGTGCTGCTGATCCAGGGAGACCGGGACCCCTACGGGACGGCAGCGCAGCTCGACGCGATCGAACGCGGTGTGTCCAGCTCGGCCAACCAGGTCTGGCTCGAAGATTGCGGGCACGCCCCCCATCGGGACCGTCCTGAGGAGACCCTGAAGGCGATCGAGGCGTTCCTCGCGCGCGTGGTCCCGGGGACAGACCAGAGCGCCGAGGACACCGCTCGGTAAGATGTTCCTCGCGCGCGCGGTTCCGGGATCTGGGACCCTGACACCTGGAATCCGGGCGATAGACGTTCCTCGCGTGCGTGGTCCCGGAAGGCTGACACGCCAGGCTGACGCCCCAGCTCCGCCCGCGGCGCGGTTTTCTGGTAGAAATGCGCTCCTGACGCCATGAACCGCACCCTGGAGCCAACCCCATGCACATCGGTCTCACCCAGTTCTCCACCGGCTACACCATCCGCATTGACGAGCTTGCCCGCGAGGCGGAGGACCGCGGCTTCGAGTCGCTCTTCGTCCCCGAGCACACCCACATCCCCACCAGCCGCCGCAGTCCCTGGCCGGGCGGGGGGGAACTGCCCGAGGAGTACAAGAACACCGTCGATCCCCTGGTCGGACTCGCGTACGCCGCGGCGGCGACGAAGACCCTGCGCGTCGGCACCGCCATTGCGCTGCTCACCGAGCGCGACCCCATCGTGCTCGCGAAGGAGTGCGCGACCCTCGACCTGCTCTCCGGCGGGCGCTTCGAGCTCGGCATCGGGGCGGGGTGGAACGCGGAGGAGATGGAGAACCACGGCACCGGGTTCAAGGACCGCTTCAAGGTCATGTGCGACCGCGCGAAGGCGATCAAGACCCTGTGGCGGGAGGAGACGCCGCAGTACCACGGCCCGTTCGTCGACTTCGACCCCGTCTGGTCGTACCCGAAGCCGGTGCAGAAGCCGAATCCGCCGGTGCTGCTCGGCGGAGAGACGAAGTACTCGCTCGCGCGGGTGGTGGATTTCTGCGAAGGCTGGATGCCGCGCGCCAGGGCGTTCAGCGACGCCAAGGCGGAGATGGCGCGGCTCGCGGAGTGCGCGGATCGGGCCGGACGCGACCCGGGCACCATCCGGACCTCGGTGTTCGGGGCCACCGGCGATCCGGCGGCCATCGACCGCTACCGGGAGGCCGGCTGCTTCCGCGCCCTGATCACCATCCCGCCGCAGGGCCGGGACGCGGTGCTGCCGCTGCTCGACAAGCATGCGAAGTTGCTGTGAACGGCTCGAACACAGGCCTGAGCACAGGCTTGAGCACAGGCACGGGCAGCGGCGCCGGCGGGAGCGAAGGCAACAGCACGGACACGAACAAGGGCACGAGCACAGGTGAAGGCGCGGGCATGAGCCCGAACCCGGGCCCGGGCCCACGCTTCGTCGTTGTCGCCAAGCGCGACTGTCCGACCTGTGTCCTGGTGCAGCCGGTGCTGCGCGAAATCGCGGCGAGCGGCGCGGCGCTCACTGTCTACGCCCAGGACGACCCGACGTTCCCGGACGGCCTGGAGTCCATCGACGATCGTTCGCTGGAGCACTCGTGGCGTCTCGGCATCGAGACGGTGCCGACCCTTATCCGCATCGAGGACGGTCACGAGGCCGAGCGCACCATCGGCTGGGACCGCGCGGAGTGGTGCCGGGTGACCGAGCTCGATCCGCTCGGGGCGGCGCTTCCGGACTTCCAGCCGGGCTGCGGCTCGAAGAGTGTGGACCCGGGCATGCCGGAAGTCCTGGAAGTCGCGTTCGGCGCTCCGCCCCTGACCGCGCGACGCCTCGACGTACACGCGCCCGAGGACGAGCACGAGCTGTGCTTCTCCCGCGGCTGGAGCGACGGGCTGCCGGTGGTCCCGCCGACCCCGGTGCGGGTGCTGCGCATGCTGAAGGGCACCACCCGCGACCCGCAGGAGGTGGTCGGCCCGATCCCGCCGAACAACGCGCCCTGCACGGTCGAGAAGGTAGCGATCAACGCGGTGATGGCGGGCTGCAAGCCGGAGTACATGCCGGTGGTCCTCGCGGTGGTGGAGGCGGCGCTCGTGCCCGAATTCACCATGCACGGCCTGCTCTGCACCACGTACTTCTCCGGCCCTATGGTGGTCGTGAACGGTCCGGTGGCGCGCCGCATCGGCATGAATTCGGGGGTGAACGCGCTTGGTCAGGGCAACCGCGCGAACGCGAGCATCGGGCGGGCGCTCCAGCTCGTGATCCGCAACGTCGGCGGCGGGGTGCCGGGCGGGATCGACCGGGCGACCCTCGGCTGGCCCGGCAAGTACACGCTGTGCTTCGCCGAGGACGAGTCCGATCCGGGCTGGCTGCCGCTCAGTGTGGAGCGGGGCGTGCCGCCGGGCGCCTCTGCGGTGACCCTGTTCGCGGCCGGGGGGCTGATCCCGAACATGGATGAAGGTTCGCGCACGCCGGAGTCGCTCACGCGTTCGCTCGCGATGACGCTGAACTCCGTGGGGCATCCCAAGGTGGTGCAGGGCGCCGACGCCTTCCTGATCCTCTCGCCGGAGCACTGGCGGATCTTCAGGGAAGGGGAGTGGGACAAGGCGCGAATCAAGGCCGAGCTCATGGCCGCCACGGTGCGCCCGGGGGCGGAGCTCGTGCAGGGAGCGAACGGCATCGACGCCGGCGTCAAGCCGGACCTCGTCGAGGACATGATGCCGAAGTTCCGCGACGGCGGCCTGAACATCGTGCGCGCGGGCGGCGAGGCCGGGCTCATGAGCGCCGTCATCGGCGGATGGGTGGCGAGCGGCCCGCGCGGCTCAAGCCCGGTCACCAGGAAGATAGGGGAGATCAGGACATGAACGACAATATCCAGTTGCTCGACCCGACGGCGGAGACGACCTCCGCGCGCCGGGAGCGGCGCGCGCCGCCCCCATCGCTCGAGGGCCTGACCCTCGGGCTGCTCGACATCGGCAAGAGCCGCGGCGTCACCTTTCTCGATCGGCTCGAATCGCACTTCGCCGATCGCGGACTCGCCGTGAAGCGCTACGCCAAGCCCACCAACACCCGCACGGCGCCGGTCGAGCTCGCGCAGACCATCGCCGAGGAGGTCGATGTCGTCGTCGACGCCCTGTCCGACTGAGGGTCCTGCACGTCGTGCAGTGTGCATGACATGCTCGACCTCGACGAACGAGGCATCCCCGGCGTCATGATCGCGACCACCGCGTTCCGGGACGCGGCCGCCGCCCAGACGGAATCGCTCGGCTACGAGCCCGCCATCGTGTGGGTTCCGCACCCGATCCAGAACCGCACTGACGAGGAGATCCGGGCCATCGCGGACAAGGCGATGGGGGAGATCGTGGACAGGCTCACCGCCCGGTAGCGGCGGTGCGCCAATGCGCGGACTTCATGTCGATGTACTTCACCGGCACCAAGCGATGCCCGAGCATGTCGACCGCCGCCTGCGCCTGTTCCAGGATGACATATCCCAGAAGCGGCTCGTACTCGCCTTCGGCTTCCGATCCCATGTCCACGAATATCACTTCGTTCGAGACGGGACGGAAGCCGTCGATCCGGATCTCCACCGGCCAGCAGGCTTGCCCTCGCAGCACCTCCTGATTGGCCAGTTGAAGCTCGACCGCTTCGGAGCGCTTGAATTTCCCGAGCCTTTCCTTCCACGCCATGGGCAGAATCAGCGCTCCGGCCCCGGTATCGACAAGCATCCCGCACCGTATGGACTTGTTCTCTTCGAACAGGTTGGTGACTTCAGTTTGTACGACAATCCGCCCCATTCGCCTTCTCCCCGCCGGCACGTATCGGCTTCAGACTCGGCCGGCACAATTTCAGCCGATATTGCATTGCATTCAAGCAGCGTGCGCAAACGCGTCCTTCATCGCCTTGCACACCAGCGCCTGCGCCCGCACCGCGCCGTCGATGGCCGGGGCCATGGTGAAGAAGCCGTGGATCATGCCGTTGCAGCGGTGGTACTCCACCTCCACTCCGGCCGCGCGCAGCCGCTGCGCGTACGCTTCGCCCTCGTCGTGGAGCACGTCGCACGGCACGGTGAGCACGAGTGCCGGTGGAAGGTCGGAAAGGTCCGCGGCCCGAAGCGGCGCCGCCCGCCAGTCGCGCCGGTCCGCCGCGTTGCGCAGATAGTGGTCGCGGAACCAGCGCATCGACGCTGCCTCCAGCACGTAGCCGGTCGCCCAGATGTGGTACGACGCGGTGTCGCACGCATAGTCGGTCACCGGGTAGACGAGCACCTGAAGCTGTATCGCGGGGCCGCCGACCTCGCGTGCCATGAGCGCTGCCACCGCCGCGAGATTCCCGCCCGCGCTGTCGCCGCCGACGGCGATCCGCCGCGGATCGATGCCGATCTCCGCGCTGTGGGCCGCGCACCAGCGTACCGCAGCGAAGGCGTCCTCCGCCGCGGC
The DNA here is from genome assembly GCA_026709935.1 of Thiotrichales bacterium. Classification (GTDB taxonomy): domain Bacteria; phylum Pseudomonadota; class Gammaproteobacteria; order HK1; family HK1; genus HK1. The sequence goes on from JAPOSC010000060.1 coordinate 8,984, forward strand.
GGGGAACTTGTGCTCGGGCGCGAGCCGGTAGTCGACGGACATCACGACGCACCTGGCGCCGTTGCAAAGGTTGCGCGCCGTCGCGTCGTGGGTGTCCGGGCTGCCGATGACGTGCCCGCCGCCGTGGAAGTAGACGAGGGCGGGAAGATCATCGCCGTCGAGGTCGGGACGATAGATGCGCACCGGCAGGTCGCCGCCGGGGCCCGGCAGCGCCCGGTCCTCGACCGCGCCGACCGGGGCGGGCGTGATCCCGCGCGCCTCGACCATCGCGTTGTACTGAGCCCGGGCCTCGGATGGCGTCAGCGCGTGTACGGGCTCGAATTCCGACGCGGCCAGTGCGTCGATGACCTGCCGGATCTGCGGATCGACCGGCACTGCTGTCATGTCGTCCCTCCCGGATGTTTCGAGGCGCCGGCATCGTCGCACTCGATGCGGCAAATTGCGATGGCGACACGAGCGGGAACCCCGGCACGCGCGGGTGGAACGCCTGTGGATCTGCGGCCTGCCTGCGGGCGGGATCCCGCGCTCCGGGAGTCGCTTCCCCCTTCGCTTGTTCCGTCGCCGGGTGTGAGTGTTCTCGGGGCAGTGCTTCATCGCGTGCCGGACCCGCACCCCTGCGCCGACAACTCGCGCCGCGTCGCCTTGCGCCACCGGCGGCGAGCCAGTATACGGAACGCCCGACCGCCCGAGCGGGGGACTGGAGGGGATCTGCCGTGAATGACCGTATCCATCTGACCCTCGACGAGGTGCACCGAATCGCGACCGAGGCGCTTGGCGCCCAAGGGTTCTCGGAGAGGCATGCCCGCGCCATCGCCGACACCGTCACCGTGGCGGAACGCGACGAGTGCGCCTCGCACGGACTGTTCCGCATCCCGTTCTACGTGAAGGCGCTCCTCGCGGGGAATGTCTCGCCCGATGCAGAGCCCACGTTCCGGGACCTTGCGCCCGCGGTGCTGCAGGCCGATGCCCACCTCGGCTTCGCGCCCCTCACGCTGCAACTCGCCGCCGACCCGCTGGAGCGGCGCGCCCGCGAACTCGGTATCGCGGCGCTCGCCATCGTGAACGCGTACAACGTCGCCGCGCTCTGGCCGGAGGTCGAGCGTCTCGCCGAGCGCGGGCTCGTCGCCTTCGCGTTCACCGCCGCGTTCGGCTATGTCGCGCCGGCCGGCGGCACCCGGCCGCTCTACGGCACCAACCCGATGGCGTTCGCCTGGCCCCGGGCGGGGCGTCCGCCGCTCGTCTTCGACCAGGCGTCGAGCGCCAGCGCCCGCGGCGAGATCCAGATCCATCTCCGCGACGGCAAGCCGCTCCCCGAGGGCTGGGCCATCGGCCCCGACGGCGCCCCCACCACCGATCCCGCCACCGCGCTGGCCGGCGCCCAGCTCCCCTTCGGGGGCCACAAGGGCGCGGCCATCGCGCTGATGGTCGAGCTGCTCGCGGGTGCCCTGGTCGGCGACGTCTTCAGCTTCGAGGCAAGCGAGGCGGACACCGCGCGAGTGGGCGCGCCCTTCGGCGGCGAGTTCATGATCGCGATCGATCCCGCGCGCTGCGTGGGCGACGGTGACCGCGATGCCCAGCTCGCCCACGCGGAGAAGCTCTTCGCCCGGATTCTGGAGCAGGACGGAACCCGTCTGCCCTCGGACCGCAGATACCGGGCGCGGGAGCGTACCCCGACGGAAGGCGTCACGATCCCGAAATCGCTGCACGACACGTTGCGTGGATATATCGACAATTGAGCCGCGTGGCGGCCTCTCGCAGTGTCGGCGGGAGTCGCTGCCTCGCGCCGCCTCGCGTCCTGTCCCGGAGATTGTCCATCCGATACAGTGGTCCTCGCGGGTGCGAGGGAGTCCTCTCCGATGAAGCTCCGCCAGGGCGATCCGTGGATGTCGGCCGACGAGTACGGTCGGTCGCTGCGCGGTCTCACCGTCAACCTCCTGGTTGGTGACGTCGAGCGTTCGCTCGCGTTCGCGCGCGAGGTCCTGGGGGCCGAAGTCGTGTACCGGGACCCCGACTTCGCGGTGCTGCGCCACGGTCCCTCGGAGTGGATGCTCCACGCCGATCACGCCTACCGGGACCATCCGCTGCACGGGAGCCTCGCGTCCGGCGATGCGCGGGGCATCGGAGCCGAGATGCGCATCCACGACACGGACCCCGACACGGCCGAAGCGGCGGCGCGGCGGCGGGGGGACCCGGTGCTCGCGGGTTCGATGGACAAGCCGCACGGGGTGCGCGAGGTGTGCATCCTCGATCCGGACGGGTACCTCTGGGCGGTCGACCGGCCGCTCGACCCGTCCTCGTGAAGCCCGGACCCCGCCGCGGCGTCGCTCACGCCACCCGGGCTACTCGGGCCACCCCGGCCACCCGGGCCACCCGGGCCACCCCGGCCGCCCGAGCCACCCGGGCCGCCCCGGCCGCCCGGGCCACCACGGCCACTCGGGCCATCCGGGCCGCCCGGCGGGAAGGCGGCTCGTACCGATCGGCGCGCACCGGCGCTCGGGGGATCCGCATCGATCGAAACGATTTCGGGTGGCGCTATACTCCAGCGGCACATCGCGCCGCATCCGAATGACTCGATTCCGGCCGGAGAGGAGGATCGGCGCCATGCCGCTCGCCCGGATTGACCGCTCCACCACGCCTTCCACCATCGAGTTGCCGCGCGCCTACAACGCCGCGGTCGAGTTCATCGACGCCAACCTGTCGAAGGGGCGGGCCCGGAAGACCGCCTTCGTGGACGCCACCGGCCGCTATACCTACGGGGAGCTGGCCGATCGGGTGAACCGGGCCGGCAACGCGCTGCGCGCGCTCGGGGCGGGGATGGAGACCCGGGTGCTGATGTGCATGCTCGACGGCATCGACTTCCCCGCGGTGTTCTGGGGGGCGATCAAGGCGGGCTGCGTGCCGGTTCCGATCAATACCCTGCTGACCCCGGACGACTACGCCCACATGCTGCGCGACTCGCGGGCGCCGATTGCGGTCGTGAGCGAGGCGCTGCTCGACCGGTTCGAGTTGGCGCTCGCCGATCAACCCCACCTCGAGCGGGTCGTCGTCGCCGGAGGTGAGGCGCCCGCCGCGACCGGCGGACCCGCCCGCCATCGTCTCGCGGCGCTGCTCGCTGCCGCCTCCCCGCGGCTCGATCCGGCGCCTACTACCTGCGACGACATCGCGTTCTGGCTCTATACCTCCGGCTCCACCGGCACCCCGAAAGGCTCGGTGCACCTACACCGCGACCTTGTCACCACCGCCGAGCACTACGGCGCCGGCATCCTCGGGATTCGCGAGGACGATGTCGTCTACTCCGCCGCCAAGCTCTTCTTCGCCTACGGCCTTGGAAACGGCATGACCTTCCCGTTCCACGTCGGGGCGACGACGGTGGTCCTCGCCGGCCGCCCCACGCCGGACGCGGTGATGGCGCTCCTGCGCGAGCACCGGCCGACGATCTTCTACGGCGTGCCCACCCTCTACGGCGCGATGCTCGCGCTGCCGGCCGGAGAGGAGGGGCCGGGCGCGTCGCGGCTCCGTCTCGCGGTCTCGGCCGGCGAGGCGCTGCCGGCGGAGATCGGCGCCGCATGGGAGAAGCGCTTCGGAGCGCCCATCCTCGACGGGCTCGGCTCCACCGAAATGCTGCACATCTTCCTCTCCAACCGCCGGGACGATGTGCGCTACGGCACCTCGGGAATGGCGGTGCCGGGATATCGGCTCAAGCTGCTCGACGAGGCCGGCGCCCCCGTCGCCGCCGGCGAGGTCGGGGAGCTGTGGGTCAGCGGCGACTCCTCGGCGGTCGCCTACTGGAACCAGCGGGAGAAGTCGCTCGCCACCTTCCACGGGCCGTGGACCCACACCGGTGACAAGTACGTGGTCGACGAGGAAGGCTACTACCACTACTGCGGGCGCACCGACGACATGCTGAAGGTCGGCGGGCAGTGGGTGTCGCCGTTCGAGGTGGAGTCCGCGCTGGTTGCCCACCCCGACGTGCTGGAGGCGGCGGTGGTCGCGGCCGAGGATGAGCACGGGCTGGTCAAGCCGAAGGCGTTCGTGGTGGCGCGCGCGGGGGTCGAGCCGGACGCCGCGCTCGCGGCCGTGCTTCAGGCCTTCGTCAAGGATCGGCTCGCGCCGTTCAAGTACCCGCGCTGGATCGAATTTGCGGATGACCTGCCGAAGACCGCGACCGGGAAGATCCAGCGGTTCAGGCTCCGCCGGTAGGGCCGGAGTGTCTAGGGGGCTGCCCGAATCGGGTCTGGATCCGGCTCCGCCGGTAGGGCCGGAGCGTCGACGGGGCCGCCCGAGTCGGATTCGGTTCAGGCTTCGCCGGTGGAGCCGGTGCGTCGAGGGGGCTGCCCGAGTCGGGTCCGGTTCAGGCTTCGCCAGTGGAGCCGGCGCGACGACGGGGCCGCAGGGGGTCGCGCGAGGGGATCGCCCGGGCCGGGCTCAGATCCCCGCCATCGGAATGAAGCCGGGAAGGGCGCGGATCCGGTCGATCCACGCGCGGACCGACGGGAATTCGTCGAGCGGCACCTCGCCCTGGTGGGAGAGCGCGACGTAGGGCATGCAGGCGATGTCCGCGATGGTGGGCCGGCCGGCCGCGAGCCACTCGTGCCCGGCGAGCCGTTGCTCCAGCACCTTCAGGCCGGCGCGGCCGTAGGCCTGGCAGTACGTGAGGTTGTAGTCGCGACCGAAGGACAGGACCGCGCGGGCGTGCGCGAGACCGAACAGCAGCTCGTTCTCCGCCACCGCGAGCCACTGCATCACCTCGGCCATGGGCCCCGGGTCCGTCGGTAGCCACGCCTCGCCGTAGCGCCGGGCGAGGTAGACGAGGATCGCCTGCGAGTCCCACACCGTCACCTCGCCGTCGATCAGGGTCGGAATCTGCCCGCGCGGGTTCAGCGCCAGGAACGACTCGGTCCGGTTCTCCCCGTTGCGGAGGTTGACGGGGATCTCCTCGTACTCGAGTCCGAGCAACTCCAGGAGCAGCCGCGCCTTGTAGGCGTTGCCCGAGAGCGCCATGCCGTAGAGCCTGATCATCGTGATGCGCCCCCGGTCTCCTCGGCCTCTCGGGTCGGCAGGACGGTGCAGATGTGGATGTCGCGCGACTCGATGATGTCCGCGTAGCGTGCGCGAGTCCGGGCCAGGATCGGAGACGCCTTGTGCGTCTCGAACGCGGCGTCGTTGGCGTACATCTCGTAGAGGAAGACCCGGTTTTCGCCTTCGGCCGGGTCGCACACATCGAACTGGAGACACCCGTCTTCGTGCGCGAGGGTGCTGGAGGCGTGCTCCCTGATGATGTCCAGGAACCGGGTCTTGGCCCCCGGCTTGATCGTGAAATCCACTATCAGACAGATCTTGCGCATCGGATTGAAGCCTCGTGAGATCGAAGGAAATGGCAGGGAAAGTGTCGTCCGGCGCTGCCGTTCAGGCGTGCCCCGCCTCGCCGGACAGGAGGGTGGGGTCGACACCGAGCAGGCGTGCCGCCGAAGACCAGCGATCCTCGTAAGGGGTGTCGAATATGACGCGCGCATCCGCCGGACCGCTCAGCCACGCGTTCTGCTGCACTTCGTGCTCCAACTGCCCCGATCCCCATCCCGCGTAGCCGAGCGCGATGACGGCCCGCTCGGGGCCACGGCCCTCGGCCATGGCCGACAGGATGTCTCTCGAGGTCGCGATGCCGATCTCTTCTCCGACCCGGACCACTGCATCCCAGCTTCCCGGTGGGTGGTGAATGACGAACCCGCGCTCGCGCTGCACGGGGCCGCCCTGGACCACCGGAACCCGTTCGGTATCGGGCGAGGTCGCTTCGATGTTCAGGTGGTCGAGGACGGCGTTGAGCTTGATGTCGAGAGGACGGTTGATGACGATGCCCATCGCCCCCTCCTCGCTGTGCGCGCACATCAGCGTCACCGTCCGATGAAAGTTCGGATCGGCGAGGCTCGGCATTGCGATGAGGAACTGGTTGGTGAGGTTCATGCGGACCATTATCGCAGGGTGCGCAGTTGCGACAAGCGCCGCGAAGGGTGTTCCGCCAAGGTTGCCGGGCCCGGGCTGACGCGGCCGCTCGCCGCTCAGCGGCTCGTGAGCTGATGGTCGGAATGGAAGAACCAGGTGCGTTCGATGTGAAGGATGTCCACGTCCCGGGAGATCTCGGGCGGGAACGGGGCGAACGGAGCGGCGAGCTTCACGATGCGCACTGCCGCAGCGTCGAGAATGGGCTCGCCCGATGATCGCCGCAGCTCGATGTCCGCGATGGTGCCATCCGGGTTGAGGGCGACTTCGAGGAGCAGGTTGCCGGACAGGCCGAGTCGGACCGCCCGGTCGGGATAGTTCAGATTCCCGACCCGCTCGACCTTGCGCCTCCACTCGACCATGTAGGCGGCGAACCGGTCTTCCCGGGTGCGCGCCGAGATCCACTTGCGTTGCGGCCGCTCGGCCCGGGACTGGAGCTTGCGCTCGATTTCCGCGCTGAGGGCGGCCATCTCGAGGCGGCGGCTCTGTGTCGGAGTCGTCTCGGGGTCGGACGCCGGCGCTGCGGCCGGCGTCGGGGGGGCGTCCGACGCGTGCACGGTGAGGGAGCCGGGCGGGCGGCGGGTTTCGCGCGCGGCTTCGGCCGACTCTGCGGACCGGGCCTGCATCGCAGGGCCGGCGGTGGCGGGAGCGTTGTCTGCGGTCGGCGTCCCGGCGACGATGGCGGGCGGCGTCGACGGGGTGTGCAGTCGCGTGCGTTCGTCGTCGTTGCCGCCGCCGTCCTGGTTCGCCGGGGCCAGGAAGTCGGCCTGATCGGGCGGCGTGTCGGAGCTTCGCGGCACCAGCACCACATCAAGCGTCGTGACCAGTGGCTTCGGAGGAGTCTCGGGTACGAACGTCACGCCGAAGATCACGATCAGGTGGGCGAGGACCGCGAAGACGGCCGTGGCGGCGAGTCGATCGCCGGAGGTGATGATGGAATGGGCGGTGAGCGCGGGCAATGAAACGGGTGGTCCGGTAAGTGCCTGACGCCAGTCGAGTATACGCCGGTCACCGGCCGCAAGCGCGGCGGGGACGCTGCCGGTCCCCGCTCGTCAGCGGGCGGTGAGCCGCGCCTCGATCGCGTCCATGAGCCGGCCGGCGATGTCCACTCCGAACGCGGCGTCGATCTCGCGGATGCAGGTGGGGCTGGTGACGTTGATCTCGGTGAGATGGTCGCCGATCACGTCGAGCCCCACGAAGACGAGGCCCTTCTCGCGCAGAGTCGGCCCCACCTCGTTCGCGATGGCGCGCATCCGCGGGGTGATCTCCATCCCGACCCCACGGGCGCCGGCCGCGAGGTTGCCGCGCGCGTCGCGGCCGGTCGGGATCCGCGCGAGGGCGTACTCGACCGGCTCTCCCTCGATGAGCAGCACCCGCTTGTCGCCTTCCCGGATCTCGGGGATGTAGCGCTGGCACATCGCGTACCGGATCTGCCGTCCGGTCAGGGTCTCGAAGATGACGTTCACGTTCGGATCGCCGGCGCGAACCCGGAAGATCGAGGTCCCGCCCATGCCGTCGAGCGGTTTGACGATGATGTCGCCGTGTTCTTCGAGGAACGCATCCATCCGTGCATGCTCGCGGGTGACCAGCGTGGGTGGGCAGCACTGCGGAAACCAGGCGGTGAACATCTTCTCGTTGGCGTCGCGCAGGCTCTGCGGCCGGTTCACCACGAGCACGCCGGCTGCCTCCGCCCGCTCCAGGACGTACGTCGAGTACACGAACTCCATGTCGAACGGGGGATCCTTGCGCATCAGGATGACGTCGAGGGACGACAGCGGCCCGGTTTCGGCGGCGCCGAGGGTGAACCAGTCGCGCGGGTCGTCGCGCACCTCGATCGGGCGCATCCGGGCGCCGGCCGCCCCGTCGCGCACGAAGAGATCGCCGAGCTCCAGGTACCGCAGCGCCCAGCCGCGGCGCTGCGCGGCCAGCATCATCGCGAGCGTGGTGTCCTTCTCTACGGTGATGGAACCAATGGGATCCATCACCACTCCGATCCTGAAGCTCATTGCGACTCCCCCGCATGCAAGAAGGGAATACTAAACTGCATTTTCACTGCGCCGCGTACCCATCTTCGGTCATCGGACCGCACCGTGGTTGCATGGCCCCAATCGAGATGCCCTCCCGTTCGGGAACCGATTCCACTACACTGCTTCCCGTTCCGCATCACCCGAATCCCGATGGCGCAACCCGCACTCGACGGCACTGCTTCCACCCGATCCAGGGCGACCTATCAGGACGTTCTCGATGCGCCGCCGCATCGCGTGGCCCAGATCCTCGACGGGGTACTCCACACCCATCCACGGCCTGCCATGCCCCATGCGCACGCGAGTTCGTCACTCGGGATGACGCTCGGCCCTCCGTTCCACCACGGCTCCGATGGTCCCGGCGGGTGGTGGATCGTCGACGAGCCGGAGCTGCACCTCGGTGACGATATCGTGGTCCCCGATCTGGCCGGCTGGCGCCGGGAGCGGATGCCGAACTTTCCCGACACCGCCTACGTCACCCTCGCTCCCGACTGGGTCTGCGAGGTGCTCTCTGCCTCCACCCGCAAGCTCGATGTCCACGACAAGCGCCTGATCTACGCCCGCGAAGGCGTCGGGCATCTCTGGTTCATCGACCCCGCCGCCCGTACCCTTGAGGCGTTCGAGTTCCACGACGGTCGATGGCTCCTCATCGCCACCGCTCAGGACGACGACCCAATCCGGATTCCTCCCTTCGATGCCGTCACCTTCGGCCTGGGCAGACTGTGGCCATAGCATCGGCGTAACAGGCGGGGAGCCCCTTGCATTCCCGGCCGAGGACTGCGACGCCCCTCTGCGCGCCTACATCGGCGACTACGGCGCGATCTCCCTCGAAGCGGGCACTCTGCCCGCCTTCGAAGTGCTGGTTCGGGACGGGAGAGTGTCCGCAGACCTCTGACTCCGGGTGACTGCGGGCCGGCCCTCGAACCGGAGCCATCCAACGCTTGAATGGTTCTCCGGTCTTTGCCGAGAACAGATGATAAGTCCGGGCCCAGGGAGCCCCAACCACCGTGACCGACCTGAAAATCGCCACCCGACGAAGTCCGCTCGCGCTCTGGCAGGCGGAGCACGTCGCCGGTGTACTGCGCGCGCGACATCCCGGGCTTGGGGTCGAGCTGGTGGCGATGCGCACGAGCGGCGACAGGATGCTCGACGCGCCGCTCGCCAGAGTCGGAGGCAAGGGGCTCTTCATCAAGGAGCTGGAGCATGCGCTGCTCGAAGGGCGGGCCGACATCGCTGTGCACTCGATGAAGGATGTCCCGGTCGAGTTGCCGCCGGAGCTGCACCTGCCGGTCATCATGGCGCGGGCGGACCCGCGTGATGCCCTCGTCTCCGTCCGGTTCGCCGGGCTCGATGCGCTCCCGTCGGGGGCGACGGTCGGCACCTCCAGCCTCCGTCGGCGGTGCCAGCTCGCGGCCCGGCGGCCGGATCTGCGCATCGAGAACCTCCGCGGGGGCGTCGACACCCGCCTGCGGCGGCTCGACGACGGCGATTTCGACGCGATCGTCCTCGCCGTCTCCGGCCTGGAACGCGGCGGGCACGCGGCGCGGGTGACCGAGGCGCTCGATGTGTCCACCATGTTGCCGGCGGCCGGACAGGGGGCGCTCGGGATTGAATGCCGTCTCGGTGACACGTGGGTGGAATCGCTCGTCGCCCCTCTCGCCTGCGCACCGAGCACGGCCCGCGTGCTCGCCGAGCGGGCCTTCAACCGCGCCCTGGAGGGAGGATGCCAGGTGCCGATCGCGGCCTACGCGGCGATTGAGGACGGCGCGATGCGTCTCGGTGGGTTGGTCGCGAGCCTCGACGGCACCCGGGTCCTGCAGGCTCGGGTCGACGGCAGCGCCCGGGAAGCGGAGGCGCTGGGAGCGGAGGCCGCGACCGCGGTGCTGGCGCAGGGCGCCGGCGAGATACTCGCGGAGGTCTACGCGATGGCCGGGAACTAGCCCGGAAATTTCACCGATTCGCGAAGCGAGGGCGCGTAGATGCTCGGACATCGGTTTGCTTTGCAAGCCTCGTCAGGCGCCGACTTGCGAAGCGAGCGTCGGTTCGATCAGCTCCGCATCTGCGGCTTGGTGAGAAATGCGGGTTAGGCGGACGAAGGCGGCAGTGAGGATGCTCGGAGGGGGGGAGGGAACGCAACGCCTGTCCGGCGTGCGGGTCCTGGTGACCCGGCCCGCCGCCGCAGCGGCACGGCTCGCGGATGCGTTCGCGGCCGAGGGCGCGGTGGTACATCGGGTGCCCGCGCTTGCGATTGTGCCGGTCGAGGATCGGAGGTCGGCCGAACGGCTTTCCCACCGGCTGACCGAGGCGTGCGCCGCCGTCTTCACCAGCGTGAACGCCGTCGAGGGCTTCTTCGGCGCGGCGTCCGGCGCGGCGCCGGATCGATTGCCGGCGACGGTGCTCGCCGTCGGGCCCGCGACGGCCGCGGCGCTGCGTGCGCGCGGCGTAGCGGATGTCCGCACGCCGGACGGCCGGTTCGACAGCGAGGGGGTGCTCGCCTGTCCGCAGCTCGCGGCGCCGCGGGTGAACGGCCGCCTCGTCGCGTTGATCAAGGGCGAGGGCGGGCGCGATCTGCTCGGCCGGGCGCTGGCGGGTCGGGGCGCCGGGGTGCGGGAGGTGAACGTCTACCGCCGTCGGGCCCCCGCAGGGCTGGCCGAGAGGCTGGAAGCCGTGCGCGAATCGGTCGACATCGTCACCGTCACCAGCGCCGAGGCGCTCGAGAATCTGATGGGTGCGGCCCCGTGGACCGCCTCCTGGCTGTCGAACCGGACGCTGGTCACCGTGAGCGAACGGGTCGCCGGCATTGCCCGCACCTACTGCCTGTCGCGGGTCGCGGTGGCGGCGGGGGCGGATGCCGCGTCGGTCGTGGATGCCGCAGTCCGGTCCGTGGTGAACCCGGGCGAAGCGGATCCGGGTGAGGCGGACTCGGGCCAGGCGCACCCGGACTCCGGTCTCGGCCCGCGTCGATGCGGGGGCGATGCGGGCTCGATTTCGGCCTCGGACGGCCCGACTCCGGCGCGGTGCAAACCATGAGCGCCGAAGCTCGCCGGACGCTGAGAATCGTCAACAAGCTGGGGCTGCACGCCCGGGCCGCGGCGAAGCTCGTCGATCTGGCGTCGGGATTCGAGTCGCGGATCCGGATCCGCCGCGACGAACGCGAAGCCGACGCGAAGAGCATCATGCGGGTGATGATGCTCGCCGCTTCCAAAGGGATGCGCATCGAGGTCGTGGCGCAGGGCGCCGACGCCGCGGAGGCGGTGGATGCCATCGCGCACCTTGTCGCGGAACGATTCGACGAGCCCGAATGATGATGGGGGCCGCAGCCATTGACGTGTCGATGGCATCATTCCCGCTCTGCGGGAATGACGTAGTTGCCGCTCCCATGGACGTGTCGAGGCGATGACTTTCACCATCCACGGCATCAGCGCCTCGAAGGGCGTCGCCATCGGGCGCGTGCACGCACTGGAGCGCGACCGGTCCGAAGTGGTCGAGCGCCAGCTCGATCCTTCGCGGATCGAGGCCGAGGTCGAGCGCTTCGCCCGGGCGGTGGATGCCGCGCGCCTGGAGCTTCGCGCGGTGAAGGCCCGTATTCCGGACGGGACGCCAAGGGAGATCGCGGCGTTCATCGACACCCACCTGCTGATGCTCGAAGACGAGGCGATCTCGAGCGCGCCGATCGCCTACATCCGCGAGAAGCGGTGCAACGCGGAGTGGGCGCTCAAGCTGGAATGTGATGCGCTGGTCGCCGTCTTCGACGCGATGGACGACCCCTACCTGCGCACACGCAAGAACGATGTCGAGCACGTCGTCAATCGCGTGCAGATTCACCTCGGGGGGACGGATGAGGGAAATCGCCGCTCTCGGTCGCCGTCCGAAAATGCCGCCGCCGGAAAGATCATCTACGCCGACGACCTGACCCCCGCCGACACCGTGCTCATGCAGCACCAGGGCGTCGCGGGGTTCATGACCGAGTTCGGCGGCCCCAACTCCCACACCGCCATCCTCGCGCGCAGCCTGAACATCCCCGCGGTGGTGGGTCTGCACCGCTCGGCCGCGCTGCTCCGCGACGGCGACGAGGTGGTGATCGATGGGCGCGAGGGCATCGTCGTCGTCTCCCCGACCAAGTCGGTCAAGCGGTTCTACGAACGCCGGCGGCGCGAGATCGAACGCATCCGGTCCGCGCGGCGGAAGCTCCGCGCGACCCCGACGGTGACCGCGGACGGAGAGCCGGTGGTGCTCCAGGCCAACGTGGAACTGCCGGGCGAGTCCGCCGGCGCGGTGCGCGACGGCGCCGCCGGGGTCGGGCTCTACCGCACCGAGTTCCTGTTCATGAACCGAATCGATCCGCCGGACGAGCAGGAGCAGTACGAGACGTACGCGGAGCTGGTGGCGGCGCTCAAGGGCGCCCCGGTGACCATCCGCACCCTCGATCTCGGCGCCGACAAGCAGGTCGATGGCGCCCGTCCGGATGCGCCGGTCACGTCGAATCCCGCCCTCGGCCTGCGGGCGGTGCGGCTGTGCCTGAAGGAGCAGAGCCTGTTCCGGCCGCAGATCCGGGCCATCCTGCGGGCGTCGGCGAGCGGTCCGGTGCGCATGTTGATCCCGATGCTCGCGACCACCACCGAGCTCGACGAGGTGTTACGCATCGTGCGCGACTGCAAGCGTGATCTCGATGCGCGGGGCGAAGGCTACGACCGATCCATGCCGGTGGGGGCGATGATCGAGGTTCCGGCCGCCGCCATCTGCGCCGACATCTTCGCCCGCCGGCTCGACTTCCTCTCCATCGGGACCAACGACCTCATTCAGTACACCATCGCCATCGACCGCGTCGACGACGAGGTGAGCTACCTCTACGATCCGCTGCATCCGGCGGTGCTGCGCCTCGTCGCCGCCACCATCGTCGCCGGGCGCAAGGCGGGCATTCCGGTCGCGATGTGCGGGGAGATGGCGGGCGATGCGCGCTACACGAAGCTGCTCCTCGGCATGGGGCTGCGGGAATTCTCCGTGCACCCGAACGCGTTGCTGGAGGTCAAGCAGATCATCGGCGAGACGCAGGTGGCTCCGGCCCGCAAGCTCGCTCGGCGCATCCTGCGCTCCACCCGCACCTCGACGCGCCATGCGCTGATCGAGGAGCTGAATCAGACCGCGCCCTGAGCCGGCAGGAATTGCGGGTCCGGGTTCCCGGAGGGAATCTCCTGGCCTTGCAAACGGGCTGTCAAGGAGTTGCCAGGGGGTTGCTCGGGGGTTTGCCTGGGGTTGCTCGGGGGGTTGCCAGGGGGTTGCCAGGGGTTTGCCGGGGGTTTGCCGGGGCGAGAGGAGGAGACCACGCGGGCGCTATACTGAACCTCTCCGCGCTACCGGCGCTCCACCTCCCGCAGGCGAAGGCTCCATGTCCACGACGCCCCGCCGTCTCGTTCTGGTGGACGGCTCCTCGTACCTGTACCGCGCGTTCCACGCGATGCCCTCGCTCACCAACTCCAAGGGACAGCCCACCGGCGCCGCATACGGCATGACGAACATGCTGAAGCGGCTCGAAGCGGAGGTGCAGCCCGAGCTGGCGGCGGTGATCTTCGACGCCAAGGGCAAGACGTTCCGCGACGACCTGTACCCCGAGTACAAGGCCAACCGTCCGCCGATGCCGACGGAGCTGCGCTCCCAGATCGAATCCATCCACGCCATCGTGGGCGCGCTCGGATTCCCGGTGCTGGTGGAGGCGGGCGTCGAGGCCGACGACGTCATCGGCACCCTCGCCGAGCAGGCCGGGACGGCGGGGCTCGAGGTGCTGGTGTGCACCGGCGACAAGGACATGGCGCAGCTCGTGGGCGATCGCGTCACCATGGTCAACACCATGGACGATCCGGTGCTCGACGCGGCTGGGGTCGCGAGCAAGTTCGGGGTGCCGCCGGAGTCCATCGTCGACTATCTCGCGCTCGTCGGCGATACGGTGGACAACGTCCCGGGGGTGCCGAAGGTCGGGCCCAAGACCGCCTCGAAGTGGCTCGCGCAGTACGGGACCCTCGAGAACCTCGTCGCCCACGCGGGCGAGATCAAGGGCAAGGTGGGGGAGAGCCTGCGGGCGAGCCTCGGACAGATCCCGCTTTCGAAGGAACTGGTCACCATCCGCCGCGATGTGCCTCTGAAGGTCGGCCCCCTCGACCTGGAGCTGGTCGAACCGGACGTGGAGGCGCTGAAGACGCTCTACGGCGAGCTCGAGTTCAGGACCTGGCTCGGCGAGCTGCTCGATGCGGGTGGCGACGCGCCGGCGGAAGCGCCCGCCGCCGAGTACGAGACGGTGCTGGACGAGGCTGCTCTCGACGCCTGGATCGAGCGCCTCGGCGCGGCCGATGCGATCGCCTTCGACACCGAAACCACGAGCCTCGACTACATGCAGGCGGATCTGGTCGGGGTGTCGTTCGCGGTGGAACCCGGGCATGCCGCCTACGTGCCCTTCGGGCACGACTATCCGGGGGCACCGGCGCAGCTCGCCCCCGAGGTGGTGCTCGGGAAGCTCCGCCCGATCCTCGAATCGGAGCGCCCGGCCAAGATCGGTCAGAACCTCAAGTACGACATGAGCGTGCTGGCGCGCGCCGGCATCCGGCTCGCGGGGGTCGCGTTCGACACCATGCTGGAGTCCTACGTGCTCGACAGCACCGCGACGCGGCACGACATGGACTCGCTGGCACTCAAGTATTTGGGACACCGCACCATCCACTACGAGGACATCGCCGGCAAGGGTGCGAAGCAACTCTCGTTCAACCGGATCCCCGTCGAGGACGCGGGCCCCTACGCGGCGGAGGACGCGGACGTCACCCTGCGGCTGCACCGGGTGTTGCGCCCCCGGCTCGAAGGGCACGCGCCGCTGAAGCGCCTGTGCGACACGATGGAGATCCCGCTGGTGCCGGTGCTCTCGCGCATGGAGCGCAACGGCGTGCGGATCGACGTCCGGCGGCTGAAGCAGCAGAGCGCGGAGCTCGCCGATCGGATGCGGGCGCTGGAAGCGTCGGCCCACGAGAGCGCCGGCGGGCCGTTCAACCTCGGCTCCGCGAAACAGATCCGCGCCATCCTGTTCGACAAGCTCGGACTGCCGGTGCTCGCGAAGACCCCCAAGGGCCAGCCATCGACGGCGGAGTCGGTGCTGCAGGAACTTGCCTTCGACCACGCGCTGCCGAAACTCATCCTGGAGCACCGGGCCGTCACCAAGCTCAAATCGACGTACACCGATGCCCTGCCGGACTGCGTGAACCCCGCCACCGGCCGGGTCCATACCAGCTACCATCAGGCGGTCGCCGCCACCGGCCGGCTCTCCTCCTCGGAACCCAACCTGCAGAACATCCCGGTGCGGACCCACGAGGGCCGGCGGGTTCGCCAGGCGTTCGTCGCCGATCCCGGGTTCAGGATGGTCGCGGCGGACTACTCCCAGATCGAGCTGCGCATCATGGCTCACCTGTCCGGAGACCGGGGGCTGCTCGATGCGTTCGCCTCCGGCGCCGACATCCACCGGGCGACGGCGGCGGAGGTGTTCGCGGGCGGCGCGGACGGGGCCGTCACCGACGAGCAGCGCCGCCGCGCCAAGGCCATCAACTTCGGGCTGATCTACGGTATGTCCGCGTTCGGCCTCGCCCGCCAGCTCGGGATCGAGCGCGGCGAGGCGCAGCGCTACGTCGATCTCTACTTCTCGCGGTATCCGGGCGTGAAGGCGTTCATGGACGCCACCCGCGAGAGCGCCCGCGACCAGGGCTACGTGCAGACGGTCTTCGGGCGCCGCCTGTATCTGCCGGAGATCAAGTCGAGCAACATCCATCGCCGCCAGTACGCGGAGCGCACCGCGATCAACGCCCCGATGCAGGGCACCGCGGCCGACATCATCAAGCGCGCAATGCTGAGCCTGGACGCGTGGATCGCCGAATCCGGCGCACCGGTGCGCATGATCATGCAGGTCCACGACGAGCTGGTGTTCGAGGTGGCGAACGATGCGGTCGGCGACGTGACGCCCATCATCCGCGAACGCATGAGCGCCGCAGCGGATCTCTCGGTGCCGCTCATGGTCGACATCGGAACCGGCGACCACTGGGACGAGGCGCACTGAGGGCGGGATCAGCGGGGTGCGTCATCGGTGGGTGATTCGCCCGCGGTCGCAAGTGACGCGACAGACGGGAGACATGATCACGACCTTAGTTCGTGCCGTTGGTCATCGACGAAGCAATCCAGTCTCCAATACCTCTCCGATGCAGCTCCGCGTCTACCACCGCGCGGGTTTGGTGATGGTCGTCCCCGGCAGCGTGCCCGGAAGCTGGGCCGCCCTCAAAATCGCAGGTCGGACATGACGCACATGGCTCGCCTGCTATAGCATGATTTGATGGATGGCCCACAGATGGACTCCCGACCGAACAGGAGGGATCGACATGAGCACCAGTCTTACCGTCTGCGACATCGATCCCGGAGACAAGTCCTGGCCCCGGCGCGAGCCTCGGGTCGCGGCCTGTCTCGACTCGATCGCCGACGACGGCCTCGGGCTCGCGTCAATCACCGTCTGGGAGGTGCTCAGATGCCGGGCCCCGTACCGCAGTCTCGAGGGATTGGGCCTGTGTTCAATTTCAATCCCACTCGGAGTATTGCGATGATCGATATCCTGATCGAACGCAACCCGGATATCCTTGGTGGAACGCCCGTGTTCGCGGGAACCCGGGTTCCGGTGCGCATCCTGATGGAGCATCTGGAGGCAGGGGATCGGATCGACGATTTCCTGATGGACTACCCCACCGTATCCCGGCACCAGGCGGTGGCCCTTCTGGAACGCGTGACGACAATGCTGGTATCCGGCGTCGATGAAGCTGCTGCTTGACGAATCGTAGCCGCACGGAGCCGCCGCGACACAGAGGGGTAAGTTGCATGACGGCGAATGGGTGCTGATTGCGATGGCGAAGGACGACGGCCCGGTGAGCATCCGTCCGTTCGATGCGATCACCTTCAGCCTGGGCGACCTCTGGCCCTGAGCGGCGTGTGTAAAGTTCCCTGCTTGTTGCATCTGGTGCTTTCCCCCGCGCCTGACTAGTATTTGCGGTAAGGAAGAGCGGCCTGGCGCCGGGGCATGCACGGTGCCGCCGGCGACGCGAGCGACATGCTTGTCATTCCCGCCATCGACATCAAGGATCGCAAGTGTGTGCGCCTGCGCGAGGGGCGCATGGACACCGCGACGGTGTTCTCCGACGATCCGGTGGCGATGGCGTCGCGCTGGGTCGAGGCCGGCGCCCGGCGGATCCATGTGGTCGACCTCGACGGCGCCGTCGCGGGCGAGCCGAAGAACGCCGACATCATCCATGCCATCGTCGAAGCCCACCCGGAGGTGCCCGTCCAGGTCGGGGGCGGCATCCGCGACGAGGAGACGGTCGAGGCGTACATCCAGGCCGGCGTACGGTTCGTCATCCTGGGCACGAAGGCGATCGCGGCGCCGCACTTCGTGGCCGACCTGTGCGCCGAGTTCCCTGCCCACGTCATCGTCGGGCTCGACGCCAGGGACGGAAGGCTCGCGGTGGACGGGTGGTCCAAGCTGTCCAACCACGATCTCTTCGACCTCGCGCGGCAGTTCGAGGGCGACGGGGTGGAGGCGTTCGTCTTCACCGACATCCGCCGCGACGGGATGATGAGCGGGGTGAACGTCGAAGCGACGGCCGGTCTGGCGCGGGCGCTTTCGGTGCCGGTGATCGCCTCGGGCGGGGTCCGGAACCTCGACGACATCCGGGCGCTCTGCGCGGTGGCCGGTGACGGCGTCGAAGCGGCGATCACCGGGCGCGCCATCTACGAGGGCACCCTGGATTTCGCCGAAGCGCAGAAGCTGGCGGACGAGCTGACCCCCGGCTGACGGTGCGGCCCGTCCCGCCCTGCCCCGGAACCGCTCTCCCGATGACGCTCGCGAAGCGCATCATTCCCTGTCTCGATATCGACGCCGGGCGGGTCGTGAAGGGCGTCAGGTTCGTCGACATCCGCGACGCAGGGGATCCGGTGGAGGCGGCGCGGCGCTACGACGCGCAGGGGGCGGACGAGCTCTGCTTCCTCGACATCACCGCGTCGTCCGACGAGCGCGACACCATGGTGGCGGTGGTCGAGTCCGTGGCGGCCGAGGTGTTCATTCCGCTGACCGTCGGCGGCGGCGTGCGCGGCGTCGACGATATCCGGCGGCTCCTCAATGCGGGCGCCGACAAGGTGTCGATCAACACCGCGGCAGTGTTCGAGCCGGAGTTCGTGGCGCGCGCCGCGGCGCGTTTCGGGTCGCAGTGCATCGTGGTCGCGGTGGACGCCAAGCGGGTGGAGGACGGGGAGGGCGGCATTCCCCGCTGGGAAGTGTTCACCCACGGCGGGCGACGGCCCACCGGGCTCGATGCCGTCGCCTGGTGCGAACGCATGGCCCGGCTCGGCGCCGGCGAGATCCTCCTGACGAGCATGGACCGCGACGGCACCCGGGACGGGTTCGACCTGGGGCTGACCCGCGCCGTCTGCGACGCGGTGCCGGTGCCGGTCATCGCCTCGGGCGGGGTCGGCACCCTCGACCACCTCGCCGACGGCATCCTGGGCGGCGCGGCGGACGCGGTGCTTGCCGCAAGCATCTTCCACTTCGGCGAACACACCATCGCCGAGGCCAAGCAACGGATGGCGGCGCGGGGAATCGAGGTGAGGCAGTGACGCGCGGCAATGCGCGGGAGCCGGCGTTCGGACAGGTCGGTGGTACGTGGGGGCGCCTCATTCACTCGATACCAGCACCTCCATCGCCTTTCTGTCGCCTTGCTTCAATCCATCCTGGTGACCCCTCTCGCAGGTACAACATGGACACTTGTGGCAGCCAGTCGCCAGACTGGTTCTCTGGCAGCTCTCCCGATCGCTCGGTGACCACCGTCAGCGGTCGATGTTGCGGGTGGCCAGGACTTCCTTCTCGGGCGTCCGGTCGCCGGTGCGGCTGATGAAGCGAGGCCCGTCGAGAAACTCCAGATCGAACCCGAGCCCGCGGTAGAGATCGATGATCCGATCCGTCGCCTGGTTCGACGCCACCACCGGGCCGGGGTGGCGGGCTAGCCACTGCGCGAGGCGCTCCTGATCCTCCCAGCCGAACCCGCCGCTCGCATAGTCGCGGAACTGGACGTCGTAGGGAGGGTCGGCGTAGATGAAGTCCCCGGGGGACACCGCCATCGACTCGAAATCCCCGTCCGTGAAGGTCCACCGGGAGAGCGGCGTGGCGTACGGCCCGAAATCCCGAAGGTAGGGGATCTTCGCGTAGCGCCCGAACGGCACGTTGAACTCGCCGCTCTGGTTGAAACGGCACAGGCCGTTGAAACCGGTGCGGTTGAGGAAGTAGAACAGCTCCGCCACCTTGCGGCTCCCGCGTCCGCGCCGGGTGGCGATGGACCGATTGAATGCGTCGCGATGGCGGTAGTAGAGCTCGCTGTCGTTGTCCATCCGGATCCTGGTTACGAGCCCGCGTTGCAAGTGCCGGTAGAAGTTGATCAGGTGCGGGTTGGCGTCGTTCAGCCGCGCCCGGCGCGGGTCGAGGCCGAGCGCGACTGCGAGCCCGCCGCAGAAGGGTTCCACCAGGCGCCGGCGGGTGTACGGTTGCCACAGCCCCCTGAGATGCGGCACCAGCCAGCGCTTGCCGCCCGCCCACTTCAGCGGTGGCCTGACCGTTGGCCAGTGGAAGTCTTCGGCGGGTGCGGAGGGGGGCATGGCGGCTTTCGGTTTCGACGCAGGACACCGGAGCGCTCCGGCGCCCCGCCCCTCGCAACACTCCGAAACCCCTCCATCGTTCAGGCGCGTCGCTGGATTGGACAACGCTATCACCGGTGCACCGGGTATATCCGGGCGAGCCGGCTGCCCTCGGGGCTTTGCTTCGGGATGTGCTTCCGGATTATGGGCTCGATCGATCCGGGGATACCATACTTCGAGACGGACACCTCGAACACGACGGAGCGTTCTCATGGAAAGGATCGTTTCTCTCGACGCCCTGCGCATGACCGATGTCGCTCGGGCGGGCGGCAAGAACGCATCGCTCGGCGAGATGCTCGGTGAGCTGTCGGCGGCCGGGGTACGGGTGCCCGGCGGATTCGCGACCACCGCGGACGCGTTTCGCGAGTTTCTCGCGCACGACGGGCTCGCCGATCGCATTCGCCGCCGGCTCGCCGGACTCGACGTGTCCGACGTGCGGGCGCTTGCGGCCGCCGGCGGCGCGGTCCGTGGCTGGATCGGGGCGGCCCCGTTGCCTCCGGAGCTGGAACGGGAGCTGCGCGCGGGCTACGCGCGGATGATGGTCGACGAGCCCGACTGCGCGGTGGCGGTGCGTTCCTCCGCCACCGCCGAGGACCTGCCCGACGCATCCTTCGCGGGGCAGCAGGAGACGCTCCTCAACGTGCGCGGCGCGGATGCCCTCGTCGATGCGGTGCGCGAGGTGTTCGCCTCGCTCTACAACGACCGCGCCATCGCCTATCGCGTGCACCAGGGATACGACCACGGCGATGTCGCGCTCTCGGCCGGCATCCAGCGCATGGTGCGGAGCGATCTCGGCGCGAGCGGCGTGGCCTTCACCATCGACACCGAGTCGGGGTTCGAGGACGTGGTGTTCATCACCGCGGCTTGGGGGCTCGGGGAGCTGGTGGTGCAGGGTCAGGTCAACCCCGACGAGTTCTACGTGCACAAGCCCAATCTGATCGCGGAGCGCCCGTCCATCCTCCGGCGCGAGCGGGGCAGCAAGGCGCAGAAGATGGTGTACGGGGCTGATGCGGCCGACGAGCGGGTCGTGATCGAGGACGTGCCCGTCGAGGACCGGTGTCGGTTCTCGCTGAACGACGAGGAGATCGTCGAGCTCGCCCGCTCCGCCGTCGCCATCGAACGCCACTATGGCCGGCCCATGGACATCGAGTGGGCGCGGGACGGGGTGGACGGGCGCATCTGGATCCTCCAGGCCCGCCCCGAGACGGTGCAGAGCCGGCTCGCCGGGCAGTCGGTGGAACGCTTCGAGCTGCGCGAACATGGCGAGGTGCTGGCCGAAGGCCGCAGCATCGGCCAGCGCATCGGCGCCGGCGTCGCCCGGCGCGTCCTCGATGCGGCGGAGATGGACAAGGTGCGCGACGGCGACGTGCTCGTCACGGACATGACCGACCCCGACTGGGAGCCGGTGATGAAGCGCACCGCCGCCATCGTGACCAACCGCGGGGGCCGGACCTGTCACGCCGCCATCATCGCCCGCGAGCTGGGCATTCCCGCCGTGGTCGGCACCGGCGACGCGACCCGGACCATCGACGAGGGGGCCGAGGTGACCGTCTCCTGCGCGGAGGGCGACACCGGCTTCGTCTACGCGGGCCGGCTCGACTTCGAGCACCGCCGGCTCGATGTGGAGACCATGCCGACCCTTCCCTTCAAGATTGCGATGAACGTCGGCAACCCGGACCGCGCGTTCTCCTTCCGGGCGCTCCCCAACGCCGGGGTGGGGCTCGCGCGGCTGGAGTTCATCATCGGCAACTCGATCGGGGTGCACCCGCGGGCGCTGCTCGAATTCGACCGTCTCCCCGAGCCACTCCGGGATCGGGTGCGCGAACGGATCGCGGGCTATGCGAACCCGGAGTCCTTCTTCGTGGAGAAGCTGGTGGAGGGGGTGGCGACCATTGCGGCCGCGTTCCACCCCAGGCCGGTCATCGTGCGCCTGTCGGACTTCAAGTCCGACGAGTACGCCAACCTCGTCGGCGGCGAGCTCTACGAACCCGACGAGGCGAACCCGATGCTCGGGTTCCGCGGGGCGTCGCGCTACGTGTCGGAGGACTTCCGCGCGAGCTTCGAGATGGAGTGCCGCGCCATGCGCCGGGTGCGCGACGCCATGGGGTTCACCAACATCGAGCTGATGGTCCCGTTCGTGCGCACCCTCGACGAGGCGCGCGAGGTGGTGGAGCTGCTCTCCCGGAACGGCCTGGAGCGCGGCCGCAACGGGCTGCGGATGGTGATGATGTGCGAGGTGCCCTCGAACGCGATTCTGGCCGAGGAGTTTCTGGAGTATTTCGACGGCTTCTCCATCGGCTCGAACGACCTCACCCAGATGACGCTGGGTCTGGATCGGAACTCCGAGCTGATGGCCTCGCGCTTCGACGAACGCGACCCGGCGGTGAAGGCGCTGCTGCAACGGGCCATCGCCGCCTGCCGCAAGCACGACAAGTACGTGGGGATCTGCGGCCAGGGGCCTTCCGACCACCCGGATCTGGCGCGCTGGCTGATGGAACAGGGGATCGACAGCGTGTCGCTCAATCCGGACACGGTGGTGGAGACATGGCTGTACCTCGGAAAGAGTCCCGACTGCGCAGGCTCGGAAGTTTCGAGCCGACTGAGCAGGCTCGGAAGTTTTCGAGCCGACTGAGCAGGCTCGGAAGTTTCGAGCCGACTGAGCAGACTCGGATGTTTTCGAGCCGACCGGGACGGCCCGCGGGATCCTGGCAATGTTCCGTGTCAACGGGATTCAATGCCGGATACAATCCTGGATATCGGCAAATTCAACCTGTTTGGCGTACGTGATCGGGCAACGCAACTGGATCGGCAGTCGGACGCAGGTGGAACCGGTGGACCGGCCGGTCGGTGCGGGCGGCGCTGCGAGGTGACACCATGAAGATCTGCGTCGTTGGGGCCGGGGCCATCGGCGGGTTGCTCGGCGCGAGGCTGGCCGTGGCCGGTGAGGAAGTCACCCTCGTCGCGAGGGGCGCCCACATGGAGGCGATGCGCGCCCGCGGGCTCGAGGTGACGATGAACGACGGCGCCGTGGTGCGCGCCGCCGATGTCGTCGTGACCGACGACGTGAAGGAGTGCGGCCCCCAGGATCTCGTCGTGCTCGCGGTCAAGGCACACCAGATCGCGTCCGTCGCCGGTGGGCTTCCTACGTTGTTCGGACGCGGGACCGTGGTGCTGACGGCTCAGAACGGGATCCCGTGGTGGTACTTCCAGCACCACGGTGGACCGCTCGACGGGACCGTGCTCGACTCCCTCGACCCGGGCGGGACGATTTCGGCGGCGATCGCGCCGGAGCGCATCGTCGGCTGCATCGCCTATCCGGCGGCGGAGATCACCGCACCGGGACGGATTCGCCATATCGAAGGAACGCGGTTCCCCGTTGGCGAGCTCGACGGATCGACCACGGACCGTGTGCAGGCCCTGTCCGAGACGCTCCAGCGGGCCGGGTTCAAGTCACCCGTACTGGACAACATCCGTTCGGAGATCTGGCTCAAGGCGTGGGGCAACCTTTCGTTCAACCCGATCAGTGCGCTCACTCACGCCACCCTGGTCGACATCTGCCAATTCCCTCCGTCGCGCGATCTCGCGGCCAGGATGATGACCGAGGCGCAGGAGGTTGCGGCGAAGCTCGGCATCTCGTTCCGGGTCCCGCTCGAGAAGCGCATCGCGGGCGCGGAGCGCGTCGGCCGGCACAAGACCTCGATGCTGCAGGACGCGGAAGCCGGCCGGGCACTGGAGACGGAGGCGATCATCGGAGCGGTGGTGGAACTGGGGCGGCTGACCGGGACCCCGACCCCCGCCGTCGATACCGTATGTGCGCTGACCCGCCTGCTCGGACACACGATCGAGACGGAACGGGTCCGGGTCCGGGCGGAATCGCGTGCAGTTTCGCTGCGATCGGTGCCCGATCCTGCGGTGGCGGCGAGCGGCGACTGATCCACATCGGCGGCCGGCGGGCAGCATCGCTCCGGCATGCGTTTCCCGAGGCCGCAAGACTCGCCGGTCGGGGCGGCGGCGCCTTCGCCGGCCGCTCCGTGTTCGGTCCGAGGGCGCGTTGATGCGAACCCGATGACCCTCCGGCCCGATGACCCTCCGAGTTGAACCGATGCAGGACCGGCAGGAGTTCGATGCGCGTGCCGCCGCGCTCGCGGGGTGGTTGCGCGATGCGCTCGGGACCGCTGCGTTCCGGATCGAGCCCGCCTCCGAGGATGCGAGCTTCCGGCGTTACTTCCGGGTGCGTACGAGGGCGCGGACGTGGGTCGCGATGGACGCGCCGCCGCCGATGGAGGACTGCCGGCCGTTCGTCTCCGTGCTCGGTCGGCTGCGCGACGCCGGCGTCAACGCGCCCCGGCTCCACGCCGCGGATGTGGAACGCGGGTTCCTGCTTCTCGACGATCTGGGATCGCGTTGCTATCTCGACGTGATCGAGGAGGCGAACGCCGACGCCCTCTACTCGGACGCATTCGAGGCCCTGCTCGCCATGCAGGGCGGGATCGGCCGTGGTCAGGTGCCTCCGTACGATGAGCGCAAGCTGCACGAGGAACTCGACCTCTTTCCGCACTGGTTTCTCGCGCACCACCTCGGCATCGAACTCGACGGGACGCTCTCGCACGCGCTGCGCGACACGTTCGAGGCGCTGGTCCGGGCCTGCACGGAGCAGCCGCGGGTCTTCGTCCACCGCGACTATCACTCGCGCAACCTCATGTATCTGGAAGATGTCGATCCGGGCCGCTCCCCGGGAGGGGATCCCGCAGACAACCCGGGGGTGATCGACTTTCAGGACGCGGTGGACGGCCCGATCACCTACGACCTCGTCAGTCTGCTGCGCGATGTCTACGTGCGCTGGCCCGAGGATCGGGTGGCCGGATGGGTCGACGCCTATCACGATCGCGCCGTCGCCCGCAGCCTTCTCGACGTCGGCCGGGCGCAGTTCCACCGCTGGTTCGACCTGACCGGCGTACAGCGCCACCTGAAGATCGCCGGGATCTTCGCGAGGCTGTGGCACCGCGACGGCAAGCCGCGCTATCTCGACGACCTGCCCCTCACGCTCTCCTATCTCGCGCGGATTGCGCCGCGCTACCCGGAGACCGAGGCGGTGGTCCGAGTGCTCGAGGAGTGCGATGTCGCGAACCGCATGCGGGCCACCCGACCGGAGCGCCCGATTCGACCCCGGCGCGGACCGCGCCGGTGAAGGCCATGATCCTTGCTGCGGGGAGAGGCGAGCGCATGGGCGCCCTGACCGACCGCGTGCCGAAGCCGTTGCTCGAAGTCGGAGGCCGGTCGCTCATCGAGCACCAGATCGGGCGGCTGGCCGCGGCCGGGTTTCGCGACATCGTCGTCAACCTCGCCTGGCTCGGTGAGCAAATCGAGACCCGCCTCGGCGACGGATCGAAGCTCGGGGTGCGCATCCGGTATTCCCGGGAGTCCGAGGGCGCCCTCGAAACCGGCGGAGGCATCCGCCGGGCTCTGCCGCTGCTTGGCGAGGCACCGTTCGTGGTCGTCGGCGCCGATGTCTGGAGCGACTACCCGTTCGAGAGGCTGCGCGGTGCGGCAGTGGACGATGGGCACATCGTGCTCGTCGACAACCCCGCGCACCACCCGCAGGGCGATTTCGCCCTCGCGCCCGGCGGGCAGGTCCTCGATGCCGGGGATGACCGGCTCACGTTCAGCGGCATCGGCTGTTATCAGCCTCGGTTGTTCGCGGCGCGTTCCGACGGGAGGTTTCCGCTCGCCGCGGTGCTGCGCGATGCGATCGGAGCGGGGACCCTGAGCGGAGAGCACCACCGGGGAGAGTGGGTCGACGTGGGAGATCCGGATCGGCTTCGGACGCTCGATCGCGCCCTTTGGGGCGATCGGCCGGACTGAGGCGCGGCGTCGCGCCTCAGTCCGGCGACCGACTCATTCCGCGGCGTTTGCCGTGATGCGGTCTCGATTCCGTTCCACGATGCCGGCGCTCACGCCTCGCACGAGTGCGAGATCGTCGACGGAGGCGAAGGCGCCGTGCTGCTCGCGGTACTCGATGATTGCCTGTGCGCGCTTCATGCCGACTCCGTCGATGACCTCGGCCAGTGCTTCCGCGCTCGCGGTGTTGATGTCGATCGGGGCGGTCGGTTCGGCCGCGAAGGTCAGGCTTGACAGCCCCAGCGCCGCGACCGCGGCCAGATGCTTCCACGTATGCATGACAGTGTCCCTCGTAGTTGAGATGGCATGAGGAGCCCTCCGCCGTCGCTTGGTTGGGTCAGGGCTCCGCTCGCAAGGTAGTCGGGTGCGACGGCGTGCGCATCGGGCGCCGGGCGCGACGTACGTAGGCCCGGAGCGATGTGGAATTAGGCCCGGAGCGGATGCGGGAGTAGACCCGGGGCGATGCGAAGGTAGGCCCGGAGCGGATGCGGGATTGGACCCGGAGCGACGCGGAAGCAGGGGCCGGGAGGCGTGTTCAGCGCCAGGCGTCGACAACGCCGAGGAGCGAATCGAGGGAACGGATCTCGGCGTCGGGTCGCGGCCCGTCCGACCAGGTCTTGCCGTCGGGGTTCATCCATACGGTGCGGAGCCCGAGGGCGGCCGCGCCCGCGACATCGCGCACGGGGTCGTCGCCCACGTGCACCACGCTCCCGGCCGGGACGCCGGCCGCGGCAAGCGCGAAATCGAAGATGGCGGGATCGGGTTTCGCCGCTCCCGCCTCGGCCGGCGTCACCACGAAATCGAAGTGATGTCCGATGCCGATCTGGTGCACGTCGGCGTTGCCATTGGTGATCGCGCCTATCGCGTAGCGCTCGCCGAGCTTGCCGAGCACGCGCGGCACGCCGTCGAAGAGGGTGACCGCGTTGCGGTGCTTGCGGAATACCTGGAATCCGATCTCCGCGAGCTCCGCCCCGTACCCCCACTCGTGCAGCAGCGATTCCAGCCACAGGATGCGGGAGCGGGTGAGGTCGTGTCGAATCTCGGGAATCGACGCATAGTGCATGCGTCGGTGCGCGACGAGGGCGTCGCGGGAATGGGTGCGCGCGATTTCGGAGCAGGTGGTCTCGATCCACTCGTAGAGCTTCTCCTCGGCATTCGCGAGGACCGGCTCGGACTCCCAGAGCGTATCGTCGAGATCGAATGTGATGCAGGAAATGGTCATGATGAACCGAAGGTGTGAACAGGTGCCATTTTCGCACCCCGGCGCTTTGCGAGGCACCGGTGCGGGGCGCGGGTTCGCGGTCGATGGTTCATCGTCTGCTTATTGTCGGCGACGTCCGGTCGAGCGGGGTCGCGGGGCGGGATGGAATCCGTGGCGCTCGATCCAGTCGATGTCGGGACCGTCCCACCCGGTGGTGTCGAAGTCGATACGCCCCCTCGCGTCGAACATGACGCCCTCAGCTTCGAGAGCGCGGCGTTGGCGCGAGGTTCCGCCGCCGCCGCTTCGTTCGCTCACCGTTCCTTCGGCATTCAGCACGCGCTGCCACGGTACCGCCGGGCTTGGTCCGGAGAGCGCCGCCATGGCGTAGCCGATCATCCGCGCGCTGGAGCTTCCCTCGATGGCGGCGATCTGCCCGTAGGTGGCGACCCGGCCGGGGGGGATGCGCGCCACGATCGCGTAGATCCGCGCGTATCGTCCGGCATCCCGCAGCGAGCCGCTGTCCTCCCCGGCCTCCCCGACCTCGGGGGCCGGATTCGGCGGGTCGCCGGACCACCGGGGGCGCGGCTGTGGGCCTGTTTCGCCCCCGAGTGCACGGTGCAGCGCGTCGAGGTCGAGAAAGTAGTGGCAGACCTCGATCGAGCCGTACGTCAGGACCGGCACCTTCGTCCCGTAGCGGGCAGCGAGACCGGGGGAGGTGTCGACATCGACGCGTTCGATCTCGAACCCGAGCTCCTCCTTCCACTCCGACAGGGTGGACACCATGTCGTCGCACAGGTGGCATCCGGAGCGTTCATACACGGTCAGCCGGTGGGCCGAATTCATCGTCGCCTGCCCCTTGTCGTTCGCGTGTCGCCCGCGGTGGTTGCTCGAGAAATAATCGCTATACTCTAGCCTCCACGCCGGTTCGTTGCCTCCGGTGATCACGAATCCCCTGCGGTGCGCCGGGATTCCGGGCGCGCACCTCGGCCAAGGAGATCCATGATGTTCAAGCAGAGAAACGAACCGACGGAGCCGCGTGCGCCGGTGGAGGTTCGCCGTGAACCCTCCGTGGAGAAAACCGATCCGCCCCCTCCGGTCGCGCCCCGAAAGAGCGGAAGTTCCGTGGTCGGCCCTTCGCTCCTTGTCCAGGGCGACGTGTCGGGCGAAGAGGATCTGGTGATTCAGGGTCGTCTGGAAGGAAGCGTCAACCTCAACAAGAATCAGGTGACCGTCGGCAAGGACGGCCGGGTGCATGCCACCATCAACGCGCAGAGCATCAGGGTCGAAGGGACCGTGGAGGGCGAGCTGCGTGGTCGGGAGCAGATCATCGTGACCCGGACCGGCAGCGTGCACGGCAATATCGTGGCACCCCGGGTCAGTCTGGAGGACGGATGCCGCTTCAAGGGCGCGATCGACATGGAAAGCCCGGACGGCGGCGGTGCCGGAAAGGTCGCCGACATCATGCTCGGTGCACCCATGGCCAATGATCCTGGGAAGAAGAAGAACTGACCGGACCGGTGCAGCGGGGAGCGCCACCACTCCCTGGCCCGCAATACGCGCGACGGAGGTTCCTCCCGGGGCGGAGCGGGTGCTCAGCGCGCCGGGTTTCGAGCTGTTGACGGGACATCTCGGAAGCCGCGGGCGCTCCGATATCCTCGATCTCGGCTCTTCCGTGCGGGCGAATGTCGAATACCTCTCGCAGTACCCCTGTGTGCTCCATATCGGGGACGTGTCGAGGGCGCTGGCCGAAGATCCCGAAATGGCGGCGCCGGAGGAGGAACGCGACCTCGACGGCGTCGTCGAGCGCGCGATCGAGTTCGAGGATCATGTCCGTTTCAATGTGATTATCGCCTGGGACCTGTTCGACTATTTCGACGAGGCGACGAGCCGCGCGATCATGCGTCGAATCGACGGTTACTGCAGTACCGGGACCCTCCTGTACCTGACCACCTCCAACAGCGAGACGATTTCCGACCAGCCCGGCCGGTTCACGATCCTCGACGAGCGGAATCTCAGCGTCGCGCGGGTCGGGGTGGGCATCCGCAGCGGCATGAAGCACTCTCCACGGGGGCTCGAACGGATCATGCCGGGCTTCCGTCTCCACCACTCCTTCCTGCTCAGCTACCGGATGCAGGACTATCTCTTCATCCACGAATGACCAACCCCCCGGCCCGCCCCCACCATGCCGGAGGGAAGCGCGGACGGGAAACGGTCATCGTCGGGTCTCTCCGGGCCGACGGCGGCGACCGTCGCTGCGTACCAGACCGGTCATGCGCGCGAGATCGCGGTCGGCCTCATTGCGCATCGCTGCATAGAGCTGACCCGAAGTGAACTGACCGCCCGGAGACGGCACGATCGGGCGCTGCCCGGTTTTCGGCTTCGGAGCGCGGCGGATCATGCGGTATATCCCGAACATCCCGAGCAGACCGAGCACCCCGGTGTTGACCATGAACAGGGTGGAAGCCCCGAACATCTCCATCAGGGCGGATGTGAGGACGGGGCCGGCGGAGGCGCCGAGGCCGTACGCGATCAGCAGCCCGCCGGCGGTCTGCGCGAACTTGTCGGGCGGCGCGAAATCGTTGGCATGCGCGGCGCACAGGGAGTACACCGTGGACGACAGGCCGCCGTAGACGACGACGAGCACGATGGCGCCGGTGAAGCTCCCGGCGCCCGCTCCGGTAATGAGCCAGACGCCGAACGACGCCGCCGCGGTTCCGAGCGCCACCCCCGCCAGCACGGTCCGGCGATCGATGCGGTCGGACAGCCGTCCCATCGGCCATTGCAGGAGCAGACCGGCGACGATTCCCGCCGCCATGAACGTCGATGTCTGGGGCACGGTGAAGCCCTGACTGTGGGCGAACACGGGCGCGAGTCCCTGGAAGTTCGTGTTGGCGATACCCGCAGTGGTGGCTCCCAGCAGGCTGAACGGCGAGAGTCTCCACAGCTCCGGCAAGCTTGCGCGGTCCGGAGGCGAGGGTCTGGGCGCGCTGGCCCGCGTGAGCAGCACCGGCACGAGAGCCAGCGAGTAGATGATGGATGCGACACAGAAGAGCTCGAAGCCGGCGGGGTCGCCGAGCGGCAGGATGAACTGCCCGCAGCCTGCCGCCAGGTAGTTGGTGATCATGTAGAACGCCATCACCTGGCCGCGCGTCTCGTTGGTGCAGCGTTCGTTGAGCCAGCTCTCGGTGGCCACGATCATGCCGGCCATGCAGAAGCCGCCGACGAACCGCAGCGCCGCCCAGGCGAGGTCGTCGATTACCAGGATGATGCCCAGCGCGGACACCGACATGATGGAGGCGAACGCCGCGAAGGAGCGGATGTGGCCCACCGCCGCCACCACCCGTACCGCCTGGATTCCGCCTGCGAGCAGGCCGAGGAAATAGGCCGCTACCACCACGCCGGCCACCGCGGTGGAGAAATCCTCGATCTGGGTGCGCAGCCCGATGAGCGTCCCGAACAGTCCGTTCGCGAGCAGCAGCAGACCGTACGACGACAGCAGCGCCGCCACGGAGGCGAGGGTTTGGCGAACGAGCACGGGGGCTGAGTCGGGGACGCGTCGGCGTCAGGTCAAATGGTAGTGCATCGGCTCGCGGGGAGCGAGCCGGCGGCCCGGCCGATGGCCCGGTGCCCGGGTGTCCGGCGCAGAGGCTCCAGCGTCCATTGCCCGACGAGATCCGCCCGAGGCCGGAGCTGCGCGGGATTTCCCGCGCCCGGTCGGCTGACGGGAATCCGCCGGTCAAGGCGCGCCGTCCCGGCTCGGGTGAGGGACGAATCCCAGGAATGCGGCGAGGTCGTCGGATCCGATTCGACCGACCCGTATCCGGACGCCGCCATGGGCGAGCCGCAGTTCCGGCTCCGAGCCCGGCGAGCTCGCGACGAACGCGGCCACGAGATCGTCCTCGACCGGAGTGCCGGATGCGTCGCAGAGCCGATCGGAGAGCGTCGAAAGGTCGCGGTCGTCCACGACTCCGGGGCCTGGCTCGCCGGTCAGGATCAACGCGCCGGCCTCGTCGATCCACGCCCTTTCGACGGCACCGCACGCTCGGCCCGTATGCGTGACCAGCGCTCCCCGCCCGTCGAGCGAGTACACCCATGGTGTGTACGCGAGGTCCACGAACACCCGTTGCGGTCCGTTCTGGAAGAACCACCGGCCGCAGGAGTCGGAGGCGTAGTTCCGGGCGATGAAGTCGATCATCGCGCGGTTCGATATCGGCTCGCCCTTCAGCCGCCACCCACCCCGGCGGTCGAGCGAGAGCCATCCCCGCACGGCGGGAACGTTCGGCCACTTCGCCATGGCGCGTGCGACCGTTTCGTCCATGTCAGCAGGTGAGCGCGCGAGGTGGCCCCGGGCCGCCAACAGGACCGCCGACTGACCGTATGCATCGGTTCCGGGATGGCGGATGATATGTTGTGGTTGCGGCGAGGAGCACCGATCGATGAGCGACATGATCCCGAACGACCTGATGAGTTTCTGGTTCCGGGACGCAACGCGGAGCCCCGAGGCGTTCGAGCGTCGCAGCCCGACCTGGTTCAACACCGAGCCCGCCTTTGACCGTGAGTGCGCAACCCGGTTCGCCGCCTCGCTCGAGGATGCGGCGCGGGGCGCCCTCGACGGCTGGGCCGACACGCCGCGGGGACGGCTGGCGCTGGTGATCCTGCTCGATCAGGTGCCGCGCAACATCCACCGTGGTTCCCCGGCCGCCTTCGCGCACGACGCGCAGGCCGCCGCCCACTGCGTTGCCGGTATCGAGTCCGGGCAGGACCGCTCCCTGCATCCGGTCGAGCGCATCTTTCTGTACATGCCGCTCCAGCATGCCGAGGACCTCGACCTCCAGCGCCGGTCGGTCGATCAGTTCGAATCGCTCGCGGCCGAGGTGGACGACGCCTGGCGCGACCGCTTCGTCGAGAACGCGCAGTACGCACGCCTGCATCGCGACATCGTCGAACGCTTCGGACGGTTTCCGCATCGCAATCGTGTGCTCGGCCGGGAGTCCACCGAGGAGGAACTGAGCTACCTGGCCGAGGGTGCGCCGAGCTTTGGTCAGTGAGCGGCGCGATCCGCGCCTGGCGCATGTCGTTCCGCGGGCATTGTGCCATCATCCGTCCGCCAATCCACCGATACGGGCACGGCGGCCATGATCGGACTGCTCCAGCGCGTGTCGAGCGCAAGGGTCGAGATCGGCGGAGAGACCGTCGGCGCCATCGGCCGCGGCCTGATGGTGCTCGTCGGCGTGGAGCGCGGAGACACCGAGCGTGAGGGCGAGCGCCTGATCGAGCGCCTGATCGGCTACCGCGTCTTCTCCGACGCCGACCGGAAGATGAATCTCAGCGTCGCCGACATCGGCGGCGGTCTCCTGCTCGTTCCCCAGTTCACGCTTCCCGCCGACACCCGCAAGGGCGCGCGGCCGAGCCTCTCGCGTGCCGCGCCGCCGGATATCGGCCGGTGCCGGTTCGAGCACGTGGTCGCACGGGCGCGCGCACTGCACCCGGTGGTGGAAACCGGGCAGTTCGGCGTCAACATGCAGGTCACTCTCACCAACGACGGGCCGATCACGTTCACGCTGCGGGTGGCGCCTCCGGCGTGACCGAAGGCGCCCGCGATGCGTCCCCGGCCCGTACGGGTCGATGCTTGCTCCGCCAGAATTTGCCTCGCACCGAACATCCGGCTCGATGTTTCGCGAGCCACCGCCCGCGCGCCGGTGTCGCCCCGGAACAAACCGGTGTACATTCGCTCCCGCAATCACGCGCAGGTTCCCGCGATGCCGGGTCGCCTGCCGAATACAACAACTCGATCCGGCGAGGGTTTGGCCGCCCGAGCCTGGGTGAATAGGCGGGGTCCACACACCTGTGCGTGATTGCAAACGGCCCGGCGCCATCTTTCGCCAGGTCGCGATGTCATGCAGTCGGCGTCAGCGGGCCGGACCGTGCAAGCCCGGCCTTGGCGTCGGGGCCGGATGAACGATACGGGATGGCGCTTGCCCTGCGCGCACAAGATTCGATCTCAATCGACCAGTTTCGCTTCAACCCTGCGGTACGCTTGCTGACGAAATGCCGAAGCCATCGATTCCGAGCTTCGAGACCCTCGTATCCAGACCGGACGAGGGGCTCGATGTCGCCCGCGTCGCGCTCTCACTTGCCACCGACGCCTATCCAGACCTCGATCCGGGCGTGTACCTCGCATGGCTGGATGCGGCGGCGCATGCGATTCCCGATGCCTCGGACCGGCGGATGCCGCTGCCCGAGCGGCTCGCGATGCTGGACCATCACCTCTTCGAGGTCGAGCGCTTCACGGGAAACCGCGACGACTACTTCGACCCCCGGAACAGCTTCCTGAACGACGTGATCGAACGTCGTACCGGCATCCCCATCACGCTCTCGGTGGTCTACCTGGAAGTCGGTTGGCGGCTGGGACTGCCGCTCGTGCCGGTGTCGTTCCCGGCCCACTTCCTCGTCGCGACCACCGGCGCCCGGCGCGTCTTCATCGACCCGTTCAACCGTGGCACCCGCCTCGCGTCCGCCGATCTGGTGACGCGGCTGGCGCCGATGGTCGGCGGCCGGGAGCAGGCGCGGAGAGTGCTTCCGCACGCGATCGCCTCCGTTTCGCGCCGGGAGGTCGCGATGCGGATTCTGCGCAATCTCGCGCAGATCTATATCGGGCGGCAGGACGACAGCCGGACGCTCGTGGTGTCGAATCGCATGGTGGCGCTGGATCCGAACGACGCCCCGGCCCTTCGCGAGCGCGGCCACGTGCTGGCCCGACTCGAGTGCCACCAGGCCGCTTGGCACGACTACCGGCACTATCTGCGCCTCGCCCCGTTCGCCGAGGACGCGGAGGACATCCGGGCGCGAGTCGAGCGGCTACGCCCTCTCGCCACGCGCCTGAACTGAGGCGCAAGCGGTATCACGTCCCTCCGAACCATCCCTGCGCAACTCCCGGACTACTCCCAAGCCACCCCCTCGGCCGCGCTCAACGCGATCAATTGAGCCGTTTCGCGGGGCAAGCGGCATGCCGGAGTCAGATCCGTAACCGCAGCCGCCCCCGCAAGCTGGTGAGAAATGCGGGCTCAATCTGACGCAGTGCAGGAGCCGATTCTGCGGGAGCATCAAGCGCGGCAAGGAGCCGCGGCGTGTCCCCGCCCGTGTCCCCGGGACTGGACCGAGTTTTCGGAGGAACAGCGCGTAAATGCCTGTAGATGCTCGAAAAAGAGCAATACGGAGAATAGCGAGGGACGGTGTGGGAATCAGGTACAGTGGGTGTGATTGGGGGGTTCGTGTCCCCGAGGCCGTGGAGACACCCGTTCGGGGGGACGCGCTGGAGACAAATGACGAGATAAAACAGAGCGTTGAAATCCACCCGACAACAATGAGAACGTTTCGCATCCGGCCTCAATCAGGCCGTCGGAGTTGTTACCCCGTGTCCCCCAGAGGTAACAGGAGTCACAGTAGAGCACATGCGAGGCGGGACTCGGAAGGTCGAG
>JAPOSC010000030.1 GCA_026709935.1 Thiotrichales bacterium
TAGGCCGCACAGCTATCCTGGAGGCTCGCTAGAAAGAGTGATGCCCCGGCCACCAACCAGGGCATCGGTCCAGCACTAGGGCCGGATAGCGACCCCGACAAGCTGCGTATAGACGCAAGGGAATTCTCCCTCCTACAGCGGAGCTTGTCTAGCGCCCCCGGCCCCTCCCTGCGGAGGCATGACATGTCCGTTTGCATCGCCCGCGATACCATCAGCGGCTACCCGCCGAAGCGCGCCATGATCGTCCAGCGCGACCCCGACGCCCCGCCCCATCGGGACGGTGACCAATTCATCACCCCGTGGAACTACGACTGCTTCCGCATCGCGGGGCCGCGTCACTGGCGGTCACAGCGGCGTTTCATGGACCAAGCCCAAGATCCGAAGTCAAACCTGAGCAAGTGCCCTTGCGCTCCGCGTAGCGAAGGAATCCGGTAATGCCCTCGCTTTCAGAGATACGAACGCTCATGGATCTATTTACGCTTCTTATTTTGATGTTACCGACATGTAGTTGGTGGTGGGCTTCTTCGGTATTTAAGCGGATTGAGAAGGCACAAGAAGAAGGAGCCAATGTCGATATCGTATCAGCAATGAAAGTACAAAGTGGATGGATCTCTCTGTCCTGCGTCCTTACAGGGATGGCTACTGCTTATCTGTACGTCATCAATCCGCCGGTTTAGAACGTATGCACATCATCTAATTCCCTTGTGCTCCCGTGTAGCGATAGTTACTGACTGGAGGAAGCGGAGCATGAAAGACGAAGATTCTATATTCGGATTCTCTAAGGAAGAATGGGAGCTTGGAAAGAAGGTAGCCCGTAATGCAATGCTTAGTGCTGCCGTGCGAGAGAGGAGGGATAGTCTTCCGAATTTTACTATCACCTACTCGGAACTTGCTCCAAAGATAAACGCAAGAGCCACTGGATTCAATCTAAGGGCGCAAGATCGTCGTTTGTACTTGATGCTCGACCAGATCTCGACCGAGGAGCATAAAGCAGGACGGGGGATGTTGTCAGTCGTAGTAGTCCGTAAATCAGACGGAAGGCCGGGACACAAATTTTTCTATCTAGCAAAATCGCTAGGTCATGATACAGAAGACTACGAAGCATTCTGGCAAGCCGAGTTAAGTAAGGTCCATCAAGCGGTTTTGAAGTATCCCCACCAAGCTACAGCCATCGCCTGATGCACTTAAAAATGAGATACGTAACGAGTCTATCTATCTCTGTAGTACTACCTATGCTCGTACGAATCCACTCACAATAGCAACAATAATGGAATAACTAATCATGGATAACAAGGACATCAAGCAGTTTTTCGAGGATACCGAAGTCTCGATTTACTCCAACGATTCACTGAGGGAGCCGCAGATAGAAGGGTATTTCGCTATACAGGAGCACTTTGAGGGTAGCAATGATCCCTGTTACGTCCAGCTTCCAGTCGGTTGCGGCAAAACAGGTCTCATGGGGATTTCGCCGTTTGGTATCGCTAAGGGGCGGGTTCTGATCATTGCGCCGAACCTCACCGTTCGAGACAACATCTATCGCGAATTGAACGTTACCAGTTCGGATTGTTTCTATTCCAAGAGAGGAGTCCTTGACCCGAAAAATGGTCCCTACCTTGCAGAACTGAGACCGGGAGCGAACATCCACGACTGCGATGACGCTCACATCGTAGTCACCAATATTCAGCAATTTTCCAGAGCTCAAAGCCGCTGGTATGAGATTCTACCGGCGGACTACTTCGACATGATCCTAGTGGACGAAGGACACCACAATGTAGCAGAAACGTGGAGTCGTCTTTTTAAGTACTTTGCAATGGCGAAAGTAGTATCGTTTACAGCAACTCCAATGCGGTCGGACGGGCAAGTAGTTTCAGGAACTCGCGTGTATAAATTCGGGTATACACGGTCGATGTTCATGGGATTTATTTCGCAAATCGACGCGCTATTCGTAAAGCCTACTGAGATCACGTTTACCGCCAAAGGTGAGACTAGAACGCTCGGTATATCTGAGATCTTGGAGATGCGGGAGAAGGACTGGTTCAGTCGGGATATAGCTATGTCCGAGGAGTGCAATCGTAGCGTAGTGAATGCGTCGATTCATCAACTCAACGAGATGAGCAAACTCGGTAAGCCGCGACAGATCATTGCAGTCGCATGCTCGATTCGGCATGCGACGCAGGTCGCAGTACTGTACAGGGAGCTAGGCCTAAAGGTAGAAGTTCTGCACAGTCGACTGAGCGTTGAAGAACGCGAGCGAATTGAAATGACTCTGCGGAACGGTATCACAGATGTAGTTGTGCAGGTGAATATTCTAGGAGAAGGATATGATTTGCCGACTCTTTGCGTTGCAGCAGTCTTTCGGCCGTACCGCAGCCTTTCTCCATACGTGCAGTTCGTTGGCCGCATCTTGCGACTAGCCCAGCCGGACATACCCCATTCTCCGGCAAACCGTGTGTGTCTCGTCTCACATGTAGGACTCAATGACGATAGATTGTGGGATGACTTCAAAAACTTCGATAAAGATGACAAAGAGTTCTTTCAGGAATATTTGCAAGATGTTGACGATCTTGAGATAGATGGAGATGGGAATGCACAGCCGCAGCTTACGCTTCGTCCGTTTATGCGTGTTCTCAGTGAAACAGTCGAGAACTATCAGAAACAGGGGTATTTGAATTTCGTGGATGACGTCATGATTAATGACTTTTTCGAAACGATTCGGGCCAAAGGATTCGAGCCTTCAGAGTTCGGTGTAACAGAAGATATGGTTAGGATGCGACTCAAGGCTGCACAGGATGAAAGGCAAATTCCAGCCTACAATCCGATCATACAGCCGCAAAAGCGGCGCGAGGCACTGAAGAAGCGGTTGCAACAGGAATCGCGATCGATTGCAAATATCGTTCTCAATCGTTTGGAGTTGCAGCATCGTGGTCGGGATCTACTGAGGGCTTTTCGCGGAGAGCACAATACGGGAATCATGATTCGTCTGGCGAGCGCAGAGCAGAATAAGGTCATGAACTTAGAGGCAGGAGAGCGCCAAAACGCTACAATCGATCAGCTTCAATCGGCTATTTCTGCATCTGCTGATATCGCTGATAGGCTAACCGGTCTCGTTAGGAGGGCGCTAAACGATGCCGCGTCTTAAACAAATAGTGAAGCGCGGTGAAGTTGAGGTCGCGAAGCGACGACGGATTTGTAAGTTTTCAAGAGCTTCCATAGGAATGGGTGAGTCATGTCTCGTTATCCGCGAAGGTCAGAATCGATTTACGTATTGTCGAGACACAAGTCTTGAGATGATTAGGCAAGCGCGCGAGCGGCTAGACGAACTGGAAGGAGCGCTGAATATAGATGAAGACGAATGAAGGATTCAGCTATAAGCAATAGTAAATCGATTCAACGGGCTCCCCTAATCTCACGGGAAGATTTGATATATAAATCCTTCCAGATTTGCGCTTCCTCGATCCCCTGCTCGATGTAAGGCCTCATGCGAAGGTAGTATGAATGCTGTCCATCTAATCTACTTCCAGGGTACTCAAGACGGTAATCGAGAAGAACTTTCTTGCTTATCTCAATCCGAGAGGCGCACTCTTCTTTCGGCATTATATCAAATACATCAGTCAATATGATCAGATCCTTTACGGCTTTCAGCACCTTATCGTGCTCGACCAAAAACTCCGCCCTCTCTGCCCTGCGCTCCGCCTTGAATCTCTCTATTCTCGCCTCCGCTTCCCTCCGTGCTTCCTTCCGCAGCAAATTGTTCAATGCACTCCGCCCTGCCTCAGCGGCCATCTCACTCTCGATCGACTCCCGTAGAGCCTGCTCCTTCTCCGCCAGTGCTTCGGCTATCGCACTATCTTGCGAGGAATCACAGCCCCTCATACTAGGAGTTACCGGAGCCTCTAGTATGGCCTCCTCTACCAATCGCTCCAACTGCTTAATTTGAGAGAGAAGATCCCGTAAAAATTCAAAATGACGGAAAACTAGTATTTTCTCGATAATCTCACGATTCAGTCTGTCCTCAAGCTCATTGATCCTCGCTACTAGATCTCCGCGCGAGATCGAGGGCATGGTGTAGCTTGGAGTGCGTGAACTTAAAGATTTGACCTTGCTCACGCCGCCACCGCCAGCGAAGCCGCGGTGTAGTGTAATGCAGCATCTTTTATCACTGTTGTTACTTTTGCGTTAGTAGTAGGCGAGCTAGGTTCTGTCGCGCTCTTGCGACTCGACCCGCTATAAGGCTTATCATCCTCTCTCCTAGCAAATTATCCGTCAATCGATCTCCGGGGAGGCGGTGCAAGATGAGATCGGCTCGCCTCTGTTGACGACCGTCACCGGTGCTGAGCGCCGCCGCGACCCTGACCGCGTG
This sequence comes from Thiotrichales bacterium, assembly GCA_026709935.1. GTDB lineage: Bacteria > Pseudomonadota > Gammaproteobacteria > HK1 > HK1 > HK1. Next base: position 4,361 of record JAPOSC010000030.1, read on the forward strand.
CCAAGGGGGGCAGTAGCCGACCCCGGCGTTCGGGCCGTCTCCGGCTCCCTCCCCCGGCCAATGGCTGAATCAGCCATCTCTCTAGCCCTAGCGGAGGCCTCGGGGGGGTAGGCTGCCTCCTCTGGGAGCCCCTCGCGCCCCGTGGGGATTGACTCCCCCTCCTGACGCGAGCTAGCCTCCGAAATGTGCTCCATGGGGGGTGACGCCCCGGCTGGACCTAGGGCATCGGTACGACCCCAAGGCCGGAAGACAACCCTGACGAACTGCGTGTCAACGCCTCCGTCCTTCTGCGTACGGGGGGAAAATCTCTCACAGTTTGAGGCTATATCGAGCCTCTAATGCGTAAGACAAATATAGGTAGATAGAAATGCTTGAAGACGACTTCAAAAAGACCCTCGAAGATCTTAATGCCGCAGTCGAAGCTCTAGGACTTCCAAGGTCACTTTCAATACTGAGTATCAGTGAAGATCTACTAAATCTCCCTGAAACTACACGGGGATATGTAAAACGGTACGACGCATGGAATCACCTTCAGAATATAGCTAAATCGATTCCTGATTTGATCCACCAGTCCGATAGCATCGCCTTAGTAGGATTTCTCGGTCATTTTAGTTCCGGGAAATCGAGCCTTATAAATGCACTACTTGATATCACTGATAGTGAGAATGCAAGCTATAAGCGAGAGGTAGGTCGGCATCCTACGGATACTGGGATAACCCTGATCACTCATCAAGATCATGAGAATTTAGTCAAAAACTCTAGATACACAACTATAGATAAAATCGACGTAGTATGCGGGCCTAACTCAGATTTCCTCAGACATGCAACCTTAGTTGATACGCCAGGCTTAGGGAACGAGGATGCTGAGCATGATATTGTGACAAGATTCCTCCACCTCTGTCATGTGCTTGTGATAACAATCGATGGTCGTCGCCCGTTTGCTGATAAGAATAAGGATTTTGAGTTACTCGATATAGCATTCAATAAACTTGCAGATATTCCCAAGATCCTCGTCGTCACTAGCGCAGAAGAATTTCTAATATCGCGTACTGCTGATTTTGAAACTGGATGGCAAGAGCACGAATCGGATGGATTTTGGCGTGAGGCCGTAGAGAGATTGAGAGACGATTCCAGATTTCAAGATCACATCAATGTGTTTGAAGATACGCCTCGGGTCTTCGTCGATTCAAAGGAAGGATTCCGAATTTCCCAAGTTCGAGAACGTATTCTCCCCATTGTCCAAGATAATGCACAACGCTCGCGAGCAAGGCAGGCTCAGTATAGGTATGTTCTAGAAACTTCCACGGAATCACTTAATGTCCTACTCAGTTACATTTCAGAGAGGAGTGACAAATTTGACCGCTTACTCAATGACGCGCAACAACGTGCAGAGGAAACTAATACAGCAGTGAAAGAGATTCTTGAATCTCTAGAAAGATCATTCCTTCGTGCTAAAAATGAATTACGAGAATTTCGAAAAAATATACCAGATAGCAATTTTGACTTTTATTCGAATTTGATAATGCGAGCGGCAAGTGAAAATCAAAATCCAATAATTCAAAGATCCGAAAAGAGAATCCGGAATGCTTTAGAGAAACAAACTAGTGACGCTAGAAACGATACTTGGAATCGCGTAATAAGTTATTACAAGGCTCGGACTCGGCCCATTTTCTCGAATACTAAAAATGACCTTCGTGCTGATAAATTGATTAGCTTGTCGATTGATATAGATAGCTCTGAAAAAAATCTAATCTCTAATGCAATTAAGAATGCGAAAAAAATACTAAGATCTACGCATCAGCAACACATGGTGCTACTTAAAGAGCTTATACGCTACCTAGAAGATGGCAAGGAATCTGCTCAGATCTTATTCGTAACTGGATCTATTCGGATTGCTCTTGATAACTTTCAAGATACACATGACGATAGTATTCGATCTTTTTGCTCATACTTCGCTACACCTACCTCAAGGGATCTCTTACAGGAACATATAGATGTTAAGTACAACGAATTAGAGAAACAGGATGATGAGCCTGAATCTATTCGAGCATTAGAGTATCAACAGTTTAAGCAGATTCTAAAGAATAGTAGAATATGTAGAGAAAAACTCCAGAAACTTCGCCAAAATGAGCCTGAAGATTTGGATGAACTTATAAATTTAGATAGCGATTGGATTTCTGAAGAAACACAATTCAATGATAATCTCGGTTATTACCTAGAAAATCATATTAGAGTTATATATAGAAGACGAATTGAAAATTTCATTTCGCATATATCAGAATATACTGATTTTTCTGTGAAAAATTTAGAAGAAGAGAAATCGCTTTCTACAAACTCGAATCGCCAAAATCTCAAGAAAGCTTTCAAAGATATTGTTGATCTAGTCAAGAGTTTAGCGTTATTTATTGTAATAATATCAGTCGGTATATTTACTATCGATATCTTACTCAATTACTTCATTTCAGCAGGGATTTTTAGACCATACAATCTACACATGTCAGTAATAGGCAATCTTATAGCTATTGCGATCGCAGCATTGGTTCCGTATATGTTTTTTGATTTAAAGAGGCGAAATGTCATCAAAATGATAGCGTCGGCATGGTCCGTAATGAAATCAGTGTTACCTGCTATATACTCATCATTTAGAAAAAAGAAGAACAAGGAATTTGCCGCAAAACTAGAGAAGGAATTTAATGCTTCTTACGATATACTCATTAGTGATTTAGGAAACATGCAGTTTACATTAGATCAAGCTATCGCTACCGGCACATTGAAATGGCTAAGAGAAAAGTCTTCTTCATTTGAGAAAGATGAATTCATGCGAAAAAACATACATGCAGCAATTTCTTCTCGGAGTGAGATATTAGATACATTTATCTCAACACTTGACAATCACTTAGAAGAAATCCCTAGAGATTTAGATAGTAATTCCGAGAGAATCAAGGGACACGCAATTGAAAAGTATATATCGAAAATTCAAAAAGAGGCAGAATCAGTGAGAAAGGTTAGAGGAGATGTCGAAAAAGCAGTCGCAATCGCAAGACGTCTTTTTCAGTGAATGCACTTGATTCCACTAGCTTCCCTCAGGAAACATTCGACTTAGGTACTGTCTCAAGTTCATTGAACAGTTTGTCTTCGAATTCAATCTTTTTCGGGTGATCGTCCGGCAAATCGAACATCATGAGAAGCAGGCCAGCAAGGTGAGGGATTCTCCACGGGAGGCTCGTCCGAACTTCGAGTTCGTTTAGCACCGCAAGTGCCGCAGCAGATGAAGGCGTCCAGTCTTGGGGAAGTGAAACTGAAGTGCTATTGCCCAACTCTTGCTCACCCTCGGGATCTGTCTTGATCTGGCGGACCATCCCCTGAGCTATCTCTACAAGCGAGGCATCATCAAGGTTCTTGACTATATCCTCAGTTAGGGCTTTACCCGATTCACCTAGTTCCGCATCGGAACATGAGGTAAGTTCCCGCGTCGATGGCGTGACATTCGTCATCGTTCATTCTCCAAAAGAGAAATCTACTATGCCCAATGTTCGAGTAGTACCCGTCAAAGACACGGTTCCTGCATCTGCAACGAATCCCACACTCCTCAGTATCTCAGTCGAGGGCGTCTCCCATGACTCCAAGGAGGTTGAACTCAACCTGAAATACAAAGGGATTCAAGATAAGCCCGTGCTTATCTCTCTACCTCTCGCACTGGAATTGTCACGCGCCCTCCGCGAGGCCGTGAGTACCTACCTGAACGACGACGAGATTCTGGAGGAGCTTCAGCCTCCAACCCCTGAAACGGAATGACGTTACCGGGGAAATTCTTTTGCAACCAAACACTTAACACGCTCGGCGGATGATCAGATGTTAGTTGCCGCGATAACCCCCTCATTTTGCTCTGGAATTCGGGCGGAAAGTGAGATGGGCGCAGTGCCTATTCTTAGGGTCTGCAAATTGAACCAGATACACCCCCGCTCCCCACGTCACCAGTCCCCACGTCACCATCGCCATCAGGAAAATTCAAATGATTACAACTATTTACAGGCACAGATGCATTGTCTGATTTCGGATCAACGGCTAGATTCTTGGAGCCCAAGGCCAATTGGGGCGGATTGTGAGGTGGGGGCAGTGCGCACTTTCTTGATTATTAGTCAGATATAAATCAATTACTTATGTGAAATCACCCAATCGCACTGTGAGATATTTCTACGCAAGAGATATCACCTCAAGCCACATAATGCCGATTATTTGTGTTGACAAAAGCAGTTGCGGAGGAGGAAAAATCTGAGCGACAACGCCGAGCGTCAACACACGCTGCGGTGACCATTCCGATGGTAATGTTCTACGGGATCATGTCTGCGAGTCTTGCGCCGCTTACACAGGAAGTGAGGGCGCTCCGGAGCGATGTACATGCACTGGACGTACGCCTTGCTCGTCTTGAGGAGCGGATTCCACCGCGACAGTAGTACACCGCGCCGCATACGGTACACGTCATGAATGGGTCGCTACGGCGGCCCCTTCGCTTTTCAATCCCACGGATCGCGCCCCACCCGCCGCCAGACGTAATAAAGACTACTTATCTCGCATAAATCCGACTTATAGTTCTTTGCGCCTGGTCACGGATATAATTGCCAGACGTTTGATCTCTCACAACCGATCGTACTTCGTCGCGTTCCCTCGGGCTTTCTCCGGCGGGTACTTCTCCTCGTTGCGGGCGATCTTGCGCCGGACGGCGGCGTCGAGGTCGACGCCGACCTGGTCGGCGAGGCGCAGGAGGTAGATCTGGACGTCGGCGATCTCCTCCGCGACGCACTCGTGGAGCGGGTGTCCGGGACGAATGCCGCGTGACTGCGCTTCATCAAGCCACTGGAAGATCTCCAGGAGTTCTGCCGCCTCCACCGAGAGCGCGCAGGCGAGGTTCTTCGGGGCGTGGAACTGCTCCCAGTCGCGGGCGTCCGCGAAGCGCCGGAGCGCGGCCTGCAGTGCATCGACGTCGAGCTTACTCACCGGCGCCCCCACCGTCGCGGCGGATTCCGTCCGCGGTGACCCCGACCTTGACGAGGTCGTCGATCTCCGCGCGTCCGTAGCCGAGCTCGGCGAGGATCTCCACGCTGTGCTCGCCGAGCCGCGGCGGGGCGCGGCGGATGGCGCCGGGGGTCTTCGAGAACTGCGCCGGGACGCCCGGATAGCGCAACGTTCCCAGATCCGGGTGCTCCATCGTCTGCCAGAAGCCGGTGGCGACCAGGTGCGGGTCACGGGCGAGATCGTCGGGCTGGTTGATGGGCACCGACGGGATGTGGGCGGCGTCGAATGCGTCGAGCCACTCGGCGGTGGTGCGCCCGGTCAGCAGTTCGGCGAGGGTCGCGTAGACCGCGTCGATGTGCGCGAGACGGTTCGGCAGGGTTGCGAACCGCGGGTCCTCGGCCAGGTCCGGCCGGCCCGCCACTTCGAACAGTGCCGCCCACTGGCGATCGGTGTAGGGGAGCACGCCGATCCAGCCGTCGCGGGTACGGTAGGGGCGCCGGCCGGGGGAGAGCATGCGCGGATAGCCGATCGGTCCGCGCGGCGGCTCGTAGACCTGCCCGTAGAGGTGCTCGACCATGTTGAAGGCGACGAGGGTTTCGAACATCGGCACCTCGATGCACTGGCCCTCGCCGGTCCGGGCGCGGTGCAGGAGGGCCGCGAGCATGGCCACCGCGACGTGCAGTCCGGTCACCTTGTCGGCGACCACGGAGCTGACGTAGCGCGGCTCGCCGCCGACCGCCTGGAGCGCGGCGAGCCCCGACACCGCCTGGATCATGTCGTCGTAGGCAGGCTTGTGGCCATACGGCCCGGAGCGGCCAAAACCCCACGCACCGCAGTAGACGATGGACGGGTTGCGGGCGCTCACCGCGGGGTAGTCGAGCCCGAGCCGGTCGATCGCCTGCGGGCGCAGGTTGTGCACGAACGCATCGGCGCCCGCCAGGAGCCGCATCATGGCCTCCAGGCCCCGGGGGGCCTTCAGGTCGAGCACGAGGCCGCGCTTGTTGCGGTTGTTGGTGAGGAAGATCGCCCCCATTCCGTCGTCGACCGGCGGGGGGCCGGCACCCCGCATCGCGTCGCCGCCGGGGGCCTCCACCTTGATCACGTCCGCGCCCAGGTCCCCGAGCATCTGGGTCGCGACGGGACCAAGCAGAATCGCCGTGAGATCGACGACCCGCATCCCGGCCAGGGGACCGCTCGATTCAGGGGTCGCTTCTGCCATATCATCAAACCCGAAACAGAACCTACGCTCTCACTTCGGCTTCACGGTCGACTCGAAGAACGGGGCGTTTACCATGAGCTTGTTCTCCTGCCGCACGAGCCAGCCCGCCTCGGCGCTCGCCGCGACGTAGTCCTGCCAATCTGGATCCGCCCACATCGCGGCGCGCTTGGCTTCGCGGTCCCCAGCGTTCTCGTAGACCCAGATGTGCACATACTGGTTCGGGTCGCCGGTCTCGCAGAGCCCGTAGAGCAGGGGCTGGCCGAGGTGGCGCGTCTGTGGCGCGAGGCCCTTCTCCCGGTAGAGCGCCATGTGCTTCGCAATGGTGCCGGGCGCGCAGGTGTAGGTGCGGATATCGAATAGCATCGGGGTCTCCCTGGAGAGGTCACTGGAAACGTCGGACCGCGTCGATCTTCGCGAGCAAGCCTGTGAACCTGCCGGCGAATCTGTTGGCGAATCTATCGCACTCGGCCCGAATTCTGCGATCCTTTACGTCGATTCACACGGTTCACCTCCCCGAGGGCCCTTCCCATGCCGATGATCTCGGAGTCCACCCCGATCACATTCGCCGATCCGCTGCCCGATGCCGTCGATGTCGTGGTGATCGGCGCCGGCGTGGTCGGCACGTCGACGGCCTGGTTCCTCGCCCGGCAGGGGGCGAAGGTGGCGCTGCTCGAGAAGGGAAGGGTCGCGGGAGAGCAGTCGAGCCGCAACTGGGGCTGGGTGCGCCAGCAGGGACGGGATCGGGACGAGCTGCCGATCATGATGGAGTCGAACCGGATCTGGCGGGGACTCGCCGGGGAGACCGGAGAGCAGGACCTGGAGTTCACCGCCGCGGGCTGCGTGTACCTGACGGAAGACGAACGCACCCTCGCCAGGTTCGAGCAATGGCACGACCTCGCGAAGGAGCACCAGCTCGATACCCGCATGCTTTCGGCCGAGGAGGCGCGCGCCACGGCGTCGGGGGTGGAGGGGCAGTGGGTCGGCGGCATGCTGACCCCAAGCGACGGCCGGGCGGAACCGTTCGTCGCGGTGCCGGCGCTTGCGCGCGCGGCGCGCGGGGCCGGGGTGTCGGTCGCCGAGCACTGCGCGGTCCGCACCGTGGAGACCACCAACGGTCAGGTCCGGGGCGTGCACACCGAACGCGGGCCGGTGCGGGCCGACCGGGTGGTGCTCGCCGGTGGGGCATGGTCGACGTACTTCGCCGCGAATGCGGGGCTCGACCTACCGCAGCTCGTCGTGCGCTCCACCGTGGCCCGCACCCGTCCGGCACCGGACCGCGGGCTGCCCAACGTCTCCGCCCCGGGGTTCACCATGCGCCGGCGCACCGACGGCGGCTACAGCGTTTCGACCGGAGACGTCGCGGAGCACTACCTGTGCGCACGCTCGTTCCGGGATCTGACGAAGTTCCTGCCGCTGATGAAGCAGTCCGCGAGGGACCTGCGGCTCCGGCCGAAACCGCCGGCCGACTACCCCGGCGCCTGGGGCTCGAAGTCGCGCTGGTCCGCCGGCGAGGTCACCCCGTTCGAACGCATGCGGGTGCTCGATCCGCCGCCGTCGCCGGAGGTCGACCGGCGGCTGCGCGACCGTCTGCCGAAGCGGGTGCCGTGGCTCGCCGAGGCGGGCATCGCCGAGATCTGGGCGGGGATGATCGACGTGACCCCCGACGCCGTGCCCTACCTCTGCGAGGCGCCGGCGCTTCCGGGCCTGTTCATCGGCACCGGCATGAGCGGGCACGGCTTCGGGATCGGGCCGGGCGTGGGCCGGGTCCTCGCCGACCTGGTCCTCGGCCGACCGACCGGCTTCGATCTGTCCCGATTCCGCTTCGGGCGGTTCGCCGACGGCAGTCCCATCGTGCCCGGCCCGTACTGAACCCTGTCCGGCGCGTCGCTGGCTGGCACTCCGCGCCCGCACGACGGCGGGCGAGATGCACCGGCGTACTGAGCTCTGTACGGCGCGTCGCCGACCGATATATCGATTGAGGAACTGGCCAGAATAATTTTCCCGCGCAATGCGCTGCTCCTCCGGTCTGGAAGGGAGTCGGGGTCGATGAGATGGAAAATCAATTTCGGTCAGGGTCCTGAGGGGCTGGCCATGGAGGGGCTGGCCATCGATTTCGACTCCGTCCCTGCGGGAGACACGACACGGTGAGCAGATTCCGAAAGATCCTGGTGGCGAACCGCGGCGAGATCGCGATTCGGGTGCTGCGCGCGGCCAACGAGATGGGCAAGGCCACGGTTGCGGTCTTCTCCGGCGAGGACCGGCTCGCGCTCCATCGTTCCAAGGCCGACGAGTCGTACCACATCGGCAAGGGCATGGGCCCGATCGCCGCCTACCTGTCGGTGGACGAGATCCTGCGGGTCGCGCGCACGACCGGGGCCGACGCCATCCACCCCGGATACGGCTTCCTGTCCGAGTCCCCGGAATTCGCCGAAGCCTGTGCGACAGAGGAGATCGCCTTCATCGGTCCGCACCCCGACACCCTGCGACGCCTCGGCGACAAGGTCTCCGCGCGGGCCATCGCCGCCGCGGCCGGGGTGCCCACGGTGCCGGCGACCGGCCCGCTGCCCGCGGACCCGAAGGCCGCGCGCGAGGCAGCGAAGGAGGTCGGCTTCCCCGGCATCCTCAAGGCAAGCTGGGGCGGCGGCGGCCGCGGCATGCGGGTGGTGGAGACCCCGGACGGGTTCGAGGCGGCGCTGCTCGCGGCCCGACGCGAGGCGGCCGCGGCCTTCGGCAAGGACGACATCTACCTGGAGCGCTTCATCCCGCGCGCACGCCACCTGGAGGTCCAGGTACTGGCCGACGCCGACGGCCGCATCGTGCATCTGTTCGAGCGCGACTGCTCGGTGCAGCGCCGCAACCAGAAGATCGTCGAGTGCGCTCCGGCGCCGGGGCTGGCCTCCGGGCAACGCGAAGCACTGACCGGATACGCGCTCGCCATCGCGCGCAAGGCCGACTACCTCAACGCCGGAACCGTCGAGTTCCTGCACGACATCGACACCGGCCGCTTCCACTTCATCGAGGTCAACCCCCGCATCCAGGTCGAACACACGGTCACCGAGCAGGTCACCGGGGTCGATCTGGTGCGGGCCCAGATCCGCATCGCCGAGGGCGGCGCCATCGGCGACGGGCCGGATGCGGCCTGCCCGCCGCAGGATGCCCTGGCGCTGCGCGGCCACGCCGTGCAGTGCCGGATCACCACCGAGGACCCGCTCGACCGCTTCATCCCCGACTACGGCCGCATCACCGCCTACCGGGCTGCGACCGGCTTCGGCATCCGGCTCGACGGCGGCACCGCGTACTCCGGCGCGGTCATCACCCGGCACTACGACTCGCTGCTGGAGAAGGTCACCGCCTGGGCACCGTCGCGCGAAGGTGCCATCAACCGGATGCGACGTGCGCTGCGCGAGTTCCGCATCCGCGGAGTCGCCACCAACATCGCCTTCCTGGAGCGGCTGGTCGGTGACGAGGCGTTCCGGGACGGGCAGGTCACCACCCGCTTCATCGACGACAACCCGGACCTGCTGGCCTTCACCCGCCCGCGGGACCGGGCGAGCCGACTCCTGCGCTACATCGCCGAGACCACCATCAACGGCCATCCGGAGGTGAAGGATCGGCCGCTGCCGCCGGCCCACGCCCGCAATCCCCGCCCGCCCGATCTGCGGCCGGCATCGTCCGCCCCGGGGACGAAAGCGGCGCCGGGCAGCGCAAACGTGCGGCCTGACGCCGGAGGTTCATCGGCGGCCGGGGCAGGCGGCGCAAACGCGCGGCCCGACGCCGGAGGTTCATCGGCGGCCGGGGCAGGCGGCGCAAACGTGCGGCCTGACGCCGGGGGATCATCAGCGGCCGGGGCGAGCGGCACAAACGTGCGGCCCGACGCCGGAGGTTCATCGGCGGCCGGGGCGGGCGGCGCCAAGGCCCTGCTCGACGCCGAGGGGCCGGCCGCGGTGGCGGCATGGATGCTCGGCGAGACGCGGGTGCTCGTCACCGACACCACCATGCGCGACGCTCCGCAGTCGCTGCTCGCGACCCGGATGCGCACCCACGACATGGCGCGGATCGCGCCGGCCTACGCGCACAACCTCCCCGATCTGTTCTCGCTCGAATGCTGGGGCGGAGCGACATTCGACGTGGCGATGCGCTTCCTCGGCGAGTGCCCGTGGGAGCGGCTCCGGCGACTGCGCGCCGGCATCCCGAACCTTCTCCTGCAGATGCTGCTGCGCGCATCGAACGCGGTGGGCTACACCAACTACCCCGACAACGTGGTGCGCGGGTTCGTGGCCCGGGCGGCGGCGTCCGGCATCGACCTCTTCCGCATCTTCGACCCCCTGAACTCGGTCGAGAACATGCGGGTCGCGGTGGACGCGGTGCTGGAGTCCGGCCGGATCTGCGAGGCGGCTATCTGCTACACGGGCGATCTGCACGGTCCGCAGCGCCGCCGGTACGACCTCGGCTACTACGTCCGCATGGCCCGCGAACTCCGCGATGCGGGCACCCACGTCCTCGGCATCAAGGACATGGGCGGCCTCGTCAAACCCGCCGCCGCCCGCGTGCTGGTGGAAGCGCTGAAGGCGGAGACCGGGCTCCCGGTGCACTTCCACACCCACGACACCTCGGGGATCGCGGCCGCGAGCGTGCTGGCCGCGGTGGACGCCGGAATCGACGCGGTGGACCTTGCGATGGACAGCCTCTCGGGCTTCACCTCGCAGCCGTGTCTCGGCTCGGTGGTGGAGGCGCTGCGCGGCCGTCCGCGCGACACCGGTCTCGACCCCGCCCGGGTCCGGGAGATCTCCGACTACTGGGAGGCGGTGCGGGCGCAGTACGCGGCGTTCGAGACCGACATGCGGGCACCGGCCTCCGAGGTTTACCTGCACGAAATGCCGGGCGGGCAGTTCACCAACCTGCGCGAGCAGGCCCGGTCGCTCGGCCTCGCCGAACGGTGGCACGAGGTGGCGAGCGCCTACGCCGAGGTGAACCGCATGTTCGGGGACATCGTGAAGGTCACCCCGACCTCCAAGGTCGTCGGCGACATGGCCCTGGTGATGGTCTCCGGGGGCCTCACCCGCGCCGATGTCGAGGACCCGGACCGCGACATCGCGTTCCCGGAGTCGGTGGTGGGGCTCTTCCGGGGCGAACTCGGCCGGATGCCGGGGGGATTTCCGGAGCCGCTCGCGCGCAAGATCCTCAAGGGCACGAAGCCGATCGAGGGCCGGCCGGGCGCCCTGCTTCCCGCCGCGGACCTCGAGGCGGAGCGCGCGAGGGCCGAGGCCGCGACCGGCTGGTCGATCACCGACGAGGAACTCTGGTCCTGGCTCCTCTACCCCCGGGTGTTCGCCGACTACGCGGAGCGGCGCGGGAAGTACGGCCCGGTGTCGGCGCTGCCGACCGAGGTGTTCTTCTACGGCCTGCGGCCGGGTCGCGAGGTATCGGTAGAGCTGGACCGGGGGCTGACCCTGGTCATCCGCTGCCTCGCCGTCGGCGAGACCGACGAGGAAGGCGCGGTGCGGGTGTTCTACGAGCTGAACGGCCAGCCGCGCTCGGTCAAGGTGGAGAACCGCGAGGCGACGGCCTCGGCCATCCGCCGCCCGAAGGCGGATCCGGCCAACCCCCGTCACGTGGCGGCGCCGATGCCGGGAGTGGTGGCGTCGCTCGCGGTCGCCGAGGGGAGGACGGTGCTCACCGGGGACCTGCTGATGACCATCGAGGCGATGAAGATGGAGACCGCCCTGCACGCCGAACGCGACGGCACCGTGGCGGCGCTTCACGTCGCGGCGGGACAGTCGGTCGAAGCCAAGGATCTGCTGCTCGAGTTCACCGGGGACTCCGCCGAATGATTCCGGCCCGCCGCCTGGGCGACGGCGGGTGATCGCCATCAAGGCGGGTCTGAAGTCGCCTCCCTCCGGCAGGGCTCAGACGAAGGTGGACTTCTCCCGGAGATCCCCACCCCGCCAGAGGTAGAGGACCGCCAGCGGTTCGGTGGTCATCGTGATTCCGTGCACACGCCCCGGGGCAACGTGGACGACGGTGCCCGCCGTGTGCGGTTCGGGCGGATGCCCGCCCAAGCGGAACGTCCCGGAGCCGGCCAGCACCACATAGAGCTCCTCGGCCTGGTGGCGGTGGGCCGGATAGTCCACGCCGGCCGGGAAGACTCCGACGCCGGCGCGCACCCGTTCGCTCAGAAACGGACCGCGCTTGCCGATAATCTCGGCGTAGCCGTAGCCGGCCAGCATGTCGGCGCCGACCGCTTCGTCCGCGGCGGTGTAACTCTGTTCCCAGCGACGCGAAGCGCACTCCTTCACGTAAAGGCTCATCAGCGCCCGCTCGGCCGTGCCGGACTCCGCCAGTGGGAGCGCATCCGCGAGCAGGTCGGAGGCGGGCAGGTGGACCGGGGCGACGCCGTTCCAGCGCTCGCCCCCGTGGGCGACGGCATCGCGGAAGGCATCGAACCGGCGGTCCGCATGCCCGTCGACGTAGGCGAGGGTTGCGTCCAGAAGGCGCCGGTCGGCCGCCTCGTCGATGGAACCGCTCATGCGAATTCGCTCCGGGTCGGGCGGCGCCGGTGGTGCGGGACATGAGCGACCGTGGACCGCAAAACGCGGGGCTCAGGACTGCGACCACGCCATCAGTTCGGGCACCTCGCGGTGACACTCGATGACGTGCCGGTCGCTCACCAAGCCGTCGATCGGACGGTTGGGGGCGATCTCGGTGTCGCAGGTGCCTTCGATGGCGAGCGGGCAGCGGTCGAAGAACGGGCAGCCGACCTCGGTGATGGTGACCACTCGGTCGATGCCCGCCTGCGCGGTGCTCGTCGCCATCATCTCTTCCATCCATCCGACCCGAAGCTCGGGCACCGAAGAGATGAGCAGGCGCGTGTAGGGGTGGAACGGGGGCGAGAGCACCGCGTCGACCGGCCCCTTCTCCACCACCCGTCCCGCGTACAGCACCACGATCTCGTCGGCGAACGACGCGACGGTCGAGAGATCGTGGCTGATGAAGACGAACGAGACCCCGGTGCGTTCCTTCAGGCTCTTGAGCAGCTCGATGACGTTGGCGCCGACGATGGTGTCGAGCGCCGACGTGACCTCGTCGCAGAGCAGCACCTCCGGGTCGGCGGCGAGCGCGCGGGCCAGATTCACCCGCTGCTTCTGTCCGCCCGAGAGCTCTTCGGGGTAGCGCCCGGCGAAATCGGGGGGAAGCTCCACCATTTCCAGTAGCTCGTGCAGGCGCCGGCGCTTCTCCTCGCCCTTCAGGCCCAGGAAGAACTCGATCGGTCGGCCCAGGAGCTCGTCGATGCGCTGGCGCGGATTGAGCGCGGTGTCCGCCATCTGGTACACGAACTGGACGCTGCGAAGTTCCTGGCGCGTGCGCTCCCCGACCGATGGCCCGAGCCTTGCGCCGTCGAGCAGGATGTCGCCGTCGGAAGCCGGGGTGAGCCCCGCCATCACCCGCGCGAGGGTCGACTTGCCGCAACCCGATTCTCCGATCACGCCGACCACCCGGCCGCGCTCGATGGCCATGTCGATATCGAAGAGCACCTTCATCGCCGGAGCACCGTCGGGCCTGCGGCCGTAGCCGGCGTTCACCTTCCTGGCTTCGAGCGCCGGCGCATCGCGCAGATGCGCCTCGGTCCCGCCCTCGCCCTGGCCCGCCGCCGGCGGCGGACGGACCGCCGCCATCAGGCGCCGCGTGTAGTCGTGGCTGGGGCGGCTGATGACATCGTCCGCCGCGCCCATCTCCTGGATCTCCCCCGCGTAGAGCACGACGATGTGGTCCGCGATCTGCGCCACCACCGAGAGGTCGTGGGTGACGTAGATCGCGGCCGCTCCCTGCTCCCTGATGACCTTCTTGAACGCCTTGAGGACCTCGATCTGGGTGGTCACGTCGAGGGCAGTGGTGGGCTCGTCGAGCACCAGCAGGTCCGGCCGGCCGCACAGCGCCATCGCGGCCATGAGGCGCTGGAGCTGGCCGCCGGAGACCTGGTGCGGATAGCGCCGGCCGAGACGGTCGGGATCGGGCAGCTCCAGCGCGCCGTAGAGCGCCTCGGCCCGCCGATTGGCCTCCTCCTGGGTGAGGAGGCCGTGCAGCACCGCCGACTCGGTCACCTGTTCGCCGATGGTGAGCGCGGGGTTGAAGGTGGCGGCGGCGCTCTGCGCGAGATAGGCGACGTTGCGGCCCCGGAGCATGCGGCGGTCATCGGGCGGCATGGTGATCACGTCGCGCCCGTCGAGCCGCACTTCGCCGCCCGCGAATTCGAGTCCGGGCTTGGTGTAGCCGAGGGCGGAGAGCGCGATGGTGGTCTTGCCGGAGCCCGATTCACCGATGAGTGCCACCACCTCTCCCCGCGCGACCTCGAAGTTCACCCCCTTGACGATCGGGAGCACCTCGCCGAGCTCGGTGTGCGCGTCGATCCGCAGATCGTCGACCTCCAGCAGGGCCACTAGAGCATCCTTTTCGCGAGCCGCCCGCCGGCGTGCGCGGAGACATCGTCGACGATCAGGTTGATGGAGATGGTGAGGGTCGCGATGGCGATGGCGGGGGCGATCGGGGCGAGCGAGCCGTAGGCGAGACCCTGGAGGTTCTCCCGCACCATCGATCCCCAGTCCGAGTGCGGCGGTTGCACCCCGAGGCCGAGAAAGCTCAGGCTCGACGTAAACAGGATGATGAACACCAGCCGCAGGCCGAAGTCGGTGGCGAGCGGCATCGCGATGTTCGGCAGGATCTCCTTGCGGATGACCCACCACAACCCCTCGCCCCGCCCCCGGGCCGCCTCCACGAAATCGCTGACCATCACGTCGAGCGCGAGCGCGCGCGCGATGCGGAACACCACCGTCGCGAAGATGCACCCGGCGGTGACGATGAGGATGGGAATGGTGCTGCCGATGGCGGCGATGACCACCAGCCCCAGCATGATGTTGGGCATCGAGATGAACGCGTCGTTGAACCGCGAGAGCCCGGTATCGAGCTTCACCCCGCCCACCGCGGCGGCAATGCCGAGGGTCACGCCGATGAGGTAGGCGAGCACGGTGGAGGCAATGGAGATGCCGATGGTGGTACGGGCGCCGTAGATGATGCGCGAAAGGAGGTCGCGCCCGAGGTAGTCGGTGCCGATCAGGTGGAAGCTGCACTCGTCCGGCTCCCACTGCGAGCAGAAGGTGCCGGCCTCGGTGAAGCTGTCGTCGGCGACGATGTCCGCCTCGTGGTAGGGCGCGATCCACGGGCCGATGAAGACCACCACGAGCCAGAACGCGACGATCGAGACCGCCACCTTGCCGACGCGGGTGAGCCGCAGCCGGCGCTTCGGCGGGGCATCGGGGAGCTCCTCGAACTTCGTCGAGAGGGCGGCGGGGGCGGCGCCGTCGGGGTGGCCGGGATCGTCGCTCATGGCTTGCGTCCTTTTGCCTGAGGCGCCGCAGGCTAACGAGGGTGCCGCAGGCGCGGGTTGGAGACGATGGACGCGATGTCCGAGATCAGGATGAGCACCACGTAGGTGGCGCAGAAGATCATCCCGCACGCCTGCACCAGCGGCATGTCGCGCACCTGCACGCCGTCCACCATGAGCTTGGCGAGCCCCGGGAAGGCGAAGATCGTCTCCACGATCACGACCCCGCTCACGAGGTAGGCGAGATTGAGCGCGATGATGTTGACCACCGGCCCGATGGCGTTGAACAGCGCGTGGCGCAGGATGATGCGCCGCCGCGGCACGCCCTTCAGGATCGCCATCTCGATGTAGGGCGAGCTCATGACGTTGAGCACCGCGGCGCGGGTCATGCGGGCCATCTGGGCCAGCAGCACCACGCACAGCGTGATGATCGGCAGTGCCATCGACCGCAGCATCTGGCCGACGCTCTCGAACTCGCGCATCGTCGCGATCGCCGGCAGCCAGTTGAGCTGGACCGCAAAGATGAGCACAAGCAGGGTCGCGACGAAGAACTCCGGCACCGCGACCAGGCACAGCGTCGTGAAGGTCACGGCGCGGTCGAAGGGGCTCGTCGGGAACATCGCGGCGACGAGCCCCAGCGCCACCGAGAGCGGCACCGAGATCGCGGCGACAACCCCGGCGAGCAGCAGCGTGTTCTGCAACCGAGCCCCGATCAGCACCTCGATGGTGGTGCCGCCACCGCCGGAGCCGGTGGTGCCGGCCAGTGACATGCCGAGATCGAACCGGGCCATGTCGCCGAGCCATTCGAAGTAGCGCACCACCGCCGGCTTGTCGAGCCCGAGCGCCCCACGCAGGGCCGCCAGGTTCTCCGGCGTCGCGTCCTGGCCGAGCATGATCTGGGCCACGTCGCCGGGGAGGATCTCGGTGCCGGCGAACATCAGCACCGACACCACCCACAGGGTGACAATGCCGATGCCGACTCGGCGCAGGACCATCCGCCACATCAAGGTCTGGTGACCTCCTTGCTGGTTCGAAGGAATCGGGGTGGAGACCGCGGCGACCGTCGGGTCACGCCAGGCCATCCATGCCCGCGGGGGCATGCGCAGCGCTCGTCGTCCTCCCGCGCCGGCAATGCCCGTGGAAGCGCTTTTCGGCAACGCTCGCGAGAGGCGCCCGGCCTCTCCCGACAGCGCCGGACGGCTCGATGGTAACACCACGGCTCCGGGCGCCTGTCCAGCCCCTCGGGCATACCGTTCGGGCGTGCCGTTCTTGAAACCCCGAAGGGGGCCGGGTTACGTTACGAGCGCCGCTCGCCCAGTGGCGGAGCCGGAAACAACCGGATCAAGGCCAGGCCAAGGCTAGGCTAGGCTAGGCTAGGCCAAGGCTAGGCAAGCGGACCCGGAAACCCAGGAAAATCAGGAGACCCTGAACAGGCGGGAGTTACATATCGACACACGACATACACAACCAACAGGAGAAGTAACACCATGAAAGACAACGACAAACGGACCGATCCGGAAATCCGGCGGATGCAGGAATGGTTCACCGCCGGCTGGCTGACCCGACGCGATTTCATGCAGGGTCTGCTGGCGACCGGCCTCACCGTCACCGCCGCGAGTGCGCTGGTGGCGACGACCCCCGATGCGCGGGCCGCGACGCCCCGAAAGGGCGGCAAGATCACCTTCGGCTGGGACCAGCACGGCCCCGCCGACACCCTCGACCCCATCCTCTTTACCTCCACCATCGACTACACCCGGGGACGCGCAGGCTTCAACAACCTGCTGCAGTTCAACGACGACATGACGATGCGCCCGGAGCTCGCGGAGGAGTGGAGCGTCAACGACAACGCCACCGAGTTCACGTTCAAGATCCGCAAGGGCGTGACCTTCCACGACGGCAAGCCGCTCACCGCCGACGATGTCGTCTACTCCATGATGCGGCACATCGCCAAGGACTCGACCTCCAAGGGCAACGCCCTCGTGAACATGATCTCGGAGTGGAAGAAGGTCGACAGCCACACCGTGAAGGCGATCCTGTCCTCGCCGAACTCCGATCTCCCGCAGATCCTCGGCACCTTCCACTTCAAGGTCGTGCAGGACGGCGGCGCGGAGAAGGCGGGCTACTTCAACCTCCCGGCCGGGACCGGACCGTTCAGGATCACCGAGTTCACGCCCGGGGTGCGCTCCCTGCATGTGCGCAACCCCGACTACTGGCGGGACGGCCCGAACGTCGACGAGCTCGAAATATTCGCGATCACCGACAGCGTGGCCCGGGTCAATGCGCTGATCTCCGGCGACATCGACATCATGGGCAACCTCGACCCGAAAGCGATCCGGCAGGTCGAGGCGACCGACGGGGTGGAGGTCTACTCGGTGGAGTCGGGCGCCACCACCCATATCGGGGCCATGGTCGACCGCCCGCCCACCGACAACAAGGACTTCGTGCTGGCGCTCAAGCACCTGCAGAATCGCGAGAGATGGGCACGCACGGTGCTCAAGGGCCAGGGCAGCGTCGGCAACGACCACACCATCGCACCGTCCTACGCGGACCACTGCCGGGCACTGCCGATCCGTCCCTACGACCCGGACAAGGCGAAGTTCCACCTCAAGAAATCCGGCATCGACAAGGCCGTCCTGCACGCTGCGGAGATCAGCCTCGGCGCGGTGGACCTGTGCCTGGTGCTGCAGGCCGAAGCGACGAAGATCGGACTCGACCTTCAGGTCAAGAAGGTGGCGGCGGACGGCTACTGGGGCACGACCTGGATGAACGCCCCGCTCAGCGTCACCGGGTGGAACATGCGGCCCACCGCCAACGTGATGATGGGTCTCATGTATCACTCCAACGCGAACTGGAACGAGACCATGTGGAAGGACGAACGGTTCGACAAGCTGATGGTCGAGGTTCGCGGGGTGACGGATCCCGGTCTGCGCGAAGAGATGTACTGCGAGATGCAGGCCATGATCCACAACGATGCGGGGACCGTCCTGGCGCTGCACCGCAACTACGTGGACGCGATCAAGAGCGAGGTGAAGGGCCTGCCGCGGGTGCCGCTGGCCGCGGTCGGCGGCTGCGAGTGGCCGGAGTTCGTCTGGCTCGACACGTAGCGCATCATTGTCCGGCCCTCGCCGTCACGGCGGGGGCCGGAATCCTCTGCTTCCGAGCACCGGTCCACGGTGCACGCGGGCCGGAGCCGGTGTATGTCCCGAGGTGGCGCAATCTGGTCAAGGGGTTTTACGACACCGACGGAGATCGCGTCTCCTTCCTGGCAACAGGACCGGGGCGACTGGACCTCCACCGCAAGGGCGGCGACTCCCTGCAGGGGATGCTTCTTCCGGTGCCTGACTCCGATGTTCGGTGTGTGCTACGCTTTGTGGGCACAAACAGGGGAGCGGGATGATGGATCTTTTCGAAGTATTCAGCGTGCGTGATCTCAGGCTGCGTTCAGGTGCGTTCCTCAAGAACTCGGAGGAGGGCCATCTCGCTCTCGTCACCAAGCATGGGCGCCCTTCAATCCTGGCTGTGCCGTTCACCGAACGGCTGCTTGAGCTTGGCGTCCACCGCACGCTGGCGCTGCACCTGTTCGAGAACCGGCATCTGACCCTCGCCCGGGCCGCCAAGCTCGCCGCGATGAGCGTGGAGGAGTTCGTGGAGCTGCTGAGCCAGACCGGAATACCCGCCGTCGACTACCCGCCCGAAGAGCTGGATGACGAGCTCCACGCCGCCTCGTGATCCGCGAGGTCGTCGCGGACACGGGACCGCTCATCGCCCTGGCGCGGGTGGGGGAGATCGATCTCCTGCGACGTCTGTATGGGCGAATCGTCGTCCCCCCCGCCGTGTACACCGAACTCGCGCTCGACTCCGCTCGTCCCGGCGCGAAGGTGCTGGCCGGCGTGTTCGCTACAGGGTGGATCACTGTGGAGACAGTCGCGGACTCCAGCGTGCGGTGGGAGCTGGACCAGCTCCTCGATCCCGGTGAAGCGGAGGCGATCGCGCTCGCCGAGCAGAGAGAGCCCTCCTTCCTCCTCATTGACGACGCAAGGGGCAGAAGGACGGCGCGCTCGCGCGGGGTTCCGGTGGTGGGCGTCGCGGGGGTGTTACTCGTCGCGAAATCACGCGGGGAGATCGCGGCCGTTGGCCCCGTCCTCAAGCGCTTGTCCGATGCCGGCTATCGCCTGTCCCCCCGACTCGTCGCCGCCATGCTGGCCAAGGCGGGCGAGCGAGCGACGGAGTTGAACACGCGAAGGACCCTCGCGGCTGCCGATGCGTGCCAAGGCTCCAGCGTCGGCTGAAAGCGGCGCAACCGCGCCGTCGCCGAAGCCCGAGTCCGCAGATTGAAGAGTGGCGGGGCCGGCGGCCCTGGATCTGGCCCCGGACCTGGATCAGAACTGGCGTACGAGGCGCAGTTCCGCGCGGTTGCCGACGAAGTCGAGGCCCTGCTCGTTGGAGTTGCGCTGTTCGTGGGTGATCACAAGCTGCGGGCTGAAGCCGTACATGGTGAGGTCACGCTTGTGCAGCGAGACACTGAGGGTTTGCGTGCGGTCCTTGCGCAGGCCATGTTGACTGTTTCTGACAAACCGGTGATCCGGGTAGTCCGTCCAGCGCACCTGCGCATTGCCGCCCATGGAGAATGCCCGGGGCAGGGCCGCGTTGAAACCCACCCGCACCCGGCGGCTCTGGTTTTCGAACTGCGAGTCATGCGGGCGCTGCTCCGAATAGCCGAACGCCGAGTGCACACTTACCGTCGGGCGCAACCTCCAGGTGCCACTCAGCAGAAAGTCCACCAACGGCCCGTCGCGCCTTGTTTCGCCCCGATAGTCGCGGTCGAGCCAGGAGGCGTGCACGTTCGCCCACACCCGGTCGGTGAGTCGGCGCCGGGTCTCGATGCGCGCACCCGCCGCGTTGTTAGTGACACTCCCGGCCTCCCAGCCCCGGCTCGCGTTGGCCAGCACGCTCAGCTCGGTGCGGGCATCCACCAGCCAGCGCGGCCCCGCGTGAACGGCGAGATAGGCATCGTCGAATCGCCCGCCCGCATAATCCTTCACCGAGACATCCACCCCCGACCGCAGCCTCAGCCGGTTCGTCACCGGGTGCTCGTACCCGGCGCCCGTCCACACCGACACCCCCACCCCCGAAGTCTGCAGGTCCTCCTCGGAGCGCCTGAAGGGAAGCTCGGTACCCAACACCTCGATATAGATGATTTCATCGTCGGAAGCGCCACCGATGTTGGTATCCGGCACCAGCGATGCCCCCAGGTACGCGGTCCAGCGCCGACGCGCCCGGATCTGCGAGAGAAACCTTCGTACGTTGGCCTTCACCGCATCCGGCACGTTCCCGGCCAGCACGCGTTCGAAGTGACGCCGGGCGAGGCCGTCCTCTTCCTTGTAGAAGAACGCCCGCGCCAGCTCCAGGCGTACCCGCGCCAGCTCCGGGCGTACGGTGAGCATCGCGTGCAGGGCGGCAATGGCCTCATCAAGCAGCGCCTCGCGCTCCGCCTCCTCGGACCGGAGGCGCGACGCCTCGATCGCGGCCAGCCCGAACAGGAACACCACGTCCGCATAGATCTGGTCCGTCCCCGTCAGCGGACGCAGCAGCGCCAGCGCCTCGTCGAACCGGCGCGCATCGAGCAACGCCCGGGCCTCGGCCATCACTGCATCCGCAGACCGGGCTTCTTCCACCGCGACCGCAGATGAGGCCTTCTCCTGCGCGACCGCCACCGGCGCCGCGCCGAGGAGTGAAACGATTACCGCCAGAGCCCGGCCCAGGCGCGCGAGCGTCTTCATCATGTTGGAAATCCTGCCCGAATGAGGCTGCGAAGGGGCGGGGAGTGTAGCCGAATCCGTGCTCGCGCATGAGTCCCGGTGCCCCCTGAATCCCGAATGCCTCACACCGAATGTCCTGCACTGATGGAGATGGATACTGCAAGTGGTGATGATGGCGCGCGGCACCGCCCGTCCGAATCCCACCGGGTGCCTCACTTTGAAATTCCGTCCGGTGTCTCCGACCTGCGGGCACCGACTTTCCCGAGAGTTCAGGAGTCCGAGTGAGACACTGCCTTCCGCCGGGACGCAAGGCTGTCCCGGGCTACCTTGAGCTATGCCGGGCTACCTTGGGCTATCACCGGGCTATTCTTGGGCCACTCAGGGCTATCCTGGGCCGAGTCGGCGGGAATCTGGTGCCGGGAGCGAGACTCGAACTCGCACACTGTCTCCAGTACTGGATTTTGAGTCCAGCGCGTCTACCAGTTCCGCCATCCCGGCTGTGGTGCGGATCGCGACACATGAAGCGAGGCCGTGCCGCGTGAATACGATTATACGCCCAACAGGAACGACCCCCACGGGCATTCGGGCCAGGCATTCGGGCCAGGATTGGAGCCGTGCGCACAGCCGGCGTCACCGTGGGCCGGGATCGCAGGAAACCATGCGCTCACATCGCGGGCTGCCCGGTGGGCTGCGGGCGCGCCGCGGTGCGCCCCCGGCGGCGCCGGCGGCGGCGTTTCGGCGCCCGCCGATCCTCCAGCATCGAGCGCCGTTCGTCGTCGTCCACCTCCTGGATGCGGGTCCACCAGCGGGCGTGCTCCGCGACATCTTCGCCCGACTCCGCCCGCAGCAGCAGGAAATCGTAGGCGGCTCTGAACCTTGGATGGGCCAGCAACCGGCTCACGGCACCGGGGCCACGCCGATTCACCAACCGTGGCTGCAATCCCCAGATCTCCCGCGCCATCAGCGAGAACCGCCGCGGGAGCGAAACATGCTGGATCTGGCGCTCGATCACGTCGGCGCCGGCCGCCTCCCAGGCGTGCGGGGGCGGCATTCCTCGCGCGATGCAGGCTTCGGAATCGCGCAGCATGGGCTCCCACAGCAACGCGGCAAAGAGAAAACCGGGGGTGACGGACCGACCCGATGCGATGCGCGTATCGGTGCTGTCGAGTGCCTTGCCGGACAGGGCGGCGGCGAGCCCTGCGGGCTCCGCCTCGATGCACGCCTCGGTCTCGGGGAAGAGGTGTCCGAACAGGCCGTAGCGACGCAGCAGCTCGTAGTTCGTGCGCGCGGCGCCGGCCATGAAGAGCTTGAAGATTTCTTCGTAGAGCCGGGCCGGGGGCATGTCCTCGAGGAGCGGCGCCAACTCGTGGATGGCGGCGCTCGTGTCTTTCTCGATATCGAATCCGAGCTTGCCGGCGAACCGCACCGCACGCAGCATCCGCACCGGATCCTCGCGATAGCGTTCCGCCGCGCGACCGATGACCCGCAACCTGCGCCCGCAGGCGTCGGCGTAGCCCCCGGTGAAGTCGATGACGGTGCGCGCGCGATGATCGTAATAGAGGCAGTTCGCGGTGAAGTCGCGCCGCCACGCGTCCTCCTCCAGGGTGCCGTAGACGTTGTCGCGCACGATGCGGCCGTCGACCCGCACATGGTCCGGATCACCGGCGGAGGCATCGGAGTTCGCGCGGAAGGTCGCGACCTCGATGATCTCCCTGCCCATGCGCACGTGCGCGAGCCGGAACCTGCGCCCGATGAGCCGGCAGGTCCGGAAGAGACTCCGCACGGTCTCCGGCGTCGCGGCGGTCGCTACATCGAAGTCCTTCGGCTTGAGGCCCAGCAGCAGATCACGCACGCCTCCGCCGACCAGGTAGGCGCCGTGGCCGGCGTCGGTCAGCGCTTCGAGAACCTTGAGAGCGCCCCCGCTGATGTCGGCGTCGGAGATGCCGTGCTCCGACGGGGGAATGACGGTGGGTTGAGCGATGGTGCTATCGATCCCGGAAGATTTCGATGACGAGATTGGTTGCGCGCCCGGGAGATCCGACCCGGGAGGTCCGATGTTGAGCGGTTCCGGACGGCGCGTATAATAACAGCCCGTCAGACGAGTCCACACCTGTCGGACCGCGCTCCCTTCGTCTAGTGGCCCAGGATACCGCCCTCTCACGGCGGGGACAGGGGTTCGAGTCCCCTAGGGAGCGCCAATTCCTTGATCCGAATCGTCCTCATCAGCCCCTACGAACTCGGACGCCAGCCGTTCGGGCTCGCGGAGCCGGCGCGATGGCTCGACGATGCCGGTTTCGACGTGCGCTGCTGCGATCTGTCGGTCGATCGCCTGAGCGCCGATGCACTGGCCGGCGCCGGCATGGTCGCCATCTACCTGCCGATGCACACCGCGACCCGGATCGCGTTCGAGGTGCTGCCCAAGGTCCGGGCCCTGGCCCCGCGCGCGGTACTGTGCGCCTACGGCCTGTACGCACCGGTGAACGCGCGGGGCTTGCGCCGGCTCGGGGTGGACACTGTTATCGGAGGCGAGTACGAGCCGCATCTCCTCGACCTCGCTGAGCGCGTGCGGGCCGGAGCGCCGAGCCCCGCCCTCGGGGTGGTCAACGACCTCGCGAAGATCACCTTCCGCACGCCGCTGCGCGACGCCCTCCCCGCCCTCGACCGCTACGCCGCGATCGTGATGCCCGACGGCGCGCCGCGCCCGACCGGATTCACCGAAGCCTCGCGCGGATGCAAACACCGGTGCCGGCACTGTCCGGTGGTACCGGTGTACGAGGGTCGGTTCCGCATCGTGCCGGTGGACGTGGTCATCGCCGACATCGCTCAACAGGTGGCGGCGGGCGCCCGGCACATCTCGTTCGGCGACCCCGACTTCCTCAATGGGCCCACCCATGCGCTGCGGGTAGCGCGGGCCGTGCACGAGACATTCCCGGAGGTCACGTGGGACGCCACCGTGAAGATCGAGCACATCGTGCGCTACCCCGGGCACATCGAGGCGCTGGCCGAGGCCGGCTGCCTGTTCCTCATTTCCGCCGTGGAGTCGATCGACGACCGGATCCTCGAACGTCTCGCCAAGGGACACACCGCCGCGGACTTCGAGCGGGCAGTGGCGATCGTCCGAGCGGCCGGTCTCCACATCACGCCGACGTTCGTACCCTTCACCCCGTGGACCACCATCGAAGGCTATCGGGCCCTGCTCGTGCGGCTCGTCGAACTCCGTCTGGTGGAGAGCGTGCCGGCGGTCCAGCTCTCGATCCGGCTGCTGGTACCGGCCGGCTCGCACCTGTTCGAGATCGACGGGTTCGAGGATCTCGTCGACGCGTTCGACGACGCCATGCTCGGCTGGCCGTGGCGTCACCCGAACCCGACGGTGGACGCGTTGCAGAAGCGCATCCAGGCCATCGCGGAAACCGCTGCGGACACCGAGGAGCCGCGCCGCGTCACGTTCGAGCGCATCTGGAGGTGCGTCCACGAGGCGCTCGGTGAAGCGCCCCCGCCGCTCCCCGCCGACGTGGGGTCGCCGGCCCCCATGCACTCGGAACCCTGGTACTGCTGCGCTGAACCGACCGCGAGCCAGCTTGCCGCGGTATGATGGAGACAGGGGCATCGGACGACGCAGCCCTGGAGACCCTCCGGATCGACAAGTGGCTCTGGGCGGCACGCTTCTTCAAGACCCGGTCACTCGCTGCGCAGGCGGTCTCCGGCGGACTGGTCCAGGTCGCGGAGCAGCGGGTCAAGGCGTCGCGCCGGCTGCGCCGTGGCGAGATCGTCCACATCCGCCGTGGCGCCCAGGCGTGGGATGTCGTCGTCACGGGACTGCGCGAGCAGCGGCGCCCGGCCCCGGAAGCACAGACTCTGTACGAGGAAACTCCCGCGAGCGTCGCCAGACGCACCAGCGAGGCGGCCCGACGCGAACAGACCCGAATGCGCCGAACCCGGGGGCTGGGACGTCCGACCAAGCGCGAGCGGCGCGAGCTGGAGCGCTGGCGTGACCGGAGGCTCGGCGACACCGACGAGGGATCCGGCGACGACGCCGACGCGCCGAGCCGCTGAATCGGGAACCGACTTGGGCGCACTCATCCACCCATTCATCCGGATCTGCCTGCTGCGCATGAAACCGCAGGACCTGCCTGCGTCGGGAACGCTGCTCGCCCTGGTGCTGGGCTCCCACACCGTCGCGGGGGTGGCGGTCGCCGCCGTCAACCTCCGGTTCGACCAGGCGCTGGCTGCGGGCGTCATCGACACCGCGCTCATGTGCGCGCTCACCACCGGGCTGCTGATGCTCCGCACGCTCCGCGAACGCACCGTCCAGACCCTCACCGCGCTGGCCGGGGCGGGGACCGTCATCGGAGTCGCGGCGTATCCGGTCAGCGTGTGGCTGCATGGCGCACAGGAGGCGAACGCGCCGACGCCGGCGCTTGCGGTGCTTCTCCTCGCGGTGCTCGGCTGGAGCCTGACCGTCTCGGCCCACATCTTGCGGCATGCGATCTCGGCGCCGTTCTACATCGGGCTGCTCCTCTCGATCGCGTTCTACTGGGTATCGGTCCGGGTCCTGGGCAACCTGTTCCCGCTCGGGGCATAGGCCCGCCGGTGCACGTCCACTTCCTCGGCGTTTGCGGCACCTTCATGGCGGGACTCGCCCTCATTGCGCGCGAACTCGGCCACCGGGTCACCGGCTCGGATCACAACGTCTACCCGCCGATGAGCGAAGTGCTGGCGCGGGCCGCCATCGATCCGATCGCCGGGTACGATCCGGCGCAACTCGAACCTGCGCCCGACGTAGTGGTGGTCGGCAACTCGATGATCCGCGGCAACCCGTGCGTGGAGCACATCCTCGAAACGGGGCTGCCGCACACGTCCGGCCCTGCCTGGCTCTCCGCGCACGTGCTCGCCGGCCGACACGTCGTCGCGGTGGCCGGCACCCACGGCAAGACCACGACCACCGCGATGATCGCGTTCATTCTGGAGGCCGCCGGCCTCGACCCGGGCTTCCTCGTCGGCGGGATACCGCGCGACCTCGACGCCGTCGCCCGCGTCGGCCGGGGCGGACCACGGCGGTTGTTCGTCATCGAGGCCGACGAATACGACACCGCCTTCTTCGACAAGCGCTCGAAGTTCCTGCACTACCGGCCCCGCACTCTGGTGCTGAACAACCTCGAATTCGACCACGCCGACATCTTCCGGGATCTCGCCGACATGCAGCGCCAGTTCCATCACGTGGTGCGCATCGTGCCCGCCGGCGGCCGGATCGTGGCCGGGGCCGGACAGCGTCCCATCGACGAAGTCCTCGCGATGGGGTGCTGGAGCCCGGTGGAGCGGGTCGGCGCTGGCGGCGACTGGTCGGCGCTCATGGCGACCCCGGACGGGAGCCGGTTCCAGGTGCGCCACCACGGCCGGGCCGTCGCCGAGATCGAGTGGGAGCAACGCGGCGCGCACAACGTCGCCAACGCGCTGACCGCCATCGCGGCGGCACGCCACGCGGGCATCGAGCCCGCCCTGGCCGCGCGTGCGCTCGGCGGCTTCAAGGGGGTGAGGAGGCGGCTGGAGCACCACGCAACGGTGGCCGGAATCGCGATCTACGACGACTTTGCCCATCACCCGACCGCGATCGAAGCCTCGATTGGCGCGCTGCGCGCCACCCGGGGGAGCGAAGCCGGCGCGGGGCGCCTGCTCGCGGTGCTCGAACTCGCATCGAATACGATGCGGCGCGGGACGCACCGCGCGACGCTCGGACCGGCGCTCGCGGGGGCGGATGCGGCATGGGTGCTTGCCCCGGCGCAAACTTCCGAGGCCGGCGGATGGGACCCGCAAGTGCTCGCTCACGAGGGCGGGACTGTACGCGTACGGCACGACATCGATACCATCGTGCGCGAGTGCGGCGCCGCGGCGCGACCGGGAGACGCGGTCCTGATGATGAGCAATGCGGGCTTCGGCGGAATCCGGGATCGTCTCGCGGCGGTGCTGCGGGCCCGCACGCCGGCGGACCGCGACCGTTGCACCGGGGCGTGACTGCACCAGAGGGATGGGTTCATTGATGAGCCAATCAGTTCGGCCCGGGCCACTGGCGTGCCTGGAACACCGCGACCGACCCGGTGATTTCATGGTACGACGGGACCATCGCGGCGAGAATCGCCTGACACATCGCCTGACACGTCGGCATTGCCGCCTGCACCAGCCTCCATCGACCCCCGCATGAGCCCGGATCTTCCACCGCCGCCCACGCCGGAGACACGCGAAACGCTGCAAGAGACGCCGGTGTTCGCGCTCAACACCGTGCTGTACCCCGGGGGGCCGCTGCCGCTGCGCATCTTCGAACCACGCTATCTGGACATGGTGAGCGACCGCCTGCGCCGCGACGCCCCGTTCATCGTCGCCCTCATCCGCTCCGGCTCCGAGGTGGGTAGCGGCGCCACCACCCACTCGGTGGGGACACTCGCGCGCATCGTGGACTGGAACCGGCAGGACGACGGGCTGCTGGGGATTATCGCTCTCGGCGGGCGCCGCGCGCGGGTGCTCGATACCGAGATCCGCTCCGACGGCCTGCGCGTGGCTTCGGCGCAGGTGCTGGAGGACGAACCCGCAGCCGTGATACCACCCGAACACCGTCGGCTGGCGGGGCTGGTGCGCGGCCTGTTCGACCAGCTTGAACCCCGCTACCGCCACGTCACCCCGCGCTTCGACGACGCAAGCTGGGTCGGCTACCGGCTGAGCGAGCTGCTGCCGATGCCGCTCGCGCGCAAGCAGTACCTGCTGGAGATCGACGACCCGCTGCTGCGTCTCGGCGAAATCGCCGAAGTCGTCAAGACGCTCGCCGAGAGTGGCGACGACTGAGCCGTTCCGGCGACGCACGGCTCATCGAGGCACCTTCGACCCGGCGATCCCGTCCCACCTGACGCAGCAACAGCCCCGGGCCTCTGGAGCCGCCGGTCATCACCCGATCCGAGGCGGGACGCTCATGCGGGCGCGCGCACCGGCGCGGACAGCGCCACGACCGATCGCGCTCATGGATTGAGGAGCGACATGCGCCACTCGCCGCCTTCAAGCGAATAGCAGGTGCGTTCGTGCAGGCGGTGAGGAAGCGAGCGCCAGAACTCGATACGGTCCGGCACCACCCGGTAGCCCGACCAGTGGGCCGGGCGCGGAACGGGTCCGTCGCCGAAACGCTCGGCGAACGAGGCGATGCGAGCCTCCAGCGCTTCCCGGCTTTCCAGCGGTTCGGACTGGTTCGACGCCCAGGCACCTATCTGGCTTCCCGGATGGCGGCTGGCCCAGTACGCGTCGGCTTCCGCTTCCGTGACCCGACGGACGTGACCCTCGATCCGCACCTGCTCCATGAGCGGGTCCCAGAACAGGCACATCGCCACTCGCGGATTCGCCACGAGCTCGCGTCCCTTGCGGCTCAGGGTGTTGGTGTAGAAGACGAACCCGGCGGGATCGTAACCCTTCAGCAGCACCACCCGGGCGGAAGGGCGGCCACCGGCACCCACGGTGGCGACGGTCACTGCGGTCGGTTCGTTCAGATCGCAGCTCGCGGCGCGCCTGAAGAGTGCGTCGAACCGGTCGAGCGCTTCGAGGAGCTTGGACATGGTTCCGGCGCGGCCTCCCGGGGTGGACTGGGGTCGATGCGAGCGCTGCATTGCACCAGCAACCGCGCGGGCCCGCAAATCCGCGCGGGCGGCCCGAGGCCTACCGCAGTCCGGGGCGCGATGGCACGGATGCCGGCCCGACCTTGCGCCGCGGCGGGCATGCGGCCAGCCATTCCCGCCGGCGCTCCGAGAGGGCCGCCGCATGGTGCGATTTCGGCGGGATGTCGATCTGCGCCGCATCCATTGCGGACAATGTCGAGAACTTGCTCCAACCTGGCGGAAATACGGCCGGTCCACCTCGCGCAATGCCGCGCGCGCCCATCGAACGGCCATGGACTCGAAAGCGTACAGCGCGCGGCACCCGGACTCAGGGGTAACGCACCCCCTCGCCCGCCAGCACCGCGGCGTATCCTTCGCGGAACGTCGGGTAGCGAAAGCGATAGCCGCTCGCCCGGAGCCGGGCGTTGCGGCAGCGCTTGCCCGAGGCCTGCCCCGCGGAGCCGCGCTCGCGCTGCGGCGCCTGGGCGTCGAGCCGGGACGCGAGCCACTCCAGGACCTCGCACTCCTCCACCGGCGCGTCGTCGACGCCGATGTACAGATCCTCGCAACGGTCGTCGAGTTCGATGAGGTGCGCGAGCGCCTCGGCGCAGTCGTCGCGGTGGATGCGGTTCGTGAACTTCGGCGGATCACCGGCGCAGCGCGCGCCGGCCCGCGCCCGTTCGATCATCCAGCCCCGGCCGGGGCCGTAGATGCCGGCGAAGCGCACCACGGTGGCGGGGATCGGGCTCTCGCGCATCCGCTGCTCTCCCGCCACGAGGCTCGCACCCGTGAAGCCGCGCGGCGCCAAGGGCGCCGTCTCGTCGATCCACTCGCCACCGCGTTCGCCGTAGACGGAGGTGCTCGACACGAAGAAGACCCGGCGCGGCGGCTCGTCCCGTGCCTCCAGCGCCTCCAGCAGAGTCGAAACGCCTTCGACGTAGGCGCGGTGGTAGGCGCCCTCGTCACGGCTCCCGGCCGCGACGGCGTAAACCACGATGTCGACGGCAGGGACGGACCGGCCGACCGCTCGGGCGTCGGTCAGGTCCACCGGCACCGGCCGCAGAGGCGCGGGGAGCCGGCGGGCCGACCGGCGGGCGCCGAAGACTTCGTGACCGCGCGCGCCAAGCGACAAGCCAAGCGCGGTCCCCACATCTCCGCAGCCGGCGATCAGGATCCGGGACAATCGACCCCCTCGCAGAGTTCGGGCGCCGGAGGCTCCGTCGCCGCCAGTCGGGATTCCAGCGTGTCCGTGCGATTCCCACGACGCACCGGACAGGGCGGCAGTCTCGTGCCTCGGCCCGGGAATAAGCGTCGGAAATCCGGGTCCACAGTGAGGATTCCGATGTGCGCGACGAGTCTGGCGAAACGGACCACCATCGTACTCTTGCGACGGAGCGGCGATCCACCGCCCGAAAGCCTTCCGGAAGCTGACTCGGGGCTTGCCGTTTGCAGATGCAGGGCTCGCCGTGTCGGCGAGCACCCGCGGCCCGCACGCTTCCGAGCTCAGGGGGCGGCTTCGACTTCCTCGACGACGAGTTCGGGACGCTCTTCGCCCCGGAACACATTGACCACGAACCGGTAGGCCATCCGCACCTCGCCGTCGGAATTGGTGACGAGAGGCGGCTCGCGGTTGAACGCAATCGCGTCGAGCACGCGATCCACGCCCCGCGGGCGGAGCCTGAGCTTCGTGTGCCGGTCACCCACGAGCCGCTCTCGCTCCACGCGGAAGACTCCGTCGAAGACCGGCTCGGGGAACGCCTGCCCCCACGGCGTGGCGTCGCGGATCGCGCGGGCAAGATCGAGGTCGAAGTCGGATCCGGGGATCTCTCCGTCGGTGAGGACCACCGCGTGGCGCATCTCCTGCGTCATCACCCGATCTGCTTCGGCCGCGAATGCCTCCCGGAACCGGTCGAAGCTCCGGCGCCGGATGACGAGTCCCGCCGCCATGGCATGACCACCGAACCGTTCGACGATCCCCGGGTGACGGGTCGCCAAGGTGTCGAGCAGGTCGCGCACGTGCACCCCCGGGATCGAGCGCACCGAGCCCTTGAGGTGCTCGCCGTCCATATCCGGCGCGAATGCCGCCACCGGACGGTGCAGGCGGTCCTTCACCCGCGAAGCGAGGATGCCGACCACTCCGGGGTGCCAGTCCTCGCGATACAGCGCAACCGCCGCGCCGGGGGCAGCATCGTCGATGGCGTCGAGCAGCGCCGTCGCCTGGGCCTGCATCCCCGCCTCGATCTCGCGCCGCTCCGCGTTCAGGGTGTCGAGTTCGCCCGCGATATCCATCGCGTGATCCGCGCGATCGCAGAGCAGGCACTCGATGCCGCGGCGCATGTCGGTCAGGCGTCCCGCCGCGTTGAGTCTCGGGCCGGCGGCGAAGCCGAGGTCCGCGGCCACGGCGTGCCGGACGTCCCGCCCCGCCACCCGGAGCAGCGCGGTCACGCCGGGGGATGCGCGGCCGGCGCGGATCCGCCGCAGTCCCTGCTCGACGAGGATGCGGTTGTTGTAGTCGAGGGGCACCACGTCGGCCACCGTGCCCAGGGCGACAAGATCGAGGAGCGCGGCAAGGTTCGGTGCCTCGCCGCCGGCCGAACGCGCACGACGCCGGGCGCGCAGGGCGCCAAGGATGTAGAACATCACGCCGACACCGGCCAGACACTTGCTGGGGAAGCCGTCGTCCGGGCGGTGGGGATTGACGATGGCGTCGGCCGCGGGCAGTTGCGCCCCCGGCAGGTGGTGGTCGGTGATCAGGACCCTGATGCCGAGCGCCTTCGCACGGGCGACCCCCTCCACGCTGGAGATGCCGTTGTCGACGGTGACGATGAGGCGGGGGCCCAGCGTGTGCGCGATGTCGACGAGCTCCGGGGTCAGACCGTAGCCGTGGCGCCTGCGGTCCGGCACCACGTAGCGCACGTCGGGGGCGCCAAGCAGGCGCAGGCCTCGCACCGCAAGGGCGCATCCGGTGGCGCCGTCGGCGTCGTAGTCCCCCGCCACCACGATGCGCGACGACGACTCGATCGCATCGTCGAGCAGCGCGGCCGCGCGCTCCAGGTCGAGAAGCCCGTCCGGCGGCGCCAGGCGCCCCAGAGAGTGGTCGAGATCACCGTCGCCGCCAACGGCGCGGGCGGCGAGCACCCGACGCAGCACGGGATGGTGGCGCGGCAGGTACGCCGGATCGAGCGCCGGCGCGGCACGGCGATCGATGCGTCTCACGCGGCGCTCCAGCGAATCAGCCCGGGGTGGCGGCATGCCGAGAGGATGATCAGGATTCCGTTCTCCGGACCGGGTGAGGCAATGATCTCATCCCCCCCGGCCATTCCCACCGGCGCTCCCGGAGCCCCGCCGGGCACGGCTGGATTGGCACGACTAGGGCACCTCGGCAGCGATTCTCGCCAGTATCTCGAGAGGCTGCCACGCAGCACGATTCCGGCATCACTGCGACCTCCGCAGTATCCATTCGGGCCGATTCCGGGCCCGTGTTCCGGCGGGAATCACCGACCATTCAGGCATCCGGGCCGTGCGCACCGGTGATTCTCGCCGCGAGGCCGGCGCGGCGCCACCATCGGAAGCGCCCCCCGCGGGTGGCGGTGAACCGGTTGCTGCGCTCGTCCTGAATCACGACCTGCGAGATACGGCCGCGGTTCAACGCATCGAGCAGCGGCCGCGCCCAGGCGCGGCTGAGGCGTGCGACCCCCTCGCGCCAGGCGTCGAGATCCGCATGCCGCATCGCGGGGTAGAGATCGTCGAAGACGACGAGATGCGTACCGGAACGCGGACTGCGGTCCAGCCAATCCCGCGCACCGACCGGATTTGCGCCGCCCTCGACGCCGAAATGGCGCGCGAGGCCCCGCAGCAACACGTCGTCGGTCCACACCCCGACGAACGGCGCCGGAGCATCGCCAGCCGATGGGAGGCTCCCGGCGCCCCACACCCAGACACTGTTGATCGGCGCCGCACCGCGGCGCTCACGCTCCACGTTGACCGGGCATTCGTGCAGCGCCATCTGCACCTCGTTCATCCAGCGGTGCCAGCGCGCCGCGTCCGGACCGCGCGGCAGCGCCTCGGAGATCCCGGCGCCCACCACCCGCGAGAGCGGGGTGGTCACGATCCGCACCGGGGCGTCGAGCGCGACGTACCAGCGATGCGGATGGGAGGCGTCGAGGCGCGGTCCGTGGGGATCGAGCGCGTCGTTCACGGTACGCGCGAGCGCCTCGGCCTCGGGCGGCGAAAGATCGATCTGCGCCGCATCGAACAGGACGAGATCGGAGATGTCGGCGCGCAGATGGACCGGGTCGGCGCGCAGCAGGAATCCACGGCCGGGCTCGGCGCCGCCATCCACGGGCGCCGTCAACGCCGCCACCGGCCAGTCGGTACCCGCGATCGGCACCGGATGACCGAACATCCGGAAGGCGAGCGCTTCGAGCGACTCCTCCGAGGTCGAACCCGCGGTGTGCGAGGCTCGGGCAAGGAGCCGGTCGAGCCCGCCGAGGTCAAGCCCCGCCACGAGCGCCTGCGCCGCTTCCCGGTCCTCGGACCTCGCGGCCACGGGGCCAAGCAGCCCTGGCACGAGCAACACGAGTTCGACCGCCGTTCCGGTTCGCATGATGGTCAATCCGGAACCACGGAGCGAACGCGCAGTTCGGCGCCCGACGCAGCCGGCAACATCATGTGGATGCCCACTTTCGCGCAGATGACGACAAGAACCCCGGCCGTCGATGCGACCGCGCTCGCCGTCAGCCGTCCAGGTGCTCCATCCGGATGCACGTCACCTTGCCTTCGATCACCGGCAGCGCCTCGATCCGGGCCACCGCCTCGTTCATCTGCCGCTCGCGCACGCGGTGGGTGAGCATCACGAGCTTCGCCTGCGCGGCGCCGCGCGGAGGCTCGGGCTGCACCACCGCCTCGATGCTGATCCCGGCCTCGCCGAAGAGGGTCGCGATCTCGGCCAGCACTCCGGGCCGATCGGAGGCCAGCATCTTCAGGTAGAACGCGGTCTCCGCCGCCTCGATGGACAGCACCGGCACCGGGGTCAGGGCGTCGGGCTGGAACGCGAGGTGGGGGACGCGGTTGTTCGGGTCGGTGGTCAGGGTGCGCACCACGTCGACGAGATCCGCGACCACCGCCGACGCGGTCGGCTCGTCGCCGGCACCGGGGCCGTT
Organism: Thiotrichales bacterium; assembly: GCA_026709935.1. GTDB lineage: Bacteria > Pseudomonadota > Gammaproteobacteria > HK1 > HK1 > HK1. The sequence goes on from JAPOSC010000030.1 coordinate 38,515, forward strand.
GTAGAGGGTGCGCCCGACCGCGTCGCCCTTGACGAGCACCGCGTTCATGACGCCGTCGACATTGGCGAGCAGATCGCGCTCCGGAATCAGCGTCGGGTGCACCCGCATCTCCACCCCGTCCGCGGTGCGCCGCGCGATCCCGAGATGCTTGATGCGGTAGCCGAGCTGCCCCGCGTAGCCGACATCCTCCGGTGTCACCCGGGTGATGCCCTCAGTGTGCACCCGCTCGAAGTCGAGCGGCATGCCGAATGCGATGGCGGCGAGAATCGCGAGCTTGTGCGCGGCATCCACTCCCTCGACGTCGAAGGTGGGGTCGGCTTCCGCGTAGCCGAGCCGCTGCGCCTCCCCGAGCACATCGGCGAACGCGGCGCCGCGCTCGCGCATCTCGGTGAGGATGAAGTTGCTGGTGCCGTTGATGATCCCGGCGAGCCACTCGATGCGGTTCCCGGCGAGCCCCTCGCGCAGCGCCTTGATGATCGGGATGCCGCCGGCCACTGCGGCCTCGAACGCCACCATCACCCCGCGGGCGTGGGCGGCTTCGAAGATGGCGTTACCGTGCGTCGCAATGAGGGCCTTGTTCGCGGTCACCACATGCTTGCCGCGCTCGATGGCCTCCAGTACGAGTGCGCGAGTCGGGTCGGTGCCGCCGATGAGCTCGACCACGACGTCGATGTCCGGATCGCGCACGATGTCGCCCGCATCGATGGTCAGCCCGATGCCCTCGGTCGCGCAGATGCGCGCCCGGTCGAGCGAACGCACCGCCGCCCGCGTGACCACCACGCCGCGACCGGCCCGGCGCGCGATCTCCTCGGCGTTGCGGCCGAGCACGTTGACGGTGCCGCCCCCGACCGTTCCGAGGCCGAGCACTCCGATGCGAACCGGGGTCATGCGTCGAGGCTCCATGGTGACAGGCGTGTCGGGACCGCCGAATCCGTCTCGCCGGGGTTGAAGCTACGGATGTGCGTGGCGGGCCCGCATTCTACAAACACTCGCCCGGATGCAGGGGATGAAATCGCAACCGCCCGTGATGCTATGCTCGGCTCACTCTTCCATTCGCCGCGGAATCGACGCATGAGCCAGGCCCTCGACATCGTTCGCAACGACATTCTCGCCGCCGGCGACCTCTCCGAACGGGACCTCGAATCCACGCTCGATCGGTTGCTGGAGCACTCCGTGGACGAAGCGGATCTCTACTTCCAGTCGACGCGTTCCGAGGGTTGGGTGCTTGAGGACGGTATCGTCAAGCAGGGGAGCCACAACATCGAGCAGGGAGTCGGGGTGCGGGCGGTGAGCGGCGAGAAGAGCGGGTTCGCGTACTCCGACGAGCTGGCGTCGAGCGCGCTGACACACGCCGCGTCAGCCGCCCGCAGCATCGCCCGGGCGGGCGGAGACGGCCGCATCCAGGCGCGGCGCGGCACTTCGGCCCCGGCCCTCTACGCCGCCCTCGATCCGATCGAATCGTTCGACGAGAGCGCCCGGATCGCTCTGCTGGAGCGTGCCGACGCGGAGGCGCGACGGCTCAGCCCGCACGTCCAGCAGGTGATCGTGAGCCTCGCCGGCGAGTACAGCCGGGTGCTCGTGGCGTCGAGCGACGGCACGTTCGCCGGCGATGTCCGCCCGCTGGTGAGGATGAATGTGAGCGTCATCGTGGAACGCGACGGACGGCGCGAGCAGGCCTCGGCCGGTGGGGGTGGTCGGTTCGATTATCACTACTTCACCGACGACGAGGACCGCGCGTCGGCCTACGCGCGCGAGGCAGTGCGCCAGGCGCTGGTCAACCTGGAGTCGGAGCCCGCGCCGGCCGGCACCATGACCGTGGTGCTCGGTCCGGGCTGGCCGGGGGTGCTGCTGCACGAGGCGGTCGGGCACGGGCTCGAGGGCGACTTCAACCGCAAGGGCAGCTCGGTGTTCGCCGGCCGCATCGGCGAGCCGGTCGCAAGCGACCAGTGCACGGTGGTCGACGACGGGACGATCGCGCGGCGCCGCGGCTCGCTCACCGTCGATGACGAAGGGACGCCGACCCAGTGCACCACCCTCATCGAGAACGGCATCCTCAAGGGCTACATGCAGGACAAGATGAACGCGCGCCTCACCGGATCGAAACCGACCGGCAACGGGCGGCGCGAATCCTACGCCCACCTTCCGATGCCCCGCATGACCAACACCTACATGCTGCCCGGCCGCTACGAGCACGACGAGATCATCGCGTCGGTGGACAGGGGGCTCTACGCGGTGAACTTCGGTGGGGGGCAGGTGGACATCACCTCCGGCAAGTTCGTGTTCTCCGCGAGCGAGGCCTACCTCATCGAAGGCGGCAAGGTCACGCGGCCGGTCAAGGGCGCGACCCTCATCGGCAACGGACCGGAGGTGCTGACCCGTGTGAGCATGGTCGGCAACAACCTGGAACTCGACTGGGGCGTCGGCGTGTGCGGCAAGGAAGGCCAGAGCGTGCCGGTGGGCGTCGGCCAGCCGACGCTCAGGGTCGACGGGCTGACGGTGGGCGGCACGAACGTCGAAGGGTAGCGCCCGCCGGGCATCGAGCCAGCCCTCTGGGGGCGTTCAGTCCACCGACGGCGGCACCCGCGGCGCCAGCGGCTCCACATCCGCGTTCTGTCCCCGGTGGCGCAGGTAGTGGTCCATCAGCACGATGGCGACCATGGCCTCGGCGATCGGAGTGGCGCGGATGCCGACGCAGGGGTCGTGACGACCGTGGGTGACCACCTCGGCCGGGTTGCCGGCGGTGTCGATGCCCCGCCCGGGAAGGCGCAGGCTCGAGGTGGGCTTGAGCGCGATGCTCGCGCGGATGTCCTGACCCGATGAAATCCCGCCGAGGATTCCGCCCGCGTTGTTCGACGCGAACCCCTCGGGCGTGATCTCGTCGCGGTTCTCGGTTCCACGCATCTCCACCACCCGGAATCCGGCGCCGATCTCGACGCCCTTGACCGCGTTGATGCTCATCAGCGCATGGGCGAGATCCGCGTCGAGGCGGTCGAACACGGGCTCGCCGAGCCCCGGGGGCACGCCGCTCGCGACCACGTCGACGCGCGCGCCGGCGGAATCGCCCGACTTGCGGAGCGCGTCCATGAAACGCGCCATTTCCTCGGCCGCTTCCGCGTCGGGGCAGAAGAACGGATTGCGCTCGACCTCGTCCCGGTCGAACGTCGCGGGGCGTATGGGGCCGAGCTGGGCGAGATGGCCGCGCACCACGATGCCGGCGCGCTCCCGGAGATACTTCTTCGCGACGGCCCCCGCCGCGACCCGCATCGCGGTCTCGCGCGCCGAGGATCGCCCGCCGCCCCGATAGTCGCGGACCCCGTACTTGTGGTCGTAGGTGTAGTCCGCGTGGGCGGGACGGTACACGTCCTTGATCCGGCGGTAGTCCTTCGGGCGCTGATCGATGTTCTCGATCGCCAGGCCGATCGGAGTGCCGGTGGTGGCGCCTTCGAACACGCCCGAGAGAATCCGCACCGTGTCGGTCTCCCGGCGCTGGGTGGTGTGGCGGGTCTTTCCGGGACGCCGGCGCTCCAGATCGGGCTGGATGTCGTCCTCGTGCAGCGCGAGCCCCGGCGGGCAACCGTCGATCACACAGCCGATCGCCGCCCCGTGGCTCTCGCCCCAGGTGGTGACACGGAACGCCTTGCCGATGGTGTTTCCGGGCATCGCGCGATTCTAACCCGGAAATTTTCGCCGATTCGCGAAGCGAGGGTGCGGAGATGGTCAGGCATCGGCTTGTTTCACAAGCCTTGTACGGTTTCGCAAGGCGAACGCGAGCCAGGGCGCGCAGGCGTACCCGTAGGTACGGAGCGAGCTTGCGAAGCAAGCGGCATCGAGCACCCCGAGCCACACCTATGCCGTGTTCAACGCAGCGAAAGCAGTCAGATCCGTGCCCACAGCCGGGAATCGGTGAAAATTTCGGGAATTATCTAGTTCACTCCACCACCTTCTGGCGTTCCCGCGAGGGCCGGGAGGCCATTTGGGTGGACGTTCAGGGTCAGCCGATTCAGCCTCACTTGATGATGTGGCTGTATCCCATGTTCTTGAAGTATTCCCGTAGCGCCTCACGCTTGCACACTGCCGCCCGGTACTGATCGACTAGTTCCGGCACGGGAGTGGTCATGGAGGTCAGAGCGGTAATGGGCTCAGGGTTGCTAAGGAACTTCGGGATTTCCGCATGCAGTGTTTCGAGCCGTCTCGCGAGGCAGGCGATATCCTTCTCGTTTGCAGCGTGCTCCTGAATGTTGCGGACTAGATCGTCATTGCGTTCAGCGTCAGTCATGCTGGTTTCCTCTTGTCATTTTGAGTCCCCCTACACCGGGGATTTTTGTTACTTTACAGTGATTTAGCTACTGCTGCAAGCGGTAGGGAGAGGAGGAGAGAGAGCTAGTCTCATGTTGTACTAGCTCCTAGGCTAGCGCGGACCGATGTGCGATGTCGTCTTTTCCGAGTCAGTCGCACGGAAAGGTAGAGGCGGTGAGTAAGGGGCGATCCGAAGACCGCCCCGCGTGTGTGTTTCAGGGGCGGATCATTAGTTCGCGTCGCACCCCAGATTACTTCGCGCCATCGCGTTCGTATGGCCCGGCTGAATGGTTGGTGAGGTTTTCGCTGTCTGGGCCAGATTGCTT
>JAPOSC010000018.1 GCA_026709935.1 Thiotrichales bacterium
TATTTGGGGTAAAACTGTCCTACCCCCTCATTGTCGGTTTTATTGTGCCAACCCATCATTCATGAAATTTACCCCCCCCCCCCCCCCCGAAATCCACGGAGGGTGGGGGGATGATGCGCATACTGACACTCGCCGCCGCACTAGTGGCGACAATGGCAACCGGGCCGGTAATGGCGGCCGCGCAAGTGGGGCAGGGCGCATGTACGCCCGAAGCGGGCGATAACCGGGTTACGCGCTGGACAACACAAGACCAGAATGATTGCGTCTTTCCTAACTGCTATGTCCAGATCAATAGCATTACCGAAAACAGTGCAGATGTGACGGTGGATGTACAACATGCCTACGACTTCAACGGGAAATACGACGTGCCCCCTACTACCCCGAAAGTGGTGAATGTCGCCGTGATGGGCAATGACGCGGCAGCGGGAACCGTAGTGTGGGGTAAGCGAGTTGGCGAACCGTTGACGGGCCTATTTCGCCAGCCAATTTTACGGCGTGTAAAGCGGCACGGGACGCCTGCAACGCCGCACCGAACACGACTTGGGAGCAGGCTGGCAACCGCTGCATCGCGAGAGGCAGCTAACCGCGTAGATCACGCCTTGTGAGTGACACACTGAACATTCACGCGCTTTCGGAGCGGATCGCCGTGATGGAGGAACGCATGAAAACAATGCAGGCCGAATATCGCACTGATATCGCGCGGCTCGCCGAAGACATGGCGAAGCGGGATGCAGACATGGCGAAGCGTGACGCGGCCCGTTCGGAGCGGGATGAGGCCCGTTCGGAGCGGCATGCAACCGCGCGATGGTGGCAGACTGCCATACTGATCGCCGCCCTTGCGGCCTTGATCACCTTCGCGCCCGACTTGCAGCGAATCTCCGCCGGGATCGGATAGCGTCAATCCCACTGACCGCGCAGACTCTCCGCTAGCAACCACACGAGGCTAGATGACATGGACAACCCCAAAGGACGACCTACCCGACCCAGAGACACCAACCAGCTCGCGAAGCACGTCATAGACGTGGCGACTGGACAGGAGTCCGACGAAGTTCCTGAGCCGACGGGCCGGGCGATCGGAGGTCACGCACGGGCCGCAAGTATGACGCCCGAGGAACGCTCCGAAGCAGGCAGGGTCGCTGCCGCTGCCCGATGGCACAACCGGGCCTAATGAGTAACCGGAGCGGCCCTATCCGGCTACTTTTTAGGTAGGACGGTGGGAATTGGTGCCCTAACCCGGACTCGAACCGGGACGCCCAAGGCAGGTGTGTCTGCCTAAAGGACCACGGATTGGGAATCCGCTGCGTCTACCAATTCCGCCACTAGGGCATGGCCCGCAGAGTCTACACGATCTGCGGGCCATTTTTACGATAGATGCTTGCAATCCTGCCTTTGCTGGCATATAATGGCCAGCATGAACATTCTACCTACACACACACGCATCCTCATCCTGAAGTGCCTAGTCGAGGGCATGAGCATTCGGGCGACGGCGCGACTGGCGGAAGTCTCCAAGGCGACCGTCATGAAGCTCGTGGTGACGGCCGGGGAGGTCTGCGCCAAGCACATGGACGAAATCATGCAGGAACTCCCCTGCCGACGCATCCAGGCGGATGAAATCTGGAGCTTCGTCTACGCGAAGGAGAAGAACGTCCCGCGCGCGAAGAAGGCTCCACCCAAGGCCGGGGATGTCTGGACGTGGGTGGCTCTCTGCGCGGATACGAAGCTGATTGCATCGTGGCGCATCGGTGACCGCTCCAGCGAAACCGCCATCGACCTGATGGACGACCTACGCCGCCGACTGAAGTACCGCGTGCAGCTCACCACAGACGGCCACAAGGCATACTTGGAAGCCGTCGAGGGCGCGTTCGGCGGGGACGTAGACTACGCGCAGTTGATCAAGTTGTACGATTCACCCTCGAAGGAGGAGGAGGGGCGACGGTACAGCTCAGGCGACTGCATCGGGATTCACAAGAAGGTGATCGAGGGTCGCCCCGACAAGGAGCACATCAGTACGTCCTACGTGGAGCGCCAGAACCTCACCATGCGGATGTCGATGCGGCGGTTCACGAGGCTCACCAACGCCTTCTCGAAGAAGGTAGAGAATCACGCACACTCAGTCGCACTGCACGTCTGGTGGTACAACATGGGGCGGCTGCACCAGACCCTGCGGGTTACCCCGGCAATGGAGGCTGGCGTCACAGACCGGCTGTGGGAAATGGGGGATCTGGTCAGACTGATCGACGAGGCGACCCCGCCGCCTAAACGGCCTAAGACCTACCGGAAGCGGAAACTGAACGGGGAATTTTCAAAATGACCCACCACCCGTTGGTGGGGCGGTTTTGTTGATCGGCTGCGACCATGACCCGTACAATCGCGCGTCCGCTACCGGGAAGTGCGGCAAGCGAAGTGCACGCACGAGGTGCTTGCCGCGCGGGCTCGGCGGTGCGGCCGGTTTGTCGAGGCGCGGTGCGTACTGTGCATGTTGTCGGACGATCCGCCCGTTGATCAGCCGGATCTTCTGGGTCCAGTGTCTGCTGACAGCGATGGCCGCCGCCATCTCGGTGCCGTTCGGCCGTGACGCGGTGTTGTCAGCGCTCGCGGGAGGAGTCAACAGCCTCGTACCGACGGTGTACTTCGCACACAGGGTGCTGCGACGCTCTCGGGGAGCGAGAAGCGGACGGGCGCTCGGCATGTGGCTGCGCGCCGAGGTGGCGAAGATTGCGATCACCTGCGGCATGTTCGCCGCGGCATTCGTGCTTTTGCGGGGCTTGAACATGGTGGCATTGTTCGCCGGATTCATCGTGGTCCACATGGGGGGCCTGATTGCCTCGATGACTCTCGATCCGCACGGCGGCGGCAGGGATTGACGCCAGGTTCGACGCATCCTTTCAGGCAGACGCATTCAGACAGACCAGTCAATGGCCGCGCAGACTTCCACCGAATACATCCAGCACCATCTGCAGAATCTGGTGCTCGGGTTCCATCCGGAGAACGGCCTCGGCATCGCGCACAGCGCGGCGGAGGCCAGGGCGATGGGCTTCTGGGCCATCCACCTCGACACCATGTTGTGGTCCATGGGCCTCGGGGCACTTTTCCTCTGGGTGTTCCGCAAGGCCGCGATCAAGGCGACAAGCGGGGTACCGACCCCGTTCCTGAACTTCATCGAGTGGGTCATCGAGTTCATCGACGACAATGTCCGCGGAACCTTCACCGGCAAGAACGATCTGGTCGCCCCCATCGCGCTGACCCTGTTCGTGTGGATCCTGCTGATGAACACGATGGATCTCGTGCCGGTCGACTGGATCCCTCACCTCGCCTACCTGCTCGGGGTCCCGTACATGAAGATCGTGGCGACCACCGACCCGAACGCGACCTTCGGCATGTCGCTGGCGGTGTTCGCGCTGACCATCTACTACAGCATCAAGGTGAAGGGCGCCAAAGGGTTCTTCGGAGAACTCGCGTTCCAGCCATTCCCCAAGTTCCTGTTCCCCATTAATCTGTTCCTCGAAGGGATCTCGCTCCTCTCCAAGCCGGTGTCGCTGTCGCTGCGGTTGTTCGGGAACCTGTACGCCGGCGAGATGATCTTCATCCTCATCGCGTTGCTCTACAGCGGCGGATTCTGGTGGGGCCTGATGGGGGGCGCGCTGCAGTGGGGGTGGGCGGTGTTCCACCTGCTCATCGTCACCTTGCAGGCGTTCATCTTCATGATCCTGACCATCGTGTATCTGGACATGGCGCACTCGCACCACTGATCGGCTTCGTAATTGACTGAAATCTCGACAGGAGATTGAGAGATGGAAACAGCTCTGCTCTACATCGCCGGCGCACTCATGCTCGGTATCAGCGCGGCCGGAGCCGCGGTGGGCATCGGTATCCTCGCTGCCCGATTCATCGAGGGCATCGCCCGCCAGCCCGAGATGCTCGGCATGTTGCGCACTCAGTTCTTCATCATGATGGGACTGGTCGACGCGCTCCCGATCATCGGCATCGCCATCGGCCTGTACGTGCTGTTCGCGGTGGTGGGCGGCTGACGACGCATCGGGCACACGCAAGGGTCCAGTCATGAACATCAATCTGACGCTGATCGGTCAGTCCATCGCGTTCGCGGTGTTCGTGTGGTTCTGCCTGAAGTACATCTGGCCACCGATCCTGACTGCGCTCGAGGCACGACGCACCCGCATCGCGGACGGTCTGGCCGCAGCGGAGCGGGGCCTGCGGGCGAAGGAAGAGGCGCAGGTGCAGATCGACGAGGATCTCGAGGCGGCCAAGACGCAGGCCCGCGAGATCATCGCCAACGCGCAGCGCCGTGCCGACGAGATTGTCGAGGAGGCCAAGTCCGACGCCCGGGTCGAGGGCGACAAGCTCCTCGACGCGGCGAAGGCCGAGATCGATCAGCAGATCCACCAGGCGCGGGAAGCGCTGCGCGGCGAGGTGGTGTCGCTTGCGCTCTCCGGCGCCGAGCAGGTGCTGATGCGCGAGGTGGACGCTACCGCGCACGACGAAGCGCTCGGCAAGCTCGCCGCGCAGCTCTAGTCATCCAGGCACCGGGCGGAATACGAACCGATGGCGGAAAAAAGCGAGCTTGCGCGCCCCTATGCGGTTGCCGCGTTCAAGCAGGCCGACGAGGAGGGCAAGCTCGGCGAGTGGGCCGGGATGCTTGAGCTCCTCGCCGCGATCGCGCGTGACGCGACCATGAGCGGTCTCATCGCCAACCCGGGCGTGGACCGCGCCGCGCTCGTCGACCTCTTCATCGACGTGTGCGGCACCCATCTCGCCGACACCGGTCGCAACTTCGTCAAGGTGGTCGGGCACTACAACCGCTTCGCCCTGCTGCCGGACATCTCGCAACGCTTCGCCGAGGAGCACGCCGCCCGCGAAGGGCGCAACCGCGTCCACGTCACCAGCGCGTTCGATCTCTCCGAAGCGCAGCGTGCCAGCATCGTCCAGGCCATGGAGAAGCGTCTCGGCTCGAAGGTGACGCTCGACTGCGAGGTGGACGATGCGCTGATCGGCGGCGTCGTCATCCGCGCCGGCGACCTTGTGATCGACGCATCGCTCAAGGGCCGGCTCGGGCAGCTCGCCCAGACGCTGGCGTAACGCGGGGCATCGGAGCGCGCGAGCGACCTACCGGAAACAAGAGCAAGAGGCTCCAGACATGCAACTCACCGCGGCGGAAGTCAGCGACCTCATCAAGAAGAAGATCGAAAGCTTCGACGTGGGCGTCGAAGCTCGTACCCAGGGGACCATCGTGTCCCTCACCGACGGTATCGCCCGTGTTCACGGCCTGTCCGACGTGATGCAGGGCGAGATGATCGAGTTCCCGGGCAACACCTACGGGCTCGCCCTGAACCTGGAACGCGACTCGGTCGGCGCCGTGATCATGGGCGACTACGGCCATATCGCCGAGGGCGACACCGTCAAGTGCACCGGACGCATTCTGGAGGTGCCGGTCGGAAGGGCGTTGCTCGGGCGCGTGGTGAACTCGCTCGGTCAGCCCATCGACGGCAAGGGACCGATTGAAGCCGAGCGCACCTCGCCCATCGAGAAGGTGGCGCCCGGCGTCATCACCCGCCAGTCGGTGAACCAGCCGGTGCAGACCGGGCTCAAATCCATCGACGCGATGGTGCCGATCGGCCGCGGCCAGCGCGAGCTGATCATCGGTGACCGGCAAACGGGCAAGACCGCGGTCGCCATCGACGCCATCATCAACCAGAAGGGCGGCGACATCATTTGCATCTACGTCGCCATCGGCCAGAAGAACTCCTCCATCGCCAACGTGGTGCGCAAGCTCGAAGAGCATGGCGCGATGGAGCACACCATCGTGGTCGCTGCCGCCGCCTCGGAATCCGCAGCGCTCCAGTACATCGCGCCGTATTCCGGATGCACGATGGGCGAATACTTCCGGGACCGCGGCGAGGACGCCCTCATCATTTACGACGACCTCACCAAGCAGGCATGGGCGTATCGACAGGTCTCGCTGCTGCTACGCCGCCCGCCGGGCCGAGAGGCATATCCGGGCGACGTGTTCTACCTGCACTCGCGGCTGCTGGAGCGGGCCGCGCGGGTCAACGAGAAGTACGTGGAGGAGGCGACCGGAGGCGAGGTCAAGGGCCGAACCGGCTCGCTCACCGCGCTTCCGATCATCGAGACCCAGGCCGGCGACGTGTCGGCGTTCGTACCCACCAACGTCATCTCGATCACCGACGGTCAGATCTTCCTTGAAAGCGACCTCTTCAACGCGAACTTCCGTCCCGCCATCAACGCCGGTCTCTCGGTGTCGCGCGTCGGCGGCGCAGCGCAGACCGACATCATCAAGCGGCTCGGCGGCGGCGTGCGGCTCGCGCTCGCCCAGTACCGCGAGCTGGCGGCGTTCGCACAGTTCGCCTCCGACCTCGACGAGGCCACCCGGCGCCAGCTCGAGCGCGGCCAGCGCATCATGGAGGTACTGAAGCAGCCGCAGTATTCGCCGCTCTCCGTCGCGCAACAGGCGGTGACCCTCTATGCGGTCGACCGCGGCCATGTTGACGATGTCGAGCTGGAACGGGTCGGCGATTTCATGGACGCCCTGATGTCGTACATGGATTCCAGCCAGTCCAGCCTGCTGGAGCAGGTCAACGCCACGCCAAAGTGGGACGACGGAGTGGAGAAGCAGTTCAAGGACGCAGTCGAGGACTTCAAGGCGAATCACGCCTGGTAGTCGAACGAGAGTCGTCGACAACCGACGAGAGCGAACCGAGCGAGCAAACCATGGCCGGCGCCAAGGAAATCCGCACCAAGATCAAGAGCGTGCAGAACACGCAGAAGATCACGCGCGCGATGGAAATGGTCGCCGCGAGCAAGATGCGCAAGGCGCAGGAGCGGATGAACCACGCCCGTCCCTACGCGGAGAGGATGCGGGGGGTGATCGCGCACGTCGCCGCCGCGAACACGGAGTACAAGCACCCCTTCCTGGTTGCACGGGACGAGGTAAGGCGGGTGGGGTTCATCATCGTGTCGTCGGACCGGGGCTTGTGTGGAGGGCTGAACAACAACCTGTTCCGGGCCGTGGTGCAGGAGATCGACGAATGGCGTTCGAAGGGCGTCGAGACCGATTTCTGCGTCATCGGCAACAAGGGCGGCGTGTTCTTCCGCCGCATGGCCGTGAACCTGCTTGCGAGCACCACCCATATCGGCGATCAGCCGGGCATCGACGACCTCGTCGGCACCATCAAGGTCATGCTCGACGCCTACTCCGACGGCACTATCGACCGGGTGTTCTTCGTCTACAACCAGTTCGTCAACTCCATGACCCAGCGCCCGGTGATCGAGCAGCTTCTGCCCCGCGCCCCGTCGGAGGAAAGCGAAGTCAAGCACCGCTGGGACTACCTCTACGAGCCGGATGCCAGGGGCGTGCTCGACCATCTCCTCACCCGCTACGTGGAGTCGCTGGTGTACCAGGGCGTGGTGGAGAACATCGCCTCGGAGCAGGCGGCGCGCATGGTGGCGATGAAGGCCGCGTCGGACAACGCCGGCGACCTCATCGGCCAGTTGAATCTCCAGTACAACAAGGCGCGACAGGCGTCCATCACGCAGGAGCTGTCCGAGATCGTCGGCGGCGCCGCGGCCCTCTAGGCCATCGGCGGACTGCCGATCGGGCCTGAACGCAACGCATTCGAGAGTATTCGAGTCGAGGATTCGCTCATGAGTTCGGGAAACATCGTCGAAATCATCGGGGCCATCGTGGACGTGCAGTTCCCGCGCGCATCGGTGCCCAAGGTCTACGACGCACTCAAGGTCGAGAACGGCCTGACGCTCGAAGTCCAGCAGCAGATCGGAGACGGGGTGGTGCGCACCATCGCGATGGGCTCGACCGACGGGCTGCAGCGCGGCGTGGGGGTCGACAACACGGGAGCGCCGATCTCGGTGCCGGTCGGTCCCAAGACCCTGGGACGCATCATGGACGTGCTGGGCACGCCGGTGGACGGCGGCGGCGAGGTCGGGGCCGAGGAACACTGGGCCATCCACCGCAAGGCCCCGGGCTATGTGGATCAGGCGGCAGCGGTCGAGATTCTGGAGACCGGCATCAAGGTCATCGACCTTATCTGCCCCTTCAACAAGGGCGGCAAGATCGGGCTGTTCGGCGGCGCGGGGGTGGGCAAGACAGTCAGCCTGATGGAGCTCATCCGCAACATCGCCATCGAGCATTCCGGCTTCTCGGTGTTCGCCGGCGTGGGGGAGCGCACCCGCGAGGGCAACGACTTCTACCACGAGATGAAAGACTCGGGCGTGCTGGACAAGGTGGCGCTCGTGTACGGCCAGATGAACGAGCCACCGGGCAACCGCCTGCGGGTCGGGCTGACCGGCCTCACCATGGCCGAGTTCTTCCGCGACGAGGGGCGCGATGTGCTCTTCTTCGTCGACAACATCTACCGCTACACGCTGGCCGGCACCGAGTGCTCGGCCCTGCTCGGGCGCATGCCCTCCGCGGTGGGGTACCAGCCGACGCTCGCGGAGGAGATGGGGGTGCTGCAAGAACGCATCACTTCGACCAAGACCGGGTCGATCACCTCCATCCAGGCCATCTACGTTCCGGCCGACGACCTCACCGACCCCTCGCCGGCCACGACCTTCGCCCACCTCGACGCGACGCTTGTGCTCTCGCGTCAGATCGCGGAGCTCGGCATCTACCCCGCGGTCGACCCGCTCGACTCGACGAGCCGCCAGCTCGACCCCCTCGTCATCGGCACCGAGCACTACGAAGTCGCGCGCCGGGTGCAGGGGATCCTGCAGCGCTACAAGGAACTCCGCGACATCATCGCCATCCTCGGCATGGACGAGCTTTCCGACGAGGACAAGCTGGTGGTGGCCCGGGCCCGGAAGATCCAGCGTTTTCTCTCTCAGCCGTTCTTCGTGGCCGAGGTGTTCACCGGATCGCCCGGCAAGTACGTGTCGCTCAAGGACACCATCGCCGGGTTCAAGGCCATCGCCGACGGCGAGATGGACGAGTACCCGGAGCAGGCCTTCTACATGGTCGGCGGCATCGAGGAAGTGAAGGAGAAAGCGAAGAGCGTGTGATTCATACCCCGGTTCATCCGCGATGGGCCGGGCCTCAAGCACCGTTTGCCGCCCTGCACCGAGCCTGACAGAGCCGCACACCTACGCGGAGACCATCCATGGCATCCACGATCCGACTCGACATCGTCAGCGCCGAGCGCGAACTGTTCTCGGGCGATTGCGAGATGGTGGTCGCGCCCGGCGTGATGGGGGAGCTGGGCATCATGCCCCGCCACACGCCGCTCGTCACCCGACTCAAGCCAGGCGAGGTGCGGGCCACGATGGCGGGGGGCGAGGAGCAGTCGTTCTACGTCTCCGGCGGGATGCTGGAAATCCAGCCCCATGTGGTGACGGTGCTCTCCGACATCGGCCAGCGGGCCGAAGACCTCGACGAGGCGGCGGCGCTCGCGGCTCAGGAGCAGGCCGAGCGCATGCTCGCCGACCGGGCCGCAGACATCGACGAGGCACGCGCGCGGGCGGAACTCGCCCAGGCCGCAGCCCAGATACAGGCTATCCGCCGGTTGCGCAACCGGCGCTGAGTCGATGCCGTCGATCGGTTGATTGGTCTTGTTTCGCATGAGTTCCCCGACCACTCGAGAGCAGGTGTCGGTGGAGCTTGCTGGTGTCGGTGCGACGTTCCTTCGAAGCGCCGTCCTCGTGCTGGCGATGACCGCTCCGACCTTCGCCTACCATCACCACGGTTCTCAGGTGGAGTTTCAGGACTACGCCGACGATGTGGTGGCGCGCAACCTCGAGCGGCATCGGCCGTACTTCCTGCTCTTCTCCGCCGAGTGGTGCCACTGGTGCCACGAGTTCGCGGATCGGACCCTCGTGCGCGAGGAGGTCTACACCTACCTCAATCGACACTTCATCAATATCTTCATCGACGCGGACATCCACACCTCGGCTTCGGTGAAATACCGGGCCAAGGGACTGCCGTTCATCGTGTTCCTCGATCCCGACGGGTCGGTGTACTTCAGGTACACGGGCACGCTCTACGGTGACCAGTTCATCGAGGTGCTCCGGGAGATCAGGAGCAACATCGAGCGCAACGTAGCGATCCCCGGCCAGGACACCGATCTCGCACTCTATGTCGCGCCGGATACGCTGGACACCGAGGACCTCACCGCTCTCGCGCAGACATTCAGGGACGGCATCCTGGAAAACTTCGACCCGGAGGAGCAGGGGGTGGGGCGGGGCGAGAAGTCGATCCTGCCCCGAACCTTCCTGTACCTGCTCGAGCATGCGGGCGACGCGGAACGCGAGGACGCCGTCGCCGGCGTCACCGGCACTCTCGCCCGGGCGATCGAGGCCATCTACGACCCAGTGGAAGGGGGGTTCTTCCGCTATGCGGAGACCCGGGACTGGCAGGTGCCCCATTACGAGAAGATGGCGGATCTGAACGCCGGGGCGGTTCTGGTGCTCTATCGGCTCGACCGCCTCACCGCCTTACCGGATCTCGTGCAAGCGGGCGAGCGGACGGCCGAGTACCTGCGCTCGACCCTGTACGAGCCGTCACAGGGCACATTCCTGAGCTTTCAGGAAGCGAGTACGCGCTACTTCCGGCTCGACGCCGCGCGCCGCGGCACGGTCACCGCGCCCGCGGTGGCAGACAAGGTCTTCACCGACCGGCTCGCCGGCACGCTCGACCACCTGCTGGACCTGCTGCCCCTGACGGCCGACCCGGCGCTGGAGCGGGAGGTGACGCGCGCGGTGGAGTTTCTCGCCGCGATGGCTGGAGAGGACAAGGGCCTGCGACGCTACTTCCTGCGCGCCGAAGGACGGTGGGAGGGCGACAGCCCGCTCCGCGATCATGCGCTGGTAGCGCGGGTCCTGCAGAAGGCGTCGCGCCGGCTGTCGGAGCCCCGCTTCGCGCACCTCGGTCAGACAGTGGTCGAAACCGCCATCGACCGGTTCTTCGATGCCGAGAAAGGGATATTCGTCGATCCGGCATTCGCCAAAGACGACGGCACCGAGTACCTGATGGAGATGAACGGGTTGCTCGGACTTACGATGATGAGGCTGGGCGAGGACGGATACCCGCCCCGATGGGAGCTGGTGAACTCGTTGATGACGTACTTCTCCGGCGCCGGCGCGCTGCTTGAGGACCGACTGTGGGACGCCGTCGACTGGGAAATCATGGAAGCCTACGTGCCGTATCTCCAGGCGATCGACGCTTGGCTGGAACTGCGACCCTCCGGCGGGTGACGCGCCGCACCCGCGCGCCGCCCGGGCCGCGATCAGTCCAGGGCCCGGCTGCACCCAGCATCGACCAACGACTGGGCTACTTCAGCACCGCCGTTTCCCAGGCCGATTCCTGCTCCGCGGCCTGCATCAGCCCGAGTTCGGCCTGGCGCTGCACCTGGTTTGCGAGTTCAACAGCCTTCTCGTACTCTCCCTTCTCACCGAGCTTCTTCGACTCGCGGAGCAGCGTCCGCAGGTCGCGCCACTCGAAACCGGCCTTTCTGACCGCCTTTCGCGCCTCCGCGGCGGCGTTGTAGGCGGCGGCGAACGCTGCCTCGTCGCTCGCTCCGGCCTGAGGCGCAAAGCCCCACGCGCCGAGCGCGAGCGCGGCGGTCGCCAGCACCTGGATCATCCGGCGTCGGCAGGGTCGGCAGGCAGGGGTCATCATGGCCTCGGCCGACACCGCTATCCGGCGCCGATGTTGTCCGCGTGCAGGCGCCCCCGCCCGGTGCGCCATCAGTGACGGCTCCCCGGGCCATTCAGCGGAATGCCGTTACTCATGTAGGTGTGGAAGAACTCCAGGTTGCGGTACTCGCGGCTCTGCGGTCCGAACGACGCCGCCCGCAACTGCCGGCTGCACGCCGCATAGCTGCGATGCAGGGTGGTGATCTCCCGCCACGTCTTGCGGAACACCGGGAAGTGGCTGACCTGGCCGAGGGCGGGGCCGACGAGCTCGGCCCGCAGGAGTCGGCCGACGGCGTCGACGTGGCAGGAAGCGCAGGAGAAGTTGAGCTGTCCGCGCCGGGAGTAGTAGTGCCGCTTACCTTCCTCGTAGGCGGCAAGGGCGCGAGGATCATCCGCTGGCACCTTCACGTCGATGACGTTGCCGCGCGACAGGTACGCCAGGTAGGCGGAGATCTGCGCGAGCGGGCCCCGATAGTACTTGAGCGGCTTCTCCCCGTGCTGCTCGCGGCACAGGTTGATCGCCAGCTCCATGGTGACGACCTCTGCGCGTCCCGGATCCCAGTGGGGATAGTTCTGCCGGACGCCCGACTCGTAGTCAGGAAAGCAGTCCGCGTAGCCCTTGCCGTTGGCGAACGGCTCGTGGAACAGCTCCTCCCCCGCATCGATGTCGAATTCGTACTGCGGGAACTCCTCCATCTGCTCCCACTCCTCGCGCCGGTTCTCGTCGATGGAGTAGAGGCCGTTGGCGAAGTCCTCGAACGGCGTATCGGGGAAGCGCTCCGTGTAGAAGTCCTGGAACGCCTTCCGGTCGTCCTCGGGCGCTCCCCGAGCCACGCCGAGACCGAGCACGAGGCCCGCGCCGAGCAATGCGATCAGTGCCGCTCGCATCGTGTCGTATCTCCCTCGTCGTTCAGAAGATATGGTCCAGCCGCTCGACGGGCTCGTCGTGACATGACGCTCGCGCCGACTACTTGACCCTGGCGTCCGCGCTCGCCTGCTCGCCCATGTTGTCGACCCAGGCGACGGTGATGGTGTCACCCTTGCTCGCACCCATGACTTCGGCCGAAAGGTAAGGGTCCTGCGAGACCCCCGGCCCGAGGTATGCGGTCATCACATTCGTGCCGTTGAGCGCGACATTCACGTCGGTGATGAAGTGCGCGGGAATCTTCTCTCCGGTCTTCTTGTCCTTGCGCAGCCCGGTCTCCATCGGGTGCTTCATCAGGAACTTGACTGCCGCCTTGCCATCTTTCGCCTTCGCACGAATCTTGATCTTGCGTGCCATCGTTCAACCCCCCATCGAATGCGTCGTGGCGCCGCCGCTTCAACCGCCGCAGCCGCCAATGGTGACCTTGACCTCCTTGGTCGCGCGATAGACCGTGTCGCCGGCCTTGATCACCGCGTGTACCGGAGAGGTCTCACTCATCTTGATTCGGGTCGAAACGAGCCCGCCCGAGTGATCGGACAGTGCGAACCCCGCGGTGAGGGGGGCGGGGTTGTTTTCCGCGATGATGCCGACGAATTCGGCGTCCGGAATATCGAACTTCACGGTGATGGGAACGATGGCGCCGTTCTCGGCGATGTCGGGCGCCTTGATCGTGATCCTGTCCGTCTCGACAGTGTCGGACGTGCCGTAGAGCTGAGTGAGGGCATCCTCCGTCGTGGTGGAGTCGAATGCCGTCCCGGGGCGCGCCGCGAATGCGCGGAGCGGCAGCAGAACGATTCCGGCCACAACCCCCAGGAATCGAATGAAGAATCTGCGAGTCATGATTCTACCTCCCTTGCCCTGCCGTCGCCGTTTCCCGGGCGGTTCAGAGCGAATGGACAAACTCGACGACCTTGTCGATCTCGTCTTCGGTGAGAATTCCGTGCCGCCCGAACGGCGGCATGAGCGTGCGCGGATTGATCTGCGAAGAGTCCCAGATCTGGGCTCGCAGCTTCGCCTTGTCGGGGAAGCGCGCCTTCATCGCAACCAGCGGCGGGCCTATGTTTCCGGGCAGCGTAGCCCCCGCGATGACGTGACAGGCCATGCAGTTGCCCTTGCGGCGATCGAGCGCGATTTCCCGACCTTCGTCGATCATCGATGCCGCCACCGCGCTGGTCACGCTCCCCGCGCCCGCGATGGATGCGGCGGCGATAGTCACGGCCAGCACCGTCTCCGAGAATCTACCCATAGTCTTCGTCCCCGTGGACCATTCCTGCCGTGGCCTCCATCAAACCTGCGAAGCAAGTGCTGGCCTGATCGCCGAACCATCGAAGCGAACCGCCACCGAACGGCATCACCATCCGGGACCGGTCCCATGGCCCGACGCCGCGTCGAACCCTCGTCTTGCGCACAGGCCGTGATGATTGCAGACCGGGGAGGAGGTCACAATCTCCCATCGGATTCGGTGGTGTCTCACTTCGACTCCAGCGACTCGCGGGAAAACCCGTGCACAGGCCGAAGACACCGTGCAGGAGACGCCACGCAGAATGTCGGAGTGAGACACCATCCCGGGCTCAGAATGCCGCGATGGTCTCCGCCAGACCTTCGGCCCGCGCGCGCATCGTCGCGATCGCGCGGTTCGCTCGCTCGTGCAGCGACTCCTCGGCGCCGAACTGATCATAGGGCTGCATGATCGCGATGGACCCGTCCATTGCGAGCGCATCGCGCCAGACGACCCCGGTCTGCTTCGTAAGCTCCGCCGCGAGCGCCTTCTGGTCGAAGTACAGTCGCTGCAGGCTCCGGGCGCGTTCCGCGCCGATGTGCACCACCGCGGTAAACGGAATGCCGCTCTCGTCGGGCTCGGAGAGCGCGCCCTCCCAGATCGTGATGGCCTCCTCGATGCGCCGCGCCGCAGCCTCCAACAACGCAACGCATGCGGCCCGGCGCTCGGGTGGCCAGCCTGATGACGCCTCGACCGTCGCGGCCTGGCAGTCGCTCACGAGTCGGTCCGCCACGCCTCGTATCCGTCCGGGTCACCCTTCTCGCCAGCCTCGTAGCCCGCTTCATAGGCTTGCGTGATGCGCTGCTCCTCGCGCTTGGGATTTCCCATGAACCCGCCGACCCACCCCTGAACGTACTCCGGATCGATGTTCGCCTTCTGCATGCGGGCCACGGTGTCGTAGTAGAGCTTGCGGTCCACAGGTTCCTCCGGTTGGGGGATTCGGAAACAGCCGCGTCGCGGCCGCTCCAGCAGAGCACGCGCGACGCTGCAAGTCTAGGAGCCGGCGACAACGCCCGGCAATATTCCGATTCGGATACGAGTTCCGCTCGGGCGGGAAAGCGCTTCTCCTTCGACCCCGGTGCAACATATTCGTGCTCGGTGTGGCCGCACATTGGCGGGCCGGAAGCCCACGATACCCGCCGCCGACACCGGATCCGCGCGACGTGGCAGAGGAGCGGGTCAACAACAAGAACACGGCGGACGAGCCGATTCTGCAGCGGAAATTCCTCGTACACTTCTTTCCCGTCGTTCCGCCCGGCGATCTCCTGAATGTCCTGCATCGTGGAGTTGCACCCCTCGGGACATCGGTTTCAGGCCGAGCCGGGGGAGACCGTTCTCGAAGCCGCCCTGCGAGCCGGGCGATCGCCTGCGTTCGGCTGCGCCAACGGAAGCTGCGGAGATTGCCGGGCGCGGATCATCGAAGGGGAGGTCGAGCCGGTCCGGTTTCACGACTACTCCCTCACCGAGGCCGAGAAGCAGGCCGGAGTCGCGCTGCTCTGCTCGGTGGCGCCGCGCGGCGACTTGGTGGTGGAGTCCACGGAGGCATCGGGCGTCGAAGACATCGCGCCGCAGAGCGTGCGTGCGAAGGTCACCCGCGTCGAGCCGGCGTCGGACGACCACACGGTGGTGCATCTCAAGGTCCAGCGGGCACGGGTGCTGCGCTACCTCTCCGGCCAGCGCGCCACGGTACGGTTCGACGGAGTCGCGCCCTGCGAGACCTGGCTCGCAAGCTGCCCCTGCGACGCCGTGAATCTCAGGCTCCACGTGCGCCGCGACGCCGGGGATGCGTTTGCGGAATTCGTGTTCGACCGGCTCCGACGCGGAACGCGGGCCACCGTCGAGGGACCGACCGGGCACTTCGTGCTCGACGACGACTCCCCGCGCGGACTCCTGTTCCTTGCCTTCGACACCGGATTCGCGCCGGTCGAGAGCCTGATCGAGCACGCGATCAACCTGGAGCTGGAGGTGCCGATCCGGCTGGTTCGGGTGGTCCGGGGCCAGGGGCTGCCGTATCGCCACAACTACTGCCGCGCGTGGGCCGACGCCCTCGACGACTTCCACTATCGGGTGGTGGAGACGCCGGTTGACGGCGAGTCGTGGAATGCGCTCGCGGCTCATGTACTTCGGGCAGTGCCCGGTCCGGGACCGGATTCCGGAACGATGGACGCCTACGCGGCCGGACCAGCCGGTTTCACCGACGCCTGCCGGCGACGGCTGCTGGAAAGCGGATTTCCCGAAGAGCGCGTGAAGTGCGATTCCCTGCCGACTACGCAGAATCGTGGATGACCATGATCGCGGCGACATCCGCCGCGACCGATGATTCGCTCCGGGAGCCGTGAATCCGATCAGCGCCGCGGTCGGGAAACCCGAGCGTGCGGGGGCGATCACCCGCCGAGCGCGGCGAGCTGCTCCGCCTGGTCCTCGCGCACCAGCGCCTCGACCACTCCCCCGAGGCCGCCGGCCATGATGTCGCCCAGTTTGTAGAGGGTGAGGTTGATGCGATGATCCGTCATCCGCCCCTGCGGGAAGTTGTAGGTGCGGATGCGCTGCGAACGATCGCCGCTTCCGACGAGGAGCCGCCGCGTCTCCGCTCGCTCGGTATCCCGCCGCTCGCGCTCCGCCGCCAGCAGCCGGGACTTCAGCAGGGACATCGCCCGCGCCCGGTTCTTGTGCTGCGAGCGCTCGTCCTGGCATTCGACCACGGTGTTGGTGGGCAGGTGCGTGATCCGGATCGCGGAGTCGGTCTTGTTCACGTG
This sequence comes from Thiotrichales bacterium, assembly GCA_026709935.1. Lineage (GTDB taxonomy): Bacteria > Pseudomonadota > Gammaproteobacteria > HK1 > HK1 > HK1. The sequence continues at coordinate 16,640 of JAPOSC010000018.1, forward strand.
CTGCCCGCCGGCACCCGAGGCGCGGAACGTGTCGATCCTCAGATCGGAGGCGTCGATCTCGATCTCACCGATCTCGTCGGCCTCGGGCAGCACCGCCACCGTGCACGCCGAGGTATGGATCCGCCCCTGCGACTCCGTCTCCGGCACCCTCTGCACGCGGTGGCCGCCGGACTCGAACTTGAGCCGCGCGTAGACCCCGCGTCCCGCGATCCGTGCCACGACTTCCCGATACCCGCCGTGTTCGCCCGCGCTCTCGCTCACGATCTCCGAGCGCCAGCCACACAACTCCCCGTAGCGCAGGTACATCCGGAGCAGATCGCCGGCGAACAGTGCCGCCTCGTCGCCGCCGGTGCCGGCCCGTATCTCCAGATACACGTTGCCCGCATCGGCGGGGTCGGTGGGAAGCAGCAAGACCTCGAGCTCGCTCTGGAGACTCGTTCGACGGTGCTGCGCCGCCTCGATCTCCTCCTCGGCGAGCGCCCGCAGGTCCGGGTCCGCGCCGGCGAGAATCTCCCGCGCCTCCTCGATCGAATCGACCGTCGCGTTGTAGCTGACGAAGCACTCGACGATCGGGCCGAGCTCCGCGTGCTCTCTCGCGAGCACCCGCAGCCGGGACGGATCGGAGGCCACCTCGGGCTGCGCGAGCAGGGCGCCGACCTCGACGTACCGTTCGCGCAACCCTTCGAGCTTGTCGATGAGGGAGGGATTCATCGGGCGCGGCCGGGGTTCGGCCCGGAGATCGGGGCCTCGTCCGACGCTGCGACGCCGAACAGCGCTCTCGCCGCCTCGACGACATCGCGGCGGTCGCTTTCCCCCGCTTCGCGGATGGCGGCGCTCGGCGCATGCAGCAGCTTGTTGGTAAGGGTGCGCGCGACGTACTCGACGACCTCGTCCGGCGGCTCGCCGCTCTGCAGCCGGCGGCGGGCCTTCGCGAGCACGTCATCCCTCGCGACGGCGGCGGAGTCCCGCACCTGCACGATGACTGAGGACACGCGCCGCCCGCGCATCCAGGCCATGAACTCCGCGACCTGCCGGTCGATGATGCCTTCGGCCACGCCCGCCGCCTCGATACGCCGCTGCCGGCCTTCCTCGATCACGTCCGCGAGGTCGTCCACGCCGTACAGGTACACGTCGGGGAGAGTGCCGACTTCACGGTCGATGTCATGCGGAACCGCAAGGTCCACCATGAACATCGGGCGCCGCCGGCGCTGGCGGAGCGCATCGCGCGTCTGCTGGAACGAGATGACGGTCTCGCGACTGGCGGTGGACGCGATCACGATATCCGCCTCGGCGAGATGGAGCGGGGCTTCGGCGAGGGAGATGGCGTACGCGCCCAGTGCCGTCGCAATGCGGCGGGCATGTTCGACGGTGCGGTTCGCGATCACCATGCGTCCGACGGGGCTCGAGGCGAGGTGACGCGCGCAGAGCTCGATCGTCTCGCCGGCGCCCACGAGCAGGGCGATCCGCGCGTCGAGATCGCCGAAGATCCGGTGGGCGAGAGTCACCGCGGCATAGGCCACCGAGACCGGACTCGCGCCGATGTCGGTATCGGTGCGCACGCGCTTCGCCACCGAGAACGAGCGCTGGAAGAGTTTCTCGAGCACGACTCCGAGCGAACCCGCGCGCTGGGCAGTGCCGTATGCATGCTTGAGCTGGCCCAGGATCTGGGGCTCGCCGAGCACCATGGAATCGAGCCCACTGGCGACCCGCATGAGGTGGCGCACCGCCGCATCCTCGCGGTGCACGTAGAGATGCCCGGCGAGATCGCGGCCGTCGATGCCGAGGAACTCGCCGAACCAGTGGGTCGGCACCTCCTCGCCGGTACCGATGCCGCAATACAGATCGGTACGGTTGCAGGTCGACAGAATCGCCGCCTCGCTGACCCCGGGAGTGCTCGACAGGGATCTGAGCGCCGACGGCATGCCGGTATCGTCGATCACCGCCCGCTCACGAAGCGCGACCGGGGCCGTGGTGTGGTTCAGTCCGAGGGCGACGATCGACATGATGGTCCGCAGGATGGATCGGGCAATACGCCAGACTTGGCCGGGCTCGGCGGGCGCTGCACCGATTGCTTGATTCCCGTCATGAAGTATAGTGACAAACGGATTGTACAGACGATGATTGACGGCTCGCTGAAACTGCACCCAGAGCCTATATGACGCCCTTGCTTCCCTTCTCCGATCGATTGACGGCCGTGAACGCCGATCGATCGCCTCCGGCCGTGCAGCGGCGCACCGCTCGCGGCGCTGCCTCTTCGTGTGCCCTGCCGGCGGCCGAATCCGACGCGGGAAAATCCTTGAACACCGTGCGCGATTCGCGCATTTGCGCTCGTTGGCCACTTGGCGGACTGGCGCTGACGATCCTGGTCACCGCGATTGTCCTCCCCGGCTGCGCCGTCACCGAACCCGCAGAGCACGAGGTGGACGCCGCGTCCGTGCCCCGCGCGGACGAAGCGCCGCCTTCCGATGACACATTGACTCCCGATGACGCGTCGAACGGGGGCGCACTCTACAAACTTCTGGTCGGGGAGCTGGCCAGTCATCGTGGCGACATGCTCCTCGCGCTTGAGAACTACCTGGAGGTCGCCAAGGAGACGCGGGACGCGGGCGTCGCGGAGCGGGCGACGAAGCTCGCGATGTTCGCGCACGCCGAGGAACGTGCTCTCGAGGCAGCGCGCCTGTGGACCGACGCCGATCCGGCGAGCACCGAGGGCCGGCAGGTGCTCGCGTCCCTGCTCATCCAGACCGGGGAAATCGACGAAGCGGTCGAACACCTCGCCGGGATCGTGGAAATGATGTCCGAGCCGACGGGCGCCGGGTATCACCGCGTCGTCGAGATTCTGGGCGCCGAGCAGGACACGGAGGCCGCGGTCACGGTGATGCAGCGGCTTCTCCGCGGACACGAGGACAATGCGGAAGCCCAGCTCGCGCTCGCCCGGCTCCTGAGCCGGAGAGAGAAACCCGACGAAGCGGGAGCGGCAGTCGATCGCGCACTCGAACTCGAACCCGGCAATGCACGGGCCGCGATTCTCAAGGCTCGCCTGCGTCAGCGCGCGGACGACATCGAGGGGGCGCTCCAGGTGCTGAAGGACTTCATCGAACGCATCCCGACCTCGGAAGCGGTCCGCATGGTCCATGCCCGCACGCTAGTGGACGCGCAGCGCTACGAGGAGGCCCGCGCGGAGTTCGAGCACTTGGTGGCGGAGCAACCCGAGGACGACGGCGCCCGCTACGCGCTCGCGCTGCTGCTGATGCAGACGGACCGGTTCGACGAGGCAAAGGGGCAGTTCGAGAGACTCGCGAAGCACGAGTCGCGACGCGACGCGGCGTACTACTACCTCGGCCGGATTGCGGAATCGCAAGAGCGGTACGCCGACGCCATGGCCTCCTATCGGCGGGTCCGGCGCGGAGAGAACCGACTGAATGCGCAAATCAGGATCGGCGTGCTGCTGGCGGACGGCGGCGACGTGGAAGCGGCCCGGCGTCATCTTCACGGGGTGCGCAGCGAGAGCACCCAGGATGCAGTGCGCATCTACATTGCCGAGGCGAGCCTGCTCACACGCGCCGCGCGCTACGAGGAGGCGATGGACATCTACGATGCGTCGCTGGAGGAGTTTCCCGGAAACTCGGACCTCCTCTACTCGCGCGGGATGCTCGCCGTCAGGATGGATCGGCTGGACATCCTGGAACGGGACATGCGCGCCATCATCGAGCGCGAACCGGACCACGCCGAAGCCCTCAACGCACTGGGATATACCCTCGCCGACCGCACCGACCGATTCGAAGAAGCCTACGCGCTCATCAAGCGGGCCATCGAGCTCAAGCCCGACGACCACTACATCATCGACTCTCTGGGATGGGTGCTCCATCGCATGGGCCGACACCAGGAAGCGCTGGTGCAGCTCCGACGGGCGATGTCCATCAACCCCGACCCCGAGATCGCGGCGCATCTCGGCGAAGTGCTCTGGGTGCTGGGCAACAAGGTCGAGGCGCGGGCGGTATGGAGCACCGCACTCGAAACCGCGCCGGACGACGAGTCCCTGCTCGACGTCATCGAGCGATTCGGACTTTGAAGTCCGGCATCACGGCCGCCGGTGCTGCGCGGGACACCGGCACCCTCGGGCTCCACTCCACCCACAGTGCGCAAACGATGAAGCGCGCCGCCGGAGGCGCAGTGCTGGCGATCTGCGTGGCGTTGCTCGCCGGATGCGAAACGCTACAGGAACTGCTCCCGAAGAAGCAGGATGCCGCCGACCCGGGCACGACCCTGCAGACCCACGCCGAGGAGCTGTCCCGAATTCGGGGCTGGACACTGCACGGCACTCTGGCTGCGCGCCCCACCGGCGGCGACGCATCCCGGGTCACCCTGCGGTGGAGCCAGTCGCCCGACTCCTATCTCATGCGGTTCATGGGGCCGCTCGGCGTCGGATTGTTCGAAGTCGAAGGATCGGCGAACACGGTGGAAGCAAAGTTCCCCGATGGTCGCCGAACGAGCGCCACATCGCCCGAAGCGCTTCTGGAGCGGGAGATCGGCTGGTCCGTGCCACTGCAGGGGCTTCGCTACTGGATCATCGGGCTTCCCGCGCCCGACGGCACCCCGTCGCAGGTGGAGTTTGACGACCGCGGGCGTCTCGCCCGTCTGGAACAGGCGGGATGGACGGTGGTCTACGAGCAATATGGCGCCCTCGACGGACTTCCGCTGCCCGAGCGCATCCGGTTCTCGAACGCCTCGGTCGACGCGACCGTCATCGTCCGGCGGTGGAAGGTGGAGGGTACCGGAGCGTGATCCAGGGTGCAGAGCCGCCTCGCCGGTGATTGAATCCGGGGTGATCGAGCTTCCCGCGCCGGCGAAGCTCAACCTGTTCCTGCACGTCGTCGGGCGGCGTGCGGACGGTTACCATGAGCTTCAGACCGTCTTCCAGTTCATCGATCTCGCCGATCGCGTGCGCATCGCGCGCCGCAACGACTCGCTCCTGCGTCGCACCACGGCGATTCCCGGCGTGGAGGAAGCGGAAGACCTGACCGTGCGGGCCGCACAGCTCCTGCGCGACACCTCGGAGATCGAAGCGGGCGCGAACATCACGCTCGAGAAGCGGATCCCGGCCGGCGGGGGTCTGGGCGGCGGGAGCAGCGATGCGGCGTCGGTGCTGGTCGGTCTCGATCGGCTCTGGGGCCTCGCGATGGGTACGGACCGGCTGGCGGTGCTCGGCGCAAGACTGGGAGCGGACGTGCCGGTATTCGTGCGCGGACTGGCGTCCTGGGGAGAAGGCGTGGGCGAGCGTCTGGTTCCGATCACTCTGGAGGAGCCCTGGTACGTGCTCGTCATGCTCCCCTGCGCGGTTTCTACGGCGGACGTGTTCCAGGCGTCGTCGTTGACACGAAATACCCCCAGAATCAGAATGAACCACCTGCTTCGAGGCGAATCCGGAACCTCGGAGGGACGGGTACGAATCGAGCGTCTGCTTCTTTCCGCCGGCAACGACTGCGAACCGGTGGTGAGGCAGATGCACCCGGAAGTGGGCGAAGCGCTCGACTGGCTCTCACGGCACGCCCGGGCGCGGATGACCGGTACAGGGGCGACGGTGTTCGCTCCGTTCGAGTCCCGCGAGCAGGCCGCCGAGGTGGCGGAGAAGACGCCCGCGCCCTGGCGCGGGCTGGTGGCCCGGGGGCTGAACCAATCACCCCTGCTCGACGCCACACACCGGGCGGCTGCGCAGTGAGCGCGGGCCCCTTCAACTGCCTTGGGGTGTAGCCAAGCGGTAAGGCACGGGACTTTGACTCCCGCATTCCCAGGTTCGAATCCTGGCACCCCAGCCAATCAGGCTGGCCGCTTCTTCAGTCGCCTGTTCCGAGCGACCGGATGCGGTGATGAAGGTCCAGCGGAACCCGAAACACGAAGGTCTTTCTTCCGATCCGTCGCCGTTCGAGAAGGTTCAGCTCCGCCAGTCGGAACAGGTCTGCTCGTGCGGTCGCGTAGACAACCCGAGGTTCGAAACCCCATGAGTACGTCCTTCAACCGCAGGATCACCCTGGCCGCGCGCCCGCAGGGCGCTCCGAAACCGAGCGACTTCGCGGCCGTCGACGACGCGGTACCGACGCCGGGCGACGGGGAGATGCGCCTTCGCACCGTCTACCTCTCGCTCGACCCGTACATGCGCGGGCGCATGAACGACGTGAGGTCCTACGTGCCGCCGGTCCGGCTCGGGGACACGATGGAGGGCGGCGCGGTGAGCGTGGTCGAAGAGTCGCGGCACCCGAAGTTCTCCGCCGGCGACATCGTGTTCGGCTATACCGGCTGGCAGCAGTATGCGCTCTCGAACGGCGCGGGAATGCGAACCGTCGATCCATCGATCGCGCCGATCTCGACCGCTCTCGGTGTCCTCGGGATGCCGGGCCTCACCGGCTACGTCGGGCTCCTCGACCTCGGGCAGCCGAAGGAGGGAGAGACGGTGGTGGTCTCCGCCGCCACCGGAGCGGTCGGGTCGCTGGTCGGACAGATCGCGAAGCTCAAGGGGTGCCGGGTGGTCGGGGTGGCGGGAGCGGAGGCCAAGTGCCGCTACGCGGTGGACACACTGGGTCTCGACGTCTGCGTGAGCCACCACGACGCCGACCTCGCCGAGGCGCTGAAGGACGCCTGCCCGGACGGCATCGACATCTACTACGAGAATGTCGGCGGCAAAGTCTTCGACGCCGCCATCGGATTGATGAACGTGCACGGGCGCATCCCCGTGTGTGGCGGCATCGCCCACTACAACGACACCGGATCGCCGCCGGGACCGGACCGCCTCGCCGGAGCGATGCGCATCATCCTCACCCGCCGCCTGACCGTACGCGGGTTCATCATCTTCGACCACCATCACCGGATCCCCGACTTCGCGCGGGACGTGTCCGAATGGCTGCGCGATGGCAGGATCGGGTACCGGGAAGATGTTGTCGAAGGAATCGACAATGCGGTCGAGGCATTTCTCGGGCTGCTTCGCGGTGAAAACTTCGGCAAGTTGGTGGTGAAGGTGTCCGAGAACCCGACCGGCGGCGGCTCCGGGCGATGATGGATTCGGGCGGGTGACCCGGATCCGCAGATCGCAGCATTGGTAATCGACCGAGACGGCAGTCGAATAGAACCAACGAGCCAGGGAAAGATACAGCGCCATGCCCGACAAGCACCGGATCCTCTGCACCCGCCGCATGCCGCCCAACGTCGAGGCACGGCTCGGGCGCGACTACGACGCTAACCTCAACCCCGACGACCGCATCCATTCCGCGGACAGTCTCCTCGCGGCGAGCGAGGGCCGCGATGGGATCCTCTGCGCCGGCGGCGACCCGCTCTCCGCCGAGGTCATCGAGCGCCTCCCCGACCGCATCCGCATTCTCGCCACCTACTCGGTCGGCTACGAGCACATCGCGGTGGAAGCGGCGAAGGCGCGCGGCATCGTCGTGACCAATACGCCGGACGTCCTGAACGACGCCACCGCCGACATCGCGATGCTCTGCCTGCTCGGGGCCGCCCGGCGCGGCGCCGAGGGGGACCGAATGGTGCGAGCCGGGGAATGGGTGGGCTGGCACTCCACCATGATGCTCGGCGTGCACGTGACCGGGAAGCGCCTCGGCATCTTCGGGATGGGACGGATCGGGCGCGCAGTGGCGCGGCGCGCCCGCGGCTTCGACATGGAAATCCACTACCACAACCGCAGCCGCCTCGCCCCGGCCCTGGAGGACGACGCGATCTGGCACGACACTCCCGAATCGCTGCTCGCGGTGAGTGACTTCCTTTCGATCAACGCCCCCTCGACCCCGACGACACGCAGGTTCCTCAACGCCGATCGCATCGCGCACTTGCCCGACGGCGCAGTAGTGGTCAACACCGCCCGCGGGGATCTTGTCGACGACGATGCACTCATCACCGCCCTGCGTTCGGGCAAGGTGGCGGCGGCCGGGCTCGACGTCTTCGCGGGCGAGCCGAATCTCGACCTTCGCTACCGGGCGCTCGAAAACACGTTCCTGCTCCCCCACATCGGCAGCGCGAGCCTGGAGACGCGCGACGCGATGGGGTACTGCTGCCTGGACAACCTCGACGCATTCTTCGCGGGCGGCCCGTGCCCGAACGCACTGTGAAAGGCGGCGACACCGACATGAACGCATGGATTCGCATGATCCCTCCCGAGGAGGCGACCGGTCGCCTCGCGGAACTGTACGAGCGGGTGAAGACACCGCACGGGACCGTGGACAACGTGATGCGGGCGCACTCGCTGCGGCCCGAGTCGCTCGAAGGCCATGTCGTGCTCTACCGGAGCGTGCTGCACAACAAGGCGAACACGCTGCCGTTCTGGTTCCTGGAAACGGTCGCAACCTGGGTGAGCCTCACCAACCGCTGCCATTACTCCACCACCCATCACTCCGCCAACATGCGCCGGCTGATCGAGGACGAGCTGCGGGCGGAGACGATGTACGCGGCGCTCGCATGCGGACACCCGGAGGTGGCGTTCGAGGGCAAGGAGCTTGCGTTGCTGGAGTACGCGCGCAAGCTCACCGCCGATGTCGGGGCGATGTGCGAGGCGGACATCGAGCGACTGCGCGAAGCCGGCGCCGACGACGGGGAGATCCTGGAGGTCAATCAGGTATGCGCCTACTTCAACTACTCGAACCGCGTCCTGAACGGACTGGGCGTGACCACGAAGGGCGACGTGGTCGGGTACTACAAACACGGGGACGACGGCTGAAGTCGCGGGAGCGGATCGCACGATGGATGACCGTCGCGGGCTGAAAGCGCTCCTCGCCGCATACCGCGAACGATGGCCGCGGGAGTCGGCGACGGTCGCCCGCTTCGATGCCTTCGTCGACTCGCATCCCGACTGCTTCCACCGCGCCTGCCAGGTCGGCCATATCACGGGCTCGGCGTGGATCGTGGACAGAACCGGTGACCACGTGCTCCTCACTCACCATCGCAAGCTCGGGCGATGGCTGCAGCCCGGCGGTCACAGCGACGGGGATCCCGATACGCTTGCGGTCGCCCGGCGGGAAGCGCGCGAGGAAACCGGGATCGACGTGCGGGTGCTCGACGACGCCATCTTCGACATCGACGTGCACCGGATTCCGGCCCGTGGCCGCGAGCCCGCCCACCTCCACTTCGATGTGCGCTTCCTCGTACAGGCCACGCACGATCGATTCAGGGTCAGCGAAGAATCCCATGCCCTCGCGTGGGTCCCGGCGGCGGACCTCGGCGCCCTGACCGGCGAGGAATCGGTCCTGCGCATGGCGCGCAAGTGGATCGCACGCCGAACCGGCGGTGAAGCTCAGCCCGTCGACGGCCGATCCAGGCCCGTGAGCGACGCGTAGTCGCCGACCAGGAGCCGGTAGGGCGGCTCGTCTTCCTCGATGTCGGGAAAGCGTCCCACCGGCGGGTGGAAGCGGTTGTCCTTCACGTCATCGTTGACCGCGGACACCTCGCCCAGCAGCACCCGCCCGCGCGGGGCGGTGAGCTTGTGGTAGCACCCGGGCTCGAGGGTGATGCTCTCGCCGGGCCGAAGCTCCAGCGTCGTCCCCGCCGGCACCTTGCGCCGAACGCCGTCGAGGCTGAGGGCGACATCGGTGTCGGCGAACGCGCCGTCCTCCGCCGCATTGTGCACCTCCACCCCCATGGTGCCGCCCGCGCGGACGATGATGTCCTCGACCTTGATCCAGTGGTGATGGGCCGGACAGTGCTGGCCGGGGTCGAGGACGAGCGCCTTCTCGCAGTAGGTCTTGCCGACACCGGATTTCAGGTTCGCGAGCCGGCCGTTTCGCATCGTGAACAGGAGCAGACCGCAGGCGTGGTATTCGCCGAGGCCGAAGTCGGTGATATCCCACCCGAGACCACATTCGACAATGTCCGAGATGTCACCAGCGGGGTTCGCCCAGTCCTCCGGCGTCCATGCCGCAAACGGGGGCAGCCGGAAGCGCTCCGCCTCGAAGTAGGCCTCCGCATCGCGGATCAGCGCATTGATCTCCGAACGCTGCATGTGCTCTCTCCTTCCGCGCGGACCCGCCGGTCGCGTGCGACGCGCCGTCGCATTCGCTGGAATCGCGGGCGTCGACCCGCGAGGAACAGCGAAGAGCGGCGGCTACCGCCCGACTTCTCCGAACTCGAAATCGCGCCCCGGGGCCGCTTCGAACAGCGCACGAGTATATTCGTGCCGGGGATTGCGAAAGATCTCGGCGGCCGAACCGTACTCGACCACGCGACCCTTCGACATCACCGCGACGACATCGCACACCTGTGCGGCCACCCGGAGATCGTGGGTGATGAACAGGATCGCGAGTTCGAGCCGCTCGCGGATCTCTTCCAGCAGGCCCAGAACCTGCGCCTGCACCGAGACGTCGAGCGCGGACACCGCCTCGTCCGCGATCAGCAGCTCGGGATCCATCGCCAGCGCCCGCGCGATGCAGATCCGCTGGCGCTGCCCGCCGGAGAACTGGTGCGGATAGCGGTCGAGGCCATCGGGGTCGAGCTGCACCAGCGCCATCAGCTCGCGCGCACGATCCAGAGCACGGGCCCGCGGCATCCCGTAGTTCATCGGTCCCTCGATGATGGACAGTCCCACGGTGCGCCTGGGGTTGAGCGAGCGGTACGGGTCCTGGAATACGATCTGGACCTTGCGCCGCAGCCGGCGGAGCTGTCGGGCCGGCATCCGGGCGATATCCTCCCCCGACAGCAGAATGCGCCCGTCGGTGGTCTCGATCAGGCGGGTGACACAGCGCGCGACGGTCGACTTGCCGGAGCCGGACTCGCCGACGATGCCGAGGGTTTCGCCCTTGCGCACCTCGATCGACACCGCCGCGGCCGCGTCGACCGACCGCTTCTGTCCGAATACCCCGAGGCTTGTGTAACGCTTGTCGAGGCGTTCCGTGCGCAGCACCACCGGGGCGTTCGCGGGAAGGGCCCGGCGATCCGGCGGCTCGTGGCTCGGCACCGAACCGATCAGCATCTGCGTGTACGGGTGCTCGGGCGCCGACAGCACCCGGCGGGCCGGGCCGAGTTCCACCATCTCGCCCTGCTTCAGCACCGCGACCCGATCCGCGATCTCCGCCACCACCCCGAAGTCGTGGGTGATGAACAGCACCCCGGTGCGGCGCTCGCCTTCGAGCTCCTGGATGAGCTTGAGGATCTGCGCCTGAGTGGTCACGTCGAGCGCCGTCGTCGGCTCGTCGGCGATGAGCAGCGGTGGTTCCAGGATGAGCGCCATCGCGATCATGATGCGCTGGCGCTGACCGCCGGAGAGCTGGTGCGGATAGGAGTGGTACATCCGTTCCGGATCCGGGAGGTGCACCGCCTCGATCATCTCCAGCACCTTGCGCCGGCGCTCGGACGAGCTGAGCGCGGTGTGCTCCTCCAACACCTCCTCGATCTGCGCCCCGCAACGCATCACCGGGTTCAGCGCGGTCATGGGTTCCTGGAAGATCATCCCCATCCCGGTGCAGCGCAGGTCGCGCAACCGGTGCTCCCCGGCGCCGACAAGCTCCTCGCCGTTCAGCCGCACCGAGCCGCTGGACACCGTGAGCGCCTTTGCCAGCAGCCCCATGATCGAGAATGCGATCACCGACTTGCCGGAGCCGGATTCCCCGACCAGACACACGATCTCGCCGGACTTCACGTCGAACGAGACCTCGCGTACTGCATGCGCGCGGTCGCCGTCCCTGGGCAGGTCGATCGTGAGGTCCGCCACCGAGAGGACGGTATGCGCATCGCTACGCGCGGGATCCGTCGGCGCCGCCGGCACGTCAGATTTCCTTCGACATGCGCGGATCGATCGTGTCGCGCAGGCCGTCGCCGAGCATGTTGACCGCGAGCACGGTCAGGGTGAGGAAGACGCCCGGGTAGAAGATGCTGTGCGGGTAGATCTGAAAGAGGTCCCGCCCCTCGGCCATGATGTTCCCCCAGGTCGGGGTCTCGGGCGGGATCCCGACGCCGAGGAAGCTCAGGATGGCTTCGAGCAGGATGGCCGATCCGCAGATGAACGTGCCCTGCACGATGAGCGGCGCGACGGTGTTGGGCAGCACGTGGCGCCACAGGATCTTCGGCGTCGGGGTACCGACCGAGATCGCGGCCTCGACGTAGGGCTCCTCGCGGATGGTCAGCACGATCGACCGGACAAGGCGCACCACCCGGGGGATCTCCGGAATCACGATCGCGAGGATCACGGTCAGCAGGCTCGCGCCGGACAGGGAGACGAGCGCGATCGCGAGCAGAATCGCGGGAATGGCCATCAGCCCGTCCATCACCCGCATGATGATCGCGTCCAGAAGCCGGAAGTACCCGGCCAGAAGTCCGATCACGAGACCGATGGCGACGCTCGCAATGGCCACGCTGACGCCGACGACGAGCGAGACCCGCGCCCCGTAGACGACCCGGGTATAGACGTCGCGCCCGAGCTTGTCCGTGCCCATCATCGCCTCGACCTTGTACTTCTCGCCCGCGTCGTCGCGCAGTGTCATCTCGAAGCCGGGCGGCTTGTTCCGGTTGCGGGGGCTGATCTCGGTCGGGTCGAGGGGAGTCAGTACGCTCGCAAGCGGCACCAGCGACGCGATCAGCACCACCATCACCGTGCCGATGACGACACTGGGGTGTCGCGCCAGCCGGCGCCACACCGAAGGCCGCGCGACAACCGCCCGGGATTCGACCGACTCGGACGAGATCAGGGTCGCCATTATCAATAACGAATCCGGGGGTCGAGCAGGGTATAGATGACGTCGATCAGCAAGTTGATCACGACGTAGACCACCGAGAACAGGATGATGAGCGCCTGCACCGTGGGGTAGTCCCGCCCCTGGATCGCATCCAGGGTGAGCGACCCGAGCCCCGGGATGACGAACACGCTCTCGGTGACCACCACGCCGCTCACCAGGATCGCGATGGCGATGCCGATGATAGTCACGATCGGTACCGCGGCGTTGCGCAGCGCATGCCGCGTCAGCACCTTGAACTGCGGCAGACCCTTCGCGCGCGCGGTGCGGACGTAGTCCTCGTTCAGCACCTCCAGGACGCTGGTGCGAGTGATCCGCGCGATCAGCGCAATGAAGATCACCGACAGCGCGCTCGAAGGCAGAATCAGCCGATACGCCCATCCCCCGATGCCGTCCGCGATCGCCTGATAGCCCTGCACCGGGAACCATTCGAGCTTGACCGAAAGCACGTAGATGAGCACGTAGCCGATCACGAACACCGGAACCGAGAAACCGATCACCGAAAAACCCATGACCACGCGGTCGAGCCACGAGCCCTGCCGGTAAGCGGCGAGAGTGCCGAGCGGCACCGCGACCGCGCAGGCGATGACGATGGTAAACAGCGCGAGCGATACCGTCGGCTCGACGCCGTCGGCGATCATGCGCGTCACCGGGCGCTTGTAGTAGAACGATTCGCCGAAATCACCGAGAAACAGGTTCTTCAGGTAGATCCCGAACTGCACCGGCAGCGGCCGGGTCAGGCCGAGCTCCTCGCGCAGTTGCTCGATATCTTCGGAAGTCGCCGCGTCCCCGGCGATGTTGGCGGCCGGGTCGCCGGGCGTGAGGCGCAGCATCAGGAACACGATCACGGTCACCACCAGCAGGACCGGAATGACCGCGAACACTCTGCGCAGCAGATAGGTCCACATGATCGTGGCGGGTCGTGATCGTTTCGGGTCGGGTCTGGATCGGGCGTCGGCCGCGATACGACGCGGGCGGCGCCGTCCCGCGAGCGCGGAACGGCGCCACCGCTACCTTTTCCCTACCGCGGCTCCTTCCGGTAGCCCCAGAACGCCGCGACCGGGGAGACCGGCGCGCCCGAGATGTTCGTACCCATCGCGGTCGGCTGGTACCACTGGCCGAGGTGGATGTGCGTCGGCGACTGGGCCACGCGCTGCTGCAGCCTCTTCGCGATGTCGAGCTGCTTCGCCGGGTCCGGCTCGCTCGCGAACTCGTCGCGCAGAGCCTGAATCTGCTCGTCGCAGGGCCAGCCGAACAGCGCCTTGTCGCAGGCGGCGTTCAGAAACGGGGTGGTCAGCGGGCTCGCGTTGTCGACCGAGTTCCACGACGTGATGAACGCGTGCCACCCGCCGTCTTCGGGCTTGTCCCGCTTGTTCCGGCGCCCGACCAGGGTCTGCCAGTCCATCGCCTGCATGTCGACATTGAGCCCGACCTTCTCCATCGCGTCCTTCGCGATCGGTGGCAGCGGCGCCAGCACCGCGAGGTCGGTCGGGTGCATCAGGATGACGGGGCTGCCGTCGTAGCCGGACGCCTCGACGAGTTCGCGCGCCCGCTTCAGGTTGCCTTCGAGCTTGTCCTCCATGCCCGCGTCGGTAGCGAGCGGCGTGCCGCAGATGAACATCGCCTTGCAGAGCTTGAAGTACTTCTCGTCGCCGATCGCGCCGAACAGGAAGTCTTCCTGGCTGAACGCGTACATCAGCGCCTGGCGCATCTCCGGGTTGTCGAACGGCGGATGGAGCGAGTTGTACCGGAAGGTGTACTGGTTCCCGAACGGATTGAGATCGATGAGCTGGATGTTCGGGTCCGCCTCCATCAGCGGCAGCAGGTCATGGGCCGGCGACTCGATCACGTCGATCTCGCCCTTCGACAGCGCATTCATCTTCGTCTGCTGATCGCGGATGACCTTCCAGACCACCTTGTCGACGTGCACCATCTTGCCGCCGGCGAGCCCGTCACCCGGCTCGTCGCGCGGCTTGTACTGCTCGAACTTCGCGAACTCGGCCTTGTCCCCGGGCTTCCACTCCTCCTCGATGAACACGTACGGACCGCTGCCGACATACTCGGTGATCTGCTCGCCCGGCGGCGTCGCCGCCACCCGGGCCGGCATGATGAACGGCACGTTGGAAGAGGGCTTGCCGAGCGCCTGGATGATGAGGCCGGTCGGCTCGTTCAGGGTGAACCGGAAGGTGTTGGGGCCGGTCTCGGTCATCTCCTCGACGAAGGACATCATCTTCTGTCCCATCGCATCCTTCGCGCCCCAGCGCCCGATCGACGCGAGGACATCCGCACTCGTGACCGGCTGGCCATCGTGGAACATCAGTCCTTCGCGCAGCGTGAAGTCGTAGGTCTTGCCGTCATCGGAGACCGTCCAGTCCTCGACCATCTGCGGCTTGATCTCGCCCTTCGTGTTCATCGCGAACAGGGTGTCGTAGACCATGTAGCCGTAGTTGCGGGACATGTAGGCCGTGGTCCAGATCGGATCCACGATCTTCAGATCCGAGTGCATGTTCACGTTCAGCACGGTCTCGGCCTGCGCGCCATGACCGGCGGCAAGCATTCCGGCCACCGCGGCGGCCGCGCCCGTGCGTTTGAGAATTCTCGATGTGTTCAAGTCCATTCCTCCCTTGAGTCGGCGGTGCGACAAGTGCGAAACGGGTTTCCGATGCCAGTCATTCGGAGTGATGTCTTCAACGAATCTTCCCATGAAGAACCCGCCTGCCCGAACCGGGTCCCCGCGCAACATGGTATCGGAAGATTCGCGGCGAAGGACAACGCTGCCCGCCGGTTTCGATGTCGCCGCGCTCGGTGGCGTCGAAGGGGGCCTCGGGCCGGGCGGCCTCACGCCGCCGCGCATGTGGCGGCGGCCCGTAGCCCGTACAACCCCGAGCGCGACATCTTCGGAAGCATCGCGCCGCTCGGGAACACCTCGACCGGAGACACCTCCGCGCCGAGCATCCTGAATACCCCCTCCTGCTCCTCGAGACCCCAGGGCGCCATCGTCTTGCCGATGCGGTACGTGTACCCCGGCCCCATCCGCCGGGTGAGCCGCAGGCCCGCCGGCGCACAGTCCGCCTTGAGCCTCTCGGAGAACTGGCGCGTGATCGATTCGATGGCGAGCCACCCGGCGGTATCGAGGAGCAGAGCCACGACCGGATCGTCGGCCGCCATCAGCGCGTCGATCCGCTGGTCGATGGCCTCTCCCGCGGTCATCGCGAACACCACCACCGACTCGCAGTCCCCGAGAAAGCGTTCGAACGCGACGCACGCGAATCGTTCGCCACCCTCCAGCTCCAGGATCGACCCCTCGCATGCCACAATCCCGACCCGCCGAAACCCCACCTCGCCTTGCGTGATGTCGCGCGCAATCGCCGCCGCCGTGTCCGCGGCCCGACGGATCGGCCGGCGGACCCGCTCCATGTCCCGGTAGCCCTGGATGCGCAGGATGCGTTCGGTCCGTACATCGACCGGCCCGGACCGAAACCGCCTCGCTTCGGACAGCGCGGGCAGGATTGACTCGGTGGCGGTCGTCATTCGGGGGAATGCGGCAAAAGACCGGGGTGCTGACGGCGGCGCCGCGCACCACCGTCAGCTCAGGCCCCGCATTGCGCGAGCGCTTCGGCCCTGATGGCGTCATAGCGCGCCTCGATATCCGCGGCGATGGTGGTGGCCACGGTTTCAGAGTCGCCCTCGCGCACTTCCGGCGCCCCCTTGTTCCAATGGGTCAGATAGGCGTCGGTGCCGGCCAGTTTCTTCTTCATGGCGACGAGATCGATCAGTTCCTGGAACCGCTGGCTCAGCTCGATCTTGTGTCGGCCGCCCCGGCCCCGGGCCTCGACCACGGACGGGATGTCCTGCCAGTAGAGAATCGTGACCCTTGCCATCGGGCACTCCTGATGGACGGGCTCCAGCCCGGATTTCGCACAGGTTGCGGGCCCACGTCATGCGCATGCGATGACGGATGGTTTGCGAATATACGTGCAGTGTCCCAGCGAGTGAAGAATCGACGGCGCGTTGCCGATATCCCCGGCGAGCATGACGCCAATTCCGCCAAGCGCGTCGCTTCCGGGATAGCCGCGACGCTCGCGAAAGCGAGAATCCGCCATCATCGCGGCTCAGTCGCGGATCAATGGAGAACGCAGCGTGACGATGCAATCTGCCGGGCGCATCGTAGACATCGGGTCGAGGCTGTCCCCACGGCAGTCGATCATCGATCTGCTGTCCGGCTTTACCACCGAAACGACTCCCGGCGCGGCCGCGAAGATCGAGGACTATCGCGCCCACCTGCGGCCCGGGGCGACCGTGTTTATCACCTTCCTGCCGGGGTCGAGTTTCGACGACACCATCGCGGTCGCGGTCCGGCTGCGCCGCGAAGGGTTCAACCCCGTCCCGCACTTTGCGGCGCGCAGCGTCCCGAACCGCACGTTCCTCGACGAGAACCTCGCCCGCCTCAGGGGCGAAGCCGACATTGATCAAGCCCTTCTCGTCGGCGGCGCGCTCAACCAGCCGCTCGGCGAGTTCTCCGACACCATGCAGCTCCTCGAGACCGGACTGTTCGACAGGTACGGAATCGGGCGAATCGGCATCGCCGGACACCCCGAGGGCAGCCCGGATATTTCGGACGCGCAGGTCCGCGCGGCGCTTGCGTGGAAGAATGGGTTCGCGCAGCGCACCGGCGCCTCTCTGTACATCGTCACCCAGTTCTGCTTCGAGGCCGCGCCCGTGATCGCGTGGGACAGGCGCATCCAGTCCGAGGGCAACCGACTCCCGGTCCATATCGGCATTCCCGGCCTCGCATCGCTCAAGGCGCTCATCGGCCACGCGAAGGCCTGCGGCGTCGGCCCTTCGATGCGCTTCCTCACCCGCCAGGCGCGCAACGTCACGAAGTTGCTCAAGATCAGCGCCCCCGATCGCCTGGTCGCCGGGCTCGCCGCCTACCGCGCCGACGACCCGCGGTGCGGGATCCGCGGCGTCCACGTCTACCCGCTCGGCGGATTGAAGAAGTCGGCGCAGTGGGCGCAGGCGGTGGCCGACGGCCGGTTCGAGATGCGTGAAGGCAGCCAGGGTTTCGAGGTGGACGCATCGCCGGACTGAGAGCCGAGGCATTCCGGAACGGCCTGTCTGTGGATATCATGGACAAGCCGTTTCACCACGACTTGCTCACATCTCGACCGGCGCCACCGCAGCCACGAAAAGCTCCGCTCAGTGGGGCCGGCGGTTTGGGGAGCAGCCTGAACACTCCTTCGCTCAGCCGCTGGGCAGTCCGGACCGGCAGAACCATCTCACAGAATGACTGAAATACTCTCTCTCGCGGCGGGCAACCTGATTTCGCCGATCATTCTGTGTTTCGTACTGGGCATGTCGGCAGCGCTGGCGCGTTCCGATCTGACCATCCCGGAGGCGGTTGCCAAGGGGATGTCGATCTACCTTCTGTTTGCCATCGGCTTCAAGGGCGGCGCCGGGGTCGCGGAACACGGCATCGACGCCCGACTGGCCGCGGCGCTGACGTCGGGGGCACTTCTGTCCCTGAGCCTGCCGTTCATCGCTTACACACTTCTCGGTGCTCTCACCCGTCTCGACACGGTCGACAAGGCAGCCGTCGCCGCGCACTACGGTTCGATATCGATCGTCACGTTTGTCGCCGCATCATCGGTTCTCGAAAGCCAGGGCATATCCTCCGAGGGTTACATGGTGGCCGTCGCGGCGGTGATGGAAGCCCCCGCCATCTTGTCCGCGCTCTGGATTGTTGCGCGCTCCGGGGGTCAAGGCATCGCGGACACGAGGCTTTACCGCGAGATACTGCTGAACGGTTCGATCGTCCTGCTTGTGGGTGCGTTCCTGATTGGCGCGATCACGGGGGAGAAAGGGCTGGAGACCATCTCCCCATTCATGGTTTTGCCCTTCCAGGGCGTACTTTGTCTGTTTCTGATGGACATGGGGCTTGTCGCCGGCCGGGGACTGCGGGACCACCGGGCCGCCCTGCGAGGCGGCGCAATACTCTTCGGGCTTGCCATGCCGCTCGTCGGAAGCGCATTCGGACTTCTGGCCGGGTATCTGGTTGGCCTGTCATCGGGCGGGACGGCATTGCTGATGACGCTTGCGGCATCGGCGTCCTATATCGCCGTGCCCGCCGCCATGCGCGTCGCATTACCCGAGGCGCGACCCGCTGTGTATTTGACGCTATCGCTGGGCGTCACCTTTCCGTTCAACCTGGCGGTCGGAATTCCGGTCTACACCGCCGTGGCGAGCATGATTGCCGGAGGCCCTTCATGAAAACGCATCGGGCAAAGCGCGTTGAAATCATCATCGAGAAGCCGCTTGAGCCCCGTCTGACGGACGCGCTGACCGAAGCAGGGGTGACCGGCTACACCGTTCTCCCGGTCCAGGGTGGTTCGGGACGGTCGGGGCGATGGAGCAGCTCCGGCGAAGTTTCGCCGGGAAGCGGCATGGTCGCGATCGTTTGTCTGACGCGGCCCGACCGGGTGGAGAACTTGATCGAGGTCGCATTCTCGGTGGTCGAACGTCATATCGGCGTGGTTTCGATAAGCGACGCCGAGGTGCTCAGGGTGGCCCGCTTCTGAAGCGAGCCATCAGCAATCCAGCGTCGTCGTTCGCTCCCACTGCGTGAGGTGCCTGGAGTACTCGTCCCACTCCTGCATCTTGAGCTTGACGTAGGAGGCGGAGAAGGCATCGCCGAGCGCGGCCTTGAGCGCCTTGTCCCGGTCGAAGGCGCGGATGGCGTCGAGGAGGTACAGCGGCAGCCGGCGGGCGCGCACCTTGTGGCCTTCCGCATACATGTCGATGTGGCTCGGCTTGCCGGGGCTGCGGTCGTTGTCGATGCCGTCGAGCCCGGCCGCGATGATGCCCGCGTGCAGCAGGTAGGGGTTCGCCGCGCCGTCGGCGAGCCGCAGCTCGAACCGGCCCGAGTCCGGGATGCGCACCATGTGGGTGCGGTTGTTGCCGGCCCACGTAACCGTGTTCGGCGCCCATGTCGCCCCGGACGAGGTGACCGGCGCGTTGATGCGCTTGTAGCTGTTCACGCACGGGTTGGTCAGCGCGCAGAGCGCCTCCGCGTGGTGCAGGACCCCACCGAGGAACTGGCGCGCGAGCGTCGAGAGCCCGAGGTCGTCGCTCCCGTCGAGGAAGAGGTTCCGGTTCGTCTCCATGTCCCACGCCGAGACATGGGCGTGGCAGCCGTTGCCGGTGAGGTGCGCAAAGGGTTTCGGCATGAATGTCGCGCGCAGTCCGTGCTTCTCCGCGATCGACTTCACCATGAACTTGAAGAACGCATGGCGGTCCGCGGTGACCATGCAGTCGTCGTAGTCCCAGTTCATCTCGAACTGACCGTTGGCGTCCTCGTGGTCGTTCTGGTAGGGGCCCCACCCGAGTGCGATCATCGCGTCGCAGATCTCGGAGATGACATCGTAGCGGCGCATCAGCGCCGACTGGTCGTAGCAAGGCTTGGCGTCGGTGTCGCGGGGGTCAGAGATCGTATCCCCCGAAGGGTCGATGAGGTGGTATTCCGCCTCCACCCCGGCCCGCACCACGAAACCCCTCCCTGCCGCCGCATCGATCATCCGCGCCAGCACCCGGCGCGGCGCCTGGTCCACGGGCGCACCGTCCATCACGAGATCGCCCGCCACCCACGCCACCTCCGGCTTCCAGGGAAGCTGGACGAGGCTTGAGGGATCGGGCACGGAGAACATGTCGGAATGGGCCGGCGTCATGTCGAGCCAGGTCGCGAAGCCCGCGAAGCCCGCCCCGTCTTCCTCCATCGCCCCCGCCGCCGAGGCCGGAACCAGTTTCGAGCGCTGCGCGCCCCGGAAATCGGTGAAATTGAAAAGGAAGTACTTCACGCCATGCTGCTTGGCGAATGCGTCGAGCTTGCCGGCCATTGGTCTTCTCCCTCGGTTCGTCAGATACGGTCAGATACGTCGTTTGGTGGTGGAGCGGATTCGAGGTCGGAGCACCTCCGCCTCGGAATCCGGCTTGTTTTCGCAAGGTGGTGAGAGTCTACTGGCACGATGGATGCTTGTGATACAGGTTGTGCGAGAGGAACCCCGCCATGTCCCGCCGTCTCGTA
Source organism: Thiotrichales bacterium (assembly GCA_026709935.1). Lineage (GTDB taxonomy): Bacteria > Pseudomonadota > Gammaproteobacteria > HK1 > HK1 > HK1. The sequence goes on from JAPOSC010000018.1 coordinate 37,436, forward strand.
GCCGCTGCCGCCCAACTCGGTCCCATCCATCGCACGGATTCGCGCGAGAGCGTCGTCCGGCGCCTCGTCGACCTGATGCGCCAGGCCGCGGACCGCGGATGCAGGCTCGTCGTCTATCCCGAGCTTGCGCTCACCACATTCTTCCCGCGCTGGCTCTACCAATCGCAGGCCGAGATCGATGCCTGGTTCGAACACGAGATGCCGAACGCCGCGACCCGACCGCTCTTCGACGAAGCCAGGCGACTCGGGATCGGGTTCCACCTCGGCTACGCGGAGCTCTGCCAAGAAGACGGACTGACGCGACGTTTCAACACCGCGATCCTGGTCGGCCCCGACGGCGCGATCATGGGCAAGTACCGCAAGATCCACCTGCCCGGCACCGCCGATCCGGTCCCGGGCGCGCCATTCCAGCACCTGGAGAAGCGCTACTTCGAGGTCGGCAACCTCGGCTTCCCGGTATGGCGTGCGCACGGCGCCATGGTCGGCATGTGCATCTGCAACGATCGCCGCTGGCCGGAGACATTCCGGGTCATGGGGCTCAAGGGCGCGGAGATGGTGGTGCTCGGGTACAACACCCCGGACTTCAACATCCACACCGACGAGCCGAAGCACCTGCGCATGTTCCACAACCACGTCACCATGCAGGCGAATGCATACCAGAACGGTTGCTGGGTGATCGCGTCGGCCAAGGCCGGCCGCGAGGACGGGTTCGGGCTCATCGGAGGGTCGTGCATCATCGCACCGACCGGGGAGATCGCGGCGGTAGCAATGACCGAGGACGATGAGCTGATCACCTGCGACATCGACTTCTCGCTCGGCGAATACATCCGGCGCACCGTGTTCAACTTCGCCATGCACCGCCGCATCGAGCACTACGGAATCATCACCGAGCAGACCGGCGTAGTCGCGAGCCCGGAGAACGGATAGCCGACCGGCCGGCGCCGGGTCGATGGTCGGGCGGCCATGATCCGACGCACCGTTTCGAGATTGAACTCGACCCGCTCGTCGAGGGTGGCCTTGCTCATGAAGTCACGCCCGTAGATGGCCGATTCGGGGTACCGGTGGGTCGGATAGCGGTAGCCGACAGCTACGATCGTGATGTTGAGCTGCATGGCGTTCGACTCGACAGGAGGCATTCAGCACACGGTACGGAAGCGGTCGATCATGGTGTCGAGCACTTCGTCCGGGTCGCGCCTCCACCAGTTCCCGGCGGAGAATATCTCGACCTCGCAGGTGCCGGAGTAACCGGCGCCTTTCACCGCCGCCCGTATCGCGCGCAGGTCCGCCACCCCATCTCCCATCATGCCGCGGTCGAGCAGCATGTCCCGGGTGTCCGCCAGCCAGTCGCAGAGATGGAAGCCGAGGATCCGGCCGCGGGCCGCGGCGCAGCTCTCGGCCAGCGTCGTGTCCCACCAGACGTGGTAGACGTCCACCGCGATCCCGACATTGGGTGCATCGACCATATCGCAGACGCGTAGCGCGTCGCGCACCGTCATCAGGCAGGTCCGGTTGCCGCCGTAGAGCGGGTTGAGCGGCTCCAGTGCGAGGTTGACCTCGTGCCGGGCAGCGTAGTCGGCACCCTCCGCCACGCGCTCGGCCAGGCGTTTCTGGCTCTCATGCGGCCCCTTCGTGCCGGGCTCGATACCGCCGGTGACGAGGGTGAGCACGGGCGCCCCGAGCGCCGCCGCCATGTCGACGGCGGCCCGGAAGTCGTCCATGCGCGCTTCGCGGGTCGGTGGCACCAGCGGACCGACGAGGAACGGCGTGCGGCACAGCCCCACCACCTCCATGCCGGCGGCACGCACTCGATTGCCGATCGCGAATGCCCGACTGCCAATCTCGCGCCGCCAGAACACGATGCCGGCCAGACCGCGCTCGGCACAGGCGTCGATCACCCGCTCCGGCGACCAGCCCGCGCCGTACCCGTCCAGATTGTGCCCCAGCGTCGCGGTATTGAGAGCGAGCACCGATCGACGTCACTCAAGAGATCCAGGGGGGCGGATTGGTCCGACGCAGGATCGGCGCCAGGGCACGAAGCGTCTACACTTCGCCGCCTACGCCACCCGTGTCCCCGCGAGCGGGATGCCGGTGGCGGTGGCTGTGGCCCGGGTGATCGAGCGCAGATCTTCAGGCTCGATGTTGTGCAGGCGGGTCTTGCCGGCGCAGCGCGCCATCATCGAGGCTTCGCCCGCGTTGGCCTTGAGGAGGTTCATCACCGCGCCGACGCGTTCCTCCTCGGTGCGGTCCGGCGCAAAAAGCATGCCGGTCGGGGTCATCTCGCCGCCGAGGGCGAGCGCCGCCGCCACTCCGTAGCCGATGGTGTTCACCCCGAGACCCACGAGCTTGGCCGCGTCGGTGCCCGAACGTGCGCCGCCGAACCAGGCGATATCAATCATCTCCTCTTGCTTCAGGCGTCGCAGGGTCGCGATGGTGTCGCGCACAAGCGCAAGGTCGGGGGCGGTTCGCAGTTCCGGCCACTCGCCATTGCGAGTCCCCCTGTCGCCGAGTGCGCCCGTGCCGTCGAGCACCAGCAAGTCGAAGCCGTGCTCCAGGGCGTAGACGATGGCGTCCTCGAGACCCCGGCGTGAGGTGAGGAGCAGGCCGAGAATCTGCCCCTCATGTGCGCGCATCGTCGGCATCGGATGCCAGCGCTCGCCCACCCGGTACACCACCCCGACCGCGTTGTCACTCGGAGCGTCCCGCCCCGGCTCGCAGAGCTGCAACCACGGAGCGTTCGGACCCGGGCGGGTCGTTCCGAGACAGGCGGCGCCCGCGGCGGCGGCCCCTCGGTCGACGGCCACCTGCAGCGCCTCGTTCGCCGCATCGAAGCCCGCGACGAAGAAGGGCACATCAAGTGCGAGCCGCTCGCCCAGTCGCCAGTCAATCCTGCACGCCTCGCGGTAGGGGTCGATGACAAGCCGCGACAGGTTCGCGGGCAGGAACACCAGGTCGTCGAGGCACGCCGAACGCTCCTCCGGAAACGGGTTCTCGCGCAACCGCAGCCGCCGGTCGAGCATCGCCTTGAGCTTCGACGCATCGCGCGGGTCGGTGCGCGCCATCGAGAAGATGTCCTCGCGGTGCTGCACCGAGTAGTCCGCCGAGCCGGTCTCCGCATCGCAGCGATAGCAGCGTGCCGCCTCCGCGCGTGCGGTGTCGGTGTCGTAGGTGAGTTCGATTTCCGGGAACTCCGCCGGGCGCTCCCCTAGTCCGACAAACACCGGCTCCTGGATGGGAAACCTCTCCCACATCAGGTCCTGCGCCACCGGCACCCGCCGCGTGCGGTAAGGCGTGCGATACGGCAGCGGGTCCCCGTCGCCTTCGAGAAAGTGCCGCAGGTAGTACGCCGCTCGCTGCCCGTGGTGCATCGCCATCACGATGGTGGAGCCGCCGAACGCGCCGTCGCCCGCCGCGAACACCTGCGGGTCCGAGGTCCGCATCGAATCCCACTCCGCGCGCACCCGGTCCGGCCCCATCATGCCGACCCGGTCGAGCGTCTCGCACAGACCGCGCTGCCCGACCGCCGCAATCACCGCCCCGCACAGGATTTCGTGCTCGCTCCCCTCGATCACCACCGGACGCCGACGCCCGTCCTCATCAGGCGCGCCGAGGGTGGTGTTCACACACCGGAGTGCAAGCTGGTTGCCGCGCGGCACCACCGCCACCTGCTGGGTGTGGTAGAGAAACTCCACATCCTCCTTGAGCGCATGGTGAAGTTCGATCTTGCGCGCCGGAATCTCGTCCGGGCCGCGGCGGTAGATGACCTTGACGTGCTTGCAGCCCGGCAGGCGCTTCGCGACCCGGCACGCATCCATCGCCACATCCCCGCCACCGACCACCACCACCGTCTCCGGCATTTCGGGACGCTCGCCCGCATTCACCCGGCGCAGGAACCCCACCCCGTCCACCACCCGTTCGTCGGCCTCGCCCGGAACCCCCATCGGTTTGCCCCACCACGCGCCGATGGTGAGCAGCACCGCGTCGTGGCGCGCCTTCAGCGTCTCCAGGCTCACGTCACGCCCGAGCGCGGTTTCGAGGTGCACCGTGAGCCCCGGGCAGCGCTGCTTCAGCCGCTCGACATCCTCCTCGATGATGCCGGGCGGGAGTCGGAACGCCGGAATCCCCCAAATCATCATGCCCCCGAGACGGTCCGTCATCTCGTAGACGTGCACTGCGTAGCCAGCGACGCACAGGTCGTGCGCGGCCACGAGCCCGGCCGGACCCGCCCCCACGATGCCGATGCTCTGCTTCCTTGTGATCGGCACCGCGGGCGGGCGGTACGTCGCCCCGAGCTTGTCCATCACGAAGCGCTTCAGGTTCCGGATCTGCACCGCCCCGTCGCTGTCCACGCGCCGGCAGGCGGGCTCGCAGGGGGCATCGCATACCCGCCCGCAGATGGAGCTGAAGGGATTGGTGGCAGTAATCGCCTCGAACGCCGCCTCGTAGTTCTTGTCCCAGATATGGGCGATGTACGACGGCGCATCGGTGCCCACCGGACACGCCACCTGGCACGGCGCCGGTACGTAGTGCACGTCGCGAGTATGGTCCTCGTACTCCGGCGGCGCCTCCGGCACCAGAATGCGGTTGATGTCGTAGACCGCCATCAGGCCAGACTCACCCGCAGCTCCGGCGTCTTCGCCCTCACTCCCGGCTCGTGGGGCAGGCCGGTGATCTCGGCCGCTTCCGGAGTGAGCGCGACCAGGTCGTCGCGGTTCAGTGCACGGAAGTCGCTGTACCCAAGCGCGTGGGTAAGCGCCGCAATCTGCCATCGCACCCCCTCGAGGAATCGGTGGATGTTGTGCGACTCGGCTTCCGGGTCGTAGCGGCTCTCGTGCGCGGGGTCCTGCGTCGCAATACCCGTCACGCACTGCCCGACATGGCACTGCATGCACGCAATGCACCCGCCCGCAATGATGGTCGACGTGCCGAACGCCACCGCGTCCGCCCCGAGACACAGCGCCTTGACCGCGTCCACTCCGTCCCGAATCCCGCCCATCAGCACGAGCTCGATGTCCTGGCGCCGCCCGATCTCCTCCAGCGCGCCGACCGCCTCGATGACGGCGGGCAGCGTCGGCACCCCCACGTAGTCGATGACCTCCGCACTGCCCGCGCCGGTCGAGCCCTGCATCCCGTCGAGCTCGATGAAGTCGAAGCCATCCTTGACCGCAATCTTCACGTCGTCGCTCACCCGCCCCGCCCCGAGCTTGACGCTCACCGGCAGGCGGTACCCGGTCGCCTCGCGCATCTCCTCCACCTTGATGAGGAGGTCGTCGCCGCCGAGGATGTCGGGATGGCGCGACGGGGAGCGCAAGTCGATGCCGTGGGGAATGCCGCGGATGCGGGCAAGCTCGGGGGTGACCTTCTTCGCCATGAGCTGGCCGCCCAGGCCCGGCTTCGCGCCCTGGGAGATGTAGATCTCCAGCCCGTCCGCGCGGTTCATGTCGTGGATGTTCCAGCCGAGCCGCCCCCCGAGCATCTGGAAGATAAGCTGGCTTGCCGCCCCGCGCTGCGCGTCGCTCATCCCGCCCTCGCCGGTGTTCTCGGCAATGCCGGAAAGCGTCGAGGCGAGACCGATCGCGCGCTTGGTCGAGGCACTCAGCGCTCCGTAGCTCATCGGTGCGATCATCACCGGCATCGAGAGCTTGAGCGGGTTGGCGCCGTTCAGGCCGCCGATCTCGGTCTTGAGAGCGACCTTCGAGACCACGTCCGCGTCCTCACCGGCCCGCGAGACATCCCGCCGGAACCCGAGATCGGCGAGGTGCGGGAGGGCGCGCGCGCCACCGTAGCCGCGAATCCGGTAGCGCCCGATCTGCGACTTGATGTAGATGTCTTCCTGGATCTTCGGGTTCCAGTACTCCGAGGCGCCCGAGAAGGTGAAGAAGGGGATGCTGCGTATCTGGCGCTCGCTCGTCGCGTATCGCAGCTTCCGGCCCGCATTGGCGATCTTCTTGAACGTCCCCGTGAAGCGCAGCTCGTAGCGGTCGAGGAAGGCGCGGAGGTCATCGTCCTCGCCGTCTTCGAGGTCCACCTGCTCGGCGTCGGAGCCCAGATCCTGCACCCTGCCGCCGACGAAGATGTGCCCGCCGGTCATGTCCTCTCCGACCTTCTCGCCGGAGTCGCCCAGGATGATGATGCGCCCGCCGTACATCATGTACCCGGCCATGAAGTTGGCGTTACCCGCGCAGGCCAGGGTGCCCGCCTTCATCACCTGCCCGGCCCGCGACCCCATGTTGCCGTGGATGACGATTTCCGCCCCGCGGATCGCGACCCCGGGAATGGCGCCCGCGTTGCCGCGCACCACCACCCGGCCGCTGTACATGTTGTCGCCGACGCCCCAACCCACGTTGTTGTCGACCTCGAAGCGCGCGGCATCCGTGAGCCCGGCGCAGAAGTAGCCGGCCGAGCCGCGGATGCGCACGTGGATGGGGTGTACCAACCCCACGCCGAGGTGGTGACGGGCGTCCGGGTTGACGAGCTCGACGTCGGTGCCGTCGGCACCGTACCGGCGGATGCGCTCGTTCGCCTCGCGAACCGGGGTCTGTGCTAAATCGATCGTGACCATGTGGCGCAGGTTCCAGGCGGCGGCTCCCGGGTGTTCAGGGCCTGCCCCGGGAAGAGCCGGTTGAGCGACACCTCCTCCGAGGCGACCGCCACCAGGTCGTCGGTCTCGTACATGATCATCGGCTTCACCGCGAGCCGGTCCTTGGCGTAGCCGATTTCGTCCCGGGTTGAGACGAGGAAGGAGAAGGTGCCGTCGAGGTCGTCGATCGAGGCGGCCAGCGCATCCTTCAACGCGATGCCCTGCGACAGCTTGTCGGCGAGGTAGACCGCGATCAGCTCGCTGTCGTTGTCGGTAGTGAACGCGTAGTCGCGCTGCTCCAGGCGCCGACGCATCTTCCAGTAGTTCGTGATCTGCCCGTTGTGCACGATCGCGACATCGGCGAAGCCGGTGGCCCAGAACGGATGCGCCGCCTCCGGCTTCACCGCAGACTCGGTCGCGAGGCGCACGTGCCCGAGCCCGTGAGTGCCGTGGAAACCGCTCACGCCGTAGTGGTCGTCGACCTCGTGGGCGCCGCCCACGTCCTTGACGATCTCCAGACTCGAGCCGATCGAGATCACCTTCGCGGCGTGCTCGACGTCATAGGCGAGCTTGCGGATGTCGCCGTCGAAGCTCGCCCGGACCCGGTAGTTGCTGCCCACCCGCTCGTCCTCGACGATACGCGCGCCGTGCTTGGCAAGCGCACTCCCGATGCGGGCGACAGCGGCGTCCGCCTCCTCCCCCTCGCCGACGAAGAAGCGCAGGCGCAACCCGTCCTCCAGAACATCTCCGTAGAGGGCGAAGCCGGTCGAATCGGGTCCGCGATGCTGGCAGCCGTCCAGCATGTCGATAAGCGCACGCCCGGCCGGCTCGGTGCCGCCGCCGTTCTTGAACATGATTCCCGCGATTCCGCACATGGATGGTCACCTCGCGCTTGCGTTCAGCGACGCGCATGATAAAGGCTCATGCATTTCCGAGCACCTCGACCGGACATTCGAGCCGGTTCCCCCACTCCTGCCAGGACGCGACGTAGTTGCGCACATCCGAATGCCCGAGCAGACGCAGTGCCAGGTACGCATGGGCCGAACGATAGCCGGTGTTGCAGTAGGCGATCACCGGGGTCTGCGTGGTGATCCCCACGGAGGCGTAAAGCTCGCGCAGCGCCGCCTCGTCGAGCATGCAGCCCTTGTTGTCCAGGTTGCGGACCCATTCGAGATGCACCGCACCCGGGACGGCGCCCCCGCGGGCCGCTCCGCGCGCATCCTCGCCGTACCACTCCTGGTCGGACCGGGTGTCGAGAATCACCGTCGCCGGATCGTCGATGGCGGCGACGACGTCCGACCAGGTCGCGCAGACCGATTTCACTGCCTCGTAGGGGTAAGGACCCGGACTCGGCGGCTCCGCTTCGTGGACGAGCGGCTGCCCCGCCGCTGCCCATGCGCGCACCCCTCCGTCGAGCACCGCCACCTGCTCGTGTCCGAGGTATTCGAGAAACCAGAAGGCGCGGGCCGCCGCTTCGTCGGTGAATTCGCCGTACACGACGATGATGTCGTCGCGACATATGCCGGCAAGCGCGAGCTGGAACGCCCACATCTTGGTGAAGGACGCGAGCGGTGCGGGATCGGTGTCATAGGTATTGACGCCGTACACGCTGAAGTTGAGGGCGCCGGGAATGTGTCCGTTCGCGTATCTCTCCCCGCGCCGCACATCGAGCACCAGCACGTCACTGTCGTCGAGACGGGCGGCAAGCGTGGCCGGGTCCCAGAGCAGCGGCGAAGCGGAAACAGCGTTCATTGCATCATCAAGCCTTCGGCCCGTACGTGCTCCAGGGTGTCGTCGAGCGCGAGCTCCCAGCGGTCGAAGAGCATGTCGACCTCGTGTTCCTCGATGATGAGCGGCGGGCAGAACGCGATACGAATGCCGCCCCCGGTGCAGGCGCGGAGCAGCACCCCGCGCCGGGTGCAGGCGTCAGTCACCCAGGGCGCGAAGGACAGGTCGAAGCTCTCCTTCGTCTCCTTGTCCCTGACGATCTCGACCGAGCCCATGAGGCCCACGCCGGAGGCATCACCGACGATCGGGTGGTCGCCGAGCGCCGCGAGCCGCTCCTGCGCATGGGCGCCGACCCGGCGCACATGGGCGCCGATGTCCATCTCGTCGTAGATCTTCAGCGTCTCCAGCGCGACCGCCGCCGGCACCGGGTGGCCGGAGTAGGTGAAGCCGGTACCGAGGATGCCATTCTGGCCGGCAAGCTCGCGGATGGGTCCGTACACCTTCTCGTTGAGGATGACGGCGGAGATCGGCAGGTACGCCGACGAGAGCTGCTTGGCAATGCACATGATGTCCGGCCGGATACCGAAGGTCTCGCATGCGAAGCGGTTGCCGGTACGAAAGAAGCCGGTGATGACCTCGTCGGCGACCATCAGCACGTCGTACTTCTTGAGCACCGCCTGGATCTTCTCGAAGTAGGTCCGCGGCGGGATGACCGCACCACCCGCGCCCAGTACCGGCTCCGCGACGAAGGCGGCCACCGTCTCCGGACCCTCGGCGAGGATGAGCTGTTCCAGCTCCTCGGCGCGCCGGCTCGCGAACGCCTCCTCGCTCTCGCCCGGATGGGCGTCGCGGTAGTAGTGGTGGCTGCCGGTGTGGAGGATGTTCGGGATCGGGAGATCGAAGCCCTTGTGCATCGCGGGGAGCCCGGTGAGCGACCCCGAGGACACCGCAATGCCGTGGTAGCCGTGCTCGCGGGCGATGATCTTCTTCTTCTCCGGCTTGCCGCGGGCGTTGTTGTAGTACCAGACGAACTTGCACATGTGGTCGTTCGCCTCGGAGCCCGAGTTCGCGAACCACACCCGCGCCATCGGCACCGGAGCGGAGTCGAGCAGCCGCTCGGCGAGATCGATGGTGGGCATGGTCGAGCGCTGGAAGAACGTGTGGTAGGTCGGGAGCTTGCGCATCTGCGCGACCGCGGCCTGGATCAGACGCTCGTTGCTGAACCCGAGCGATGCGCACCACAGACCCGCCATACCCTCAAGATACTCGTTGCCCTCCAGGTCCCGGACGTACACCCCGTGCCCCTCTTCGAGGATGAGCGGTCCCTCCCTCTCCAGGCGAAGGGGATTGGTCATTCCATGCAGAAGCGATGCGATGTCACGGGCATGGGGGGAGTTGAGCGCGGCGGACATGGGGGCGACCTCCTTCGGGATTCCTGGTGGAGCGCAGGGCGGCTGCGACGAACCGGTGGGCGGGTGAGCCGGGTATCGGACCCGGCACCGGACCGGACGGCGAAGTCTATAGCCGCGCCCGATGTTGCACCAGCCGCCGACACCGAATCGGCAGGATCATCTCACGCCGTAGCGCAAGGCTGTGAAGCGAGTACGCGACTACCCGAAACGCATGGATTCCCGCTCTCCTGCGATCACGGATCCCGGCACCGGCGGGGGTCCGATCCGGCGTGCGGGTCAGGCGAGATTCGGCAGCCCGAAGAACCGTCTCGCGGTGTCGGTGGTGGACTGCGCCAGGGCGTCCGGTTCGCATCCGATCGCGCCGGCCACCGCCCGCAGGACGTGGGGCAGATACATCGGCTCGTTGCGGCGGGTCTTCGGCTTCGGAGCCAGATCGCGCGGGAGGAGGTACGGCGCATCGGTCTCGACCATGAGGCGGTCGAGCGGCACCCGGCCGACGATCTCCCGCAGGTGCAGCCCGCGGCGCTCGTCGCAGATCCAGCCCGTCACGCCGACATGGAGATCGAGGTCGAGGTAGGCGTCGAGCGCGGCTCCGTCTCCGGTGAAGCAGTGGATGACCGCGCGTGAAAGCTGCGCGCGCCACCGCACGACGATGGCGAGAAACCGCGCGTGGGCATCGCGCTCGTGGAGAAACACGGGCATTCCGAGCCCCGCAGCGAGCTCCAGGTGGGCTTCCAGTACCCGTTCCTGGTCCGGGCGCGGCGAGAAGTCACGGTTGAAGTCGAGCCCGGTCTCCCCGATGGCGACAACCTCGGGCTCCGCGGCCAGACGCTCCAGCGTGGCCGCACTCTCCCCGCCCCACTCCTTTGCATAGTGAGGATGGACGCCCGCCGTGGAGTACAGCACCCCCGGCGCGGTGCGGGCGACGGCGAGCGCCGTCACGCTCTCCGCCTCGCTCGCACCGGTGACCACCATTTGCACCACACCAGCCTCACGGGCGCGTGTGAGCACTTGCTCACGATCGTGCTCGAACGATTCGTGGCCGAGGTTCGCACCGATGTCGATGAGTTCCACGTCAACACTCCGGGGCGCGGGTTGATCGAATTCCGGCTCGGCGCTGTTGAGGGAAGATACCAGACCCGTGGTCGGCACCATGCACCGCCGTCATCCCGCCGCCGTCATCCCGATTGATGCATTGGTTCCATGATCCTTCGGCGCCCACCTGTCGGTGGTCAGCCCCGGCGTCACCCGATCGTCTATTTCGGCATCGGACCCACCAGCAGCGACGGATCGAGTCGCCGACCGAAGAGATTGATCCGCCAGTCGAGATGCGAGCCGGTGGAGCGGCCGGTGGATCCGACCTCGGCGATGGCCTGCCCCTGCACCACTCGCTCGCCCTTGTCGACCAGGATCCGCGAAAGGTGCAGAAAGGCCGACGACAGCCCGTGGCCGTGGTCGACGATCATCGTGCCGCCGGAGAAGTACATGTCCGGGTGCACGAGGGTGACTACGCCGTCGGCCGGCGCAACCACCTGCGTGCCCTTCGGCGCTGCGATGTCGATGCCGAAGTGCGGCCGTCGCGGCTCGCCGTTGAGGATGCGCTGCGAGCCGTAGACCCCGCTGATGATCCCCTTGACGGGCCACTGGAAGCCGCTGAGGAAGTCGGTGCGTAAGTCGTCGATCTTGCGGGCCTGCTTGACGATCCGCACTTCCTTGCGGATGCGTGCGAGGTCCTCCTCGCTCGGGGTCACCTTGCTCGGAGGCAGACCGTCGATGCGCTGGATGTCGTATTCGCGTCGTTCGACTTCGAGCACCTGCCGCTCGCTCTGCCCGTTCGGGTAGATCACCACAAGCGCCGCTTCGGGCGGGGCGTCGCGCCCGAAACCGACCAGAAACCAGCCGTCCGCCGACACCCGCACGGCCTCACCCTCGTATTCCACCGTCGAGCCCGGCGGCACGCGACCGCGCAACAGCCCACCCTGTACGCGGGGACCGTCGAGACGCACGCCGGTCTCGGCCGCGACGGGCACCGAGGCAAACGGAAGGAGAAGGAGGAGCATGACGGCGCACCGGGCAGCGCCCCGCGCCGAACCGGCCTGCCGGCGCATCCCGCTGGCCCGGCTACGGGACGAAGCGGGTCCCGGACATATCCACCGGCGTGGTGGCCGCAGGCGGTGCGGGCCGGTCATGTTGCTGCGGTCGGGACTGCCGGAGCCGCGGGTCGGCGGTGCGACTCCGGGAGTGAAATCACAGCGGCGTTGGATCTGTGACGGATCGCGGCCGGGGCGCACCCCGGCCCGGTCACGAGTCGTCCGTCCATGGCGTACCGGCATCAGCGAATCTCCCATCGGTTCGGCTCTCCCATCGGGCCCCGGGGCAAGTCTACCGGGCGCCCGAGCATTCACGGGCGCTCAACCGCGGCATGAACGACGATCCCGGCGGCAGCCCGGTCGGTCATGGGCGTCGCGGTGCACGCGTGATCAGGGCCAGACCCGCCGCAATCAGCGAAAGCACCGCGAACGCGGTGAGACCGCTCGCATAGCTGCCGGTGAGATCATGGAGCACGCCGGCCGCCAGCGGGCCCACTGCCTGGCCTCCCACCTGCGCGGGCAGGGTAATGCCGCGGATCGCGCCGAAGTGCGCGCGGCCGAAGTAGTTCGCCCACGCCACCGGGATCATCGTGAGGATGCCGCCGATCCCCGCCCCGAAGAGTCCCGCCGAGACGTAGCCGAGAAGCGGCCCCTCGACCCCGCGCATGGTGGCCGCGCCGAGCGCAAGCAGCGCCGCACTTGCCGCAAGACACATGCGAACCGACACCATCCGTTCTCCGATGTGGCCGAAGAGAAGGCTCGCCAACACCGCGGCGAGGGAGAACGTGCTCACGATGGTCGCGGCGATCGTCGCAGAGATCCCGCGCTCGATGAGGTGCGGCGCCTGATGCAGGCTCACCCCGGCCTGCACCGGGAAGACGAGCAGGGTGTAGACCATGAGTAGCCAGAGGGTGGAGGTGCGCAGGGCCCGGGCCCGGGTGAAGCTCACCTCGTTGGCAGCGGGGAGGCGAGCCGCCGACACCGGCGACTCCGGGCCGGCGCCGACGCCGTCGGGGCGAAGCCCGATGTCCTCGGGCCGGCGCACGAGCAGGAGCCATTGCGGGATCACCCCGAGCACGATGGCGATGACCGCGAGCGTCACCCACCCGGCCCGCCATCCGACAACGGCGACCGCGGCCGCAACGACGAGCGGCAGGACGGTCAGCCCCACCCCGGTCGACATCACGAGAAGCGACATCGCCCGGGCTCGGCCACGCACGAACCACTTCGTGACCGCCGAAGTGGTGCCGATCTCGAACGGCGCCGAGAACATCATGCGCGAGATGCTGAAAGCGACATAGAACCATAGAAGCCCTTGAGTGCCGGCAAGCGCGATGCAGCATCCGCTCACTGTCACCGCGCTCGCGATCAGCAGCGCCCGCGAGCCGTGGCGGTCGAACAGCGGCCCGATGAACGGCGCGACGAACGCCCCGAGCACCCCACCGAGCGACACCGCACCGGAGATGCCCGTGCGCGACCAGCCGAATTCGTCCGTCATCGGCACGAGGAAGATGGAAAGCGTCGCGACCGCGGCCACCTGACGCACGACGCCGGAGCACATCGTGCAGCCGACCACGACCCAGCCGTAGAAAAACGGCAGGCGTCGCGCAAGGGAGTGGATCATCCGCCACGCTACTCGCGCACGATGAAGCGCAGCCCCTGCTCCAGCGCGGCTTCGGCGCGTTGCTCCAGCTCACGTCTCGAGGCGCTGCTGATCGGGTGCTCGATGACCGCGAACGGGTAGTCGGGCATCCCGAGCGCGCGCCGCATCCCGTCCGCGGCGGACACGAACCGGTCGGTCATGATGCCGAGGGCCGGAACTCCCAGCCGTTCGGCTGCAATCGCGTCATGCAGACTGCACGACGAGCAGCTTCCTCAGTCGCCGACCCCTGTGATCGCGGCATCCCAGCCTGCCGCCTCATCCATGATGGCCCGTTCGGCCGGGGCGCTGAGGTTGCCCTTGAGCCGCTGCACGACGCCGGCGACGCCGAAGCCCTCGCGCAGAACCTGTTCCAGGTGCGCGAAGAGGTGGGCAGTTCCTTCCTTGCCGTTCGAGATGATGCCGATTGTTGTTCCTTGCAGGCTCTCCAGTCGGGGCGGCGGAACGAATCCGACCGCGGTCTCCTCGAACGTGGGATCGAGTACTCGCATGAGCTTCTCCAGTTCAGGCCGTGTCGGGATGGTGGACCAACACCGTCGCATCCTTCATTCCGCGCCCAGCGGCCCGCAGTCCACGCACGCCCCGACGGGGAGCGTCACCGCGCGGCTCTTGCCTCCGAACCAGGGCGGGATGACGGCGCCGAAGCCCCCGGCCGGCCCTCCGGCCGCCACCAGGAGCAGGTGCTCGGGGTCGGGCAGGGCGCGATACTCGTCGTCGCCGCGATCCCGCACCACCCGACCCTTGCCCACCTCGGCCCATTCGTGGCGATGGATGCGGGACCGTTCGTGAAGCCGACGGCAAACATCCGCGCGCGTCCATCCCGCGACGGCGAGGGGCTCGCGAAGCTGCCGGGGCACGATGACCGCGTAGTGACCGGGCCAGATCGAGTACTGGCGCATGTTGGCCCGGATCTCCGCCGCGAACGTCTCCAGGATCTCCTCCGGGTCGGTGGTCCACTCGTTCATGATCTGGCGCGGCGCTCCGGCCGCCATGACGGTGACGGACGATGCGCCTTCCGGGATACCGCGGGCAGTGGCGAGCGACTCCCACGGCGAGCCCTCTTCGTCCTCGGCCAAGCAGAAGCTGAACTTGCCGGGGTGGCCGAGGGTCGAGCGGTCGATGCCGCCCGGACGCACGTCGAGCAGGTTGACGAGGCAGAGCCGGATCGCCCGCCCGATGACCGCGGTCGCCCGATCGCTGTTGCCGAGCGCGTTGAACGTGCCGTCCATGCCGAGCTCGCGCCGCGCGTCGCCGTTGACGATGATGAACACGGCGCACCCCCCGGTGCTTGCGGTCGCACCGTGAAGCGTGAACTCTTCGCGCAGAATCGCGGTGAGCGCGGTCACCACCAGCGGGAAGTGCGCCGGCAGGCAGCCGGCCATCACCGCATTGACCGCAGCCTTTTCCGCGGTGACGGTCCGGGCGCGCACCGGCTCCACGCCGATGAGGTGCTCGGGCACCAGAGCCGCCTCGTCGAGACACGCCCGCACCGCGTCCTCGGTCGGCGGCACGACGGGGAGCCCGTCCGTCCAGCCGCTGCGATGGAAGAGCTCCTGGGCGGCGAAGACGTCCTCCGCTTCGTGGATGGTGGATCGAAGGTCCATGGACTGATAGGCAGGCTCGTCGTGCTCCACTGCGGACGATCATACGCCCAAGGCATGCATGATTTCCTGACAGTTACCGATTTTCGGGCGTGGGTAGTTCGCCTTCAGATCGAGCAGGTCCGTGTCCTCCGACACGAGCCAATCCGCGTCCCCGTCCAGTGCGCAGATCAGGAAAACTTCGTCGTCCGGGTCGACCGGTGGCACCGGGGCGAATTCGGAAACGAGCGCGACGCGAGTGAACGACCCAATGATGTACGTAATCAGCTTGCGCGCTCGTTCAGGTGGATGGCGTCGTTCGAGCAGTTTTTCCAGATACTCGTCGATGATTTCGTCGCAGTAGAGCCCACTATGCTCCCGGGCAACGCATACGAGCAATCGTCGATGATCGTTGGCGTTGGCAACGCTCTCATCAAGCCAGCGGGAGCCCGCCCCGACAATCTGGTTGGAGTCGAGGACGATACGTACAACATCTGCCGTCATCTCGGCGATTGCCCATCCGAATCGAACAGGTCTTGAAGCGCCCGCGCAAAGTCGTCTCGCTCCCAGCCTTCCGAACGGAGTCGGCGCACGTCATCCTCGGCCTCGGCGCGTATCCTGGCCGCGAGGTCTCGGATGTGAGTCTGCGGCGCCTCAACCAGGGCCGCGAACTCCTTGTCCAGCGATTGCGGATTCCGGCAGACGAGGAACTCCCATTCGCCGAGCTGACCCCAGTGGTTCACCGCGGATACCCAGCGCTTCGCCGCCTGGTGCTTGGCGTCAGCCTCGGCGTCCGGCCGTCCCTTGATCTCGACTACGACGTGGACGCCATTCGCGAGCTGCACGATGAAATCAGGCTCGTAGACACGTGGATTGCCGTAGAGGGTGTAGGGAATGTTGAACTCCAGCCGATCGTTCCGGACGTAGCAACATACCAGACCATCCTTCGCCAGCTTCTCGATCTGGAACATCGCGGCCTGCTCCCAGCTACCGGTGTCGCAGGCCACGTAGTTCAGGTGGCTTGCAACGGTTGCCTGAACCGGCTTGACGGTCTTGAAATGCACGCTCCCGGTGCTTCCGATGCGCCGGTAGCGATTCAGGCGCGGCAGCAGCGGTGGCTCGCCCGATGATTCGTCCGGCACGATGGCGGCAGTCAGCAAGCCGACGATGCGCATGGCATAGATCTGCAATCCCACGTCGCAAGCATGCATGCCGTTCAGGTCCACGCGGTCCCGGATGTAGTCCCGCACGATGCGGAGCACCTGGGGAAACAGCGTCTGACGACTCTCGCATCCGGAACGCCCATTGGTGGACGCTTCGGTCAGCTCGCGTGTGATCTCGCTGGCGATGGCGAACTCGATCGTCTGCGGATGCGTCGAGTCGTAGTACTGCTGTCGATCCGCCGGTTCGAAACCGAATCCCGAGAATGCTCCGGGATGGCCGATCTGGTAACCAACCTGCGGCCGCAGGAACACGGCGGTGGGTGTGCTCCAGGGGTCAAGAGAAGTCCTTTCCACGCTGTCGAGATCGCAAGTGATGCGATGCTTGCGGAGCGACGCGACATAACCTTCAACCACCGGAAACCTGATTTCGAGTGTCTTGCGCTCCGGCAGTGCCACGACCTCATGCTTCGGTCGATCTTCGGGTGGCGCCTTGCCACCCGGCTCGCGGCCCTTGAAGGGGATCAGCGAGAACGGCACGCCGAACACGTCGACGTACTCTTCGGTCAGGAGCCCCGTCTCCGGATCGGGGACGTAATCCATCCTCCTCAAGCCCCGCCCGACCACCTGTTCGCACAACAACTGGCTGTGGAACGCGCGAAGGCCGAGGATGTGGGTCACGTTGTTGGCGTCCCAGCCCTCGCTCAGCATGTTGACGCTGACCACGCAGCGAATGTGCGCTCCCGGCTGTCCGGGGGCCCCAACCGTCGAGACGATCCTCCGCAACTCCTCTGCTGCATCCTTGCGCGAGGTTCTCGGGTCTTCGCTCTCCGCCGCCGCAAGGAGCTTCGAGTCGATGCGCAGGGTGACCTCCATTCCGCTCTCGTTCCACAGCTCGCGGAACTCCGACAGACCCTTGCCGTAGTGTTTCCCCGGCTTCGGCTTCCTTCGTCCTCCGGCCGACCGGTCTCCGTCATCTTCGTCTTCGTTTTCGTCCGTTGTTTCGATCAGCGTCTCGCCCGAGATCATTCGGTGGAGGTGCATGGCGACATCCGTGTTGTCGCAGACGACAATCATCACCGGCGGTGTCCGTTCCTGACCCGGCGCTGCGGCCCTCAACTGCTCGAAGCGTTCCTTCCACTCACCGGCCAGCGTGAGCAACGCGTCCTCCGCTTCGCGGTAAATCGCCTCCGGCTTCGGCTTGCCGCCCGGCAATCGGTCACCCGGCCCAAGGCTGTTTCCGACGTGTTCCCACAACCGGAAGTACTTCGGATCAGGACGTCCCGTATTGTCGATCGCCGGCAGGCGCGGAATCTTGGTGATCCCGGACTCGATAGCGTCCACCAGGCTGAAGTCGCTGACAATCCAGGGGAACGGGGATCCCTCGGGGTATCCGCTGCCCTGAATGTAGAACGGCGTCGCCGAGAGATCGACACAGAGGCCGATGCCGCACGCCGCGTTGATCCTGTCCAGTCCGCTCACCCAGACGGTGGCTTCCTCGCGATCCGCTTTCTCCTCCGCGGAGAGCTTCGTCGCTTCATCGACCGGCGCGGGCCGATAAGCGTGGTGCCCCTCGTCGTTCAGCACCATCAGCGGCGCGTCGTCCCAAAGGTCACCGAGACGAGCGCGCGCGAATGCCTCCGGGGTCTCCTCGCCGAGCCTCCCGACCTGCACCCCGCCTACCGTGATCGCTTCTGCCTCCGGGTTGAAGCGGTGCCAGTTGGTCACCAGCACCTTGCCCTTGGCGAGCTCCGGGCGCATCGAGGACGGCACGATATCGAACCTTTCGTAGTAACTGCCGGGGGTGCCGGGGCGCAGCACGCTCAGGCGCTCCCGGATGGTCAGATTCGGACAGACCACCAGCACCCGGCGGGGATAGCGGGGATCGCCCGGCTTGGTTCCGCGGTTGCAGAACGCCCACGCGATGAGCATGGCCATGACCACGGTCTTCCCGGCTCCGGTCGCCATCTTGCAGGCGTAGCGCGGAATGGGGTCCAGACCCGGCTCGTTGGGGAAGTCCGCGAGCTTCGGGTGCTGCGCCACCGTCGTCACCCACTCCCCGGGCCGCGGGTTGCGCCCCGCGCGCAGCGACTCGAACTCGTGCAGAGCGAGTACGGGCCGTCGCTTCGTCTGCTTGCCGGGGGCCAGAATCTCCTGAAGGTAGAGGACCGTCTCGACTGCCTCCAGTTGGCAGAAGAACAGGCGGCGCGTGCGATCGGTGCGCCACCAGTGGCGGAGCAGCTTCCGGGTCGTCTCCGAGGCATTGCGCCAACCCGAAGCCCGCCAGTGTCGAACATCCTCGCGCAGAGCGTTGACGAGCGGCAGATCGTCGCGCTCCTCCTCCGCGAGGAACAACGTTCTCTGTGCGGTCCCGGTCCGCTCCGTCTTGAACCAGTAGCTTGCCGCGCGCCGCGTCGGAACCTTCGAGGGCTGGCCGGTCTGCGTGTCGTAGAGCCAATGCTGGTCCGGCTCGTCGTAGGGAGAGCAGAGGATCGGATTCCGAACCGGCTGGATGGGGATGGATGCATCCGGCATGACTCAGTCTCCCTGAAGGCAGCGTGCGATTCGATCACACAAGCACCGGAATTCGGGACACAGTTCATGCAACAGGAGCAGGTTTCTCAGTGACCCCGTAACTGTCTGGTCATCAAGTCCCTGCCTGCTCCCGGTCGTCCGGAGTCGCCATATCTCACGAGAAGAGGACCGGATGTTTCCTCCTTCGATCATGTTCAACTCCTCACGGTCAGGACGCGCAATCCCTCATTACCACGCGGATCGATGACCTTGACCGCGACCCGCCAGGGTGCGCCGTCCGACAACCGGGACGGCGGCGGGAAGGGGAGGCTCTCGAAGCCGCTCAGGCGTTCGAACGCATCCTTCTCTACCACGCCCTTGTCGCCCAGCGCCCGTGCCAGCCGGTCCCACTTGCTCCGATCGGGAAAGAATGCCTGGCAGATGCAGAACGTCCGGCCGTCGTAGTCGGTGTCGAGGAACCATGCGGCGATACGCTGGCGATCGGTGGGATACAGCGTGCCACGCACCGGGTCGTACACATCCATGCCTTCGACCTCGACGACGTAGTCCCCACTCTCCTGCCGAGTCGGACCGTGCACGCGTGGCGCAGCGAAGACGGTGAAGAGCTGGCTGCCAAGCTGAGTCTTCAGCAAATCGTCCATGGCCACATCCGGTCGAATGAGCGCCATGTGCAGGCGCAGCTTCGGATGGCTGCCGCTCTCGATGGCCTCCTGGGCGGCCGCATCGAACCCGAACCCGGCGAAGACCACATCGTCGTAGCCGGCTCGATTGGCACTGCGGATCACATCCTCCACCTGCATCGAGGTGACGTTGCCGACCTCCGGACCGATGCTGACCGCGACCCTCCGCTCCTCGTCCGCACCGTTCATCCACCCGCCTTCCGCGTGAACCAGCGCCGCCCCGGTCATCGGTTCCAGTCGACTGAATTTCACGTTTCTGTTGTCGTGGAAATCCACCCCGGACGCCTTGAGGAGACGTATGATCTTGTCGAGATGCGCCTCCGCGTTCGCTACCGCGATCTCTCCCGCATCGTCCGCATCGAAGACTTCAAGCGCCTCCGGCGCTCCACCGATGGGAGAATCCGGGCCGTCTTCCACCGCGATCACACCTTCGATGGTGAACGGCCCGGCCACGCGAACCGCATCCTTGACGACCTCCGGCTTGTCCACCAGCTCCTCGGTCGCGGCGTTAGCGGCAATGCACGCATTCACTTCGTCCATCTTGGCCCGCCACGCCACCCGATAGGCGGTCAGCGCTTGTCGCAAGGACTCCGGCCAGTCGGGGTCGGTATCGAAGGGCACTTCCCATTCCCTCCACTCTCCCCTTGGAATTTTTCCCCGATACCGCTCCACCTGCCGGGCCGTGATGCCCTTGAGAGGCTTGCGGGCAGGAACACTCTTGATCCGGCCGGGGGGCGTATCCGGCAGCAGCCAGCGACGAATGTCAGCGTCGGTGACGGCGCTTACTCCTTCTTCTTGGTGCTTTCTGATGAGCTTGTCGGCGAGTGCGGCCTTCAGGTTATCGCCGACATCTGCGAGTACGCGATTCAGAGCAGCAAGCTTCTCGGCGAGGATCGCTTCATGCTTGGCGAAGATGGGATCGAGCGAGACGTTGCGGGCGATGCTGCGCAATGTGATGTGGGGTACCATCTCGCACTGGAAGGTCATTGGCTTGCCCGTCGACCGCCCGCCCGCATCCACTTCCGCGATCCAGGTTCCATCGGGATTGCGTGCTACATCTTCGGCATTCAGCTTACGAAGTTGGTAATACTCAAAGCTAGCGGTCATAAGGCGATGTTTTGCCAGTGAAAGCGCTACCCGGCTCGTGTCGATGGTGATCCAGCGCCGGCCCCACTGCTCGGCGGCATAGGCGGTTGTGCCGCTACCACAGGTTGGGTCAAGAACGAGATCACCGGGATCTGTTGTCATCAGCAAGCAGCGTTCGATGACTTGGGAGGAAGTTTGAACTACGTATTGCTTTGGATCAGATCTTGACTGCACCCCCCATGTATCATCCCAAAATGCCGAGATAGGAAATACGGGGAAGTCATCCAGGTATCGAACATACGCGACTGATCTTCCTTCACCAACCATACGATTGCTGTTGATCAAACGGTCGATTCCTCGCTGGTTTGTCTTCCAGAAACCAGATCTTGGATACCGAACAGATCCTTGAAATTGAACAGAGAAATTACTATTTTCGCCACCACTTTGGGATACCATTGGGCTTGGTCGATATATTTTTGCTCCCTCTGGCATATAATTCCCGAAACTTCCAGAGGGACCACGTTCACCAGAAGGCAGTTCAATATTTTTGTATTTAGTACCACCTTCTTTATCGACTTTCTTCACCTTGTACAAATCTCGAAATTTGAGAAATTTTCGTTCTTTGGCGTACCACAAAAGAAAATCGAAAGTTGTCGCAAGTAACTCACTCGTCTGGCCGCTCGTCGTGACAAAGGGAATAGTCGCACAGGCATTTTCTTGTCCGAATACCTCGTCCAGTAAACATCTGACGCGATGCAAATTCGCGTCACTGATTTGTACGAAAATGCTGCCGGTATCGGTCAACAACTCTCGTGTCATCACCAGCCGGTCCCGCAGATAGGCGAGGTACGAATGGATACCGAGTGTCCAAGTATCCCGATACGCCTTGACCATCTCCGGTTCGCGTGTGAGGTCCTGCTCACGATCCTTGACACCGAGCTGCCCAAGTTGCGGCTGAAAATTCGACTTGAAGCTGATTCCGTAGGGCGGGTCGATGTAGATCATCTGCACCTTGCCTGCCAGATCTTCGCGCCGAGCAAGGCTCGCCATGACCTGGAGCGAATCACCGAGAATCATCCGATTGGTCCAGTCCACGTCGTGCCGGTAGAACTGCACCGCGCTCGCGTAGTCCAGTTGCGGGTCGGCGAAGAGATCCCGATGCACGTCCTGGCGGGCCAGCACTCGAAGAATGGCCTGCGTGGAAACACGCTCGTGCATGTGCAGCGCCACGGGGTCGGCCTCGAACGAGGGCCGCTCCCGCTTTCCGCTCCATTCGAGCCACGGCTCGTGGCGCCTCAGCGCGTCCTCGAGCAGCGTAGCCTCTTCCTCCGAAAGAGGCCGCTGCCGGGCTGTCGCCACCAACTCCGGCAACCGGTCGGTGGCGGCCGCATCCGGAGAGGACCGCAACACCGGCGGCAAATGAGGATTGTGGTGGTACTCAACCGGTGGCTCCTCCCGAACCATGCCGTGGGATTCGAGCCCCGCCGGGGGAATGTTCTTCCGCGTCGCCGAATACCTGATCGAGGTGACTGCCTCACCGGCCGGTGCCGTGGTGCTCGGGGTGGTTTTCCTTCTGCGCGCCATGGCTCGTTCCTGTATCGGGATGCCTCGGCCGAGGCCGGTGGCATGGTAACCCGGAGAATCGGCGTGATCATGCGGCATCCGACCACTACCATCCCCGAATCCGGAACAAGGGGAGACCAAACGGTGAACGCTGATCTTCAAGCCAATCTTCACGCGGACCTCGGACTGGAAGGCAAGGTCGCCATCGTCGCGGGCGGCGGCGCGGCGGGAAACGGCATCGGCAACGGCCGCGCGGCGGCCATCCTGCTCGCCCGGGCGGGCGCGCGGGTGTTCGTCGTGGATCGATCGCTCGACCTCGCCGAGGGCACGGTGCGGATGATCGCGGCGGAGGGCGGGGAGGCGGCCGCCCACGCGGCGGACCTCACCAACGAGGACCAGTGCCGGGCGATGGCGGAGGCCGCGCTCGCGCGGTTCGGGCGCATCGACGTGCTCGACAACAACATCGGCATCATGAGCGTCGGCACGGTGGTCGCCGAGACGCAGACCCGGTGGGAGCGGGTGATGCGGGTGAACGTCGAGGCGATGTTCCTCACCTCGAAGCACGTCATCCCCGCCATGATCGAGAACGGCGACGGCGGCGCGATCGTGAATATCTCCTCCATCGCGACGTTGAGGCCGCGCGGCATGACCGCCTACTCGACCTCGAAGGCCGCGGTCATCGGCCTCACCCGCGCGATGGCGGTCGATCACGCCCGCGACGGAATCCGCGTCAACTGCATTGCCCCGGGCGCGGTCTACACACCGATGGTGTACTCGGACGGCATGTCGGACGAGGCGCGGGAACAGCGCCGCAAATACTCGCTGCTCGGCATCGAGGGCACCGGCTGGGATATCGGCCGCGCGGTGCTCTTTCTCGCTTCCGGGTGGGCGCGCTACATCACCGGCCACACGCTGGTGGTCGACGGGGGAGGCACCCTCGCCGGCCCGCCGCGCTCGGCCGGCACGGAGGCGGCGCAGGTGCGCGGCCACGACGGTTCCTCGTGACCTTGCCGTGATAGCCGCGTGATACTTGCCCCTCTACAATGACCTCAGTCGGCTCGCGAAACCGCGACCTCGACTCCAACAGCAGCTCAATGAGATCGTCCCATATTGTTTCCAAAGGAGATCCCCATGAACGTCAAGACCACTTCAAGCCTGACCCTCGCCGCGGCCGCCGCCGCGATGTTCGCCCTCGCGCCGGTCGCGGTCAGCGCGGCCGACGCAGTCAAGTGTGTCGGCGGCAACGCCTGCAAGGGCAACAGCGCCTGCAAGACCGCGACCAGCGAGTGCAAGGGTCTGAACGCCTGCAAGGGCCAGGGATTCGTCATGGCGGCCGACGAGGCCGCGTGCATGGAGGCCGGCGGCACGGTCGAGGCCAGCTAGGCCGCGCCCTTCGTCCTGCATGACGACACGGAGCGGGGTGCACGCCCCGCTCCGTCTCTCTCGCCCACCCGGCGGCTCGGCAGTGCTCCGGCTCCCGGCAACAGCCCTCGCATCCTCGGTAGCGGGTGATCCGGAAGTCGGTAGTTCGGCCCTGATGCCCACGGGTGCCTCCCTACAACACACAGGTTGCCGCACCGCAACGTTCACATTCCGTCGCCAGGCCGCCCGCGCGGGCGGAATTTCCTGGCTGGCCTGTATCCCAAGACAACGCGAGGCAGCCTTTCCGCCATGAGCCTTGCCGCCATGAACGCCGCACGACTTTCCCCGGAAAGCACGGGAATCGGCGCCCCGGCGGGCAGGCCCTTCCTCGGCTTCGGGTTGGGGCTCCGGCCCGACCACTATCTGGAAGTGCTCGAAAGCCGGCCGCCCGTCGACTGGTTCGAGATCATCAGCGAGAACTACCTCGTCGATGGCGGGAAACCGCTGCACTACCTCGACCGCATTCGCGAGCACTACCCCATGGTGATGCACGGGGTCTCGCTCTCCATCGGCAGCACCGACCCGCTCGATGTCGAATACCTCGCCGGCCTGAAGCGCCTTGCGGCCCGCGTCGAGCCGGCCTGGGTCTCCGATCACCTGTGCTGGACCGGCATCGACGGGCGCAACCTGCACGACCTGCTGCCGCTGCCCTACACCGAGGAGGCGGTCGCGCATGTGGCCGATCGGGTCGGCCGGGTACAGGACTTCCTCGGGCGGCAGATTCTTCTGGAGAACGTTTCCAGCTACCTGATCTATACGGATTCGCACGTGCCGGAGTGGGAGTTCCTGGCCGCAATCGCGGAGCGCGCGGACTGCCTGATCCTGCTCGATGTGAACAACATCTATGTGAGCGCTCACAATCACGGGTTCGACCCGCTCGCCTACCTCGACGGCGTGCCGAGCGAACGGGTTCGACAGATCCATCTTGCCGGCCACAGTCATAACGGGCCGCTCATCATCGACACCCACGACCATCCGGTGCCGGATCCGGTGTGGGACCTGTACGGAGAGGCAATCGCGCGCCTCGGGCCGGTCTCCACCATGATCGAGCGCGACGACGACATCCCGCCTCTGGACGTGCTGCTCGACGAGCTTGCGCAGGCGCGGGCGGCCTTGGCGGATGGAGCACCACGGCTGAGCGCGGCCGGGCCATGACTGCGCTCCGGGAACTGCAACGCGGCTTTCAGTCCTGGGTGCTCGGGGATGCGAGCGCCCCCCCGGTCACCGTGGCCGACACCGACGCGGTATCGGCCCGAGAGCGCCTGAAGGTCTATGCGGATGCGATCCGGCTCCGGTTTCTGGAGGTGCTCGGCCAGGACTATCCGGGGCTGCACACCCTGGCCGGGGACGAAGAGTTCCGGCGCCTGGGGCTTGCGTACATCGAAGCGCATCCGTCGCATCATCCCTCGATTCGCTGGTTCGGCGCCCATCTGTCCGCGTTCCTGCGCTCCACCGCGCCGTGGCGGGAGCAACCGGTGTTCGCCGAGATGGCCGTGTTCGAGTGGGCCAAGGGCGAGCTGCTTGATGCGCCCGACAGCCCGGTGGTCGGCGTGGAGGACATCGCCGCCATCCCGCCCGATCGATGGGCCGGCATCCAACCGCGTCTGAAGCCCGCGGTGCGGCGGGTCACGCTCGAATGGAACGTCCCCGTCGTGTGGAAGGCCATCGACGGTGACGAGACGGTCCCCGCGCCGTCGCGCACGAACTGTGCCGGCTCTGCCAGCCGTACCGAATGTGCGGTGGAGTGGCTGCTGTGGCGCCAGGATCTGCTCGTGCGCTGGCGCTCGATCGATCCCGACGAGGCGTGGGCGCTCCGGCGCTGCGACACCAGCGAGGATTTCGGTGCGATCTGCGCCGGACTGTGCGAGCGGGTCGGAGAGGAGGCGGCGGCGCTCCGTGCCGCCACCTTTCTGAAGCAGTGGGCAGCCGACGGCGTGCTGGAGGCGGTATGAGTCGACGGTCGGTCCACGGACGCACCGCGGTGGCGGGGGGCGCGGGCTCTTCCGGTGTGCACGCCCCCGCCCGCGCGCACCGCATGCGCGCCCCGGAACGGTGATGCCGGACTACACTGCGACCTGTCCCGCAGACCACCGGTCCTTGATGACCGACCTCGGGTCGCAACCTGAAACGATGATGTACCGGAAACCATCGGCGGACCACCGGGGTCCGATTTCCCGATAGCATCCCTTTTCCCAACCCGAAGACAGGAGGAACGTGCAATGACGACCAAATCAGCGACTCCCCGGGCCGCAATCGCCAGGGCATTGATGACCGGCGCCGCCGTCGCGGCGATGAGCGCCGGAGCGGCGGCGAAGCCCAACGATCAGTTGACGATCGCGGACGGCGCGCCGGAGGCGGTGAAGACCGCGTTCGCACAGTGGATGGCGGGCAATGCGCCGAGCGGGCGCAAGGACAAGTGCTACGGCATCGCGCTTTCGGGCGAGAACGACTGCGCCGCCGGCGCGGGCACGAGTTGCGAAGGCACCTCGACCGTGGACTTCCAGGGCAATGCGTGGACCCACTCTCCGAAGGGGAGCTGCGAGTTCATCATGACTCCTGAAGGGCCGGGCTCCCTGAAAGCCCTCGACCGCAACAACCCCTGAGGGCAGTGTCGTCGATGCCGGGCCGACGGACCGCAACCTGCGGCCCGGGCGACCCGGCATCGGCACTGTCCTCGTTCCGGTCCCGGTCCCGCGCCATGAGCCCGGGCGGCAGCAACGCGGCGGCAGACGCCACCCGCCGCCCAATCCGGGCTGCGAACGTATACGCCCGTTCCACACCCGCCGGCAATTTCCGCAATGACTGACTGCACGTGCACTCGGCGACCGGCTTCGGACCCGCCGGCTTCGATGCAAGGCACCGGGCACCTCGGAGCCGGAGTCGGCCTCAAGCAACCCCACGTCGAACCCGCACTGGGGTGCACCGAGTCCGCCCTGTGGTTCGAAGTTCACACCGAGAACTACATGGTGGCGGGCGGTCCGCGCCTCGAGCAGTTGCGACGGGTGCGGGAAGCGTTCCCGGTGAGCTTCCACGGCGTCGGCGCTTCGCTCGGCGGGCCGGCGCCGCCGGATGCGCATCACCTGGCCGCGGCCCGGCGCCTGGTGGAGGCATTCGAGCCCACTCTGGTGTCTGAGCATGCGGTGTGGTCGAGCGCGAACGGGGTGTGGTTTGCGGACCTCCTGCCGTTGCCTCGCACCGGCGAGGCCCTGCGACAGCTTGTCGAGGGCGTGGACCGGTATCAGACCGCGATCGGGCGCCCCATTCTGATCGAGAACCCGACCAACTACCTGCCGTTCACGAGCGAGATGGACGAGCCCGACTTCCTCAACGAAGTCGCCACCCGCACCGGATGCGGCCTTCTCCTCGACGTGAACAACGTCTACCTGAGCGCCCGCAACTGCGGCATCGACCCCGAGCGGTACATCGCGGCGCTCGCCGCCGATCGGATCGGGGAAATCCACATCGCCGGACACGAGGCCGACGGGAACTACGGCGAAGCGCTCCTGATCGACACCCACGCCGCGCCGGTGAGCGAGGCGGTGTGGGCGCTTCTGGACGCCGCGCTCGCGCGCCTCGGCCCGAGACCGGTGTTGCTGGAGCGCGACGGCAAACTCCCGGCGTTCGAGGTGCTGATGGAAGAGCGGCGTCGGGCGCAGAAGGCGCTGACGCGTCGGGGCGAGAGCTCGGAGCGGGCCGTTGCTTGACGCCTACGCCGATGCGTTCTCGCGTTACCTGCGCACCGGCACGGTAAGCGCGCTCTCCGGCTTTTGCGCGGAGGACGCCGACCTCGGCCGGCTCCGGGTCTATCGCAACGGATTCCTCAAGGCATGCATCGACGCCCTGCGGGCGAACTACCCGTCGGTCGAGCGGCTCATCGGCGAGACACGCTTTCCGGCCCTGGCCCGCCCCTTCGTCGAGGCACACCCTCCGCGAGTGGCGAGCCTCGTGGAGTATGGAGCGGACTTTCCGCAACACATTCGGGCCATGCGCGATCTACATGGCCTCGACTGGCTCGCGTCGTTCGCGGCGCTCGATCGCGCATGGACAGAGGTCTGTTTCGCCCCGGACGACGACATCGAAGCCACACCGCACCGCCGCAGTGACTCCAGTGTGCTCCCGGGCGCGGGCGGCCGGAGCGCAGCGAACGCGTACCCTGCATCGCACCTCGCCGGCCCGAACGACTCCGCGCCGGGCGGCGACGGCCTCGACAACGCCCGCACGTCATCGGATTCTAGCGGCTTGTCCATCGCGGCGGGGCGTTCCGAACCGGACCCGACCGGCTTGTCCATCGCAACAGAGCAGTCCGTACCGGACTCGACCGGCTCCCCGACGCCTGCATCGACCGACGGCGTCCCCGACGACGCCGAGACACTCATGAACCTGCGCGGCCACCTCTCCCCCTGGGTGCGTCTGGTATCGCTCGAGCACTGCGTGCTCGACGCATGGCGCCAGCTTCGCGAAGGCGCCCCGGGGGTGGAAGCCGGATTCCGACCCGTGCCTCGGCAGGTGCTGGTCTGGCGCAGCGGCGGAGAGGTGCTCTACCGCGACCTCGCCGCCCCGGAACACGCGTTCATCGCCAACATCGCGGCGGGGCGGACGTGCGCAGAAGCGGCCGGCGCCGCGCTCGACCTCGACGCGGAGTTCGATCTGGTGGCGACGTTCGCGTCGCTGTTGCACCATCGCATGCTGTCGTTCGAGGACTGGGAGCCAGCGGGCGGAGACGCTCGTCGGTCCGGTTTCGATACTGTCTGGAGGGACTGAAACCATGAAATCGGCATACCACGCTCTGGTCGTCGGAATCGGCGCACTGCTGGAACCGCTGGCTCTTCTGGCGCTCCGGCTCGCCGGCGCCAAGGTGTTCTGGGACTCAGGTCTGACGAAGTGGAACGGCTTTCTGGCGTTCAACCGGGACAAGTACGACCTCTTCCTCTACGAATTCTTCTGCCCCGATCCGCCGCGGGCGGGGGCGCTGCAGCTCTGTGACCCCGCGACTCTGGAGTACACCGAGAGCTCGGCGATCGTCCCGATCATCAAGGCGCTCGCGGTCACCGCCGGGGTCGTGGAGATCGCGCTGCCGGTGCTGCTGGTGGTCGGATTATTTAGCCGACTCGCCGCGTTCGGGCTCTTCGGCATGACGCTGTTCATCCAGCTCGCAGTGTTCCCCACCTGGAGCCACTGGTGGAATCCCGCCATGTGGTGGGCGGTGGTGCTGCTCGCCCTGGTGGCCTGCGGCCCCGGCGCCTGGTCGCTCGACCGGCTGCTGGGGCTGGAGGGCAAGCGACGCGGGTGATCGACGCGGATTGAGCCTGTCCTCGGCGCGCCCGATCGGACGCGCCGCTCTGCGCCCTCGCTTCGTGAATCGGTGAATTTTTCGGGTTATCGGACTACTGTCACCGTGCAGCCCGCGTGGCGCGCGACCCGGGCCGAGTTGGGACCCAGCAGGAAGTCGGCGAGGGACGGGCGGTGGGCGCCCATGATGATCTGCCCGATGTCCAGATCCCGAGCCGCTTCCACGATCTCCTTGTAGACGGTGCCATTGCGGA
Source organism: Thiotrichales bacterium (assembly GCA_026709935.1). Taxonomy (GTDB): domain Bacteria; phylum Pseudomonadota; class Gammaproteobacteria; order HK1; family HK1; genus HK1. Next base: position 66,472 of record JAPOSC010000018.1, read on the forward strand.
CGACGACGCCGGCCCGCATCGCTTCGGGGATGTGCTCGGACGCGATCTCGCCAAGCCGCCTCGCGGCCTCGTCCATCCACTCCTGCAACGGATACTCCGCCGAGCCCCGCCGCTCGCCGCGCACCGCGTATCGAACGTCGAGCCCCGCCGGAACGCCCGGCACCACAGTCATCAGGTAGATCCGGGAACCTTCGATCCCGGTGGCCATCCGCACCGTGGTCGCGAGAATGTTCTCCAGGGATTCGTCATCGGCCAGATCGATCGCGGCCAGGTAGTTGGTCATTCTCGACTCTCCTGTGTGCTGGCCCACATTGCTCGCCAGTTCCCGCAGGGACCGGGGGACCGCTCAAGCTCGCATGGCTCCGGTCCGAGCGCCGGTGAGAAATGCGGTGCAGACTCCTAGTCGTCGTCCGGCATCGTGAGGCGTCGCGGGCTGGGCAGGAAGCAGATGTAGAGCACCCAGATCGTGAACGCGATCATCACGATGTTGATGATCGAAACGTCGAGGCTGAACGGAAGGGATTTGTCGACCACCTCGATCGATGGCGCCAGTGCCGTGTGCACCGGCACCGCGGGATCGACGGGGTCGGCAGCGCCCAGCGCGGCCCGGATCGCCTCCACCGCATCGGCGCCGACCGGCACGACCTGGGCGACCCCCGCGGTGCCAGGCCCCACCTCGCCCGTCTCCTGCCGCTTCTGGACAGGACTGGCGAGCACATACTGAGTGCTCACGCTTGCCACCGGCACGAACTGCGACGGATAGGTCTCGGAGGGAATCGTCGTCGGCCGGATGAAGCTGTACCGGGCGGTGTGCCCCTCCACCGACCACTGATCGAGCGCGGCGAGCTGCACGCCCCCGTCCCGCATGGCGGCCTTGACCGCCCGGTCACCCTGCACCGCCATCCTGAACACACCCTCGTGATCGCCGTTGCGCAAGCCCGCCACCTGTTCGGCCAGGCTCCTCTGCTCGTGCACGACCTCCACCGAATCGGCGAGCCCCAGCGAGCCGAGGAGCATCTCCAGAACGATCGCGGACCCGCTTCCGGCCTGGTCCGTGACGATGGTCTTCATGCCGAGCAGCTCGCTGGCTGCACCCACGCTGCGTGCGAAGAGGTGCGCGGTCCGGTAGCCGAGCACCGCGAACGCCTGCGCATCGTCTCTGGCGACCGGCCCGGAATCGCCGATGGTGTAGAACGCCTCCGTGCCGGCGATCGCGACCCGCGCCGCACCGTTCGCGAGCGCACCGAGGGGATCCGGCGTATTGAGGATATCCAGGTCTCGGCCCGGGAAGCCGGCGCGGATGGCGCGCAGCGCCCGCGCACTCTCGCTGCCGCGGTCGAGGCTGGGGTCGCCGGCCACGAACAGCGTTTCCACATTCGTCGCGGCGGCACCCTCCGGCAGCAAGCCCTTGCCGGCAAGGAACCCCGAGGCGACGCTCGCCGGCGTCTGGGCGTCGAGGTCGACGGACTTGTTCATTCGCTGCATGTCCGCCGCGGTGATGGCGCCGGAGAGCTGCGCGAGCACACCCGAGAGGCTCGGCAATGTGCGCAACGCCTCCGAGCGGACCAGCGACGCCGCCTCGTACACCGGGAAGAACTTCTGGTCATCTTCAAGGACGACGAGGCCGTACTCCGCGATCTGGCCGTCGGTGACGAACAACTCCGCGACGTCGGCCGATCCGTCGAGCAGGGCCGAGACGATCCGATCCTTGCCCTCCGTCCCGAGCGGAAACGCCAGGGTGGAGCTTCCGGTGATGCCGTAGCGGCGAAGCATCTGCGGCAGGCCGTCGGCGGGCCGTTGCGTGAAGTCCTCGTCCACCGCGAAGGTGAGCGGCCGGCCGAGGTCGGCCAGATCGCTGATCGAACCGACACCGAGCTCCTGGGCCCGCTCGCTGGTCATCACGATGGCGTAGTCGTTCGAGAACCCGAACTTGCCCGACATCTCGAGCCCCAGCGGGTTGAACAGGCGCTGTACGATCTCCGTCGACTTCTCCCCGTCGCTCGTCGGCGCCTGGCCGAGGAAGATCAGCGCGGTGCCGTTGTACTCGGGATAGACATCGAGCACCCCCTGCTTGGTGGCTTCCATGATCCGTTCGGTCGTCCCGAAGGGGATATGGCGTTCCACCGCGATGCCCTCGTTCTCCGCAAGCTGCGCAACCATCTCGGCCAGGATCATGCTCTCGGAGAACGGCTTGGAGCCGACCCGCAAGCTGGGCGGCTCCTCCGCACAGCCGGCGAGGAGCGCACCGAGCACGACGGCACTCATGCAGGCGAGCGTTTTGTTCGACATGGCAGGCCTCCTCACGCGGCGGTGCGTTCCGGGGGGGTGCCGTCCGCGCTGCGAACGACGGTTCGGGGGGTCTTCACCTGAGGGTCTTCCCGAATCATCCGGACGAATCCCGCCATTTGCAGGATGACGATGATGGTGAACGGGATGGCGCCGGTGATCGCCATCGCCTTGGCGACGGAGACGCTGCCCGTAGCCAGAGTGCCCACTGTGATCGCGGTGATGATGAGACCCCAGATCAGCTTCACCCGCACCGCCGGATTCAGGTTTCCGTTGCTCGTCATCATGCTGATCACGAACGTCCCCGAGTCGGCGCTGGTCACCAGGAAGATGAAGATCAGACCCACCGTCAGCAGGTTGAGCATGTCGGTGGCGGGGAAGTACTCGAAGAACGCGAACAGCGCGGCGGAGACGTCCGAAAATACCTTCTCCGCCAAGCCGCCGGCGCCGAAGAGTTCGATGTGGATGGCGGCGCCGCCGAACGCGGCGAACCAGAGCATCGACACGATGGTGGGGACTGCGACGACGAAGATCACGAATTCGCGGATGGTGCGGCCCCGGCTGATGCGCGCGATGAAGATGCCGACGAAGGGCCCCCACGCGAGCCACCAGATGAGGTAGGTCAGCGTCCAGCCGTGGAACCAGTTCCAGGATGCCGGAGGCTGGAAGCTGTAGATCTTGAACGAGAGGGGGATGAACTGGATCAGGTAATCACCGATCGAGTTGACGAAGACCTGGAACAGATAGGCGGTGGGTCCCCCGAACAGCACCACCAGCAGGATCACGATCGCGACGATCATGTTGATGTTGCTCAGGATCTTGATGCCCTTGTCGACACCGGTCGACGCGGACAGGAGGAAACACACCGTCAGGGCAGCGAGAATCATGAAGCTGATGGTGGTCGAGCCGCTGTCGGTGCCGAATACCGAATGCATCCCCGAGCGCACCATCAGCGTACCCATCGCGAGCGATCCGGCCAGCCCGAAGATCACCGCGACCACGGCGAGAATGTCCGCGACCGATCCGATGCCCTTGAGAGCAGGCCGGGTGAAGACATTCTTGAGCCCGACGAGGATCGGCGTCGAGATCATGGAGGGCAGACCCAGCCTGAACGTGCCGTAGGCGATCACGAGCGCACAGCATCCGTAGATCGACCAGGCCTGAAGCCCCCAGTGGAAGTTCGTGATGACGAACGCCTGCCGCGCCGCCTCCGGAGTCTCTCCCGCCATGCCCCCGGGCGGCGAGCTGAAGTGATAGATGGGCTCGGCGACACCCCAGAACAGGAGCCCGGAGCCCATGCCGGCCGCGAACAGCATTGCGACCCACGAGGGAGTGCTGAACTCCGGCACCTCGTCGTCGCCCCCGAGCCTGATGCGGCCATACCTGGAGAAGCCGATGGCCATCATGAATACGAAGAAGAACGTGCACAGCAGGAGGAAGAACCAGTCGAGTGCGGTCAGGGAGTAGTTGACCAGGGCCTGCGCGGCCGCGGTCATGGCGTCGGGGTCGAAGACCCCCCACAGCCCGATGGCGGCACACAGCACCATGGAAACGACCATTACGATATTCATGCGGGGTCTCCTGCCTGTGGTGCGAGCGGCGTTCGCGCTGATTTGCCGAGATCGGCTCCCGCAGGAGTGCCTCACCGACGGCGCTCATGGCGACGGCTCGAACTCTCCGAGTCAGGGTGATAGATTGGTTGTTTGATGTCAATCAAGCGTCAAAAAGAGCAGCAACTCGACGGCCTTCTTCATGTCCGATACATACGCCGGTTTCATAGACGCGAGCTTCCTGCGAGCCGAGGGCGCCAAGGCGATCGGGCAGTCGCCCAAGGCCGTCCGCCCCGATGCGCAGGCGGTAGTGAGCTGGTGTCGTTTCCTTGCGCGCCAGGAGGCCCTGGATCAGACGTTCCTGCGAGCCTACTGGTACGACAGCGCCTTCGACCCCTCGCACTACAACTACGGTGGGCAGCGATCCTTCTTCGACGCGATTGCCCTCACCCCCGGCCTGCAGCTCCGCCTGGGGCACATCGCGGAGGGGTTGTCACCGCTGGAGCAGCCGATTCGGCGAGCGCTGGAGTCGACGGCGGCCGGCCTCGGGGTCGATCCGGAGGAGTTGCTGACCGAGTTCGACCGGCACTGGACCTTCCGGCCCACTCGCCAACAGAAGGGGGTGGATACCCTGATCGCGCTCGACATGGTGCGGCTCGCCGGCCGGTCGGTCTGCGCGACCATGGTGCTCGTGGCCGGCGACCGCGACTTCGCGGAGGTCGTGCGCGCATCCCAGGATTTCGGCACCCGGGTGCTGGTGGCCACGCCGAAGCGCAGCAGCCTCTCGCGCGAGGTCGCACAGCTCGCCGATGACGTCATCGACATCTCGGAGGACGAGATCCGCCGGATGCTGACCCCCCGGCCGATGCATTCCGGGCCCGGCTGACACGGCGGGGCCTTCGAGGCCACGCTCGAATCTGCTCCATCCCCGATTTCGCCCGCCTCCGTGTCGTGAGAAGCCGCGCGTGAATCAAACGGCACCGCAGAACGCGCGCCCGACCGTCACTTCGAAGGCTCGCCGGCGGTCGCGCGTAGCGTGCCCAGCGCGGAGTTCGAGCGCGGCCTCCACAGGCCCCGCTCCGCCGCCTCCAGGAAGCGCTCCGCCATCTCTCGAAGGGCGTCCGGATTCTTCCGCTCCAGGAACTCCCGCACCTCCTTGTCCTCCATGAACGCCGCGTGGACCGCGTCGAAATGGTGGTTTTCCACCATGCCGGTGGTGGCCGCGAAAGCGAAGAGATAGTCGAGCGTCGCCGCCATCTCGAAGGCGCCCTTGTAACCGTGACGCCGCATGGCGCCGATCCACTTCGGGTTGACCGCTCGCGCCCGCACCACCCGGGCGATCTCCTCCTTCAACGTGCGGATGCGGGGGGTTTCGGGTCGGGAATGGTCGTTGTGATAGACCTCCGGGCGCTCGCCGCTCAGATGCCTGACGGTGGCCGTCAGTCCCCCTTCGAACTGGTAGTAGTCGTCCGAGTCGAGCAGATCGTGCTCGCGGTTGTCCTGGTTGTGGAGCACCGCCTGCACGCTGGCGAGCCGGGCCTCGAACAGTCCGTGTTCGGCCGCGCCTTGCGCGCCCGCGCCGTAGGCGTAACCGCCCCAGGCGATGTAGGCACGAGCGAGGTCCGCTTCGGTCTCCCAGCCGCGTTCGTCGATGAGTGCCTGCAAGCCGGCGCCGTAGGCGCCCGGCCTGGAGCCGAAGACCCGGAACCCGGCACGCCGCGCCGCGGTCGTCTCGTCGGCCCCCGCGGCCACGAGCCGGGCCGTCTCGTCCCGGGTGCGCGCCGCCAGCGGATTGAGCCGCTCCGGCTCGTCGAGGGCGGCGACGGCGCGGGCGGCGGAGTCGAAGAGATCGATCTGGGAGGGGAAGGCGTCGCGGAAGAACCCCGAGATGCGCAGCGTCACGTCGACGCGGGGCCGGTCCAGAAGGTCGAGCGGCAGCACCTCGAATCCGGTGACCCGCCGGGACGCCACCTCCCACGTCGGCTTCACGCCCATGAGCCCGAGCGCCTGCGCGATGTCGTCGCCACCGGTGCGCATGTTCGCGGTGCCCCAAGCGGAAAGCGCAATGCGCTTCGGCCACGCGCCGTGCTCCTGCCGGTAGCGTTCCAGCAGGAGCGCCGCCGACTGCCAGCCGAGCTTCCAGGCCGCCGGGGTTGGCACGGTGCGGGTATCGACGGAGTAGAAGTTCCTCCCCGTGGGCAGCACGTCGAGGCGGCCGCGGGTGGGTGCGCCCGAAGGGCCGGGTGACAGGAACCTGGCATCCAGGGCATGCCGGCAGGCATCGAGCTCGGCCGGACCCGAGGCAACCACTCGCGGGCGCAGATCGCGCTCGACGAACTCCAGCACCGCGCGAGTGCGGGCCCATCCGGAATCCGGCCACTCCGTGCCCTCGACGAGCGCGCGGGCCAGATGCTCCAGCCGCTCGACCGTGTCGCCACAGGTCCGCCACGACGAGGGGGCATCCATGCCGGCCGGAAGTCCGCGCTCCGGGGCGGGCGCACCATCCCGCGCCGACCCGGCACGCAGCGTCGCCAGTGCCGCAGGCCGGGGGCCATGCCAGCGTTCCCCGAGATGTGCGGACAGGGGATCGAAGTCCCCCAGGCCCAGATCGGCGGCGAGCGCGCGCAGGATCGAAGCGTCGGCAATCTCGGTGTCGCCGCGGGGCAGCCGGACCATGGACACCAGGAGATCGGTCAGCGCGGGACCGGCCGGCGCCCGGCCGAGCACATGCAGGCCGCCCCGAATCTGCATCTCCTTCAGCTCGCAGAGATGATTGTCGAGTTTGGAGAGCGCGGTGTCGTGGTCGTCGCCGGCCTCGATGCCGCAGTCCCGGTCCAGCCCGACGTGGGCGGCGAGGGCCAGGATCTCCTCGCGCAGGATCTTCAGCCGGCGCGGGTCCACCCCGGCCGCCTCGAAGTACTCGTCGACGAGCAACTCCAGTTCCGCGAGCGGGCCGTAGGTCTCCGCCCGGGTGAGCGGCGGCGTGAGGTGATCGACGATGACCGCCTGCGCCCGGCGCTTGGCCTGGGTGCCTTCGCCGGGGTCGTTGACGATGAACGGGTAGAGGTGCGGCAGCGGCCCGAGGACGGCTTCGGGGAAGCACGACTCGCCGAGCGCGAGCGCCTTGCCCGGCAGCCATTCGAGGTTGCCATGCTTGCCCGCGTGGATGACCGCGTGCACGTCCCCGACGGTGCGCAGCCATGCGTAGAACGCGAGGTAGCCGTGCGGGGGGACGAGGTCCGGGTCGTGGTAGGTCGACTGCGGGTCGATGTTGTAACCCCGCGCCGGTTGCAGCCCGATGACGACGTTGCCGCACTCGAACCCGGGAATGGCGAACGCGCCGGAGGCAGCGAGATGGAACGGGTCGCTCTGCGGCTCGCCCCAGCGCTCGGTCACAGCGCGGCGCACCGCCACCGGCAGAGTGACGAAGAACCGCCGATAGGCATCCAGCGGCAGCGTGATCGCAATCTCGCGTCCGTCTACCGCGGCATTGGTCGGGCCGCGGCGGAGGCGCTCGACCAGCGCGTCGCCGTCGCGGGGGATGTCCGTGACCGCGTAACCCGCCCGTTCGAGCGCATGCAGCAGCGCGATCACGCTGGCGGGGGTGTCCAGTCCGACCCCATTGCCGAGCCGGCCGTCACGGTTCGGATAGTTGGCGAGGACGACCGCGAGGCGGCGCCGGGCGGGCGGCGTGCTCCCGAGCCGCAACCAGCTTGCCGCGAGCTTCGCGACGAACTCGACCCGATCCGGCACCGGCTCGTAGGCGATGAGCGGGCACTGCGTGGCGGTGTCGAAGCGGGCCTCGCCCTTGAAGGACACGGCGCGCGCGAGGATGCGGCCATCGACCTCCGGCAGCGCCACGTTCATGGCGATATCGCGGGCGGAGAGTCCCCGGGTGCCGGCGCGCCAGTCTTGCTCGTTGCCCCCGGAGAACACCACCTGGAGCACGAGCGCCCCGGCGGCGTTCAATGGCGAATCGACCGTCGGCCGGCCGGGGGTGGAGACTGCGAACCCAGTGCCGTTCAGAACCACCCTGGCCCCGCTCTCGACCAGCAGCGACTCGATGACCCCGGCCGAAACGGGATCCTTCAGGCTGGTGCAGTACACCGGCAGGCAGTTGACCCCGTGCCGCGCGAGCGCCTCGATCAGCGCCCGAACCGGAGCGACGTTGCCCGCCTGCACCAGGGCGCGATAGAAGACGAGCGCCGCAACCGGCGCATCCTTCGTCCATACGCCTTGTAGATCGGCGAGGCCGGGGTGGTCCGAATCCTGCCACCAGATGCCGGCCCGCGACAGCTCGGCCGGCTCCCGCCAGTCGAAGCGTCGACCGATGAGCGACGCGGCATAGGCGAGGAAATGCCTTGCGTTGGCGGCGCCCCCATGCAGCAGGTAGCTCCGGAGCCGCCGGTACGCCTGCGGGCTGGCGCTGGAGTGCGCGGCAAGCGCAGGGTCGGGCTGGTCGTCGCCGGGCAGCAGCGCAAGCGTCGCCCCCGTGCCCGCGCAGGTCTCGACGATCTGCTCGACCCCGTAGGGCCAGTAGGACTTTCCGCCGAGCAGACGCACGACGACGAGCCGGGCACGGGCGACGACCGTCTCGCAGTAGAGATCGACCGATGCGTTGTGCGAAAGCTGCATGAGGTTGGCGAGCCGCACGGTGGGAAACGTCTCGCCGAGGGTCGCGCGCGCCGCCGCGAGCGAGGCAAGCTCGGTGTCGGCGGCCGAAAGGACGACAATCTCGGCGGGGGTCTGACCGAGGTCGACGGCCTCGCTGCCGTCGGCGACGACGCCCGGTTGAGCCTTGAGCAGGTGCATGGGACGGTGGAACGTGAAGTGGCTATGCCGAACGACGGATTATCGGTGAGATCCAGGATCCCTGCCGCCGTGCGGGAGTCGCGATTCAAGCATTGGCGGTCATCGCTGTGACCGGTTTGTCCTTCGCCCGCTCGCCTCGAGGTGGCAGCTCCTCAGGCGAGCGGTTCAATGCCTCCAGCATTCCAGTTGCCGCAGATCGCGCGGATGCTCCAGATCGAACCAGGTGACGGGGCCTCGCCGCTGTCGCATGAGCGCACGGGCAAGGGTCGTCTTGCCGACCTGACGCGCGCCGAGCAGCGCCACAACGGGATTCTCGCGCAGCAGGCGCGCGAGATTGCGCAGATGGGCATTGCGGGAGACTGTCGTCATTATTGAGTATTGAGCGTATGACACTCAGTTTTCAACATATAGCTCCTCTTGCGCGACATGATGCGCAGGCCTCTCCCAGTACGGATGCGGGGCGAAGCGGTCCACCAGGAAGTCGATGAAGGCTCGGACCTTGCACGAGAGGTGACGATGGGCGGGGTAGAGAGCGTGTATCCCGGTGTCGAGCGCGCCGGCGGCGGCGTCGAAGCCGCCCAGCACCTCCCGTAGCCGGCCGGACTGCACTTCCTCACCCACCAGCCAGGTCGGCAGAAGCGCGATGCCCAGTCCCGCGACGACCGCCGCGTGCACGGCCTCGGTGTTGTTGGTGCGCAGGCTGCCATCGACCCGTACCTCCACCGGCCCCTCCGGTCCGGCCAGCTTCCAGGCGACGTTACCGTGGTGGCGGGTATAGATGAGGCAGTTGTGGGATGCGAGATCCCGCGGTTGCTCCAGAGTCCCCGCCCGCCCCAGATACTCGGGGCTCGCGCACAGAATGCGCCGGTTGGTGGCCAGGCGGCGCGCGACCAGACTCGAATCCTCCAGCTCTCCCACCCGCACCGCGACGTCGGCGCCGGCATCGATGAGGTCCACGAAGCTGTCGGTCAGCGTCAGCTCAATCCGCACCTCCGGGAAGCGGGCGAGGAACTCGGGAATCGCCGGTGTGATGTGGCGCACCCCGAAGGCACACGGGCCGTTGACGTGCAACACCCCCCGAGGCGCCCTCTCCAGGTCGGAGATCGCGGCGGTCGCCTCGTCGAGCTCGGACAGGATGCCGGCGATCCGCTCGTGATAGAGCCGCCCCGCCTGCGTCAGGCTGAGCTTGCGGGTAGTGCGCTGGAGCAACCGGGCACCGACATGATCTTCCAGCGCCGCCACCTGGCGCGACACCGACGACGGTGCGACTCCGAGACGGCGGCCGGTCTCGGAGAAACTGCCGGCGTCGACGGTGGCTGCGAACAGGCGAATGGCGTTGAGAGAGTCCATGGCTTCTCTTTCACTTGTGCAATTTCAGCAAAGGTGATGTTTGTTTGCGGGGGATTCTAGCATCGCGAGGGGATAGTCATACTCTGCACCCACGCAACTCGACACAGGAGACAGACCGATGCTGAAAAGACCCACCACCCCTTCACAGGCCGAGATCGACCAGGCAATGAAACGCGGCCGTCAGATGCGCGCCGATGCGTTCGGCGACATGGCGTCCTGGATCGCGGACGTGTTCCGCCGCGCATTCCGCGCAAGCAAGCGGGCGGCGACATCCTCGCGTCCCGGTGCCCCGACGTTCGTCGCGGCTCCCGCCCCGCGCTAGCTCGTCGTCTCACCCCCGTGGTGTCACCGACGACCGGTGAGATCCACAGCGCAGAGCACCAGGCCAGCGGCCGGGAACCACCCCCGGCCGCCTGACTCACGACCCTCACGGCATGCGCCCGCCGGCGCAATCGCGAGCCCCCAGGACGCTGAATCCCCGGGTCGCATCGCCGCCGGCATCACGGACCGGAAGTCCCTCGAAGTGTTTGATATTCCCGTCGATGTATGATGAAGGTCATCCGGATCGACCAGACGCCGTTCCGCGAGCGCGCCAAGGATGTGGTGGCGTTGTTTCCGAAGCTTCAGCCCTGGTACGAGAAGGTGCGGACGCCGTAACCCGCGCCGGGAATTCCCTCCTCTCCAATATCGTTCTGCCCAAGGAGAATGTCATGCCGGTTGCGGCTGAATTCGAATCCGGAACACAGGGGCCACTGAGCGGCGTGCGGGTGGTCGATCTTTCCCGGCTCGCGTCGGGCAACATGCTCACGCACATGCTCGCGGACTTCGGGGCGGAGGTCATCAAGGTGGAACGCCCGGGCGTCGGAGACGACCTCCGGCGCCTGGGCGAAGCGCAGGTCTGGTGGAAAGTCTATGCGCGCTCGAAGAAGAGCCTGACCCTGAATCTGAAATCGGAGGCCGGGAGAGAGCTCCTCCTCCGGCTGGTCGAGCACACCGACCTGCTGGTCGAGAATTTCGTGCCCGGCACCCTGGAGCACTGGGGGCTCGGACCGGAGCAGCTCTGGAAGCGCCAGCCCGGTCTGGTCATCGTGCGCATCTCGGGATGGGGCCAGACCGGGCCGTACGCGAAGCGGCCGGGGTTCGGGAGCCTCATCGAGGCGATGTCGGGATTCGCGGCGATGACCGGGTTTCCGGACAAGCCGCCGCTGCTGCCGCCACTTGCGCTCGCCGATATGGTGGCGGGCCTCGCCGGATTCGGCGCGGCGGTGACCGCCCTGCTGGCCCGGGACCGGGGACGGTGCGAGGGCCAGGTCATCGACCTGTCGCTCTTCGAGCCGCTGCACGGAATCCTCGGCCCCTGGGCGGCCATCCACGCCGCCACCGGCCGGGTGCCGGTCCGCGAAGGCAACCGCAGCGAAGTGGCCTCGCCGCGCAACGTCTACACCTGCTCGGACGGACGATACCTCGCGATGTCCGCGTCGATGCAGTCGATGTGGGAGCAGCTCGCCCGAGCCATCGGACGCGCGGACCTTGTCGACGATCCGCGCTACCTCACCAACCTCGACCGTGTACGCAACGCCGCCAGCCTGGATGCCGTCATCGCCGCCTTCATCGGCGCGAGGACGCTCGATGAGAACATCGCCCACTTCTCCGAGGCCGGAGTGACGGTCGGCCCGATCTGCGACCCCTCCGACTTGATGGAGCACGAGTACATACTCGGGCGGGAGGTACTGGTTGACCTGCCCGATGCGGACCTGGGGCGTACGCCGATGCACCAGGTGTTTCCGCGGCTGTCGCGGACGCCGGGCGCCATCCGGACGCCCGCGCCGGAGCTGGGCCAGCACACCGCGGAGATCCTGGACCTCGTCGGAGTCGGTCCCGACGAGCAGGCGGCGCTGGCCGAACGGGGGATCGTGTAATGTGGCGATCCGTACTCTTCATCCCCGTGCTGGAGGAGCGCTTCCTCGCTCGCGCCGCCGAGCGGGGGGCCGACGCCATCGTCCTCGATCTGGAGGCGAGCATCGCCAACGCGCGCAAGGACGAGGCGCGCGCGGCCCTGCCCGCCGCGGTGGACCGCCTGAGGGCGGCATCGCTCGACGTCCTGGTGCGCATCAACATGCCGTGGAGGCCGGCGTTTCACGACCTGGAGGTCGCGGTGCGCCCGGGCGTCTCGGCCCTGCTGCTCGCAGGCTGCGATTCGGTCGGCTTCGTACGCGCGATCGATCGGGTGATGGGCGAGATCGAGAGCGAACGCGGTCTCGCGCGCGGTGCGATCGCGCTGGTGCCGTTGCTCGAAAGCGCCCGGGCGATGGTGCAGGCGGCCCCGATTGCGCGGGCGTCCCCGCGCATTGCCGCCCTGACCTTCGGGATCGAGGACTATGTGGCCGATCTCCGCGCCACTCCCACGCCGGAGCTGCTGGATGCGGCCTCGCTCCAGGTGATTCACGCGGCGCGGGCGGCCGGTGTGGTCCCGATGGTGGTGCCGGAGACGCTGGCGAACCTCGACGATCCGGACGCCTTCGAAGCGGCAGCCCGGCGAGGCCGGGCCATGGGCTCCGAGGGGGGCTTTGCGGTGCATCCCGTGCAGGTCGAGCGTCTCAACCGCGCCTTCACGCCATCGCCGGAGGAGATCGAATGGGCGCGCCGCGTGGTGGCCGCCGCCGAAGACGCGGAGGCGCGCGGACTCGGGGCGGTACGTCTCGACGACCGGATGATCGATCTGCCGGTCGTGGTCCGCGCCCGGCGGCTGCTCGGCGCGACGCCGGGACCGAAGGCTTCGGGCCCGGGCGACCGAAGCTGAAATTCGGACGGATCTCCGACGATGCGACGGGGCAGGGGACAGAACCGCTGGTAGTGACCGTCCGACTTTCCCGGGGCTTGCAGAGGCGACAAGGATCGGACGGCGGCGACCGGTTGGGCCGGCGTAGTGAGAGCGGAGCGGGGGCGCCGGCGTCGCGGGCCGGGCATCGTGCAAAGTGCTACGCTTGCCCCCGCCGCACCGGCCGCGGGACCGTCGCATGCAGGACTTCATCGGGGCGAGGGGTGTCATTCCGAAGGCGCGTCTCGCCGAGCTCTCGGAGCGGCGCAACAGGCCGGCATTCCTCTACCTCGCCAGCCACTGGGGCGCAATCGCGCTCAACGGCGTGGCCATGCACTACACTTGGGGCACGTGGTGGTGCGTACCGTTGTTCCTGCTCCAGGGACTTCTCATCAACTACCTCTACGCCCCCCAGCATGAGTGCGACCACTTCACCGCCTTCAGGACCCGCCGGCTGAACGAGGTCGTCGGCTTCGTCTGCGGGTTCATCACCTTCTACGCCAACTCGGACCACCGGTGGTCCCACTACGCCCACCATCGCAATACGCAGAACTGGGATCGGGACACCGAGCTTGCGCGCGGCCCGATTCGAACCCTGGGGGGATATCTGCTCTACCTGTCCGGCCTCGCACTGATCCAGAGAAAGATCCCCCGCCTCGTTCATCACGCGCTCGGCCGGGCCGACGACTGGTACCTGACCGCGGGGCAGCGGCGCTCGGTGATCGCCTGTTCGCGGTGGATGATCGGGGGATATGCGGTAATCGCCGCGAGCACGGTGGCGGCGCAGTCCTGGTGGCCGCTCTACTACTGGATCGGGCCCTTCGTGCTGATGCGATGGACGTACATGCTGCAAGGTGCCGGCGAACACGTCGGCCTCACCCACGCGCCGAACACGCTGCTCAACACGCGCACCCTGACCACCAACGCGTTCATGCGCTGGCTCAACTGGAACATGACCTACCACACCGCGCATCACACCTTCCCCAGCGTCCCCTTTCATCGGCTGCCGGAGCTGCACCGCGAGATCGAGGCGCGCCTCGGCCACCCATTGCCGAGCGCGCCGTACTTCCGACTGCACTGGGAGCACATCCGGCGCTTCGCACGCGGGGAGACCGAGTTCGATATCTGCGCCGGTCACGACGCACAACTGGTGAAGGAGGGAAAACTTCCGGCGCCGGCCGGAGGCTGAAGACAGTACGGGAGCAGCAGACGCATGCCCAGAAACCCGGAATTCGACATCCTCTTCGAACCGGTCCGGATCGGGCCGGTAACGGCGAGAAACCGCTTCTACCAGGTCCCCCACGCAAGCAGCACCGGCGCCGACATGCCGAATACCCGCAAGGGCCTGCGCGCCATCCGGGCCGAGGGCGGCTGGGGGGTGGTGTGCACCGGCTACTGCTCCGTGCACCCGACCGCGGACGACGCCCCCTTCCGCTACTCCCGGCTGTGGGACGACGAGGACGTGAGGAACCTCGCCCCGATGGTGGACGCGGTGCACGAGTATGGCGCGCTCGCCGGAGTGGAGCTGTTCCACGGGTCGAGCTTGACCAGCAACCGGGCCACGCGCGAGGTGCCGCTCTCTCCCTCGGGGCTGCCCAGGTTTCAGGTCGGGGGGCGCGGATCGTACCCCCAGCATCCGCGTGCGATGGACAAGGCCGACATCCGCAACCTGCGCACCTGGCAGGTGGACGCCGCGAAGCGGGCGAAAAGCGCCGGCTTCGACATCGTCTACATCTACGCGGGCATGAGCTTCGGACCCTTCCAGTTCATCTCCCGGCGCACCAACCGCCGCACCGACGAGTACGGGGGGTCGCTCGAGAATCGGGTGCGCCTGCTGCGCGAGATGATCGAGGAGACCCGGGAAGCGGTGGGCGACACCTGCGCAGTGGCGGTGCGCTTCTCGGTCGACGAACTGATGGGCGAAGCGGGCCTGCAGTGGCACGACGAAGGGCGCGGGGTATTCGAGCTGATCGGAGAGCTGCCGGATCTCTGGGATCTCAAGACCTTCGGGTACGAGGACAGCTCGAACGCGCGCTACTCCGACGAGGGCTACCAGGAACCCTACGTCGCCTTCGCGAAGCAGATGACCTCGAAGCCCGTGGTGGGCGTCGGACGGTTCACCTCACCCGATGCGATGGTGTCGCAGGTCCGGCGCGGCGTACTCGATCTCATCGGCGCCGCCCGCCCCTCCATCGCGGACCCCTTCCTGCCGAAGAAGCTTGAGGAAGGCAGGGAGGACGACATCCGCGAGTGCATCGGCTGCAACATCTGCTATTCGTGCTACCACGAATCGGTCCCGATCCGCTGCACCCAGAACCCCACCATGGGCGAGGAATGGCGGCGGGACTGGCACCCCGAGCGGATCGACGCCCGCGCCTCCGACGACCGCGTGCTCGTGATCGGCGCGGGCCCCGCGGGCCTCGAAGCGGCGCGGGCGCTCGGCCAGCGGGGCTACGAGGTCACACTGGCCGAGGCAGGGACCGAGCTCGGAGGGCGCCTCCGCCACGAGTCGCGGCTCCCCGGTCTTTCCACCTGGATCCGGGTGCGGGACTGGCGTCGCGGACAGCTCGACAAACTTCCCAACGTCGAGGTGTACTTCGACAGTCGGCTCTCGCCGGAGCATGTGCTGGAGTTCGACTTTCCCCGCGTGGTGGTCGCGACCGGCGCCCGCTGGACGACCGCACTGTGCGATGCGCGTTCGGTCCCGATGCCCGCGACGTTCGGCGGCCGGGTCCTGACCCCTGACGACATCATGGCGGGCACCGAGGTCGTCTCGCCGGTGGTGCTGTTCGACTTCGATCAGTACTACATGGGCGGCTGCCTCGCGGAGCGGCTGGCGGAGCAAGGACACCGCGTCACCTACGTGACCCCGGCCGACGTGGTATCAGCCTGGTGCGCCTACACCCATGACCAGTGGTACGCGCAGCAGCGGCTCATCGAACTCGGGGTGACGATCCTCACCGGCGCCTTCGTCTCCGGCTTCGATGGCCGAACCGTCACTCTCTCCGGGCGCTATGCCGGTGAAGCCCGCACGCTGGAGGCCGCGAATCTGGTCGTGGTCGGCGCGAGAGAGCCGGAAGACACGCTGTACCGCATGCTCGCCGCCCGCCCGCAGGCGCTGAACGAGGCCGGGATTCGTACTCTGCAACGGATCGGCGACTGCGACGTGCCCGGCGCGGTGGTGCACGCCACCTACGCCGGTCACCGCCTCGCCCGGGAGTTCGACGCGAACGTCGCTCCCATGCGCTTAGAGCACGCCCGGCTGGACGCCATGTGAGAGGCAGCGGCCCGCCCTGCATAGTCCAACGGTGGTCGTAACCTACACCTGCCCGGCCAGCGCCGCCTTCACCTCTCGGTCGCTCATCCCCACTTTGCGCGCTGCCTTGAGGATGTCCTCCCACACCCCTTCCGAGAGTGGCAGACCGCTCTTGGTGCGTTCGGCCATCGTCATGCGCTCTTTCTCGCCGGGCACCAGCACTTCGCCGCCCGGAGGTGCCGGTCGGGCGGCCTTCCAGTAGTCAACGTAAGCACTCACTTCGCGCGCGAACCAGTCGTCGGAGTGGAACGCACCGACCTGCATGTAGATCGAGAACATTCCGTTGCAGAACCGGCGCTTGCCGGTGTCGCCAAGCGCGGCGGCGGTGCCGGAGCCGGTCAGGGCGCCACCGAACATCTCCATGAAGAAGTTGAGTCCGGACCCCTTGTGGAGACCGAACGCGGCCAGGGCGCCGGGGCCCGCGTGCGGGTCGGGAGTGCGTCCCTCCGGGGTTTCGCCGTAGAGGGGGCGGGGGTCCGAGGTGTAGCTGCCGTCCGCATCCACCAGCGCATCCGCAGGCAGGGGTTTGCCGCCGTGCAGGGCGACCATGGCCTTGCCTTCCGCCACCACCGAGGTGGCGAAGTCGTGGATGATCGGTGGCTCGCCGGGGCGCGGCACCCCGGCGCAGAACGGCGAGGTGCTGCCGCGGCGCTCGATCGCCCCGAAGGGCGCGACGATCAGACTCCCGCGCACGTTCACCATGTGGATGGACGCGCAGTTCGCCTCCGCCGCCCGCTCCGCCCAGTCCCCGATGCGCCCGAGGTGCCCGGCGTTCTTCAGCGCGGTGACCGCCACCCCGTGCCGGCGCGCCTTCTCCACCCCGAGGTCCACCGTCTGCTCGCCGACCGTCTGTCCGAAGCCGTAGCCGCCGTCGACGATGGCGATCGCTTCGGTCTCCCGCTCCACCGTGATGCGTTGCCCCGGCCGGACCTTGTCGGCTTCCATCCACTCCAGGTAGCGGCGGGTGCGGAGCACCCCGTGCGAATCGTGCCCGCGCAGGTTGGCGCCGGTGAGCCGCCACGCGATGCGCCGGGCTTCCTCGGCGTCGCAACCCGCACGCTCGAAGATCGCACCGACGAAGCGCTCCATCGCCGGCGCGTCGACATGGACCTGTCCGTCCGCGCGACGAACGGCGGGGCTTGCTTCGGTCTCCGTGCCTCGGCTGCTCATCCGCGCGCCTCGGCGAGGGCGCTCGCGCAAGCCGCACTGTAGATGCGGATCTCGCTGCCAAGGGTCACGAGATCGAAGCCCATGCCGAGCATCCGCTTCGCGTACGACGGGGCCAGGCAGTGGATGCCGCAGCGGATGCCGGCGCCCTTGCACGCGGCGAGAATCCGCCCGACCGCCTCGACCACCACCGGCTCGTCCGGGTCCAGCTTCGGAACATGGCCCATGGAGAGCGCCAGGTCGGCCGGGCCGATGTAGACGCCGGTGAGCCCCGGGGTGGTAGCGATCGCCTCCACGTTCGCGAGCGCTTCGACCGTCTCCACCATCGCGAGAGTGATCACGGTGTCGTTGGCCTTCGCGACGTAGTCCGCGCCGTAGACGAGCGATGCACGGGTGGGGCCGAAGCTCCGCGTGCCGACCGGCGCGTAGTTGGCGTAGCGCACCAGGCGCTCCGCGTCGGCCCGGGTGTTGACCATAGGGCAGATGATCCCGAGCGCTCCCGCGTCGAGCAGCTTCATGATGATGCCCGGCTCCAGCCACGGCACCCGCGCCATCGGGGTCGAATCGCTCGCCGCCAGCGCCTGGAGCATGGAGAGCGCCGCCTGGTAGTCGTTCAGGCCGTGCTGGAGGTCGATGGTCACGGAGTCGAACCCGGCCTTGCCGGTGACTTCGGCGATGACCGCGTTGGGGGCGGAGAGCCATCCGTTGACGGCGCCCCGGCCATCGTTCCAGATGTCGTGCAGCTTGGTCTTCAAGGCAATGCTCCTCGGCGAGATGAAGGGCTCATGGGCTTGCAGATCACGGGATCACAGACCACGGGCTTACGGGTGCAGCATGTCGGCGTGGCGGCGGTACTATAATTCACTGCACGTCATCAGGAATCATCCTCCGATGCGCGACAGCCGTTCCCGCCAGATCGGAACCGACGCTCGAATTTGTCCCGACGAGACGCTCCGGAGGCCGGAATCTCGTCGGAACCGCACTCCGGGCCGACCCTTCGGAGCATCAGCGGGAATGGCTGGCTGCGCGAGAACGCTTCCCCCTCCGTCGATATCGCCGTCGTCGCAACGACCGTGCGCTGCGTGACCCACCCCCGATGAGCCGCCCCCCTGCCAACGTCCGCACCGTCCGCCCGCCCACCGGCCCCGAGATCACCGCGAAGTCGTGGCTGACCGAGGCACCGATGCGGATGCTGATGAACAACCTCCACCCCGAGGTGGCGGAGAACCCGAACGAGCTGGTGGTCTACGGCGGCGTCGGACGCGCCGCGCGCACCTGGGGCGACTTCGACCGCATCGTCGCTACCCTGAAGCGGCTCGACGAAGACGAGACCCTGCTCGTGCAGTCGGGCAAGCCGGTGGGCGTGTTCCGCACCCACACCGAGGCACCGCGGGTGTTGATCGCGAACTCGAACCTGGTGCCGCACTGGGCGACCTGGTCCCACTTCAACGCGCTCGATCGCAAGGGGCTCGCCATGTACGGGCAGATGACGGCGGGCTCGTGGATCTACATCGGCAGCCAGGGGATCGTGCAGGGCACCTACGAGACCTTCGTCGAGGTCGGCCGCAAGCACCATGGCGGCGATCTCGGCGGGCGCTGGATTCTGACCGCGGGGCTCGGGGGCATGGGAGGGGCGCAGCCGCTCGCCGCGGTGATGGCGGGCGCCTGCTGTCTGGCGGTGGAATGCGACCCGGACCGGATCGACTTCCGCCTCCGCACCCGCTACCTGGACGCGAAGGCCGGGACGCTGGACGAGGCGCTGGCGATGATCGAGCGCTGGACGGCCTCGCGCGAAGCGAAGTCGGTGGCCGTCTGCGGCAACGCGGCGGAGGTCTTCCCGGAGCTCGTGCGCCGAGGGGTGCTCCCCGATGTGGTCACCGACCAGACCTCGGCCCACGATCCCGGCAACGGCTATCTTCCGACGGGCTGGACACTCGCCGAGTGGCGCGCGAAGCGCGAAAGCGATCCGGCGTCGGTGGAAGCAGCGGCCCGCGCATCGATCCGCACCCACGTCGAGGCCATGGTCGCCTTTGCGAACCGCGGGGTGCCCACCATCGACTACGGCAACAATATCCGGCAGGTCGCGAGCGACGAGGGCCTCGACGACGCGTTCTCCTTCCCCGGCTTCGTCCCCGCGTGCATCCGCCCGCTCTTCTGCCGCGGGATCGGGCCGTTCCGGTGGTGCGCACTGTCCGGCGACCCCGAGGACATCTACCGGACCGACGAGAAGGTGAAGGAACTGATTCCGGACGATCCGCACCTGCACAACTGGCTCGACATGGCGCGCGAGCGCATCCGCTTCCAGGGACTGCCGGCGCGCATCTGCTGGGTGGGGCTCGGGCAGCGTCACCGGCTCGGCCTCGCCTTCAACGAAATGGTGGGGCGCGGGGCGCTTTCCGCCCCCATCGTCATCGGGCGCGACCACCTCGACGCCGGCTCGGTGGCATCCCCCAACCGCGAAACCGAATCGATGCGCGACGGCTCCGACGCGGTCTCGGACTGGCCATTCCTGAACGCGCTGCTCAACTGCGCGTCGGGCGCGACATGGGTATCCATCCACCACGGCGGCGGGGTCGGCATGGGGTACTCGCAGCACGCGGGGATGGTGATCTGCTGCGACGGCACCGAGGCGGCGGCCCGCCGGATCGAGCGGGTGCTGTGGAACGACCCCGCCACCGGCGTCATGCGCCACGCCGACGCCGGATACGAGGACGCGCTCGCCTGCGCAAGGGAGCACCAACTCGACTTACCCGGCATCCTGGGCTGACGGAAAGCCACCCGGGATCGATCAACTTCGGACGGGTCTTCCGGCCAAAGTCCCGAGGGGAGTCCGGGCGCACGGCCGGCGAGGCCGCAGCCTCCTCAGCCCGGAGAAGCGGAGGCCGCCGCCCGTTCCAGTCCGACGGCGATGGTGTCGAGATACTTCCGCACCGACTCCGAGAGGCCGAAGTCCAGGGCATCGGCGATCAGCGCGTGGCCGATGGAGACCTCGTCGATGTCGCCGATGGCGATGAACGCGGCGAGATTGTCGAGGTCGAGATCGTGCCCGGCATTGACGCCGAGGCCGAGCCGCGTCGCGCACCGGGTCGCGTCGAGGTAGGTCTGCCGGCAGGCCCGAGTCTCCGGGTGGTCGAGTCCGTGGCGCTCGGCGAGATCGGCATAGGGGCCGGTGTAGAGCTCGATGCGGTCCGCCCCGCATTCCTTCGCCCGCGCGATCTGCGCCTCGACCGGATCCATGAACAGGCTGACGCGCGCCCCCCAGCCCTGATAGCGAGCGATGATCTCCGCCACCCGCGCGGCTTCCGCAGGGTCGGACAGATCCCAGCCGTGATCGGAGGTGAGCTGGGCGTCGCTGTCGGGGACCAGCGTCGCCTGGTGCGGGCGGGCGGATTCGATGAGGTGGTCGAACCCCGGATAGCCGTTGTCGCGCGGCCCGGCGGCAGGGTTGCCCTCGATGTTGAACTCGATGCCCGGATGGTCGCCGGCGAGCATCTGCGCCAGCGCATGCACATCGTCCGGCCGGATGTGACGCTGATCGGGCCGCGGATGCACGGTGATACCCTGCGCGCCAGCGGTGATGATGGTCCAAGCCGCCTCACGGACACTCGGCCGGCTCCTCTCACGGGCGTTGCGCAGCCACGCGATCTTGTTGACGTTGACCGAGAGCGCGGTCATGAGCGGGCTCCGAAAATCGCCGATATATTCGAGTTCGCGCAACTTACCGCAGGCGGCGCACCAGCGCACGGTGCACGCTGGCGTATCCCTTCGGTTGCTCCCGAATGTACGGGGCGAGCGCCGTGTGCGCCCGGGGCAGCGCGTGGAAGGGAATCGCTGCGTACGCGTGATGCTCGGCGTGGTACGGCATGTTCCATGCGAGGAAGCGGACGGCAGCGTTGGTGTGGACGGTGCGCGAGTTCGCGAGCATGTCCGGGACCATCGGGCAGCCGGTGTGCTCGGCGAGGAGGTAGAGCCTCAGCATGGGCTGGCCGAGCACGGCAGGCAACAGCCAGATCCACAGCACCGCCGCGCTGCCGGCGACGACGGAGGCCACGCCAACCGCGAGGTAGCTGGCGAGATGGAGCCGCGCCTCGCGCACGACGCCCGCGCGCTCCGACGGGCCGATGTACGGCTCCGTCACACGTCCGGTCGCGTGAGTCAGCATGGTGCGAATCTGGGAGATCCAATACGGGCCGCCGCTCACATGCCACAGATACGCGCGCCAGGTCCCGGGCGGAGTGACGGCAAGCTCCGGGTCGCGTTCGGGGTCCTGCGTGTAACGGTGGTGCTCCAGGTGGAACGCCCGGAAGTAACGCGACGGGAGCAGGAGGAGCCATCCGCACCCGCTCGACACCACGCGGTTGATCCAGCGGCTCCGGAAGGCGGTGTAGTGCACCGTCTCGTGCAGCGGCGCGAAGAGGAAGACAAGCGTGGTGCCGTAGAGCCATGCGGCGGGAAGCATCCACGCGGTGTCGAATGCGCCGGCGTAGACCGCGCCCGCCCCGGCAATGGCCAGGATGTGCAGCGCGAGGCGCACAAGCCCCTTGCGGTCCGAGCGCTCGACCAGGGTGGAAAGCTCCAGGGTGGAAAGCTCCAGGGCGGAAAGCGCGCAGTCCGGAAGACGCCCGGCGCCACGCGCCGGCATCTCGCCGCCATCCCTGACCGGAGTCTCGACGGAGGAGTCAGTCATCACTCACTTCCCGGCGCATGCATCGGCGTTGACGGTGAAGCGGTGACGGTGGATTTCCACTACGGCCATGGCGGGCGCTGATGGAGGGCTCCTCGAACGACGTTCAGAATATCACGCGCTCACGGTCACATCGCTCGATGCGAGCGGGGCGTGGAGCACATGCCCGGCCGCAAGTTTGAGCGCCGAAACGGACTGTGTACGATTCATACACATACGATCGAACCCTTGGCGCCGCCACCCGAACACCGGCCGCTACGGGGGCGGGAGCCCCAGGTTCACGGTCACGCTCTTCTTCTGGGTGAAGCTGTCGAGCATGCCTTCCAGAGAGAATTCACGTCCGATCCCGCTCTGTTTGACGCCGCCGTAGGACTGGCCGATCACCTGCCCCGCGCCCTGGTTGACCTGCACCCAGCCCGCCTCGACCCGGTGCGCGGTGCGCAGCGCCTGCCCGATATCGCGCGACCAGACGAAGGCGGCAAGCCCGTAGTGGCTGTCGTTGGCCATGCGGACCGCGTCGTCGATGTGCTCCCAGCGAATGGCCACTAGCACCGGACCGAAGATCTCCTCGCGGGCGAGGCGCCAGTCGTTCGAGGCGTCGGCGAAGATGGTGGGACACGCGAAGAACCCTTCGCTCAGCGGGCCGGTCTCCGGCGGGCGCCCGCCCATCACGAGCCGCGCGTCGGAGCGGCCGAGCCCTTCCTCGACGTAGCTGCACACCTTCGTGAACTGCTTCTCGTTGATGATCGCGCCCATGTCGGTGGACTCGTCCAGCGGGTCGCCGAGCTTGAGCGTCGAGGTGCGCTCGACGAGCCGCTCCAGGAACGCGTCGAAGATGCTTGCGTGCAGGAACAGACGCGAGCCTGCGGTGCACGACTGGCTCTGCCGGGTGAAGCGCATCGCGTTGATGATGCCCTCGACCGCCCAGTCCTCGTTCGCATCGGGGAACACGATGGAAGGGCTCTTGCCGCCGAGCTCCAGCGACACCGGCACGATGCGCCGGGCCGCCTGCTCCATGATCCGCTTCCCGACCTCGGTGGAGCCGGTGAAGGAGAGCTTGCGCACGCCCGGGTGGGCACCGAGCGCGGCACCACAGTCCTCGCCGTAGCCGGTCAGCACGTTGAGCACCGACGGCGGCAGATGCTCCTGGCATACGCCGGCAAGCATGAGCACCCCGAGCGGCGCATCCTCCGCCGCCTTCAGCACCAGGGTGTTCCCCGCACAGAGCGCTGGGGCGATCTTGAGCGCGGCCAGCAACACCGGCGCGTTCCACGGGATGATCGCGCCCACCACCCCGATGGGTTCGCGCCGCGAGTAGCTCAGCAGATGCTCGCCGAGAGGCAGGGTCTCGCCCTTCAGCTCGCTCGCGAGCCCGCCGAAGTAGCGGAAGATGTCTGCGGTCAGCCCCGCCTCCCCCCGCGCCTGGGTGCGAAGCGCGTTGCCGGTCTCGGTGGCGATGATGCGCCCGAGTTCCTCCGTCCTTGCCTCGACCGCATCGGCGATCCGGAGCAGCATCCGACCGCGATCGCGCGGCGGCACGTCGCGCCAGCCCGCAAACGCCTCCGTCGCGGCCTTGACCGCCCGGTCCACATCCTCCGCGCCGCCGCGCGGCACATGCGCGAAGATGCTGCGGTTCGCGGGGTTCTGCACCGGGATGGTCTCGCCGGAAGCGCTGTCGACACGCTCGCCGCCGAGCAACATGCGGTGCGCGTCGGGGACGTAGGGTTCCTGCATGATGCAATGCTCCGATGGCGGGGTGGCGAGAGCGTGCATCGGCAGAGGAGGAGGATCAACCGCTCCGTTCGCCGACTCGGCACTGTCGTGGATGAGCTTCTTCGTGCGCAAAGCAGCCGGAGAAGTACACGGTGAGTCGGTGACGCGGACAAAGCAAGCGGCCTGACCTGCCGCGCGAGTGGCAGCGTCGCATCGGGTCGATGTGCGTCGCGGGCGGCGGTAGGATTTAGCCGGGTGCTGCGAACGCTCCCGTTGACCGGCGGCACCCGCCCTTCGTAGCGTGCGCACGGCACCGCACCCACCTTCTTGCGGTGGTGAATCGAACATTCAGTGGTGGCCGTTCACGAGCCGCCCTTGCCACAGCGCATCCAGAAATGCGTCCCAGGGCATGATCTCGATACTGCCCACGAGGCGGCGCACGGGCTCCAGGCACACCAGCAGGCGGCGTTCGGCGATGCCTTCCTCGTCAAACGCGGCAAGACCCCGCCAGTCGCGGGCGCCGACATGGGCCTTCGCCTTCACTTCGACGGCCAGGCCCTGAAACACGAAATCCACCTCGAATCCGGATTTCGAGCGCCAGTAACCGGGCGGGTCAAGCTGATGGTAGCTGCAGTAGGCGGCGATCTCCTGGTGGATGAAGCTCTCGAAGGCTTCCCCGTATTCCGGCGTGCCCGGCGCCAGCCCCCGGCGGCCCTGCAGGTGCCGCGCCAGACCGATGTCGAACAGGTAGTACTTCGAGGTGGACACCGCCTTGCGCTTGCGGGTCTGCGTCATGGCCGGCACCTCGCGGGCGATGAATGTGTCCTTGAGGATGTCGTAGTAGGCTCTCGCCGTGGACGCGGGCACCTGCGTATCGCTTGCGAATCCTGCGAAGTTGATCATCCGCCCGTGGCTCAACGCGGCGGCCCTCAGAAAGCGGCTGAACGCACCGACGTTGCGCACCACCGCTGCGGATCAGCGTGGACTTGCCGGTTTGACGGGGTCCGAACAGAAAGCAGGATTTGCTCGCCAGCACGGGCGCGATCCGGAGATGGCGGGGCACTTCGGGCGGGGACATTGATGACAACCCGCAGCTCTGATGCTGAATATCATGACAATCGACAATAAATACGTCAATTGTCACGAAACGGTCACTATGAATCCCCGTCAGTCCAGAGCTTGTGTGAGCTCGATGACGGTGAGTCGGTGGTCGACTGTTCCATGCCTCGCTCACCATAGGTCTGGCTCGTCTGCCGATCATGACAGAATCGACACTAGAGCGTCGCACTGACACTCGGCACATTGCTGGAGAAGGGCGAGCCGTGGGACGAGGCCGCGGTGGATGAATGGCTCCTCGCGTACGATGGATGACGCAACAGAAGGGGTCGACATCGTGCAGACCGATTCAACAATTGATGAATCCGGATTCACCAGAGGCCTGAACGGCGGGCTCGGATTCGAGCTCGTCGAATGGCGCGAGGGCTACGCCCGCGTCACCGTGGACCTCGACGAGCGCCACGAGAACCGCCAGGGAGGCATTCACGGCGGCGTCACCGCGACGCTGATCGACGCCGCCACCGGTTTCTGCGGCATCTACGAGCCCGACCCGGAGAAGCGGCGCGGCAATGCCACAGTGTCGCTGAACATCAACTACACCGGCCGGCCGAAAGGCAGGCGGCTAACATGTGTGGCGGAGGTGCTCCGCGCCGGCCGCCGCTTCTACTTCGCCTCGGCGCGCGTGCACGACGACACCGGTGCCCTCATCGCCAGCGGCGAAGCCGTATACGCCTACATCGACCGCGATGCGCGGCGGCGCCCGGCGGGGACCTGAGCCCGACCCGCTTCGAGGTCGAGATCCTCCGCGAGCAGCCGGTACGCCCGCGTGTCCGACGGCGACGCGAGGAACGCTTCGAGGTCATCCGGAGTGTCGATGTCGAGTCCGATGCCGGCGCATTCGACGACGCTCGTCTCGATCCCGAGGGCGCGCGCGGCGGCGAGGTGCGGAAAGAAGCTGTCGTCGCCGAACCGGAACGGAAGCACGTCCGGCGGCGCGCAGAGCACCGCGTTGGAGCCCCGGTGGTCACGCGACGGCGCGATGGTGACGGCCGGGGCGGGCGCGTGCGCCGCGATCACCGCTTCGATCTCTTCCGAAGTCACCCGGGGGATGTCCCCGGGCACCTGGAGCAACGCCCCCGCGCCCCGCGCCGCCAGGGCCTTCGCGGCGAACTCGACCGCCGCAGTATGGCCGCGGTTCTCCGGTTCGACGAGGCTCTCGGCGCCGTAGCGCCGCCCGAGGGCCATCGCTTCCGCATCGCGGGTGACCAGTACGATACCGGCGAGCGAAGGCGCGCCCGCGAGCGCTTCCAGCACGTCTTCGAGCATGGCTCGGAACAGCGCGGTGCGCGCCGGTTGATCGAGGACGCCGGCCAGGCGCTGCTTGGCGTTGCCGAGGTTCTTCACGGGAACGACGGCGTGGATGTCGGCCAAGGGCATCACCCTTGCCAGTGACCCGGACCCGATCCGGCCCTCCCAAGCGCGGGCGTCCCGTCCGCAGCGGGGCGAAAGCCCACCATCGTCCAGGCGGATGCAACCCCCACACTTCCGGAGTTCCAGTCAGGCTCCGGCTGCGCGCATCGGCACCTCACCGCTTCCACCGGCGTGCATCTTCGGCCTGAACACATGCGTCGGCCGGAGCTCATTGCGGGCGCGCCCCTCATCCCCGAGGGACGCGGGGCGATTGCGGGACGGAGCCCGCTCCCCCGGCCGATCCGCCGTCCGTGGCGACCAGAGCGCCCCAAGCACTCACCCGCGCGATACGCAGGGCGATGACCGGCAGCGGTTCGAGCCGCATGGCACGGTACTGCGCATACCGTTCGCGCAACGCGGCCTGCGCGCGGTCGTGCTCGTCGCCGTCGTCGAGGATCTCGGCCCGGCCGCGAAGCATCACCCAGGCGAGCCGCGACCAATCGTCGTCGTGGTAGCGGTCGACGACGACCGCGACATTCGGGTTCTCGTCGATGTTGCGCAGGCGCTTCATCGCCCGGATGCCCGCCTGTTTCGGCTTCTCGTCGATGGTCACGTAGAAGTCGTCGCCGACGAGCGCATAGCACACCGGGATCACATGCGGGACACCGGCGGCATCCGCGGTGGCGAGCCGCGCGATCCGCATCGCGCCGACGAATGCGCGCTGGGCGTCGTTCAGGCGGGATGCCGACATGAGCATGAGGACCACCGGCGGCCGCGCCGGAGCATGGACACCGTGACGCCGCGCCTGGCCCGCAATGCCCACTGGCGGCCCAAGAAGCTGTCACGCAGCGCGATTCCAGCGAGAATTCGGTACCGCATCACTTTGACTTTCCAGCCCTTTCCCCTTCTCGATCAACCCACTGATCGAAGCTCGTGAACGCAGGCCGGGAGGTGTCCCCGCTAACGCCTTGTTCGGATCTCAGGAGCGTCTATTCGGGCCGATTTCGAGAGCACGTCCCGGCCTGGCGGGAATTGCTGGCGCCCGACCACGCACAACCTCAGCCCGCCGGGGGCGGGCACCCGAACGGCGCGTGCAGCTCGGCCAGGGATGCAACCGGAGTCACGCCTTCCGACAGCATGTGCGCCCGTTCCGGCGGCACCAGAGCGAAGACCTGCATGCCGGCCGCGACGCCGGCGGCGATGCCGTAGCTGCTGTCTTCCACCACCGCGCACCGTTCGGGCGGCGTACCGAGCCGCCGCGCCGCATGAAGGTACAGCCCGGGGTCCGGCTTCCACACCCCCACCTCGTAGGCACTGACGATGCGCCCGGCGAAGTGCTCCAGCAGTCCGGTGGCCCCCAGGGTGACTTCCATCTTCGAGCGCGGGCCGTTCGAGACGACGCAGTACGGCACCTCGAGCGACTCGACGAGTGCCGGCGCGCCATCCACCGGCGCCACCCGCGCCTCGAACTGCGCCGCCATGCGGGCGCGGAGCCGCGGCTCG
The DNA here is from genome assembly GCA_026709935.1 of Thiotrichales bacterium. GTDB lineage: Bacteria > Pseudomonadota > Gammaproteobacteria > HK1 > HK1 > HK1. The sequence continues at coordinate 94,137 of JAPOSC010000018.1, forward strand.
AAGTCGGCGGGCAGCGGGCGACCGGCGCGCGCCTCGATGATGCGCAGCGTCTCGGCGATCGGCGCGCCGGTGAAGTGGCCCTGCGCCTCCTCGTACTCGAACCGCGCGCCGGCCCCGGAGGCACACTCGATGATGCACTCGACCGCGATCCGCTCGCTGTCGACAAGCACCCCGTCGCAGTCGAACAGCACCGCGTCGATACGCCACTCGTCGCGCCGGCGCAGGTCGTTGCGTGGTGTCGCACCCGCGGCCGGCGATTGTTCACGGATCATGTTGCGGCACCGTTTCGGTGTACTTGAGGCAGATCACGCGAAGACACGAGGCGAGGTTCTTGTCGTTGGCGACGAGGCACTGGTCGTGGATGGTCTCGATCAGCACCGGCATGTCCATGCCGAGTTCGCGACCCATGTCGTCCAGCACATGCCAGAATGCCGTCTCGAGCCGGATGGTGGTGCTGTGGCCATGAATTCTGAAGCCGCGCTTCTGGGGGACGAACTCGCTGATCTGCTCCGTCGTGCAGGCATGGAGCATGCGCCCGAGCACGCCCGGGGACTCGACGTAGATCGACATGAAATCTCCCGCCGCGATTCGGCTTCCTGTCAATGGCGCGTTTGCAATAAATACCACCACGCGCCCGCACCGCAGGCATACTAATACAGCTTCGTCATTTCCGAACCGCGGTGCGCGTACGCGACGGAGCCGCCGGATCGCACCCATGGCGAAGCGGCGACCTCCCGCGGACCCTGCATACGGATGCGCTATTCGGACCGAACCGGGGGGTAGGTGCCGCGCTCAGGAGGCTCGGATTGTGGAGTTCTTCCGCAAGACCCTCGACCCGGTGATCGCGCTCGCCGCGATCGCGATCCTCGACATCTTCCTGTTCCTGCAACTCGGCGCGTGGACGGTCGGTGGCGGCGAGACAATGATGACGGGCCTCATCGCCGAGTTCTTCATGGGCGACGAGATTCGCAGGATCCCCTTCTGGCAGCTCGTGTTCGAGCCGGACGCCGGCTACTGGAAGATCTACATCAGTCTCGGGATGCTGTTCGGCGCGGTGCTCGGCGCAGTAATGAGCGGCGAGTTCTTCATCCGCTACCCGCGACGCCTGTCCGAATGGATCATGATCACCATCGGCGGGCTGCTGATGGGCATCGGTATCCGACTCGCCTTCGTGTGCAACGTCAGCACGTTCTTCGGACTGACGCCGGAGCTCAACATGGGCGGCTATCTCGCGATCAGCGGCATCGTCGCCGGGGCCTGGGTCGGCTCCCTCCTCTACAAGCGACTCCTGGGGGTATGACGTGAGCATCGTCGGCGAGTGCACCATAGCCTTCGTGTTCGGCTCCGTCGTCGGGCTGCTCGTGCAGCGGTCGCGGTTCTGCAACACTGCGGCGCTGCGCGACGCGATGCTGTTCAAGACCTACCGCAACACCAAAGCCCTGCTGGTCGCGATGATGATCCTGACCCTCGGTTTCACCGGGTTCATCACCATCGGCGAAGGCAATCCCATGCGGTTCGACGTGGGTCTCAACCAGATCGTCGGGCTGTTCCTGTTCGGAATCGGGATGGTGCTGGCGGGAGCGTGCACGGTATCGACCTGGGTCAAGGCAGGCGAGGGCAACATCGGGGCAGTGTGGGCGCTCGTCTTTACCTTTGCCGGCATGTTCCTTTTCTCGCTGCTGTGGTCGTTCCTCTACTGGCCGCCGGCACCGTCCGCGATGACCAGTGACCCCGCGTTGCAGACCCTCCAGCTCGGGTTCTCCAACGCCGCCACCCTGCAGGAGAAGACCGGCATCCCGGCGATCGCGTTCGGGTTGGTCCAGATCATGGTGCTGTTCGCGATCTACCGCGCCATCCTGCGCAGGGAACGCTCCGATACCACCGGGGCGACCGGAGCCGATTGACCGCTTCGGCGGGCCGAACAAAGGGGATCGGGAAGAAGGGAAGGGCACGCATGAGACTGCCCGGGAGAGAGATGGCGCAGCCCTCAGGCCGGAGCGGCAGAGCGTCATCGGACGTGAAACATCACCCGGGAGTCGGTGGGAGGCTGGATTGCGCTTCCAGTGAATCCGGCCTGCGGAACTGTGCAGGGAGATATATCCATGGGACTGTTCGGAAAGAGTAAGCCACGGGAGGAAAGACGTGAACCGGGCGAGGAGGTCACCCTCGATACCGGTGAGGTCGTCGTCGCGGCGTCGGTGGTGGACTGCATCGGGGACAACTGCCCGCGGCCCCAGATCCTCACCCGCAAGGCGCTCGCCGGCGCGGACGCCGGTGAGGTCATCGAGGTGAAGGTCGACAACCCGACGTCAATGGAGGCGCTTCCTCCCATCATCGAGGAGAACGGCGGCGCCCATCTCGGCACCTTCCGCCGTGCACGCCACTGGCAGGTGCTGGCGAGAAAGGGCTGAGTCCCGGCAGCGACCGCCATGCGCATCCCGAAACACCTGCAGCTCACCCTGTTCGCCACGGCGGTCGCGCTCCTGTCGATCGCTTCCATCATCCACGTCGCGGTCCAGCCGCTCGACGAGCGGACGCGGACCCGGCAGGGCACGCCGTTCTTCACGCCACCGGTGATCAACCCCGATACCGGCGAGGCGATCGAGATGGACACCCTGGTCGAGCACTACAAGTCCGGAGGCTGACATGGATTTCGAAACGACCGCGGCCCTCGTCGCGTTCCTCGCTGCGATGTACGCCATGTACATCAGCTTCACCAGGGACGATTCGTGATGACCCGCCTGCAGATGGTGGGCTTCTGCGTCCTTGCGCTCGCCGGCACCGCGGGGGTCTGCGCCGCACTCTTTCCCCATGCGTCCCTGTCCCGGGCGGAAGCCGCGGCCGCACGCACGGCGCTGCCGATGGAGGAGTTCGATCTGGTCGACCTCGGCGACGACTATGGTCCACTGACGGTGTTCGAGCTGGTCGGATACTACCTGGACAATCCGCCGCCGCCGGAGACCGTGGTCACTGTCTCACGCAAGAAACACTTCGGCGGTTGCTGACGCGCGGCCGCATGCCCCAGCGTTCACGAGATGATGCCCCTGCCCCCCGCCGCCGGGGTTCGTCCGGCCTCCTCCGGCCCGGCGTGATGATGCCGGCGCTGGCGTTTGCAGTGCTGGCCCTCCCGCCCGGCGCCGATGCCGAGTTCGGTGCCACCGCCGACCCAGCTCTCGTCGCGAACCTGGAACGCGCGGTGTTCGTCGACACCCGCGACGTCGAGACCTGCGCAAGCGGCAGCATCGACGGCGCCTTGTGCCTGTCGCCGCCGGTGCTTCTTCATCCCGACGAATCCCCCGCGAGCTTTCGCGGCATCAACTGGCTAGTGGGCACCTTCGGCCTCGAACCAGCCGCCACTACTGTCGTGTTCGGCGATAACCACACCGACAACGAGTTTGTGGCAGGCATGTTGTTCCTGCTGGGTCAGTCCCGGGTGGTGATCTGGCGAGGTGACCCGTACTCGATGCCCACTTCCCCGGAGCATGGCACCGGACGCCACCGGGGCATGCTGCGCAGCGTGTACTACGCGAGTCCGGTGCGCGACGGGTACGTCGCACTGGACGATGACGTGCGCCGGTTCTTCGGCGCCGGGTCCGCGACCGAGGTCGCTTTTGCGGCGGGCGACGAGAAAACGTCGGTCTGGCGGCGCAATGACGACGGAGCGCTGCTCGTGCTCGCCGAGGGTGCCCGCGAAGCGGTCGCCGGATTCGCTCGCGTATTGCTGGAACAACCGCCAGCACCCGCGCAGGTTCACATCGACGGACTGCGCGGCAGAACAGCGGCAAACCTCGGGGCGCCGAATGAAGACGACACCCGAACGATCACCTTCGCGGTGATTCTGGCGGTCTCCCTTGGAATGATCCTGATGCTCCGGACTGGGCTGGCACACCGCCGGCGAACGATGGCGAGACCACCCCAGTGAACCTGTTCTTCGTCGTCGCTCACGAAGAATCCGGCGCCGTTCTGCGCGGCCTCACCGACGCCTGCCGGCGCAACGGGGTGGCATTCTCGGTCTTCTTCACCGGCAACGGCGTACGCAATCTGGCCGCACCCGAAGCCGTGGAGCGCGCGGGGCACGCCTCGGAGGCGGTGGTCTGCGAACACTCCTGGAGCCAGATGATGGACGACCGTGCATGTCCCCTCACTCTCGGCAGCCAGACCGATCACAGCCGCATGCTCGGGCGTGCCGACCGGGTGGTCTCGCTGTGAACAGCAACGCCCTCAGGTCCGTGCTCGTGATCGCACTCCGCGACCCGCTGGAGGCGATGCGCGTCGCGGCCGGGATTACGGTCTTCGGTCACCGCGCCGAGCTTGTGTTCGCGCACGGGCCACTCGAAGTGGTCCCGGCCGTCGAAGCGTTGGCGGAGCTCCTGGACCTTGCCGATATCTCGCCTCGGTCGCTGCATGACGACGACGAGGTACCGGGCATCTCCGACGGCGACTTCCATGCCCTCTTCGAGTCGGTGGACTTCGTGATTAATGTCTGAATCGAGCTTTGTAGTCCTGCGTACGGGCCTGCATGTCGGCGGCGAAGCGCCTGGGGCCCTGGACAGCCTGCCGGAGCGGTTGCGTGGCAGAGGGTGTCGGGTCAGGGAATTTGCCATCGACGATGTCGGGGCAATGTCGGAAGCCGATTGGGATCAAGTGCTGGAGGCAGTTCTGGATAGCGATCGGTGCATTACTCTCTGAGTCCGGGTCGCTTACCGCCTTTCGCTTCCCGCTCTGGCGGAGGAGGAGAGCGCGGATCCGGCAGTAAGCGGTTCGGGCTGCGTCAAGCTCAAACCATTGGGAAGAAAACATCATGAACCATCTGTTGAAGTCCGCGGCCGTCGTTGCCGCGATGGGCTGCGGCTCGTTGTCCATGGCCGCCGAACCGCTCGTCGACATCGACTGGATCAAGGCGCATTCCTGCGACGAAGGCGTCAGGGTGCTGGACATCCGCAACCCCATCGACGGCGGCTCCAGAACGATGTACCTGCAGGGACACATTCCGTGCGCGGTGTACACCGACTACCTGGCCGGCGGCTGGAGAACCATGGTCGACGGCGTGCCGGGCCAGTTGTCGAAACCGGAGGACCTCGCGGCGATGATCGGCACGCTCGGCATCGACAACGATACCCACGTCGTGATCTACCACCACGGCAAGAGCGCGGTGGACATGGGTAGCTCGACCCGCATGTACTGGACGTTCAAATTCCTCGGTCACGACAACGTGTCGATCCTGAACGGCGGGTACCTTGCCTACGCATCGGACACGGCCAACACGATCGAGAAGGGGAACAACAAGCCGGAAGCCCGGACCTTCACGCCGAATCTCCGCACCGAGCTGCGCGCCACCAAGGAGGACGTGAAGATGGCCATCGACAACGAGGGCACCACGCTCGTCGACATGCGCCCCAACCACCAGTTCGTCGGCATCAACCGGCATCCGAAGTCGACGCGCAGCGGCACCATCCCGACCGCCCGGAGCCTGCCCGAAAGCTGGCTGACGGTGAACGGCGGCGGTGCGTTCCGAACGGTCGCGGAGCTCAGGCAACTCTACGCGCTCGCCGAGGTCGACCCGGAGTCGACGCAGATCGCGTTCTGCAACACTGGACACTGGGCGTCGCTCGGATGGTTCGTCAGCAGCGAGCTTCTGGGCAACGCGAACACGACGCTCTACGACGGATCCATGGTGGAGTGGACCGCAGATGAGAGCATGCCGATGGTGCAGACCATCTCGCTCCAGTAGTAGCACCGTCGGGGGCGGACTCCTACGCATCCTGGCCGTGGGGGCGCCAGCCGCTGCGGTTGTGTTCCTCTGCATCTTGGCTGCGGCGGCATCTTCAGCCGCCGCAGCCCCTTCGAAGGAGGTGCGGGCGCGGCTGCTCTGCCCCGCCGAGCTGCTGGTGGTCCGCGCCGACGCACGCAAGCACGACGAGATCGACTCCGGCACACCCCTGGCCCGTGGACTGCGAAACCGCATTGCGTCCACGCTGGCCACTCTGCCCATCACGTGCCGTCGCTATGCGGCCGCCGTTTCGAAGCCTTTCGACGATGCACAGGGTTTCGTGGCTCGCATCAGACAGCTTCGGGGGTGGTTCGATGCGGGTGAGCGCAGACGATTCGCCGAGGAAATGGATGCACTCGTCATCCAGGCTCCGTTCGTAACCACCAGTTTTCTGCGCGATCGGAACGGGAACGAGGACGAGCGGGAGGCCGGGATCGTCTACCACCAACTCTGCCACGGGTGCCATGTCGCAACGACGCAGAACGCCGAGAATCCGGCCGCGCCCCTCGATGACATGGTCCGAATCCTGTCCCGGGAGGAGTTTCTCGCCCGCATGCTGCTGGGGGTCCGGGGCACACCAGAGATTGGCCTGGCGAACCCGCTGACGCCATTCGAGATCGGCGCCATGACCCGCTTTCTTCTCTCCGACCGAATAGCCGGGGAGACATTCCTCCGTTAGCATGCCCGCAGTCATCATCCGGACCGGAGCACGGAACGCCCCTCGATGGAATACGGACTCGGCATTCCCACCCGCGGCCCCTTGGCCGACCCCGAGAGCATCGAAGCGATTGCGAGGCACGCCGAGGCGCTCGGCTTCTCGTGGCTTGCGGTCTCCGATCACCTCATCGTGCCGCGTGCGATCGATTCCCGCTATCCCTACAACGACAGCGGGGCGTTCCCGGGCTCGGCGTCCGGGGACTGCCTGGAGCAGTTCACTCTCCTCGCCTTCCTGGCCGCGGTCACCACCCGGGCGCGGCTGCTGACCTCGGTCACCGTGGTTCCGCACCGGGGCGCCATCGAGACCGCGAAGTTCATCTCCACCATCGACAATCTCTCCGGCGGGCGCTTCACCTTCGGGGTCGGCACCGGCTGGATGGAGGAGGAGTTCAAGGCCATCCAGGCCCCACCGTTCGCGGCCCGCGGCCGGGTCACCGACGAGATCATCGAAGCATGCCGCGTGCTGTGGAGAGATGATGCGCCGGAGTACGACGGAGAGTTCTTCCGGTTCTCCGGCATCACGTTCCTGCCCAAGCCGGTACAGCGCCCCGGGGTGCCGATATGGGTCGGCGGCGAGAGCAACGCGGCGCTGCGGCGCACGGTCCGGCTCGGCGACACCTGGTTCCCGATCCACACCAACCCGCGCCATCCGCTCAACACCGCCGCCCGCTTCCGCGACGGCGTGCGCCGCCTGCACGAACTCGCCGAGCGGGGCGGCCGCGACCCGGACAGCATCGGCATCGCGGTATGGTCGAACTCCTTCGACGAGACCCGCCCGGCCCAGCGGGTCGGCGGCGAGCACCACCTGCTCACCGGCGGGTCGGATGCGCTCGTCGAGGACATCGGCACCCTGGCCGACATCGGCGTCGCGCAGGTGCTGCTCAATTTCCAGCGCACCGACCTGGAACGCTCGTTGGAAAGCATGCAGCGCTTCGCCGACGACGTGATGCCGAAGGTGGCGTAGCCGGGCATCTGCGCTCACCAGAACCGCGGCCGGGCACTCGACCACGGATTGCGTGCGGACTCGCGACGGGCACCATGATCGACACTCTCGCGTCGAGAGTCCTTTCGCCCACCCGGCCGGGCTTCGACAGAAGCGCGGAGCCGACGCCGATAGTGACGTCGCGGTACAGCTTCCGGAACTGGCACAGCGCCAGGGAGTGACGAAGGAGTAACGTGGTCATGAGCGAACGGCCGAGGATCGATCTCTACAGCGACACCCAGACCCGCCCCTCGCGGGCGATGCGGGACGCCATGGCGAACGCCGAGGTCGGCGACGAGCAGCGCAACGAAGACCCGACGGTGCGCACCCTCTGCGCCATGGTCGCGGAGCTGCTGGGCAAGGACGCGGCGCTGTTCCTTCCCTCGGGCACCATGTGCAACGAGATCGCCTACCGCACCCACACGCAGCCCGGCGACGAGATCATCCTGCACGAGACGAGCCACGCTCTGCACTTCGAAGGCGGCGGGCCGGCCGCGCTCTCGGGAGTGATGTTGCGCACCCTGCCCGGCGAGCGTGGGATGTTCACCGCTGGCCAGGTGCGCGGGGCGATCCGCGACCACGGCCCGCACTTCCAGCGCTCGCGCCTGGTCTCGGTCGAGAACACCACCAATCTGGGCGGCGGCGCGGTGTGGAGCGTCGACGACCTGGACGAAATTGCCGGCGTCGCCCACGAGCACGGACTCTCCACCCACATGGACGGGGCGCGGTTGATGAACGCGGTGGTGGCCTCCGGAGTGCCGGCGTCGGCCTTCGCCCGCGACTGGGACTCGGTGTGGATCGACATGAGCAAGGGACTCGGGGCGCCGGTCGGCGGCGTGCTCGCGGGCTCCCACGCATTCATCGCCGAGGCGCTCCGGCACAAGCACCAGTTCGGCGGCGCGATGCGCCAGGCCGGCATCATCGCCGCCGCCGGCGTGTACGCGCTGAAGCACAACGTCGAACGGCTCGCTGAGGACCACGACAACGCAAGGCGATTCGCGCGGCTCATCGCGCCGATCGACGGTATCGGGATCGACCCCGACGCCGTCGAGACCAACATGATCTACTTCGATGTGGCCGGCACCGGCCTCACCGCACCGCAGGTCTCGGAACGGCTGCTGGAACACGGGGTACGCATCGGCCCGATGGACGAGCACCAGATGCGGGCGGTGACCCATCTCGATGTCGACAGCCGGAGCGTGGAGGATGCAGCCAGAGCACTACGGACTGTGGCGGGACAGGGTTGACCCGCTGCTTGTCACTAGTCCGCAGGCTTACGGTGGGCACATTCGAGGCGACAGCTCATCAAATGACGCAGCCTTGGCGGGCTCTGCACCGGATCGAACGAGCCATGATCACGACATCGCAGCGCGGCGCCTTGCGGATTGCAAGACGCCCCTTCGGCATTCCGAGATCCTCCCATTGCTGACACCGCCGGCGGTCAGCTCCGCATCACCGGATCCGGCCCCGGTCCATCAGTTCGAGAGGGATCAGCCGCCACTCACCCCTCCTCCGTTATCGACCTCATTGCTCGGTTGGGGTTCGGCCGTGGGAGCTGGATCCTCGGGATCGGGCGGGTTGTGGAAATCCAGTGGCACACTCGGGTCTCGGATGGTCCCCGTTGCTGCCGCATAGTCCGGCAATCGGGGCATGTAGCCCCCGAATTCCCAGTCCACGCCGTCCGTGGATATCTCCATGTCCGTCAACTGCAGTTGAAAGATTTCGGGGAACACCTCGACCGTGTCATCCGTAAGAGTCTGCACGGTAATCCTCTTCTCCCGCTCGCCGACGTCGAATTGAATGGTGCCTTGCGACGCGGTGTAATCGCTCCCGGCCGTCGCGGTCGCATCCTCGGTTTCGTACCGCCAGCGCACCGCGAACGCGAGCTTCTCGGGAACCCGGACCGTGAAGACCGCCGGCTCCCCTTCGAAGACCTGCACGTGGTAATCCATTTGGAACCCATCGTGCGAGAACGACCAGGCCATCGCCTCCGAGACGCCGCCAAGGGCCGTCCCGACCGAAACCGCCAAGGCCGCCAGAACGGTCCTTTCCGCTCCGAACAACGTTCGATCCGTCGTCATCCTGTTCCCTCCGATTCGCAGGCGTCGCGCAAACAGTCCACTGCTGCCAAGGGTCGAGTGCTTCATGGTGCATCCTCCGTCTTGAGTGCGACTTCTGTCCCGAACCATGGACGGTGCGCACGGTAGCGCCGGCGCAGCGCGGAGGTCCAAGATCGAATCCTCATGGACCGGATAGGAATTTCCTATACACCGGGCGGTGCCGCGGGGCCGCCGCGCCGCCCGCGACCCGATACGCCCGGCCCTCGGAGATTCAGACCATCTCCTGCGGGTCGACATCGATGGACCATCGGACCTTGCGCGCCGACGGCAGGGACTCCAGCGCCGCGATCCACTGCGGAAGGAACCGCTGGAGCGCCGCTCGCGACGTAGCGTCGACCAGCAACTGGGCGCGATAGCGGCCGGCGCGGCGTTCCATCGGTGAGGGCACCGGACCCAGCACCGACACGCCGGGGTGGGGGTGGGCGCTCGCGCAAGCCTCGGCGTCGCGCAGGAACGACTGCGGGGCGTCACGCTGTAGTGCTTCGGCCCGCACCAGAGCGAGACTCGCGAAGGGCGGCAGGCGGGCACCGTGGCGTTCTGTCAGGGCCTCCGCGCAGAACTTCCGGTAGCCCTCCTGCACCAGCACCCGGAGCAGGGGGTGCTTGGGGTGGTGGGTCTGAAGGAGAACCCGGCCGGTGCGGTCGCCACGCCCGGCGCGGCCGGCGACCTGGAGCAGCAACTGGGCCATCCGCTCCGTGGCCCGGAAGTCGATGCCGAACAGCCCGGCGTCGGCGTCGAGAATCGCCACCAGGGTGACGTTCGGGAAGTGATGCCCCTTTGCGAGCATCTGGGTGCCGACCACTGCATCCACCTCGCCGGCGTGCACGCGGTCGAGCAACGCCTCCAGCGATCCGCGCCGGCGCGTCGCGTCGCGGTCCATCCGGGCCACCCGAAGTCCGGTGATTCTCTTCTCCAGCGCGCTCGCGACCCGCTCGGTGCCGAGCCCCAGACGGCGCACGTTCTTCGAGCCGCACGCGGGACACTCGCTGACGATCGGGCGCTCCGCGGCGCAGTGATGGCAGCGCATCCGCCCCTCCTCCCGGTGGAGCACGAGGTGCGCATCGCATCGGTCGCAGTCCGCGATCCAGCCGCAGGCATGGCACATGAGCCGGGGCGCATAGCCGCGCCGGTTGATGAACAGGAGCGCCTGCTCGGAGCGGGCCTTCGTCTGCTCCAGCGCCTCGACCAGCACATCGCACAGACCGCTGTCGAAGGGTCGTGCCCGCAGGTCGATGACATCGATGCGCGGCGGGGCGGCGCCGCCCGCACGGTGCGGGAGGTCGAGCCGGTGATAGCGCCCGCGCCGCACATTCTCGATGGCCTCCAGCGACGGGGTGGCGCTGCCGAGCACGACCGGAGCGCCGGCATCCCGGGCGCGAACCACCGCGAGGTCACGGGCGGAGTAGCGGAACCCGTCCTGCTGCTTGAACGAGAGATCGTGCTCCTCGTCGACAATGAAGAGGCCCGGCCGTGCGAGCGGCACAAACACCGCGGAGCGAGTACCCACTAACACATCCGCGGTGCCGTCGCGCGCCTGAGTCCAGGACGAAAGCCGCTCGCCATCGGACAGCCCGGAGTGCAGCGCCACCACCCGGCAGGAGAGCCGCGCGTTGAAGCGGGCGAGGAGCTGCGGGGTAAGTCCAATCTCGGGAATGAGCACGAGCGCCTGGCGTCCGCGCGCGACCGTCGTCGCGATCAGCCGCAGGTAGACCTCCGTCTTGCCGCTGCCGGTGACGCCGTCGAGCACGAAGGGGCGGAACTCCCCGAGACATGCCTCCACCGCCTCCACCGCGCGGCTCTGCGCGGGGTTGAGGATCGGGCGATCGGAGGGGAGGGGTGGATCGGGCCGGTCGGAGACCGGCTGCGCCCAGTCCTTCGCGATCAGGGCCCGCATCGGCCGGCGCCAGCCGCGGTGCTCGGCCGCGAGCTCCGCTTCCGAGATGCTCCCGGCGCCGACCATGACACCGAGCAGATGGCGCTGGACCGGCGCACCACCCAACCCCTCGGCCAGTGCTTGCGCGCCGGCGGCGGTCGCCGCGTACCGCACCGTCCGTTCGGCCTTCGGCGCCCGCCCGAGCCGCAGCAGCTTCGGCAGCGTTCCGACGACGACCTCGCCGACGGGATGATGGAAGTATCCGCTCGCCCAGAGGAGCAGCTTGAGCATCGCCGGGTCGAGCAGCGGCTCCGGATCGACAACTTCGCGCACGCGCTTGAGACGCCGTGCTTCGACCGCGCTCGCACGAGCGATACCGACCACGACCCCGACGGCGGAGGTGCGGCCGAACGGCACCCGGACCCGGGTGCCAGGGCGCACCGGCGGTGCTGATCCCGGGCGCGGAGGCAGGTAGTCGAACGGGTGCCGAACCGGCACCGGCAGCGCGACCTGGAGAATCGGCTCGGACCCCGTCATCGCGCGGTGGCGTCTGCGCTCACGCCGCCGCTTCGACCAGGGCGACGACCTCCGCCAACTTTGCCCGCCGCATCGGCCGCCCGTCCACGGGGCTGAGCGGGGTGCGACGGCGCGCCCGCGCCGAGAACACCACCAGCTCCACCTGCGCTTCGCCGGCGAGGAAGCGGAAGGCGGGAAGGCGCTCGTGACCGTCGGCCTGAAACCGCACGCGTGCCTCGCCCTGATCATGGGGGATGCCGCGATCGAGCAGGAACAGGGCGACTTCCTCCGGCGGGTCGGAGAACAGATGCAGACAGATCTCGCTGTGCCGGTCGGCCGTTCCGCTCAGCACCGAACCCACGAGCCGAGGGCCGAAGTCATCGAGCAACCGCATCGCTTCGAGTGCGTGCCGGCGCAGCGAAACGACGTGTCGCGAGTGTTCTTCGGCCCCGAACAACCGCTGGTATGCCTCGCGTTCGCGCTCGATCTCGTCATTGCGCGGGAGATCACGCGCATCGCCCAGGCCGAGACGCGCCGCCGCCTTGCGCTTCGCGAGCTGGTAGTCGCGAATACCGTTCTCGACCATCAGCTTCGCCGCCTCGTGGGCGATCTGTTGCCGCACCTGTATCTGCTTCACATTCACGACCCGGATGCCTCATTGCCCGATGTCGCCGCGGCGCGCAGCGCTCAGAACAGCTTTTCCTGGACCGTCTCGGCACCCGGCCCTTCACCGCCGGTCATGCGCTCCGCGACCCGCCTCTGCGGAACCCGCTCCACCCGGAAGTTCTCGAACACCGCGCCTTCGTGCGAAGCGCCCGTGAGCTCTCCGGTCCCGGGGTCGATGCGTACGGTCACGATCCCCTCCGGCGGCGGGTTCTCCCGCCGCGGGACGCCTTCGAGCGCGTCCTTCATGTAGGCGATCCACATCGGCAGCGCGGCGGTGGCGCCCGTCTCGCGTCGGCCGAGGGGGCGGAACTCATCGAACCCGATCCAGGCGGTGGCGACGAGACCCGGAGCGAACCCGGAGAACCACGCATCGAACTGGTCGTTTGTGGTGCCGGTCTTGCCGGCGAGATCGTCGCGCTCCAGCACCAGCGCCTTGCGCCCGGTGCCCCGGCGGATGACGTCGCGCAGCAGCGAGCCCATCAGCCATGCGTTGCGGGCATCGATGACGCGCGGCGCGCGGCGCACCAGCCCGGATCGCTCGGGGTCGGTGCCAGCGGCGGTGTCCGCGATGGTATCGGTGGTGGGGTCAGCGATGGTGCCAACGGCGGGGTCAGCGGTGGGGTCAGCGGTGGTGTCGGCCAATGAGGCGGAATCTGCGTCCGCATCACCGGCCAAGGCCTCGGGTGTGGACATGGCGGCCGGTGCATCGTCTTCGCAGTGGTGGCACACGACGAGCGGGTCCGCCGCGAAGACAAGTTGGTCGTCCCCGTCGAGCACGCGCTCGATGAAGTACGGCTCTACGGCATGACCGCCGTTGGCGAGCACCGCGTACCCGGCGGCGGCCCCCAGCGGCGTCAGCTCCCCGCTGCCGAGCGCGAGCGACAGCCCCCGGGGCAGGCGTTCGGTATCGATTCCGAACTTTGCGACGTGACCGAGGGCGAAGTCGATGCCGATCTCGCGCAGCAACCGGATGGAGACGAGGTTGCGCGATTTGAACAACGCGGTGCGCAATGGGGTGGGACCGAAGAACTTGCCGCTGTAGTTCTCGGGCCGCCACGCCCCCGTGAGGCTCTCGTCCTCGTACACCACCGGGGCGTCGTTGATGATGCTGGCGGCGGTATAGCCGTACTCCAGCGCGGCCGAATAGATGAACGGCTTGAAGCTCGATCCGGGCTGGCGCCGGGCCTGGGTCACACGGTTGAACTTGCTGTGCTGGAAGTCGAAACCGCCAGTCAGGGCGACGATGGAGCCATCATCCGGGTCGAGCGAGACCAGCGCCCCCTCGACATCCGGAACCTGGGCGATGCTCCAGCCGTCCCCGGCCCTTTGCAGGCGGATGACGTCGCCGGCCTTCAGCACCGCGTCGGCGCCCTGCGGTGCTTCGCCCAGGTGGTTCTCGTTGATGTAGGGGCGGGCCCACTCCATGCTCTCGAGCGCGATCTCCACCGGACCCTCGTTCCGCACCCAGACGGCGACGGTGCGCGCGTCCGCCGAGGTGACCACCGCCGGCACGAGTCCACCCAGCTCCGGGATGTCCTTCAGTACGCGCCGGAGAGACGGCGCCCCGTCTCCGGTAGCGACTTGCTGCTCCGGCTTGCGGAAACCGTGGCGGGCGTCGTATTCGAGCAACGTCTGCCGGAGCGCCGCGTTGGCGGCGTGCTGGAGCCGGCTGTCGAGGGTCGTCCAGACCTCGTACCCGGCGGTGTAGGCCTCGGGTCCGTACGTCTCCTCCAGGTGCGCGCGCACCATCTCCGCGACATAGGGCGCCTCGACCTCGACGGCGAGTCCGTGCACCTGTGCGGTGACCGGCGCATCGCGGGCGGCGTCGTGCTCGTCCGGCTCGATGTAGCCGAGCTCCAGCATGCGCCGGAGCACGTAGTTCCGGCGCACGACCGCCTGCTCGGGATCGGCGACGGGGTTGAACCGGGAAGGTGCCTTGGGCAGACCCGCGATCATGGCGACCTGGGGCAGAGTGAGCTCCGTGACCGGGCGTCCGTAGTACACCTGCGCGGCGGCCCCCACCCCGTAGGCGCGCTGGCCGAGGAAGATCTTGTTGACGTAGAGCTCCAGGATCTCCTGCTTGGTGAATTCGCGCTCGATCTTCAGCGCGAGGAGGATCTCGTTTAGCTTGCGGATGTAGGTCTTCTCCCGGGACAGGAAGAAGTTCCGGGCCACCTGCATCGTGATGGTGCTGCCGCCGGGCCCCTTTTCCCCGGTGCGGACAAGGTAGAGCACGGCGCGGGTCAGGCCCTGCCAGTCGACGCCCGGGTGCTCGAAGAAGCGGTCGTCCTCGCTGGCGAGGAACGCCTGGATGAGCCGCGCCGGGACCTCGTGGAGGTGAAGCGGCGCGCGGCGCTTCTCGCCGAACTCGGCGATGAGCTGGTCATCACGGGTGTAGACGCGCAACGGCACTTGCAACCGCACTTCGCGCAGCGTCTCCGCGGAGGGGAGCTTCGGCTCCAGGTACCGGTAGACGCCAAAGACGCCAACCGCCCCGAGGCCGACGGCGAGCACCGCCAGCAGCACCAGGATGCCGAGAGCCTTCATGCGCCGGCGAATCGAATCATGAGTTGATGACTCTATGCGGGCCCGCAGCCGAGAGACCTTCGACCGCGCACCGCCCAAGGGGTTCGACCGTCAGCGGAAGGAGTATACGCCGGACGCGCCCCGCCCATCGCCTCACTGCAAAGCCGCACCCGGAATCCCGGATTCCGCCGACGTTACCGGGATTCGCTCGCCCAGGCCGACTTCGCAGGAGCCGGGGACGACGCCGAGCGGTACTCGCTCGTCGTCGCCAATCCGCCGTTTGCAGGCAGTCTCGACACAGGTTTGCACCGCCTGTATCGGAAGACTACAGTGCCTGCACCATGAGCACGCAGTACACGATACCGCATGCCTGACCCCCTTCCCCCGGACGCCGAGATCGTCTTCGCCCCCGCCCGCGATCTGGTGCGCTGGCTCGTCGAGGGCGTGCTGAGCGCCGAGGAGTTGATGACCCGGTACCTCGACCGCATCGAGGCGGTGAATCCCACGGTCAACGCCATCGTCACCCTGGCGCCCGAGGCCGCCATGGAAGGCGCGCAGGCGGCGGACGCGGCCCGCACCCGGGGCGAAACACCGGGGCCGCTCCACGGGCTGCCGATCGCGTGCAAGGACCTCACCCTGACCCGCGGCATCCGCACCACGTTCGGGTCGCCCATCTACCGCGACTTCGTGCCCGATCAGGACGATCTTTACGTCGAGCGGCTCAAGGCGGCCGGCGCGATCATCATCGGCAAGACCAACACTCCCGAGTTCGGGGCGGGCTCCCAGACCTTCAACCCGGTATTCGGGGCCACGAAGAACCCCTACGCAACCGATCGCACCTGCGGGGGAAGCAGCGGAGGCGCCGCGGTCGCCGTCGCCGGCGGGATGCTGCCGCTCGCGGACGGTACGGACATGGGCGGCTCGCTGCGCAACCCCGCGTCGTGGTCCAACGTGGTCGGCTTTCGCACCTCGCCGGGTCGGGTGCCGATGTGGCCTCGCACCAAGCTCTACGACCCGATGGGCGTCGCCGGCCCGATCGGCCGGCGGGTGGCCGACGTGGCCCTGCTTCTCTCGGCCATGGCCGGTCCCGACCGGCGGGCGCCGCTGTCCATCGACACCCCGGGAAGCGCGTTCCGGGAGCCGCTGGAGCGTGACTTCAACGGCGTGCGCATCGCCTGGAGCCCGACCCTCGGCGGCTACCCGGTGGAGCCTGCGGTGCTCGATGTCTGCGGCGCCGCCGTCGCCCGCTTCGGCGACATCGGCTGCACCGTGGAGGAGGCGGACCCGGACCTGACCGACGTGGACGAGATCTTCCAGACCCTGCGCGCGTTCGCCTTCGCGATGTCGCACGAGGCGCACCTTCGCGACCATCGCGCGATGCTCAAGGACACCGTCATCTGGAACACGGAGCAGGGGCTCGCCCTGGGCGGCATGGACGTGGCGCACGCCGAGGTGAAGCAGGCCGCGCTGTTCGACCGGATGGTCGCGTTCTTCGACCGCTTCGACTACCTCGTCTGCCCGACCACCCAGGTGCCGCCGTTCTCGGTCGACACCGACTGGGTGCGCGAGATCAACGGCGTCGCGCTCGAGACGTACATCGACTGGATGGCGGCGTGCTACACCATCACCGTCACCGGCTGCCCCTCGATCTCGGTGCCGGCCGGCTTCACCCCGGACGGCCTGCCGCTCGGCATCCAGATCGTCGCGCCGCCGAAGTGCGACTTCGCGGCGCTGCAGCTCGCCCACGCCTACGAGGGCGTCGCCGGGTTCGCGAATCGGCGCCCACCGCTGTGACGCCGCGGCCGGAGTGACGAGCAGTACATCAGCGCCGACGCGGGAATCCGCAGGCCGCCCTCCCGCGAGGCGCGGTCGATTCAGTCTGATCCGGTCCCGGATACGCCTGTATTCGGACGTGAATTCTTCCAGGTACACACCAAATCGGTGATGACTATTGCCGATTTCGAGTAATCAGTCTGCAGTACGAATCGATCCGGTCCCTGTGTAATGACCATGAACGATACCGTCGGCGTGCATCGGGGCTCTCCCGCGCAAGCCAAGATCGCTCTGTTCCGCACCCTCTTCCGGGGGCGCGAGGATGTCTGGCCGCGCCGCTTCGAGAGCCTCCGTACCGGCAAATCCGGCTACGCCCCGGCGTGCGTCAACGAGTGGCGGCCCGGGGTGTGCGAGAAGCCGAGAATCAAATGCGCCGTCTGTCCCCATCGGCAGTTCCTGCCGGTCACCGACGAAGCCATCCACGCGCACCTGACCGGCACGGATGATGCGGGCAAGCCCTTCACGATGGGCGTCTACCCGATGCTGCGCGACGAGACCTGTCACTTCCTGGCCGTCGACTTCGACGGCAAGGCCTGGGGAGAGGACGCAACCGCCTGTCTGTCGACATGCATCCGACGAGGGGTGCCCGCGGCGCTCGAACGCTCGAGGTCGGGCAACGGTGGTCACGTCTGGCTGTTCTTCGATACCGCCGTGGCGGCCGGCCTTGCGCGCCGGCTGGGGGCGCTGCTTCTCACCGAGACCATGGACGCGCGACCCGACCTCGGATTCCGCTCCTATGACCGCTTCTTCCCCAATCAGGACACGTTGCCCCGCAGCGGATTCGGCAATCTGATCGCCCTGCCGCTGCAAGGCGCGCCACGAAAGATCGGCAACAGCGTGTTCGTCGACACCGATCTGAATCCGTTTCCCGACCAGTGGGCGTACCTGTCACAGATCGGCCGCGTGCCTGCCAACCAGGCGGAATCGCTCGTCGGCGAGGCGGAGAGGGAAGGTCGCGTGCTGGGTGTGAAGGCGGTCGAGAGCGACGAGCACCTTGCCTCCGCGCCGTGGAAGATGATGCCCTCGCGCCGACCGCGCGACCCGCCGGTGATCGACCCCCTGCCTGAAACCGTCGAGATCGTGCTCGGCGACGGGATCTACATCGCGAAGCAGGGCCTCCCGCCCGGCATCGTCGCCCGGCTGATGCGCCTCGCGGCGTTCCGGAATCCCGAGTTCTACCGCGCGCAGGCCATGCGCCTTCCTGCCTGGGACAAGCGGAGAATCGTCGATTACGGGGAGGACGGCCCGCGGTTCATCCGGCTTCCGCGCGGGTGTCTCGAGGATGCCCGGCACCTGCTGCGACGCTCCGGCATCAAGCCGTCGCTTGATGATCAACGCTGCGCCGGGACGCCCGTTTCGGTGTCCTTTCAGGGCGAGCTGCGTCCCGAGCAGGAGATGGCGGCGTCCGCCATGCTCGCGCACGACACCGGCATCCTGGCCGCCACCACTGCCTTCGGGAAGACCGTGGTCGCGGCGTGGCTGATCGCCCAGCGCGACGTCAACGCCCTGATTCTCGTGCACCGCAAGCAGCTCATGGGGCAGTGGGCCGACCGGCTGTGCGAGTTTCTCGACATCACGCCCCGCGAGATCGGTCGTCTGGGCGGTGGTCGGAAGAAGCTCAGGGGCAGGATCGACATCGCCATGATTCAGAGCCTCGTCAGGAACGAGGTGGTGGACGACCGCATCGCGGACTACGGGCACGTGATCATGGACGAATGCCACCATGTCCCCGCGCCCGGTTTCGCGCAGGTTGCGAACCGGGCCAGGGCACGGTACGTCACCGGACTCTCGGCCACCGTGACGCGCAAGGATGGCCAGCACCCGGCACTGTTCATGCAGTGCGGCCCCGTCAGGCATCGCGTGGACGCGAAGCAGCAGGCGGCCCGCCGGCCGTTCTCCCACCAGGTGCTGGTTCAACCCACCGGCTTTCGCATGCCCGGCGAGCCCGACCGCGACCCTCGCATCGAGTACCGGCGGATTTGCGAGCACCTGGCGGGGGACGACGCGCGCAATACGGCGATTTGCGCCGATGTGGGCCGGAGCATTCGGGAAGGTCGCGCCCCGCTCGTCCTGACCGAACGGATCGATCACCTGGAGGCCCTGGCCGGCGGGCTGCGCGCCGTGGGGGCAGATGTGGTCGTGCTCAGAGGCGGCATGGGCACCAGGCGACTCAAGGCCGCGCTGGCGCGCGCGGCGGAGCACACCTCCGGACAGGTGCTTCTGGCCACGGGCCGTTTCATCGGGGAGGGGTTCGACAATGCCCGTCTCGACACTCTGTTCCTGACGATGCCCGTGTCGTGGCGCGGCACCATCGCCCAGTACATCGGGCGCCTGCATCGCCTTCATCAGGACAAGCGGGAGGTGCGGGTGCACGACTACGCCGATCTCGATGTCCCGATGCTGGCCCGGATGCTCGACAAGCGCTGCCGCGGCTACGAGGCGGCCGGCTATTCGATCTCCCTGCCCGCCAGCGCCGCCCCCGGCTGGCCGCCCGGCATCCCGCTGCCCGCCGACGAGCACTGGAAGCAGCACTACGGCGCGAGCGTGCGGCGCCTGCTGCGCGACGGTGTGGACGAGCCGCTCGCCGATCTGTTCACACAGGTCTCGTGCGAGACGCCGGCCGTCGCGCAGGGGGCGGAGCGGACCCGCAGTGCGAGCGGGGCATTCCTGTTCCGACGCCTGCAGAGCCTGCCCGAGACGCACGACCGCTTTCGCGTGAACGAACGGCTGCCGATTCCGTGCTTCGAGGACGGGCGGGTGGAGGTTGACTTTCTCGACCCGACGTCGAGGCTGGTGATCGAGCTGGACGGCGGGCAACATCTCGCGGACCCGGAAGCCTACCGGCGGGACCGACGCAAGGACGCGCTGCTTCAGGCGCACGGCTATCTGGTGCTGAGGTTCCTGGCTGAAGATCTCGGGAGCAGGCTCGACGCGGTGCTCGACGAAGTGTTGCAGGCGATCGCCGCCAGGAACCGAAGATCCGGAGGCTCCACATATGACTGAAGCATCACCCCCTCTGAAGTCCTGGGATGACCTGGACGGGCCGCGCGGCCTGCCCATCGCCGGGAACCTCTTCCAGATCCGGCTCGACGCGTTGCACCGCATCTTCGAACAGTGGGCCGACCGGTACGGACGGCTCTACCGCGTGCGCATCGGCCCGGTGCGGTTGGCGGTGGTCTCCGACCCCGACGCCATCAAGCGCATGCATCGCGAACGCCCGGGTCTCTTCCGGCGCACCCGCACGCTGGAAGCGGTGGCCGCGGAGATGGGCCTCAAGGGTGTGTTCGCCGCCGAGGGCGAGGACTGGCTGCGCCAGCGCAAGCTCGTGGTGAGAGCGCTGAACACGGCGCACCTGCGCACGTTCTTTCCGAAGCTCGCGGTCATCGCCAGGCGCCTCCGGCGACGATGGGAGCAGGCGGCGGATGCGGAGGCACCCGTCGACCTCTGCCACGACCTGATGCGCATGACCGTGGACGGGGTGACCGGGCTCGCCTTCGGCATCGACTTCAACACGCTGGAGACCCCGGGACCGGTGATCCAGCAGAAGATGGACAAGGTGCTTCCCATGATCCACCGGCGAGTCAACGCCGCGTTTCCGTACTGGCGCTACCTGCGCCTGCCGGAGGACCGCGCGCTGGACCGGGCCCTGGCGCAGCTCCGGGTACAGGTGGACGACATCCTGCGGGAGGTGCGCGAGCGGATGCGGGCGGACCCCTCCCTCCACGCCTCGCCGACGAACTTCCTCGAAGCGGTCCTCGCGGCCGGAGACGCCCAAAAGCTGGGGCTCACGGACGACGTGATCGTCGCCAACGTCTGCAACCTGCTGCTCGCCGGCGAGGACACCACCGCGCACACCATCGCCTGGACGGTGGATTACTTCATCCGGCATCCGGAGCACTTCGCCCGGGCGCGGGCCGAGGTGGACGCGGTTCTCGGCCCGGCCGCATCGGTCGAGCGCATCGAACAGACCGACTGCTTTCCGTTCCTCGACGCATTCTTCCACGAAGCGATGCGGCTGAAGCCGGTGGCACCGGTCAGCGTTCTGGAGCCGATGGAGGACGTCGAGATGGTGGGGTGCCTGATCCCGAAGGGCACGCCGATCTTCGGGTTGACCCGCCACATCGCAACGCGGGACGAGCACTTCAGCGACGCGGCCCGTTTCGACCCGGAACGCTGGCTGGAGGACGGCGATGCACAACGCCGTCGCGCACACGACACGAGCACCTTCCTCCCCTTCGGCGGCGGCCCGCGCTTCTGCCCCGGCCGCAACTTCGCCCTGCTCCAGATCCGGACCGTGCTGGCGATGCTCTGCCGCAACTTCGACATGGCGTTCGCAGACCCGAAGCGCCCGGTGGAGGAACGGCTCGCCTTCACCATGATGCCGACCGGCATGGTGGTGCGGATACGGCGGCGGGTCGATGGCGGCTGATGACTTGGCCGCCATTTCTCACCGATTCGCGAAGCGAGGGCGTGGAGATGGTCAAGCATCGGCTTGCCTCGCAAGCCTTGTAGGATTTGGCTTGTCGTATTCGTCTATGAGCACCACGACCCGTTCGCCGGTCTTCCGACGCAACTCCCGGATCAGGTGCTGGGAGCGCAAAGCCGGGATACCGTGCCGAGGGTCGATCGCCGCATCCTCCTCCATTCTGCGAAGCTGGGCGTTGACGTCCTCGGCGACCCGATCCGGGTTCTCGAAACCGCCGATGCTGAAATCGAGTCGCACCACGGGACTACGACGCGACCAGTCCCACGCTTTGTGAATGTACAGCCCCTCGAACAGCGGCTCGTTGCCCTCGAACAGTTCCTTCAGGGTGCTGACGAGCAGGCTTTTCCCGAACCGTCGCGGACGTGAAAGGAAGTAGCGGGACCCACCCCGGATCAGGGACAGCAGCAAGCGGGTCTTGTCCACGTAGTAGGCATCATCCTCGCACAGCCGGCTGAAGGTCTGGATGCCGATGGGGAGGAGCTTTCTGGTGATGAGACGGGATCGGAGGGAAAGAAAATCATTGATGGGTGGCATTGCGCCGCCGGTTTCGATCCTCGAGGCCAAGCTCGATCTCGTTCGCGACGCTCTCGATCACTTCCAGCCTTTTCCCCGGATCGGCATCCCGGATGGGGCGGCCGATCACCAGATAGTCCGCTCCGTGCGCGATCGTCCGGCGCGGGGTCGCCGGCCTCTTGTGATCATCGGAGTCGTCACTCCGTAGTCGAATCCCCGGAGTGACAATCAGGGTATCCGGATGCTTCGCTCGAAGACGCTCGACGTTCCCTCCCGCCGTAATCAGCCCGTCGCACCCGGCATCGACGGCTTGCTGCGCCCGCCAGTCCACATATTCATCCAGGGATTTGCATTTCGCGTGTTCCCCGATCACGCCCAGATCTTCCAGGTCGGTCGAGTCGAGACTTGTCAACAGAGTCAGCGACAGAATATTCGGCAATCTGCGATTGGCCTGACTACGGCCTTTCAACGCCGCCCTTGCCGTCGCACTGCCTCCATGAATGGTCAGCAGATGCACATCATGCTTCGCGACCACTTCCACCGCCAGGGCGATCGTTGCCCCGACATCGTCCATCTTGAGATCAAGAAAGATCCGCTTCTTCCGTTCGACAAGTTCATCCACGAAAGACATGCCTTCGGCCACGAACAACTGATAACCCACCTTGAAGAAAGAGATGTCGTCGTCCAGCGCGTCGACGAGCCGCAGAGCCGCATCCCTGCTCTCCACGTCGAGAGCCATGATGATGCGATCTCTCGCGCTCTCGTTCGGCGTGTGGGGGCTGACCATTTTTCATCTCCTTTACGGGATTCGGTTCCAGAAACGGCCGTCGATTCGATGCGCATTGCCGGGGAGCGGGGATGCGCCAGCGAGCGATCTCGGTTATCTGATCACGCCACCGCACCCAGGCCGTTCTTCGCCACAAGCGTCAGCAATTTCAGCGATGCGCCTCGCGGACGCTTCTCGCCGCGCTCCCACTGGCTCACCAGCCCGGTCGTCACGTTGAGGTAGCGCGCGAACACGGCCTGACTCGCATTCTCGCGAAGCCGGAGCGCTCGAATTTCCTCCGCCGCCATCTCCTCGACCGGGGTCAGACACATCTCGTCGAACGCCCGCATGGTTTGTTTCGACATCAGGCCGGCCTCGGCCAGCCCGAGCGCCGCCTCATGCGCGGCGGCCAGCGCTTCACTCTTGTATTGCCTGGTCATCTCCATTCACCTCGATTATCGCTCCAACCTCCTGCGCCGCCGCCAAACCCGCTCGGTCGAGCGCCAGTACTGGTCGGCCAGCCGGCGAAACGTCTCCAATTCGTCCTGCCGCAGGTTCTCGCGGTCACTCTTGGAGAATCCGTAAACGAAAAACGCCAAGTCGCTCCGCCGAAACAGCACGATCGTCCGGAACCCACCGGCCCGGCCGCCACCCTTGCGGGCGATGCGCTGCTTGATCACACCTCCACCCAGATCGGCGTCGACCGAGCTGCTCCGAGCACGATCCATGGCGTCGCACAACGCGGCATCCCCGATACCCTCACGACCGGCAAACCGGGAAAACGCCCTGATCTTGAATATCCGCAATCCAGGTTTCACCATTTGCCGCCCGCATTCTATAGCACTAAGTGTAGTCTTTGTCATTCCAGCCCTCCTGCCGGTCGTGTACCAGTTTCAAAATCCTGGCCTGATCCAGCCGAAATCTACCGACCGCAGACGAGGTAGAATCACCCAGTGCCCTAAATTTCCAGTGAAT
The DNA here is from genome assembly GCA_026709935.1 of Thiotrichales bacterium. GTDB lineage: Bacteria > Pseudomonadota > Gammaproteobacteria > HK1 > HK1 > HK1. Next base: position 117,880 of record JAPOSC010000018.1, read on the forward strand.
ATCGGACATTGACACATTATGAGGGGGTGACGTAGTGTCACTGCACCTGTCTGCTCCAGCCGGGCACTCGTTCCTTAGAACCCTAATGAAATCAATAGGGTGTGTCCGGATCGCGCCCTTGTCGGTGCTGGAGCATAGCTGTCCGAAACCCGGACCCCACCCTGATGTAAGCACGCTACCCCCCTGTCGGGAGCCCGTCCCCCTGCGCTCTGATGATGCCGCAAGGGGGCGCACTGATGACATTCTGCACGATCACTGGAGAACTTCCATGAAGACAAACGGGGCAATGCTGAGAGTCGAGCTTCACAGCAGAGAATCCGAGGATGGGCGGATTCTGATCAACAGCCCAGACTTGAAAGGATTCTATTTCGTCGTGTCCGCAGGGGAGGACCCCATGACTGCCATGAAACCGACTCTCATGGAATTCATGCAGATCTACCTCAAAGCGGAAATTCGCAGAATCGAGCGGGCGCACACGCCGCGACAGTTCCGCCGAAATGCGCTTGGCATTGAACATCGACCGCAGGACGACTTTTCGGTCTTTGCTGAGGTCGCGCTCGCATGAATCTCGAAGATAAGGATGCGTCAGAGGTTAGAGAGATTTTGCGTCATCTAGGACTTGAGCCGCTGGAAGGGTCGAACAACAAGAAAGGAGAATTCTGGATAACTGAAACTGGCCATCCGTACTTTTTCCCGTATGGGACCAGACTAGGGGAAACATTCGTAGCACAGGCGGTCAATGAGATCTTGGAAGATCTGACGTAATCCCACGCTATTTTCATACCACCAAACGCAAAAATGAGAGACTTATGAGTAAATCCATCAAAAGACCATCCAGACCCCGAGACACGAACCAGCTCGCGAAGCACGTCATAGACGTGGCGACTGGACAGGCGTCAGACGAAGTTCCGGAACCGAAGGGCCGGGCGATCGGCGGACACGCACGGGCCGCAAGCATGACGGCTGAGGAACGCTCCGAAGCGGGCAGAGCCGCTGCTGCCGCTCGATGGTACGAATCAACGTAAGGAGAAATCGCATGACATTCAGCACAAGGGGCGCCCCCCCCGGGGGGGGGGGGGGGGGGGGGGGGGGGGGGGGGGGGGGGGGGGGGGAAACGCACTAACTTCGCGCTCGCCGCCGCGCTGGTGGCGCTGGCGATAGCCGCGATGGAAGGGACGATTGATGGATTAATTGGAGCAAAGACGAGTCACAAACACCAA
>JAPOSC010000019.1 GCA_026709935.1 Thiotrichales bacterium
CAGGATCAAAGGAGCCTCACAAAAAACACCAAACCAAAGATCTCGGGATACACTCGCGGGCGAGGCGCGCGGCCACTCCGTCGTACCTGGCAGACCAAACGGATCTGATACTGTCCGTGATGGCGGATCAGGCGGCAATCAAGGCGGCCTATTCTGGCGTTGACGGTCTTCTGACGGCGGATCTTTCAGGAAAAACGGTGGTGGAGTTCTGCACCATGTCGCCCGATCAGTCGAAGGAGCTGGCCGCGAAGGTGGAAAGCTCCGGCGGCAGCTTTCTGGAGTGTCCTGTCGGCGGCACGATCGCTCCGGCGCGCAAGGGGGCCCTGCTGGGGTTGGCGGGTGGTCCGGTAGAGGCGCTCGAGACCGCGCGGCCCGTGCTGAACCATCTGACGCGGCGGCTTGAGCATCTCGGTCCGGTGGGCGCGGGAGCGGCGATGAAACTCGCGATCAACCTGCCGCTAATGGTTTATTGGGCCGCGCTTGGTGAGGCTCTGGGGTTGGCGCGCGCCGGGGGGATCGACCCGACGCGGGCGCTTGACATTCTGGCGGACAGTTCCGGCGCGATCGGGGCGGCCAAGACCCGCGTGCCGCCGATTGCCGAGACGGTGGTCACTGGCGACCCGGGGGCGGTGAATATCACGATGGACGCTTCCCTGAAGGATATGCGCGAAATGGTGGCGCTGGCCGAGGCACACGGCATAGCCTCGGATGTGGTTTCTGCGGCGAAGGCACGGGCAGAACGTGCTTCGGACGGTGGCTGGGGCGGGTGCGACGCCTCGCTTTCGGCAGCTTGGGGGAATGTGGTCAGAAAAGATTGACGAGCACGAGGCGTACGCCGAGCGCGAGGATCATCCACAGAAGGATCAGCCGGAACATCTTGTCGGAGAGCCGTTTGCGGATCATGGCGCCGAGGCGAAACCCGATCAGTGCGACGATGGTGCAGGCGATGGAAACGGCGGCGGTCGGGCCGTTCATCAGGGCCCCGGCCGTGGCACCCGCCACCAGCCCGACACCGCCGCAGAAAAACAGAAAGCCGGCGGCGCAGATGAAGTCTTCACGCGGCAGTTTCAACCCGACCGTGTAGATCATGATCGGTGCCTTGACGGCGGAAACGCCCCCTAATAGCCCCGATGTCACGCCCACCAGCGCCTGCCAGCCCGCGCCTTCGCTGAGCGGCAGGTGGATGTTGGAGAGCGAGGCAAGCGAGAAGATGACAAGCGATACGCCGGTTGCGATGTTGATCCAGCGTGAGGGGACATCATCGACGAACTGTACGACGATGAAGATGGTGACCGCTGTCGCGATCCCGGCGACGAGGAAGCGGCGCACGATCGCGGGCCAGCCTTTGACGGTAAGGAACTGGATTGCGTTGGTGATAAAGATCGGGATCGCCAGCAGCGCAACGCCCAGAGCTGGTTCGATAATGATCGGCAGGATGGACATTGCTACCGCCGGAAAACCGATGCCGAGCGATCCCTTGACGGTGCCCGCCAGAAGAAACACGGTCAGAATACCGAAGAGGACACCAGTGGTGGGCAGCGCGTCGATCACGCGCCGGGCTTTCGATAGACCTCGAAGACGGCGGCGGTGTCATAGGTTTCGGGCAGCGCCGCGGATGCTTTCTTGTAAAGCGCATCGACGACATCGAAGAGTGGCACGTCGAGCTTGAGACGGCGCAGGTCGTTGCCGATGACCGAGAGATCTTTCTCGAACATTTTCAGGCTGGCCGTTGGCGGATCGTAGTCGCCCGAAGTCATCAGTGGCATCCTGAGATCGGACATCTTCGACTGGCCCGCGCCATTGGTCAGCATGTCGAAGGCCAGATCGCGGTCGATGCCGAGCGCGTCGACATAGGCCAGCGTCTCGGCGGCGGCCGCGTTGTGGAGCGCGACGGCGTGGTTGGCGACATATTTCAGGCGCGAGCCCATGCCGAAGGCGCCGGCCTCGACCACCTTTTTGGTGAACGTCTTCATGTAAGGCCTCGCATGGGCGATGGCGTCCGCCTCGCCCGAGGCCATCATCACCAGATCGCCAACAGCCGCCTGCGCCCCGGTGCCGCTGACCGGGCAGTCGAGCAGGTGGATGCCCTTCCCGGCGAGCGTGTCGTGAGCCGCCTCTTTGTCGGCCAGCGCGAACGTGCCGGTTTCCAGCACCACCCGGCCAGGGGACAGGATATTGGCAAGTTGCGCCGCGACCTCACGCAGAATCCCCGGCGCACTCAGCGAGATGATGACGAGATCGCAGTCCCCGAGCCAGTCGCCGATTGTCTGGTGGGCGGTACCGCCCATGTCCTCAAGCCGTGTCCGCGACTCGGCCACGGGATCCGCGCCGGATACCTCGACCCCCGCGGCGCGGAGGTTTTTGGCATAGGACGACCCCATGATGCCAAGCCCGACGATGCCGACGCGGCCCACGGCTCAGATCCCCAGAAGACGCACGGCGTTCTCGCCCGCGACCTTGGCCTTGGCGCTATCGCCCAGGCCCGAGGTGGCGATATGCCCAACCGGGTCATAATCGGCCATGTCGAATGGGTAGTCCGAGCCCATGACGACCTTGTCCTCACCAAAAACGTCGACGAGATACTCAAGCTGGTGGTGGGTGAAGACGACGCTGTCGAAATAGCACTTCCTGAGCGACTCGGTCGGCGGTGATTTCAGCCCGCCACGGCTGTCCTTGCGCGCGCCCCAGGCGTGGTCGATGCGGCCGGAGTAGGCGGGCAGGAAACCGCCGCCGTGGACGCCGAGGATTTTCAGATCAGGCATCCGCTCGAGCACGCCGTTGAAGATAAGGTAATGCAGCGCGGTCGTTGTCTCGAGCGGGTTCCCGAGCACGTTGGAGAAGTAGTGCTCGTGGAAGCGGCGGCCTTCGGTGAAGCCATTGGGGTGGATCATAACCAGCGCGCCCGTTTCCTCAGCCGTGCGCCAGAAGGGCTCGAAGCGGTTCGCGCCGACTTCCTCTCCGTCCACGTTGGTCAGGATCATGACGCCCTTGAGTCCGAGCTCGTTTACGCAGCGCTTCAGTTCGGTGGCCGCATCCTCGGGCGATTGAAGCGCGACGGTGCCGAGACCGGCGAAGCGGTCCGGCTGCTGGCCGACCCATTCGGCCATGCCGTCGTTGACGATCTGGCTGCCTTTCACGGCGTGCTCGACCGGGGACTGGTAGTAGCACTGGGGCGGTGGCGGGGCGGCGACCTGCTTGTCGATGCCCTGCGCATCCAGCACAGCGATACGGTCGGCTATATCGGACATGGCGACCGGCATCCGGTCTTCGTCCTGCTTGACGTTGACGGCGCGGGTTTCGTCATTGGCGTGTTTCACCATGGCGATCCGCATCGGGTCGACGTGCGGTGCCATGTAGTTGTTGGCGGCCGGGATTACGACGTGAGCGTGAATGTCGACCGTTGTCGAGGACAGACGGGCCGGAGTGTCGGGATGGTCGCGCGCCGAAGTCGGGCCGTAACGGTTCAACTCTCTGCCAAGGTCACGCGTGTCGATTGTGGAATGGCTGATCATGGGGCGGATCCTGAGGATTTCGAGAATTTCGGAAAGGTGGGAGAGCGGCAAGGAACCGCTCTCCCGGGGAGTTTCACATGTTTTCCGCGGCCCAGGCTTCGACCTCGGCGGCGACCTCGTCGCGGTCGAAATCGTTGGCGGCTTCAATATAGGTATCGTTCAGGAACGTGTTGACGTCCACCTTTCCGGAAATTGCGCCGGCCTCGATCATTCGTGGCTGGATGTCGGTCCAGACCTGCGTCTGCACGTCGCCATAGCGCTCGGTCGAGGAGATGTTCATCGGGATGACGCCTTCCAGCAGAGATTTGCCCGCCGCCTCGTCTTCCCATTCCTCGGGTACGGCCTCACGCAGCATCTTCTCGACAACGTCGGGGCGCAGCGTGGAAACGTGGATGCCCTTGGACCACGCACGCATGAAACCTTCCATCGCCTCGCGCTTTTCCTCGATTTTCGAGGCATCCATGGCGAAGGTATTGGCCGGTGCGGCCAGAAGGTCTTCGGGCGTGATAAGGTTCAACTCGATCCCGGCGGCCTGAAGACCGGCCCAGTCAAAGACCGATCCGGCAATTGCGGACACATCGCCGTTGGTGATGGCGCGGGCCAGAACCGGGCCGCTTTCGCCGAGGATCACGGTTTCAACATCGTTGATCGAATGCCCTTCGGCGGCCATCGCGGCCTGCAGGAAGGCGCGGTCGCGGTCGGAGACGAGACCCACGGCCGTGCCTTTGAGACCGCCCATGTCGGTCGCTCCGCCGTCCGCTAGAACCGCGATGCCCTCAGGCGCGTTCTGCATGACTTCGTAGACAGTATTGATGTTGGCGCCCGCCAGAACCGCCGACAGCGTTTCGTTCTGATCGAGCATCGACAGATCCGCCTGGCCGTTCTGGACGAAAGCTACGTAAGGGATTGACGTGTCGGATGGCAGGAGATTTACCGTCACGCCCTCTTCTTCGAAATACCCCAGAGCCTCGCCCACGACGAGCGGATAGAACACGGTGGAGCGTGGAAGCGGGTTGATCATGTTTACGGTGGTTTGTGCCAGCGCGCTCCCCCCCATGGCGGTCACGGCGGCAGTTATTGCAAGTGTCTTGAGAAGTCTCATGACTATTTCTCCCATTTTGTCAGCCGCGCCTTTTCCAGGCGCGGGCCCGTTTGCGCGAGACAGCTTCTCGGCGCTCTTCCCGCCGCCAGAACACCATTCTGTCGTCGAGAAATTCCATTGAATAGAAAAGGATCAGGCCGATCAGCGTCATGCTGAGAAGCGAGGCGATCGATGCTCCCATGTTCAGTTGAAACGAGAAGCGGCTCATCAGAACGCCGACTCCCTCTGTCGCTTGGGCAAATTCGGCCACAACCGCGCCGATCAGCGCCGTAGTCAGGCCGATTTTTAGACCGGCAAAGAGAAGGGGAAGGGCGGCCGGCACTCTGAGCCGCGTGAAGATCTGCACGCGCGAGGCACCAATCGAGCGGAACAATTCCTCGCGGTCGGTGTCGGTTTGTGTCAGCCCGGTCAGCGTGTTGACGAAGATCGGGAAGAAGCTGATGACGGCGGCGAGCGCGATTTTCGAGCCCATGCCGAAGCCGAACCAGGCGATGATGACGGGCGTCAGCGCGATCCCGGGCGTCACGTTCAGCACCACGGCGTAGGGTGAGACATAGCGGCGGAAGGCGTCGGACAGCGACGACCCGACGGCCAGCGCGATGGCAATCGCCGCGCCGATTATGAAGCCGGCGACGGCTTCGGTCAGGGTGACGAAGAAGTGGTACCAGATCGTGCCTTTGACGAAATAAAGCTCGACGATCGCCGCGAAGATGGTCGACGGTTTTGGCACCATGATGGACTGGATCAATCCGGTGCGCACCGCGATTTCCCAGGCCAGGATCAGTGTGCCAAACAGAGCCAGGTGCGGCAGGAGCCGTGTGAGCGAAAGGGCGTGGCCGGCGAAGGGAGTTTTCATCGTGCCCACCCCTGCTTGGCCCAACGCACGTTTCGGTTTTGCGAGACACGTGTCATGCCGTCTTCATGGCTCCAGAAGGCGATGTAGCGGTCCATAAGCTCCATGCCCTTGAAGATCGCAAAGCCGATGATTGTTAGCGTGAAGATGCAGGCAAAGGCCGAGGCCATGTTAAGGTTGCGTGTATAGGTCAGGATCAGTGCGCCGATGCCCTGGTCACGCTGGATGAACTCGGCCACCAGAACGCCCGAGAGTGCGGCCGTCAGCGCCAGACGTTCACCCGCCATGATGACCGGCACGGCTTCGGGGAGCACGAGCTTTTTCAGGATCTGCATCTTCGAGGCGCCGAGTGATTTGAACAGCTCAAGCTTCTCTTCGTTGACGTTGACTACGCCTGAGAGCGTGTTGATGAAAGGCGCGAAGAAGCAAACCAGCATGATGATAGCGATCTTCGATTGCGCCCCGAAGCCGAGCGCGGCGATCAGAAGGGGTGCGACGGCAATCCGCGGCGTGGCCTCCAGTACGATTACATAGGGCTTGATGAAGCGGCGCACGAGCGGGTTAAGCCCGACGAGGCTGCCAAGTGTGATCCCCAGGATCGACCCGGCGGCAAAACCGGCCAGCACCAGTCCGATGCTGACATAGAGATGCTTCCAGATATTCCCTTGGGTGACGTAAATGCGCCAGAACGACGTGATAATTTTGGAAGGAGCGGGATAGAACAACGGGTCGAGTAACTCGGTGCGCGTGCCGATCTCCCAGGCGAGGATCAGGGTTCCGAAGATGGCGGCATGGGTCAGCCAGCGCCGGGTTCTTAGATAAAGGCCCCCGGAAGCGGAGGGCCCTAAGGAAGCCGTGGCCTCGGCCATCAGTGCGCTCCCAGAATGTCGCGCGCCTCTTCCACGAGGTGGTTGAACTCGGGCGAGGTCTGGATCGAAAGCTCGCGCGGGCGGTCAAACGGCACATCGATGATCTTCGCGATGCGCCCCGGTCTGGGGGTCATGACGTAGACTTCGTCGGCGAGGAAGATCGCCTCGGCGATGTTGTGGGTAACGAAGATCGTCGTCGCTTCGATCTCGGTGACGATGCGCAATAGCTCGACGTTCAGTCGTTCGCGGGTGAATTCGTCAAGCGCGCCGAAAGGTTCGTCGAGCAGAAGCACGTCCGCGCCGGTCTGCAAAAGGCGGGCCAGCGCGACACGCTGCTGCATCCCGCCTGACAGTTGTGCTGGAAAGGAAAAGGCGAAGTCGCCGAGGCCCACGAGTTTCAGCAGTTCCATGGCGCGGGTTCGGTCTTCGGAGGTGACGCGACCGCCAATTTCTGACGGCAGAAGCACGTTTTCGATCGCGGTGCGCCACTCCAGAAGCGTTGCCCGCTGGAACATCATGGCCACGTCCTGGCGCGGTTTCGTGACCTCTTCGCCATGAACTTGCAGGCTGCCTGATGTGGGTTCGATCAGGCCGGAAATCAGCCTGAGCAGGGTCGACTTGCCGCAACCAGAGGGTCCGACGAGCGAGTTGAAACGGCCCTTAGGAACCGAGAACCCTGCGTCTTCGAGCGCGATGACCGTGCCACTTGCGAATGTTTTGCCGACGCCGCTGCCGGAGACGACTGGGGCGTTTTGGTCCGGCGATGCCTTGGATCTGACGGCGTGTCGCTGCATTAATCGGCTCTCTGGTTGGAAGCCGTTTTCCGTGCGATCTGATATATCAGAAGCATCGGTTTTTCCTTATGCAATGATTGGTCTGGATTCTAGACCGCGCATCACGCGGCGGCGCGAGGTTTGAATGTGGCGGGTGATCGCCCGGGCGGCATGGGCTGCGTTGCGGGCCTGAAGCGCATCGATGATGGCGACGTGATCGGCCAGAGCATCGGCCATGTTTGCAGCTTCAGAGGCGCTTGAAGCCGAGAGCGACACAATGCAGAGCCGGTCATAGTTTTCCATCAACTGCTCCGCTGAATTGGCAAGCCTGCGATTTCCGGCCGCGTCGCAGAGCGACAGATGGAAGTCGCGATTGTAGTCCGCAAAAGCCTTCATTTCATGGGTTGGAGCCTCGCGAAAGCGGTCGAACGCCTGCAGGTCCGATTCGCTGGCGCTGACGACAATCGCCCTTGCCGCACCGACTTCGAGAATTTCGCGCATCGCCAGAATGTCGCGGGCGTCGGCCACAGAGATCGGTGCGACACGGTGTCCTCGGCGCGGTTCGATCTCGATCAGACCTTCCAGCTCAAGCCGTTGAAGTGCATCACGGATTGGAGACTTGGAAACCCCGAAGCGATCGGCCAGGTCGCCTTCGCGAAACTCTTGGCCCGGTTGCAGTGCGCAAGACAGGATATCGGCGCGCAGCCGGTCATAGACATTGTGACGTATCAGCCTGTCGGACATAATCTCTCCTGATATTTCAGCGATCGTTTGCATAACCCGATTATCGGGTCAAGATGCCTCTGCGGGGGAGTGTATCCCGAGATCTTTGGTTTGGTGTTTTTTGTGAGGCTCCTTTGATCCTG
>JAPOSC010000038.1 GCA_026709935.1 Thiotrichales bacterium
GCGTGAGGGTGGGCGTACGGTCGGCGCCGGCGTCGTCGCAAAAATCATCGAATGATGCCAATGACCAATCAGATCATTAGGATCCGTCTCAAGGCTTTCGATCATAAACTGATCGATCAGTCGGCGGCGGAAATTGTCGACACGGCGCGTCGGACCGGAGCGATGGTCAAAGGACCGATCCCGCTGCCGACGAGAAAGGAGCGCTATACGATTTTGGTATCGCCGCATGTAAACAAGGACGCTCGCGATCAATATGAACTCAGAACGCACAAGCGAATACTCGATATCGTGAATCCGACGGACAAGACGGTCGACGCATTGATGAAGCTTGACCTTGCCGCCGGCGTGGATGTCCAGATCAAGCTGAACTGAATGCAGGGCGGGAAACCACGATGCCTATTGGACTGATCGGACGCAAGGCGGGAATGACGCGCGTGTTCACCGATACCGGCGAATCCATTCCCGTGACTGTCGTCGTGGCAGAGCCGAACCGGGTGACGTATCTCAGGACAAGGGAGAAGGATGGCTACCGCGCTGTGCAGTTGACTGCCGGAGCGAGGAAGCAGAACCGACTGTCGAAGGCGCAGGCTGGGCACTTGGCAGCGAACAGAGTCGAGGCTGGAAACGGTCTTTGGGAATTTCGCCTGGACGATGGAGAGGGAGAGGGATTGGCTCCAGGATCCACGCTGGATGTGACGGCATTTACGGTGGGACAGAAGATCGATGCGACTGGGACAAGTATTGGAAAGGGTTACGCCGGCGTGGTTAAGCGTCATAACTTCCGGACCCAGGATGCATCCCACGGGAATTCGCTTGCGCACCGCGCTCCGGGATCAATCGGCCAGAACCAGACACCGGGACGTGTGTTCAAGGGCAAGCGAATGGCTGGACACATGGGTGCGGTGCGCAGGACGATGCAGAACCTTGAAGTTGTGCGTGTAGACCAGGAGCGAAACACCATCCTGATCAAAGGTTCGGTCCCTGGCTCCAAAGGTGGCCGGATAGTCGTTCGTCCGGCCGTCAAGACCCATTAGAGACTGGTAAGGAAGGCAAGATGCAAGTCAACATGGTCTCGGGCGAGCAAGGTTCTGACTGCGTGGATCTGGCCGATCGGACTTTTGCGGCCGACTACAACGAGTCACTTGTGCACCAGGTTGTCGCCGCCTACTTGGCGAGGCGGCGCCTCGGAACGAAATCTCGAAAATCGCGCGCCGAGGTGCGCGGCGGAGGTACCAAGCCCTGGCGACAGAAGGGACTTGGACGGGCTCGAGCCGGAAGCATCCGCAGTCCGATCTGGCGTGGCGGTGGCGCGGCGTTTGCGGCGAAACCTCGGAGCTTCGAGCAGAAGGTGAATCGGAAGATGTACCGAGGTGCGATGCGCTCCATTTTGTCAGAACTCGTTCGTACCGGACGACTCATTGTGATCGACGATTTAACTCTGGAGCAGCCGAAGACCAGGAACCTGGTAGGACGTCTTGGTGAGTTGGGGCTCTCCGATGTGCTCATTGTTACTGTCGAGCATGATGACAAACTCGCCCTTGCGTCGAGGAATCTGCCTCGGGTGGAAGTACAGGCTTGCGCGGATGTGAATCCCGTGGGCCTGCTTGCTTTCGGCACGGTAGCGATGACCGTGGGAGCCGCCAGACGACTCGGGGAACGCTTCGAATGAACGACGAAAATCTCATGGACATTCTTGTTTCTCCGCACGTATCGGAAAAGAGCACTCGAATTGCAGACGGTTCCAGCCAGTTCACTTTTCGTGTACGTACCGATGCGCGAAAGCCCGAGGTACGTCGAGCTGTGGAAAAGATGTTTAATGTGGAGGTGGAGTCGGTATCAGTAGTGAACGTCAAGGGAAAGGCCAAAGGTATTCGGGGAAGGAATCGAGGCCGTCGACCCGATTGGCGCAAGGCTTATGTCCGGCTGAAACCCGGACATGACATCGACTTTATCGGTCCGGTCGAGTAGGCACTGCGGAGTACGGATCCATGACCGTGATTCAGTCAAGACCTACCTCAGCCGGGCGACGGTTCGTAGTCGCGGTAAAAACGGAGGGGCTGTACAAGGGAAGTCCATACGGGCCTTTGCTCGCCAAGAAGAACCGAACTGGCGGGCGCAACAACAAGGGCCACATCACCACACGGCATCGCGGTGGTGGACACAAGCAGCGCTATCGAATCGTCGACTTTAGGCGTAAGAAAGATGGAATTCCGGCAAGGGTCGAGCGAATCGAATATGATCCGAACCGCAGTGCTAATATCGCTTTGCTGCTGTACGCGGACGGTCAGCGGCGATACGTGATCGCGCCTCGCGGTGTCACCACGGGCGAGGAGTTGATGTCAGGTCGTGGTGCGCCGATACGGCCAGGAAATTGCCTACCGTTGAACGAAATTCCAGTAGGAACGACTGTGCACTGCGTCGAGCTCAAGCCTGGGAAAGGGGCACAGATCGCCCGCAGTGCGGGTGCAAGTGTGCAGCTCGTTGCGCGTGAAGGGAATTTTGCGACATTGCGTCTTCGGTCCGGTGAGTTGCGAAAGGTGCCAGTACTCTGCCGGGCAACGATTGGGGAAGTGGGGAATTCGGAGCATTCACTGCGCTCTCTGGGAAAAGCAGGCGCAACCCGATGGCGTGGGCGTCGGCCGACAGTACGAGGTGTCGCGATGAATCCGGTCGATCACCCCCACGGAGGTGGCGAAGGTCGCTCTTCAGGCGGTCGGCATCCGGTGACGCCGTGGGGTGTACCCACCAAGGGGCACAAGACTCGGAGAAACAAGAGAACCTCCACGATGATCTTACGCAGACGGAACCGCCGCAAGTAAGGGGAGCTATTACGGTGCCACGTTCGATCAAGAAAGGGCCGTTTGTGGACAATCACCTGCTTCACAAGGTCGAGGCGGCGCGTTCTGTCAATAGCAGAAGGCCCATTCGTACATGGTCCCGAAGGTCGATGGTGGTGCCGGAAATGATTGGACTCACGATCGCCATCCATAATGGGAGGCAACACGTTCCGGTACTTGTGACCGAGAACATGGTGGGACATAAGCTCGGCGAATTCGCTCCGACTCGTACGTTCCGTGGTCATGCTGCCGACCGAAAGGCCAAGAAGTAGATTGGTGGAGTAACGCTGATGGAGGTTTCTGCAACACTTCGACACGCCCGTCTCTCCCCGCAGAAGGCTAGGCTTGTTGCCGATCAGCTCAGGGGATTGTCTGTGGAACGGGCGATCGAGACCCTGTCCTTTGCCAAACCTAAGGCCGCGTCGATCCTGAAGAAGGTTCTCGAATCTGCGATTGCGAACGCGGAACATAATGAGGGGGCCGATATAGACGATCTTCTCGTAGGCATCGTTAATGTCGACCAGGGGCCGACATTTCGCAGATATCGAGCACGAGCTCGAGGTCGAGCGGGGAAAATTACGAAGCGCACCAGTCATATCACGATAACTGTGACCGACGAGCGGAGATAAGTCGAATGGGACAAAAAGTACATCCAGTTGGAATTCGACTCGGTATCGTGAAGGATTGGTCATCGACTTGGTATGCGGAACGCGGTGAATACGCGGATAATCTGAATACGGATATCGCGGTCCGGGAGTTCATTCGCAGGAAGCTTGGTCATGCATCAGTGAGTCGCATTCATATCGAACGACCGGCAAAGAATGCGCGCATCGTGATACACACTGCTCGGCCGGGAATCGTGATTGGAAAGAAGGGCGAAGATATCGAGGCGTTGAGGATCGATGTTTCGCGCATGATGGGGATTCCCGTGCACATCAGCGTTGAGGAAATCAGAAAGCCTGAGCTCGATGCCTATCTTGTAGCCGAGAATGTTGCGAACCAGCTCGAACGGAGGATCATGTTCCGGCGTGCAATGCGGCGTGCGGTGACAAACGCGATGAGACTCGGGGCTCAGGGAATCAAGGTTCGAGTTTCCGGTCGATTGAATGGCGCGGAAATAGCACGTTCGGAGTGGTATCGGGAAGGGCGTGTACCGCTGCACACCCTGAGAGCGGACATCGACTATGGCTTTGCCGAGGCTAGGACGACCTATGGGATTATCGGGGTGAAGACGTGGATCTTCAAAGGAGAGATCTTTCGTCAACGCGAAACAGGCAAAGAAGCGCAGCCGGATGCTGCGGCGGCATGAGGAGTTGAATGGCCATGATGCAGCCAAAAAGGACAAAATTTCGCAAACAGCACAAGGGCCGCAACCGAGGATTAGCGACCACTGGCAATCGAGTAAGCTTCGGCGAATATGGCATGAAGGCCATGACGCGAGGTCGGATCACTGCCCGCCAGATTGAGGCCGCGCGGCGGGCCATTACTCGCAAGGTCAAACGGGGCGCCAAGATTTGGATCCGAATCTTTCCCGACAAACCGATCACCAAGAAGCCCTTGGAAGTTCGTCAGGGAAAAGGGAAAGGTAATGTCGAGTACTGGGTGGCCCGGGTCCAACCGGGACGAATGCTGTACGAGATGCAAGGTGTCGACGAGGAACTCGCTCGGGAGGCCTTTCGCCTCGCGGACGCCAAATTACCGGTACAGACGGCTTTTGTGATCAGGACGGCAATTTGATGAACGCACGGGAGCTGAGAGCCAAGGATGACGATGAACTCCGCAAGGAGTTGTTGGGCCTGCATCGAGAAGCGTTCAATCTGAGGATGCAAAAAGGAATGGGACAAATGTTCCGATCGAGTCAGGTCAAGAGGGTTCGACGAGACATTGCCCGATTGAAGATGATTCTGAGCGAGCGAGAAAGACCATGAATGAAGCAGCTGCTCTACTAACCGAGGCGGTTGCCGCTGGGCGCACGGGTATACGTCCGCTGACCGGACGTGTAATCGGTGACAAGATGGAAAAAACCGTCACTGTCCTAATTGAACGACGTGTAAAACACCCTCTCTACAAAAAATATGTCCGCCGATCGACAAAAATCCATGCCCATGACGAGGCAGGTGAATGCAGCGTGGGTGATTCGGTATCGGTCGTGCAGTGTCGGCCATTGTCCAGAACAAAAACCTGGCGGGTGCTTGAAGTGATTGTGCGCGCGAAGTGATGGTGCCAGCAATTACTACGTTTGAGGTGGTGAAATGATTCAAATGCAGTCAATGCTTGATGCGGCCGACAACAGTGGAGCCCGTCGGCTTATGTGCGTCAAGGTGCTTGGTGGATCGAAACGTCGCTATGCCGGGATTGGCGATATTGTAAAGGTTACCGTCAAGGAGGCCATTCCTCGAGGAAAGGTCAGAAAAGGCGAGATGTACAATGCGGTAGTTGTGCGCACACGAAAGGGAGTGCGTCGTCCCGATGGTTCCCTGATTCGGTTCGATCGAAATGCAGTGGTTCTGTTGACAAATCAGTTCCAGCCGATTGGAACGCGAATTTTTGGTCCCGTTACGCGGGAACTGCGCCGGGATCATTTCATGAAGATCGTGTCTCTGGCACCGGAGGTCCTGTAAGGCGATGGCGACCAGGAGAATTAGAAAAGGGGACGAAGTGGTCGTCCTTGCGGGACGGAATCGAGGCCAACGAGGAAGAGTTCTGGAGGTGGATGCGGAACGCGGCAGAGTTGTTGTTGAGGGCATCAACGTGGTGAAGCGACACACCAGACCGAACCCACAGAAAGGAACGTCGGGTGGCATCATCGAGAGCGAGGCGTCCGTCCATGTATCGAATGTCGCGTTGTTCAATCCGATCACTGGAAAGGGAGATCGAATCGGCATAAGGACGATGGAGGACGGTCGGAAGGTTCGATATTTCAAGTCTACGGATGAGGTTGTCGACATTTGAACCGGGTGCCTCCGACCTCTGGTTCATATTGGCGGAAAGAAGGGATAAGCGAGCGATGACCAGATTTCAATCTCTTTATCACAACAGTGTATCTCCGACACTCAGGGAGAAGTTTGGGTATGTGAGCGTCATGCAGATACCCAGGGTAGTGAAGATCACATTGAACATGGGTGTCGGCGGTGCAGTGGGAGACAAGAAGATTCTGGAGGGCGCGGTTAACGATATGCGTCTGATTTCAGGACAGCAGCCGGTTGTGACAAAGGCTCGGAGGTCGGTTGCCGGGTTCAAGATTCGAGAAGGCTGGTCCATTGGATGCAAGGTAACCTTGCGAAGAGAGCGCATGTATGAGTTTCTGGACCGACTCATCAACATCGCAATACCCAGGATACGTGATTTCCGGGGATTGAGCGCACGCGGATTTGACGGGCGAGGTAACTTCAATATGGGAATTAGAGAGCAGATCGTCTTCCCGGAAATTGACTATGATCGAATCGACGCGATAAGAGGACTTGATGTTTCGATAGCGACATCGGCGGTTTCGGATGAGGAAGCGATTGCATTGTTGAGTGGATTTAATTTCCCGTTCCGTCAGAACTGATAGGTAGGAGGAGTGACGTGGCGAAGCGGTCGGTGGTGAATCGAGAAGCGAATAGAAGAAAACTGGTTGCCAAATATGGCGAAAAACGTAAGGTATTGAAGAACATCATTCGGAATCCGGTATCTACATTCGACGAGCGGGAGGAAGCGCAAAGAAAACTTAATGCACTCCCACGGAATTCCTGTCCGGTGCGTCTTCAGAACAGATGCCGATTGACAGGTCGACCGCATGCGTACTATCGGAAATTTGGCCTTGGAAGGAACAAGGTGCGGGAGGCAGCCATGGCCGGGGATATTCCCGGTTTGGTCAAGGCAAGCTGGTAAGGCTGGACGTAGAGCGAGGCACGTTGAAAATGAGCATGCAGGATCCCATAGCAGATATGTTTACCCGGATCCGTAATGGACAACAGGCAGGCAAGGTTCGGGTGGTGATGGAGATGTCGAGGCAACGCGAGGCGCTTGCGGGAATTCTGAAGAATCAGGGATACGTACGTGATTTTTCGATCGAGGAGATTGATGGTAAATCACAGTTGGCGATCGTGCTCAAGTATTTCGAAGGAAAGCCAGTCATCGAGATGTTGAAAAGAGTCAGCAGGCCGGGACGCAGGGTATACAGGGGAAAGCACGAGCTGCCGAGGGTAATGGAGGGGTTGGGTATTGCGGTTATATCGACTTCGAAGGGGTTGATGACGGATCACCAGGCCCGAGCAGCAGGTCATGGGGGCGAGATTATCTGTATCGTGGCGTAAGGGTGGGATTGAAGGATGTCAAGAATAGCGAAAATGCCGATTTCGGTGCCGTCAGGGCATGAGATATCGCTCGGCTCGGGAGAAATTCGGGTGAAGGGTCCAAAGGGCGAACTTGCGATGCGCCTTCATCCCGTCGTGGAGATTTCGTACGAGAATGACGAGTTGACATGCAGAGCCAAGGAAGGCAGCGTGGGTTCACTGGCGCAGGTTGGAACTGCGAGATCTCTGATTGCGAATATGGTACTGGGAGTTGGTGAAGGTTTCGAAAGGGAGTTGCAGTTAGTCGGAATTGGATATCGGGCACAGGTGCAGGACGGGACGTTGGTTTTGTCACTGGGGTTCTCTCATCAGATCGAGTATCGATGTCCGGAAGGCATCAGCATCGAGACGCCGAGTCCCACTCGGATTGTAGTAAAAGGTATCGACAAGCAGCGGGTGGGGCAGGCTGCGGCTGAAATCAGAGCCTACAGATCCCCGGAGCCATACAAGGGAAAGGGTGTGAGGTACGCGGGTGAGATTGTTGCCCGTAAAGAGGCTAAGAAAAAACAGAAGTAACAGGAATATGGCCAGAGACCGAAAAACGGCGCGGATCCGTCGTGCAAAGCGTATCCGCAAGCATATCAGGCAACTTAAGGTGCCGAGACTGTGCGTGCACCGGACGCCACGTCATATCTATGCGCAGATATTCTCTCCAGACGGTACCAGCACGGTGGTGAGCGCTTCCACACTTGAGAAGGATGTCCGCAACGAGATTGACTACGGTGGTAATCGTGCGGCTGCAGCAGTTGTCGGACGGATGGTGGCCGAACGTGCGATTCGCGCAGGGATAGGGAAGGTTGCATTCGATCGATCTGGGTTCAAGTATCACGGTCGGGTGAAGGATCTTGCGGATGCTGCTCGGGAAGCCGGACTGGTTTTCTGACCGTCCGTTGAAACAGGCCGAAAGCGTTCATTACCATATTTACTACCAATTGAGAGTTCCAAGCGATGGCAGGTTATCAGGGCAATTCGGGCGAAGACGACCTACTGGAAAAGCTGGTGGCGATCAATCGCGTTGCGAAGGTCGTGAAGGGTGGTCGATTGTTCGGATTCACGGCGTTGACGGTGGTCGGTGACGGAAAGGGTCGGGTAGGTATGGGACGCGGAAAGGCACGGGAAGTGCCATCAGCGATTCAGAAGGCAATGGAAAGCGCGCGACGCAATCTAGTTGAAATCCCGTTGGTGGGCGGTACCTTGCAGTACCCCATCATGGCCCGTCACGGTGCCGCGCGCGTATACATGCATCCGGCATCGGAGGGTACGGGGATCATCGCCGGTGGTCCGATGAGGGCTGTATTCGAGGTGCTGGGCGTGAGGGATGTGCTCGCGAAGTGTATCGGGTCGAACAATCCCATCAACGTTGTTCGCGCGACGATTTGGGGGCTGAGAAAAATGCATTCGGCCGAGCAGATTGCTGCTAAGCGCGGACTCGACGTCAAAGATCTTCGGGGTTGATGATATGGTCGCAACGAAATCCGGCAGGAAACTCCGGGTCACGCTGAAAAAAAGCGTCAATGGGCGCTTGGCAAGCCACCAAGCGTGTGTGCGTGGTCTCGGCCTTAGACGTATGCATCACAGTACGGTGATTGAGGATACACGCTGTAATCGTGGCATGGTCGATAAGGTAGCTTATCTCCTTGATATCGAGGAACTCTAGGGTGCGGTTGAACGACATCAAACCCGGTATCGGTGCGAAGCGTCCGCGGAAGCGTCGTGGTCGAGGGGCATCCTCAGGTCTCGGTAAGACCGGTGGACATGGGCACAAGGGCCAGAATTCCCGAGCAGGGGGCGGTGTGCGGCGCGGATTTGAAGGTGGTCAGATGCCTTTGCAGCGGCGACTACCCAAATTCGGATTTTCCTCTAGAAAGTCCTTGGTTCGCGAGGATGTGAGGACCATTGTCCTTGAAAAACTTGAAGGTACTGACGTAACTCTCGGATCATTGAAAGAAGCTGGCGTGATTTCTAAGAATGTCAAGCAGGTGAAGATCTTCGGAGAAGCTCCGTTGAGTCGGGTGTATACCGTCACCGGTGTTCCCGTGACAAAGGGTGCCCGTAGCTCGATCGAGAGGGTGGGCGGAAGGATTGAGGACTGACCGGACGTGGCAAAGCGACAGTTCCAAGCCCGCAGCTCTCCGACAGCCGGAGCGTCAGCCGAACTCAAGCAACGCCTGTTGTTTGTTCTCGGTGCGCTGGTGGTCTTCAGGATCGGCACATTTATTCCGGTACCCGGGATTGACCCTGTTGCTTTGGAAATGCTGTTTGATCAGCAAAGAGGCACGATTCTCGACATGTTTAATATGTTTTCGGGGGGAGCTTTGGAGCGATTCTCGATCTTTGCGATTGGGATCATGCCGTACATTTCGGCATCCATCATCATGCAACTCCTTACGCATGTAGATCCGCGTCTGAAGGAACTCCGGAAGGAAGGTGAATCGGGTCGCCGGAAGATCACGCGATATACGCGATACGGTACGGTGGCTCTCGCGACGTTTCAGTCCCTCGGGGTGGCGATTGCGCTCGAGGCGCAACAGGCCGGCTCTCTTCAAGTGGTTGTGGATCCAGGTTGGGGCTTCCGGATCACGGCAGTGACCACGCTAGTGGCAGGGACGATATTCCTTATGTGGCTCGGTGAGCAGGTCAGCGAGCGAGGTATAGGCAACGGCATATCCATTATCATATTCGCGGGAATCGTGGCGGGGCTTCCATCCGCGATAGGTGGTACTCTTGAGTTAGCCAGAACTGGTGAGTTGCACGTTTTAATGGTGTTCGTACTTCTCGCGCTCGCTCTCGCAGTGACAGGATTTGTGGTGTTCGTCGAACGAGGTCAGCGGCGGATCACGGTCAACTATGCCCGTCGGCAGGTGGGGCGCAAGGTTTATGCGGGTCAAAGCAGTCACCTGCCATTGAAACTTAACATGGCAGGAGTGATACCTCCGATCTTCGCGTCGAGCATCATCCTCTTCCCCGGAACCTTGGCAGGATGGTTTGGCAGTGCGGAAGGAATGACGTGGTTGCGGGATTTGTCTACAACGATGCAGCCAGGACAGCCGATTTACGTCATGCTCTACGCTGCGGCGATAATCTTTTTCTGTTTCTTCTACACTGCTTTGGTGTTCGATCCCAAGGAGACAGCGGATAACCTGCGAAAATCGGGAGCATTTATCCCAGGTCGCCGTCCTGGTGAGCAAACGGCGCGCTATATCGACGGGGTGATGACGAGGCTTACAGTATTCGGTGCTGGATACATCGCTCTTGTGTGTCTTCTTCCAGAATTCATGATCGTGAGCTGGAACGTTCCGTTTTACTTTGGTGGTACATCGCTCCTCATCATTGTCGTCGTGACTATGGATTTCATGGCGCAAGTACAGTCGCATCTGATGTCGCATCAGTATGAAGGACTGCTCAAGAAAGCCAATTTGAAAGGATATGGCCGGGCAGGCGTGCCACGATGAGAAAACAAAGAGGGGGCCAGGATGAAAGTTCGAGCATCTGTCAGACGGCTGTGTCGGAATTGCAAGATAGTTCGACGCGGGGGAGTCGTGCGTGTCATTTGCATGGATGGGCGACACAAGCAGAGACAAGGCTGACGGAAGCGTGCGTTGACGCGCGCTGATGATCGTAGCAATAGGAACGAAACACCATGGCACGAATTGCTGGCGTCAATATCCCTGACCGGAAGCATGTGTGGGTCGCACTGACACATATATATGGCATAGGGCGATCCCGCGCGTTTGCGATATGCGAGGCGACTCGAATTAGCCCGGATGTGGCGGTACGTGACCTGACAGATGCCGAACTCGACGCGTTGCGAGCAGCAGTTGCAAAAGGTATCACTGAAGGTGACCTGCGACGGGAAGTGTCAATGAACATTAAACGATTGATGGATCTCGGATGTTACCGGGGGATGCGACACCGTCGCGGATTGCCTGTACGAGGACAGCGTACGCACACCAATGCGCGTACCAGAAAGGGACCTCGCAGACCCATAAAGCGATAGAATTCGGATATTACAATGGCCAGAGCGAAAGTACGTACAAAGAAGCGGATTCGTCGAACGGTTAGTGATGGTATAGCGTATGTGCATGCATCATTCAACAATACTTTAATTACGATTACCGACCGCCAGGGTAATGCCCTCGCGTGGTCTACGGCGGGTGCTAGTGGATTCAAGGGTTCGCGTAAGAGCACTCCGTTTGCGGCTCAGATTGCCGCTTCGAAGGCATGTGAGATCGTGGCGGAATATGGTCTCAAGAATCTGGAGGTTATGGTAAAGGGTCCAGGGCCTGGAAGGGAGTCGGCGGTACGGGCACTGAACAATGCGGGTTTCAAGATTACGAGCATTTCGGATGTCACGCCAATACCGCACAACGGCTGTCGTGCCCCGAAGAAACGACGGGTGTAGGAAGATCGGGAGATAATAATGGCGAGATATACAGGTCCACGGTGTCGACTCAGTCGGCGTGAGGGAATGGACCTCATGCTGACGAGTCGGACCCGCTCGCTCGATTCGAAATGTAAGTTGGATGCGCCGCCGGGACAACACGGAGTGCGTCGCCAGCGGCGAATGTCCGATTATGCCCTCCAACTGAGGGAAAAGCAGAAATTGCGTCGAATGTACGGTGTGCTGGAGCGACAGTTTCGGGGTTACTACAAGGAAGCAGCGAGGCTAAAGGGAGCAACAGGCGAAAATCTGTTGCAGCTCCTTGAGTGTAGACTTGACAACATTGTGTATCGGATGGGTTTCGGCTCGACCCGGGCAGAATCACGGCAGCTTGTGAGCCACAAGTCGGTAATGGTCAACGGGCGATGTGTGAATATTCCGTCATATCAGGTTTCTCTGTCGGATGTAGTGACCATTCGGGAGAAATCACGCAAGCAGCAGCGGATACAGGATTCTCTCGGTCTCACGGAACAGTACGGATTTCCAGGGTGGATTGAGGTAGATGTGGCAAAAATGGAGGGAGTACTGAAGTCCCTGCCCGAACGCGAGGATCTGCCTCCCGATATCAACGAACAGCTCGTTGTTGAACTCTACTCGAAGTAGTCCGCTAGCAGGAGAGATTTGATGGAGGCGATTGCCACCCAGCTTTTGAGGCCCAATATCGTCGAGGTTCGGGAGATCGGGAAGAATACAGCGAAGATAACCATCGAACCTCTGGACAGGGGGTTTGGCCATACACTCGGCAATGCGCTGCGTCGAGTCCTTTTGTCGTCTATGCCCGGCTGCGCGGTTACCGAAGTCGAGATCGAAGGTGTATTGCACGAGTACACGACGATCGAAGGCGTTCAGGAAGATGTAACGGAAATCCTCCTGAACCTCAAAGGTCTGGATGTCTGCATGCACTCTCGGCAGGAATCGATCCTCACCCTGAACAAGAGGGGGCCGTGTGCGGTCCACGCAAGTGACATCGTTCTTGATCATGATGTGGAGGTGGTGAATCCGGATCACTTCATCGCACGCCTTACGAAGGAAGGCGAACTGAACATGGCAATGAAGGTGGAGCTTGGGCGAGGTTATCAGCCTGCGGCAATGCGTATATCAGATGAAGGCGATAGACCTATCAGTAAGCTTTTCATTGATGCATCATTCAGCCCGATCCGTCGTGTATCTTATGTTGTCGACACGGCGAGAGTGGAGCAGCGTACCGATCTGGATAAATTGATTGTTGAAATAGAAACAAACGGGACCATTGGTGCGGAGGAGGCGGTTCGGCACGCTGCGGGACTCCTGCGGGAGCAGTTGTCAGTTTTCGTTGATCTGAATACCAGACAAGACAACATCCCGGATCATGCAGAATCTGAAATCGAGCCGATTCTGTTACGACCTGTGGATGATCTTGAGCTTACGGTGCGTTCAGCTAACTGTCTCAAGGCGGAGAGCATCTACTACGTGGGTGATCTGCTGCAGCGTACAGAGGTCGAGTTGCTCAAGACTCCGAACCTGGGAAAGAAATCCCTCACGGAAATCAAGGATGTTCTTGCCGAGAAGGGACTTTCCCTCGGAATGCAAATCGAAAACTGGCCACCTCCCGGTCTTTACGGATCTGGTCGGAATCGATAGCAGATGTGGAGATATTCAGGTTTGCGTTTTATTCGCAGGCCTGTAGTTCGATCGGGCCTGTGTCCGCAGCCGTGACTTGGTGAGAAATCCGGGTTAGATGTACGGCACGCGCGGAATTCGCATAGGTAAATCTGGCGGCAGTAGGTAGAGCGAAGGCAATGCGACACAGAAAATCCGGCCGGCATCTCAATCGAAATCGTGCCCATTACCACGCGATGTTCCGGAACATGTCGGCATCTCTTGTGCAGCACGAATTGATCAGGACAACTCTGCCGAAGGCGAAGGAGTTGAAGCGCATTGTGGAACCACTGATTACTCGGGCGAGAGTCGACACGGTTGCCAATCGCAGGTTGGCTTTCGCTAGGCTGCGGGATCAGGGGTGTGTTGCGAAGCTGTTCGCAGAACTCGGTCCTCGATATCGCACGAGACCGGGGGGATACGTTCGCATCATCAAGTGTGGTCATCGGGCCGGGGACAAGGCACCTATGGCCTACGTTGAACTCGTCGATCGACCGGTCGACGAGGACGAGGCATCCGCCGAGGGTTGACCTTGGTGTCAGTGCGATATAGCGCGGGAGGTACTCCTTCTGATATGGGTTAGAGCTTGCGGTGGAGGGCGTGGTTGACCATTTCGGGGTTTGCCTGGCCTCTGGTTATCTTCATCACCTGCCCTACGAAGAATCCCAGAAGTTTCGTCTTTCCTGCACGATATTGGTCCACTTGTGCGGGATGGGAAGCAAGAACTTGATCGACGAGATTGTCGATGGTCTCCGGGTCGGAGACCTGACTCAAATCCTGTTTTTCAATAATGGAAATCGGATCTCCTTCGCGACGCCATACCGCCGCAAAGACCTTCTTTGCCATGGTTCCGGAAATCGTTCCATCGATTATGCAATTGATGAGAGCAGCGAGTTCTGTGGGTTCGATCGGACACCGGTAAATCTCCAAACCGTCGCGGTTCAGGGCGGCTGCAAGATCAGTGGTGATCCAGTTAGCGGCAAGCTTTGGCTGCCCAGAAGCTCGGACAACTGCTTCGTAATAGTCGGCGGTGTCCGGACTGAGTGTGAGTCTGCGGGCGTCTCTCCGGCCGAGTCCGTATTGCGACATGAACCGTTGCGTCTTTGCGGCGGGTAGTTCCGGAATGCCATCCCGAACGCGGTCAATGTAGTCGGACTGCAGTTCGACGGGTAGGAGGTCCGGGTCCGGGAAATACCGATAGTCGTTCGCTTCTTCCTTGCCCCGCATCGCTCGGGTTTCGCCTGTCACTGAATCGTACTGTCTTGTTTCCTGGATAATGGAGCCGCCGCTCTCCAGGATCTCGATCTGGCGTGCGACTTCGTATTCGATGGCACGTTCGACGAACCGGAACGAGTTGAGATTTTTGATTTCGGCACGTATTCCGAGTGCAGAATCTCCGGATCGCCGTACCGAAACGTTGGCATCGCACCGAAAGGAACCTTCCTCCATGTTGCCGTCGCAGATTCCTAGATAGCGGACCAGCGAATGAATGGTGCGCATGTAGGCGACGGCTTCGGCGGCGGAGCGCATATCGGGTTCCGAGACGATTTCGAGTAGAGGTACCCCGGCGCGGTTGAGGTCCACTCCGGTTTCGCTCGGGAAGAGGTCATGCACGGATTTTCCAGCGTCCTCCTCCAGATGGGCGCGAGTGATTCCAATGCACTTGGTCGAGCCGTCGTCGAATTCGACTTCCAACTCCCCGTGTTCCACGATCGGGGATTCATACTGGCTGATCTGATAACCCTTGGGAAGATCGGGATAAAAATAATTCTTGCGCGCAAAAATTGAGCATGGTGCGATCGTGGCGTTTGTGGCAAGACCGAACATCACCGCCATGCGCAGGACCACCTCGTTGAGTACTGGCAGCACGCCGGGAAGTCCCAGATCAATGGCACAGGCCTGTCGGTTGGGTTCGGCCCCTACAGCAGTCGATGCCCCGGAGAAGATCTTGCTCCGAGTTGCGAGTTGTGCGTGAATCTCGAGTCCTACTACCGCCTCCCAAGCCATAGTCCACAACCCTCGTTGTCAAGGGAACCGCAGCGGTCGTTTCAGGTGCCAGTCGGTGGCCCGCTGGTATTGATGCGCGACGTGCAGCAGCAAGCCTTCCCGAAAGTGATCTCCAATGAGGTGGAGACCGGCAGGAAGATCGTGTGCGAAACCTGCCGGCGCTGACAGCGCGGGAAGACCCGCAAGGTTGATTCCGGCGGTGTACATGTCGCACAGATACATGGCGACTGGGTCGTCCATCTTCTCGCCGATCGGGAATGCGGTAAACGGGGAGGTCGGTCCGGCAATCAGATCGACCTGTTCGAAGGCCTGCGCGAAATCGGCGCAGATCAGACGCCGTACCTGCTGCGCTTTCAGATAGTACGCGTCGTAGTAACCAGCGGATAGGACATAGGTGCCAATCATGATGCGGCGCTTGACTTCTTCGCCGAATCCTTCGCTCCGGCTGCGTTTGAACAAATCCTCGATATCGACCGGGTGAGCGGCACGATGACCGAAACGCACGCCGTCGTATCGCGAAAGGTTCGACGAAGCCTCGGCCGGGGCGACGACGTAATACACCGGAATGGCGAGTGCACTGTTCGGCAGCGAAATCTCGACGAGTGACACCCCGAGTCTTTCGAGAGTGGAGATCGCATCCTGTACGATCGCACCAACTTCCGAGTCAAGTCCGTGGCCGAACTGCTCCTTGACCACCCCTATGCGCAGCCCCGACAGGTCCGACTCTAGCGTTTTCGTGTAGTCCTCCACCGGCCTGTTGACCGATGTGGAATCGTTGGGATCGTGTCCCGCGATCGCGCCGAGGGAGAGCGCGATGTCTTCTGCACTCCGTGCGAGGATGCCGGCCTGATCGAGACTGGATGCGAATGCCACCATGCCGTATCTCGATACGCGACCGTAGGTCGGCTTGAGTCCGGTCAGACCAGTGAGGGCGGCTGGTTGCCGAATCGAGCCGCCGGTTTCGGTGCCGGTGGCGATGGGTGCGAGACCGGCCGCGACGGCAGCGGCGGAGCCTCCGGACGAGCCGCCCGGCACGCGACTGATGTCCCAGGGGTTGCGTACCGGCCCGTACCAGCTCGTCTGGTTGGACGAACCCATCGCAAATTCGTCCATGTTCGTCTTCCCGAGCATTACAGCTCCGCCGGAACGAAGTCGCTTTACCACCGTCGCATCGTATGGCGCGATGAAGGTATCCAGCATCCGGGATCCGCACGATGTCCGCACGCCGCGCGTGCAGAAGATGTCCTTGTGCGCGATCGGAATTCCGAGCAGCGGGTTGTCCGAGCCGTCGCGTCGGCGCTCGTCGGCTCGGGCGGCGTCGGCCAGCGCGATATCATCGGTAACGGTGATGAACGAATTCAGAGTCCGGTCGTGGGTCTTGATTCGGTCGAGGAAGTGTGCCGTGAGCTCCACGCTCGAGACTTCGCCTCGACGCAGCGCGTCGCCGAGGGCGGAAACGGACAGCGTGTGCATGGATGAAGTTCGTTGTTCAGAGAAGCGAGGTGCGTTCTCAGCACGATCGGCGTATGTCGATCACGCGGGAGCTAGCACCTAATCGATGACTTTGGGGACGATATAGAGTCCGTCCCGAACCGCTGGAGCGTTGGCCTGGAACTCCTCCCGCCTGTCGCTTTCGGTGACGGTGTCGGCTCGCAGTGGTTGCGTCAAGTCCAGCGGATGGGCCATCGGAGCCACGCCCGCAGTGTCGACTTCGTTCATCTGTTCGACGAACGTCAGAATCGCGGATAGCTCGCGGGAGTATCGTTCGCCGTCATCGTCTGAGAGATGCAGCCGCGCAAGCTGGGCAATGCCCGAAATGCTTTCGGGTTCGATAGACATCTTATTGTTAAACCTCAACAAATCGACTTAACTGCTTGGAATGGCTTGATAGTGTCTACGCGGTCCTGCTACAGTCAGTGCGTTTGCTCCAGCGCATTCTGAGGATTGCTGGGCAGGCGTGGCCTGCGTCCTCGGCGTCTGCTCCCCTTCTGCGTCTGCTCTCGGGGGAATGCCGAGGCTCGATTATACTGGGCAACCCCTGCGATGGGTAAGCAACTTCGAAAACTGGATTATCCATGTTCAAGCGTCTACGGGGTCTGTTCTCCAATGACCTCTCAATCGATCTCGGCACCGCGAACACCCTGGTGTATGCGCGTGGAACGGGAATTGTGCTCAATGAGCCGTCGGTCGTGGCCATACGGCAGGGGAATGGACATGGCAGCGCCAAGAGCATCGTAGCCGTCGGGAAGACCGCCAAGAACATGCTCGGACGCACGCCGGGCAACATCCAGGCTATCCGGCCACTGAAGGACGGCGTGATCGCCGATTTCACGGTCACCGAGAAGATGTTGCAGCACTTCATACACAAGGCTCACGAAAATCGGTTCCTGCGCCCAAGCCCGAGAGTTCTGGTCTGTGTGCCCTGTGGGTCCACTCAGGTCGAGCGCCGCGCCATTCGCGAGTCCGCTTCCGGGGCGGGCGCGCGCGAGGTGTTCCTGATCGAAGAGCCGATGGCAGCCGCGATCGGGGCGGGGTTGCCGGTCAGCGATGCCAGCGGCTCAATGGTGCTGGATGTGGGAGGCGGTACGACCGAGGTCGCGGTGATCTCGCTCAACGGCATCGTCTACTCCGAATCGGTTCGAATCGGCGGAGATCGGTTCGACGAATCGGTGATCAGCTATGTCCGGCGCAATTACGGCACAGTGATCGGCGAGGCGACGGCGGAGCAGATCAAACACCATATCGGATCGGCCTACCCGGCCGATGAGGTCAGGGAAATCGAGGTACGAGGCAGGAATCTGGCGGAAGGAGTACCGCGCAGCTTCGTGCTCAACAGCAATGAGATCCTCGATTCGCTGCAAGACGCACTGTCCGGGATCGTGAGCGCGGTCAAGGCTGCACTGGAACGGACACCGCCCGAACTCGGGGCTGATGTCGCGGAACGCGGCATGGTGCTCACGGGCGGTGGCGCCCTGCTCAAGGATCTCGATCGATTGCTGATGGAGGAAACTGGTATCCCTGTCATCATCGCCGACGATCCCCTGACGTGCGTCGCTCGCGGAGGGGGGCGCGCACTTGAGATGGT
This sequence comes from Thiotrichales bacterium, assembly GCA_026709935.1. GTDB lineage: Bacteria > Pseudomonadota > Gammaproteobacteria > HK1 > HK1 > HK1. The sequence goes on from JAPOSC010000038.1 coordinate 18,346, forward strand.
CGACGAGAAGGGTATCGACATGTTTACCACCGAGTGAGGCGGTGAGTACCGGCAAGCGGTCCATTCGTCTGAGCGGAGCGGGGAAATCGAGTCGATAGCGCCATTGTTCGTACGTCGGCCATCGGCGCTGGTTCGCGCGGTGGCGGCTGTTCTCGCGTCCATCGTCCTGATGAGCGTCGATCATCGCGCAAACCACCTGGAGTCGGCGCGCGGGCTACTCTCGACGGCCCTGTACCCGTTGCAGCTCGCGGTTCATCTCCCGATCCGAACTGGAGAGTGGTTCTCCGAACAGCTCTCCTCGCGCCGTACGATTCTCGCTGAAAACGCTCTTCTTCGTGAGGAGCGACTTCGCATGAGCGCTCGGATCGAGAAGCTGGAGGCGCTCGAAGCCGAGAATCGAAGGCTCCGAAATCTGCTTGGAAGCTCCGAGAAGATGATCGAGCGTGTGCTCGTGGCGGAGTTGATATCGGTCGACATGGATCCCTTCAGCCGGAGGATCGTTCTCGACAAAGGCGCTCGGGATGGTGTCTCGGCGGGGCAGGCCCTGATCGGTTCGAATGGCGTCATGGGGCAGATCGTTCAAGTTGGGCCTTTCACTTCCAATGCGTTGCTGATCACCGATCCGAGCCACGCACTTCCGGTTCAGATCCATCGCAACGGTCTCAGGGCGGTGGCGCTGGGAACCGGCCCACTGAATCTGTTGAAGCTCTCCCACGTTCCCAATCACGCCGACGTGCAGGTCAACGATCAAGTCGTCACGTCCGGACTCGGCAGCCGATTCCTTTCCGGCTATCCGGTGGGCAAGGTGGTCAGGATCCGCCGAAATCCGGGCCAGCCGTTCGCCGATGTGTATGTCGAGCCGAGCGCGCAGCTCGAACGGACGCGTGAAGTGCTTCTTGTGCGCTCGGATCCGATCATCGACCAGGCTCAGGATGAAACGCACGCGATCTGGAGTGGGTGGTAATCATGGTGGTGCGGCAAAGTGGCCTGGTGATCGCCATGACGTTCGTGATCGCGTTGTTGCTCACGGCGTTGCCAATGCCGGAGTCTGCGGCAATCTGGCGTCCAGCGTGGGTCGCGCTGGTGCTCATCTACTGGTGCATGGCAGCCCCCGAACGGGTCGGTGTCGCGGTGGGCTGGGTGTCTGGATTGTTGCTCGATGTCATGACCGGCACTCTGCTCGGTCAGCACGCTCTGGGGCTGAGTGTCGTCGCCTGGGTTGCGCATCACACACACCGGCGGGTGCGGGTGCTGCCGCTCTGGAGGCAGGCGATCACTGTGTTCGTCCTGCTCTTCCTCTACCAGGCGCTGGTTCTGTGGAGCAACGGTATCCGCGGCATACCGGTTGTGGCGGCCGCGTACTGGACCTCACCGCTCGTCGGTACGTTCTTGTGGCCATGGCTGTTCATTGTTCTGCGAGTCGTCAGACGCCGGTACGCCGCAGCGTGACGGGCATCGACCTGCGCGACGGCGCGAATCGTGGCGACGGTCGATATCGGACGCCCTTTTGGCAATGGTGGTGACCAGCGATGGCGCGGCTGCTCACTCTGAAGGATTTCTCCCGCGAGTCGCATCTGGCGACGGCACGGGCTCTTGCCGCGGTAATCATCGTCGGGTTGCTCACACTTGTACTCGTCGGACGGCTCGTCCATCTGCAGGTCCTGAAGCACCAGCACTTCACCACGCTGTCGGAGAACAACCGCGTCAAGATCGTCCCGATCGCACCCACGCGGGGGCTTATCTTCGACCGCAACGGTGAGATCTTGGCGCAGAACCTGCCCGCCTACGGTATCGAGGTCATTCCCGAGCTGGTGGAAGACGTCGACGCGCTGATCATGGAGTTACGCAAGATCATCGAGATCAGCGATGCGGATGAAGAGGAATTCCTCGCTGTCCTGGCCCGGAAACCCCGCTTCGAGAAGATCCCGCTGCGTTCGCGGCTCGACGACTACGAGGTCGCCAGGTTCGCAGTCAATCGACACCGCTTCCCCGGGGTCGACATCGCCGCGCGGTTGGCTCGCGACTACCCGCACGGCGAACTCGGAGTCCACCTCGTCGGGTATGTGGGCCGCATCGACAGGCGCGAACTCGACAGTATCGATCAGGCCGATTATCGAGGAACGTCCCATATCGGAAAGACAGGCATTGAAGCGTCCCACGAAGATTGGCTTCACGGCACGGTCGGTTATCAGCGCGTCGAGACCAACGCGCAGGGGCGGATTCTGCGTGTGCTGGAACGTCACGACCCGGTTCCCGGCAGAAACCTGTACCTCACTATGGACGCGGGACTGCAGCGCACGGCGAAGGCGGCCCTCGGTGATGAGCGCGGCGCGATCGTCGCCCTCGAACCAGCCACCGGCGCGGTGCTCGCAATGGTGAGCGCCCCGGGGTTCAACCCCAACCTGTTCGTGCACGGGATCGGTGTCGATACGTATCGGAGCCTGCAACGCTCTCCGGCGCGCCCACTGTTCAATCGCGCGATCAACGGTCAGTATCCGCCGGGATCCACGATCAAGCCGTTGCTGGGGCTCGCCGGGCTCGAACACAACGTCGGTCATGCACATGGGGAGTCATGGTGTCCCGGCTGGTTCAGACTGCCGGGCCGCGAACGCAGGTACCGTGATTGGAAGAAGCACGGACACGGCAGGATCGGGCTGCACGATGCCATCGTGCAATCCTGCGACGTGTACTTCTACGAGCTTGCTCTCGGGCTCGGCATCGATCGAATGCACGAGTATATGTCGAGCTTCGGCTTCGGTGCCCGTACTGGTATCAGACTCGGGGGCGAGAGCCTCGGTCTGATGCCCTCCCGTGCCTGGAAGCGCAACGCTCGGAGCCAGTCGTGGTACCCCGGGGAGACGGTCATCACCGGCATCGGGCAGGGCTATATGCTGGCAACCCCGCTTCAACTCGCGACCGCGACCGCTGCTATCGCCACTCGGGGTATCCGAATGCGTCCAAGGATTGTCGACCGTACGATGGACCCCGCGAGCGGCGAGACCGAGGTGGTTGAGCCGGAGACCACAGCGACGATTTCACCGCTCGATTTCGCCAACTGGGAACGGATCGTCGAAGCAATGGCGGATGTCGTGCATGGGTCGGAAGGCACGGCGAGGCGGATCAGCGCCGACATCGGTTACCAGATAGCGGGCAAGACCGGAACCGCGCAAGTCGTCGGCATCGGGCAGAACGAGGAATACGACGCCGACAGGCTGGAGAAGAGGTTTCACGACCATGGGCTCTTCGTCGCGTTCGCACCGGTCGAGGAACCGCAGATTGCCGTTGCCGTGATTGTGGAGAATGGTGGAAGTGGGAGCGGCGCGGCAGCGCCCCTTGCACGCCTCGTGATTGACGCCTGGTTCGACGACGCCCCGTCACCCCCGGCGCCCGGGCAGCGTACGCTGAGGGCGGCGAGCGAGCGTGACCAACCGGGGTCCGCCGGCCCCATTGCTCCGGTGCCCGGCTGAGGCGAGCGGTGGAGTCGCGAATCGCCTTTGCCGAGCGGTTGCACCTGGATGTGCCCCTGCTCCTTGGAGTGCTGTTGCTGTCAGCGTTCGGGCTCGTGGCGCTCCACAGCGCCGGTGGACAGGATACGGATCTGGTGGTGCGACAGGCGATTCGGTTGGCGGTCGGTTTCGGGTTGATGTTCATCTTTGCCCAGATTGCGCCCCGGCGATTCTTCGCCTGGGCGCCGATGGCCTATCTGGTCGGTGTTCTTCTCCTGTGCGCGGTGCTTGTGGTGGGAGAGACGGCGCAGGGTGCGCGGCGATGGCTGCGAGTCGGTACCTTCAGCTTTCAGCCCTCGGAGTTCGTGAAGCTGACGGTGCCGTTGATGGTCGCCTGGTTCATCTCCTGGGGCGATCTGCCGCCGCGGCTGTGGCGAGTCGTGCTCGGTGGGCTGTTTACGCTCGTGCCGGTCGTACTGATCATGCGCCAGCCGGACCTCGGAACGTCGCTGCTCATCTTCGCGTCGGGAGCCTTCGTCCTGTTCCTCGCCGGGGTGGGCTGGCGCTACATCATGGCGCTGGCCGCGTCCGGGGCGGCATGTGTGCCGTTGCTCTGGCATTTCATGCACGACTATCAGCGCCAGCGTGTGCTCACGCTGCTCGATCCGCAGCAGGATCCGCTCGGAGCCGGATACCACATCATCCAGTCGACCATAGCGATCGGTTCCGGCGGCATCTACGGAAAGGGATGGTTCAACGGGACCCAATCGCAACTCGACTTCCTGCCGGAGCGATCCACGGATTTCGTGTTTGCCGTCATCGGAGAGGAGTTCGGACTGCTGGGAGCCCTCGTGCTGCTCGCGGTCTATCTGTTCATCGTCTACCGCGGGCTGTACATCGCCGCGCGGGCCAAATACATGTTCGGGAAGCTGCTCGCAGGAGCACTGGTGCTGACGTTCTTCATCTATGTATTCGTGAACATCGGCATGGTGTCGGGTATTCTGCCGGTGGTAGGGCTCCCGCTTCCGCTCGTGAGCTACGGCGGTACGTCCATGGTCACTCTCATGGCGGGATTCGGGATCGTCATGTCCGTTCATACTCACCGCATGCTTCTCTCGCCCTGACTCACGGAGAATCGCAATCGCAATGAATGGCCTCATCGGATACGCATTCCCGGAGGCGGTGCCCCGGGCTTTCGAGTCGAGCATGCGTCGCTCGAAGTGCTCTCGATTCGCGGCGACCGTGATCGCGCTGGTCGCGTTACTCGTTTTCGGACCGGATTCCGTGGCCGATTCGGATGTCTTCGACCCGGCGACGGAAATCGAACCGTTCGTTGCGCGCATGGTGGAGCATCATGGCGTTCCCGAGCACCGCACCCGTGCGCTCCTGGCTCAAGCCAAGGTGCTCGGCTCCGTGCTCGAAGCGATCCAGCGACCCGCCGAGCGCAAGCCTTGGCACAAGTACCGCAAGATATTCCTCACCGAGAAGCGCATCGGCCGCGGCGCTGAATTCTGGCGCAAGCACGCGTCCGTTCTGGCGAGAGCCGAGGAACGGTTCGGGGTTCCCCCCGAGATCATCGTCGCGATCATCGGCGTTGAAAGCTTCTACGGTGCCCATCGCGGCCGGTTCCGGGTGCTCGACTCGCTGGCGACTCTGGGATTCCGTTACCCCAGGCGCTCGGAGTTCTTCCTCTCGGAGTTGGAGGCGTTCGTGCTGCTGTGCGACGAGGAACGCCTCGATCCCGCGAACGTCAAGGGTTCGTACGCAGGTGCGATGGGTATCTCCCAGTTCATCTCCAGCAGCTACCGACGCTATGCGATCGACTTCGACGAGGACGGATCGCGTGATCTCATGCACTCGCCCGAGGACGCCATCGGAAGCATTGCCAATTATCTCTCCGAGCACGACTGGCGTCCGGGGGCGGCGATTGCGGTGCGGGCCGAGGTCGAGGGCGACGCATTTCGCACTGTGGTGGAGCAAGGCATGAAGCCGCACGCGTCGCTCGCGTCGATACGCGCCAGCGGCGTCAGTTTCGCCACGTATGCCGCCGAGGAGGAACAGGCAGCGTTGCTGGAGTTCGAGACCGCGAACGGGTACGAGTACTGGATCGGCTTGACGAACTTCTATGCCATCACACGCTACAACCACAGTCGCCTCTACGCGCTGGTGGTCGTCCAGCTCGCACAGCGGATCCGCGAGCGGTTCGAAGCAGCGTGAATCCCATCCGACTCCCATACCGCCGGTCTCGTCTCATGCACTGCAGATTCCTCTCGATCCTGGTTCTGATTCTATGCAGTAGCGTCGTACAGTCAGCGGACATTCCCGAACCACCCGAGGTTGATGCGAGAGCCCATTTCCTTGTCGACATGCACAGCGGACGTGTGCTGTCCGAAGCGGGGGCGGACACCCGTTTGGAACCCGCGAGCCTGGCCAAGATGATGACGAGCTACGTCGTGTTCGCGGAGATGGCGCGAGGGAAGTTCGCACTTTCGGATGAAGTCCTGGTGAGCGAGAAAGCATGGCGAATGAAGGGCTCGCGGATGTTCATCGAGGTCGGGACGCGAGTTTCGGTCGAGGCTCTTCTCATGGGTCTCATCGTTCAGTCGGGCAACGACGCCGCGGTGGCCCTCGCTGAGTTCGTGGCGGGAGACGAGGGCACGTTCGCCGGCCTGATGAATCGCTATGCCCGTCAGCTCGGAATGACCGGTAGCCATTTCACGAACGCCTCGGGACTCCCCGAGTCGGATCTCTACACTACGGCGCGGGACATGGCCGTGATCGCGACCGCCCTCATTCGCGACTTTCCCCAGTACTACCCCTGGAACGCGGTACGCGAGTACGAGTACGGAGGAATCAAGCAGCGAAACCGCAACCGGCTGCTCTTTCACGACGATTCGGTGGACGGGCTGAAGACGGGATACACCAGAGCGGCGCGTTACTGTCTCGTGGCGTCGGCGGAACGCGATGGAATGCGGCTCATCGCGGTGGTCATGGGAGCGGAGTCGGCGCGGGCGCGCACCCGGATTGCCCAGTCGCTCCTGAACTACGGATTTCGATTCTACGAGACCCATCGCGTCTATGCGCCGGAAGAGAAGGTGACGGATATCCGGGTGTGGAAGGGTGAAGACAAGCGTCTTGCCCTCGGACTCGAAGAGAGCCTGTACGTCACGGTACCGCGCGGCCGGTACGACGAGATCGATGCACAGGTGGAGGTCGCCACCGGACTTGTCGCCCCGGTACGGGCGGGAGAGCCGCAGGGCGTCCTGCGCTTGGCGCTCGGGGACGAACTGTCGCTGGAGCGTCCTCTGGTCGCGCTCGAGGATGTTGCGGAGGGCAGCTTGTGGCAGAGAGTGAGCGATCATGTCCGCCTGATGTTCGAGTAATCCGGGCTCGACGTGCTTCAAGGACGAAGCGGCGGAGCGTGTCGCCTGCGCCGGGAACGTCACCGCGGCACATCCACGGAGACGAGGTATCCACCGAATGGAATCGTCCCCGGTGAACGTCGACGGATCGTCGTGCCAGACACCCGCGGCGCCGCATGCCTGGCCGTTTCTCGTCCACTGGCTCGGGTGCGTGCCGTACTGCGACGCAGTGCAGTCGATGCGGTCGCGCACGGAGGCGCGGCGCCTCGAATCGCCCGATGAGCTGTGGCTGCTGGAGCATCCTCCCGTTTTCACGCTGGGTCAGGCGGGACGTCGCGGCCATGTGAGGGACGCGGGAACGATTCCCGTGGTTCGCTCCGACCGGGGAGGACAGGTGACCTACCATGGGCCGGGGCAGCTCGTGGCATACCTGCTCTTCGATCTGCATCGTGCGAGGGTCGGGGTGCGACAGATTGTCGAGACGCTCGAACAGGCCGTTGTCGACATCCTCGGCCAGGCCGGAATCGCGGCTTCCCGACGCCAGGGTGCCCCCGGTGTCTACGTGCGCGGCCGCAAGATTGCGTCCATCGGGCTCCGGGTGCGATCCGGACGCACCTTCCACGGGATATCGATCAACGTCGATCTCGATCTCTCGCACTTCGACCGGATCGATACGTGCGGTTTTTCGGTTCTCCCGATGACCCGGCTCGCGGATCTCGGGGTTGGATGGAGCGTGGAGGAGAGCGGCCGGCGATTCGCCGCATCGCTCCGTCGATTGCTGCGCGTGCGAGCCGGCGGCGTGCGGTCCGAGTTCCGTTCGTCGATAGTGGCACGGCCCGAGCCGTCCCCCGTCGGCCGTTGATCTCTACTGTTCGGCCTGGTTCGGTGCCGCGATTCATGTCTCCAGGCCCTCTGATGGCGGGAATCGCGGGTACGGAGCTCGAAGTGGTCGAGAAGGAGGTATTGCGCCATCCCAGCGTAGGCGGCGTCATACTGTTTTCGCGCAACTATCGCGATCGCGAGCAGTTGCGGGCGTTGTGCGATTCCATTCACGCTCTGAGACACCCTCCGCTGTTGATCGCCGTCGACCAGGAAGGTGGTCGCGTGCAGCGTTTCCGCCACGGATTCACTGTGCTCCCCGCGGCGGCGCAATACGGCGTCCTCCATGATCGGAACCGCGAGCGTGCGCACCGGGCCGCGCGCGCCGGAGGGTGGGTGATGGCTGCGGAGTTGCGTGCGAGCGGAGTGGACTTCAGCTTTGCGCCGGTTCTCGATCTCGATCGCGGTGTGAGCACGGTGATCGGGGACCGTGCGTTCCATCGTGATCCTGATGTCGTGACCGCGCTTGCCGGTGCTTTCCTCGCCGGAATGCGCGATGCCGGAGTCGCAGGAGTGGGAAAGCACTTTCCCGGACATGGTGGCGTCGCGGCCGACTCTCACCACGCGCTTCCCGTCGACAGGCGCTCGTACGAGGATCTTCGGCTTGCTGATCTGGTGCCCTTCCAACGCCTCGTCGTATCGGATCTGGCGGGCGTCATGCCCGCGCATGTGGTCCATGAATGTCGTGATGACCGTCCCGCGGGCTTCTCGCGTCGCTGGATCGCAGAGGTTCTTCGCGGCGAGCTGGGCTTTCAGGGAGTCGTGTTCAGCGACGATCTCGACATGGCGGCCGCCACGACCGGGGGTGATCACCTCGGTCGAGCGCTTGCGGCGCTCGAAGCGGGCTGCGACATGGTTCTGGTATGCAACGACTGGCAAGGCGTGATCGAGGTGGCGGAAGGGTTGAAGGTCGCGCCGGATCCGGAGCGAACCGCTCGGATCGCGAGGATGCGTGGACGCGGCGCATTATCGTTCGAGCGACTGGCGTCGGATGCGACGTACCGGAGTGCCGTTATCGAGGTTTCGTCGCTGATGCCGCCGCCGGAGTTCGGACTCGGCCACGATCACATCGCGCAAGGGGCTAGATAATGCAACAGCGAAGTTCGAAATTGACGTCCTCGCCGGTCTGGCTCGGCCGCGAAGCGGCGTCGCCGGGGTGGAGGAATCGTATCGCGAAACGCTGCTTCCCGGCGCTGATCTCCGGGTACAAGGGGAGTTCCCGCGAGAGTGCGACTCGGATCATCTGGCACGGAGTGGAGGAGCCGAGGTTACGCTGGAAGAAGCCGCTGCTGGCGACCTCGCGCGTGGCGGCAGCGCTGTCGCGCACGATGCGCAAGCACAACCCGACCGATGATTCGAACGAGCCGAACGCGGAGAACCAGTCGTTCAGATCCTGGAGTCGCTGACCGCCGGGCTGCTCCAGCCAGTAGTGAAACGCGGGGAGATCGAAGTCGCAGGTGCCGGCGGGAATGCTGCTGCGCTGGCGCACGGCGTTCAGCAGTTCGTTGTGGCGCAGCTCGTTGCCCGGAGTCGCGTCGCGATCGTGCAATGCCTGGAGCATGGAATGAACCTCGTCGCGGACTTCCTGCAACCGCTCCTGCGCCACCCTCGGATTCCGGCTCAGGGCGTACAGTGTCGCCGAGTGGCGTTCGAGCTCCTTGATGATTTCCTTCTTGAGATCCGCGCGGCCCAGTACCGCCATCACATCGATGATGACCTCGAAGGTCAGGCGACTGGCCCAGGGAGATTCCTGCTGGAGCAGGTACCGGCCGCGGCGGAAGAGAAACTCGAGTCGAAGGAAGGTTCGGATCCGCTCGCTCAGCGGTTGCTCATAGACGACAGTACCGTGCGTGGAGTCCTGCATCATGCATTCTCGGTCGGGCCAGTCCGCTCCCGGCCGTTGCGCGAATCTTCCATTGAAATCCACGTATCCGCAAGCGCGAGGCACTGCCTGTGCTCCGTGTCGACGCGTTCGCGCAGGGTGGCCAGATCTCCGGTGTTCTCGATGACCGTGTCCGCGACCAGGAGCCGATCCGTCCGGACCGCCTGACTGTCGATGATGGCGGCAATCGTCTCCGGGCGCGTGCCGTCGCGCGCCGCCGCGCGTGCCGACCGGAGCGCGCGCGGTGCGTCCACGACGATGACCCGATCCATCTTTCCGGCCTGGCCTGTCTCCACGAGGAGAGGAATCACGAACAGGACATAGGGGGCATCGCACGCCGACGCGAACGCCTGCATCACCTCGCTGACCTTCGGATGCAGGATCGATTCGAGCTGGCTCCGTTCCGCATCGTTGCGGAACACCCGCTCGCGCATCCGAGCCCGATCGAGACGACCGTGCTCGTCGAGCACACCGTCTCCGAATGTGTCCACGATCTCCACAAGCGCGGGCGTACCGGGCTCCACGAGCCGGCGGGTGACGACGTCGGCGTCGATCACCGGGACGCCAAGCGCCTCGAACATCTGCGCCACCGAGCTCTTGCCGGAGGCCAGACCCCCGGTGAGCGCAACGATCATGGGGCGTCGCGTCATGGCGTCTCCGTCATGAATCCGTACCACATCGTGGTGATGGCGTCGCCGCAGTAGAGCATGAGCAGCCCTGCGACGGCGAGGAACGGGCCGAAGGGAAGCCGCGCATCGCGCGCCGCCCCGCCGCGCGCCGCGAGCGCGATACCGATGGTTGCACTCGCCAGCGACGCGAGCAGCACGATGGCGGGGAGCGTCTGCCATCCGAGCCATGCCCCGAGCGAAGCAAGCAGCTTGAAGTCGCCGTAGCCCATCCCCTCGCGACCGGTTGCAAGCCTGAACCCGTGGTGGACGGACCAGAGAACGCCATAACCGGCCATCGCCCCGATGACGCAGTCGCCGAGCGACGCGAACGTGCCGGGCACGTTGAAGGCGAGTCCCAACCACAGCAGCGGCAGCGTGATGGAATCGGGCAGGAGTCGGGTCTCGAAGTCGATGGTACTTGCCGCGAGCAGCCCCCATCCGAGCAGGCACGCGCCTGCCGCCGCAATGCCGACGCCGAAGTGCAATGCGGCGGCGCCCGCCACGAGGGCTCCGAATGTCTCGACGGTCGGGTATCGAGCCGGGATTCGCCACCGACATGCGGAGCAGCGTCCGCCGAGCATGACGTAGCTCAGGACCGGAATATTCTCCAGGGCCGAGATCCGATGGCCGCATGCCGGGCAGGCCGAGGGCGGATGTATCAGGTCGAATCCCGCAGACCTTCGCGGCCGCTCCCGCCCGCTCGTGATCTCCATGCACTCGGCGCGCCACGCTGCTTCCATCATGCGCGGAATCCGGCTGGCCGCCACGTTGATGAAACTTCCGACCGCCAGGCCCACCAGAACCATCGCGACGACGAACACCTCGGGGTCCGTCACCGCGTCGGGTGCTCAGGCGGCGGCTCGCGTGGATCGGGCCGCGAGCGTGAGTTTCCCGGTGGCGGCGTCCACCACCACGGTGTCGCCGGGTGAGAAATCGCCGGCGAGCACCGCCTGGGCAAGCGGATTCTCCAGGCGCTGCTGGATCGCGCGCTTCAGCGGGCGGGCCCCGTAGACCGGATCGAATCCAGTCGCGCCGAGCAACGTCATCGCGGCGTCCGATATGTCGAGAGCAAGGTGCTGCTCCGCCATGCGCCGGGTCAGTCCTTCGAGCTGGATCCGCGCGATCGCCTGAATCTGGGCGGCGTCGAGGGCGTGGAACACCACGATGTCATCGATCCGATTGATGAATTCGGGCCGGAAGTGCTCGGTTACGCTGGCCATCACCGCGTTCCGAATCGCGTCCTGGGTTGTGCCTGAGCCGTCGCCCTGCCCAAGCTCGCAAACCGCATGCGAGCCGAGGTTCGATGTCATCACCACCACGCAGTTGCGGAAGTCCACGGTGCGCCCGTGTCCGTCCGTCAGCCGTCCGTCCTCCAGCACCTGGAGGAGTACATTGAAGACATCGGGGTGGGCCTTCTCGATCTCGTCCAGCAGCACCACCGAGTAGGGGCGGCGCCGCACCGCTTCCGTCAGTTGTCCGCCTTCCTCGAATCCTACGTATCCGGGTGGGGCGCCGATGAGACGCGCAACGGAGTGCTTCTCCATGAACTCGGACATGTCGATCCGGACCATTGCGTCCTCGGTGTCGAAGAGGAACTCCGCGAGCGCCCGGGTGAGCTCGGTCTTGCCGACCCCCGTCGGGCCGAGAAACAGGAACGAGCCGTTGGGTCGGCGCGGATCGGAGAGTCCGGCGCGCGCTCGGCGTATCGCGTTGGAGGTCGCTGCCACCGCTTTGTTCTGGCCGACCACCCGCATGTGCAGCGCGTCCTCCATGCGCAGCAGCTTTTCCCGCTCGCCCTGAAGCATCCTGGACACGGGAATCCCGGTCCACTTCGATACGATGCCGGCGACCTCGTCCTCGGTCACGGAGTGGCGGAGCAGCCGCATCTCCCGGGTTCCGGCGTGACCGGCGCGCTCGATCTGCTTCTCAAGCTCCGGAATGCGTCCGTACTGAAGCTCGGCCATACGTGCGAGATCGCCACCGCGCTGCGCCGTCTCCAGCTCTGTCCGTGCCCGTTCCAGCGCCTCCTTGACGTGCTGAACACCCTGGACCTCGGCTTTCTCCGCTTTCCAGACGTCATCGAGATCGGAGAATTCGCGCTCTGCCGTGGCAATCTCCGACTCCAGTCGGGCAAGCCGCTCGCGGGAGGCGTCGTCGCTTTCCTTGCGGAGCGCTTCGCGTTCGATTTTGAGCTGGATCAGGCGCCGTTCCAGCCGGTCCATGGCCTCGGGCTTCGAGTCGATCTCCATCCGTATCCGGCTCGCCGCCTCGTCCACCAGATCGATCGCCTTGTCGGGAAGCTGCCGGTCCGAGATGTAGCGGTGGGACAGGGTCGCGGCCGCGACGATGGCGGGGTCGGTGATGTCCACTCCGTGGTGGACCTCGTAGCGTTCCTTGAGGCCGCGCAGGATCGCGATGGTGTCCTCGACGGTGGGTTCGTCCACAAGGACCTTCTGGAAGCGCCGCTCGAGCGCGGCATCCTTCTCGATGTAGCGCCGGTGCTCGTCGAGGGTGGTGGCGCCGACGCAGTGCAGTTCGCCCCGCGCGAGCGCGGGCTTGAGCATGTTTCCCGCGTCCATCGCGCCTTCCGCCTTGCCGGCTCCGACCAGGGTGTGGATCTCGTCGATGAACAGGATGATCCGGCCCTGCTGCTTCGCGAGGTCGTTGAGCACGGATTTCATCCGCTCCTCGAACTCGCCCCGGTACTTCGCCCCGGCAATCAGCGAACCCATGTCCAGAGCCAGGAGACGCTTGTCCTTGAGGCCCTCCGGGACTTCGGCATTGACGATCCGCTGCGCCAGTCCTTCGGCGATCGCGGTCTTCCCGACCCCGGGCTCGCCGATCAGCACCGGATTGTTCTTGGTTCGCCGCTGCAATACCTGGATGGCGCGACGAATCTCGTCGTCGCGTCCGATCACCGGGTCGAGCTTGCCTTGTTCGGCCCGCTCGGTGAGATCGATGGTGAACTTCTCCAGCGCCCGGCGGTGCTCCTCCGCGTCCGCGTCGGTCACCGCTTCACCCCCGCGGATCGCATCGATCGCCCGCGTAATCGATTCCTTCGAAGCACCGTTGCCCAGCAGCAGATCGGCCAACCGGCCCCCGGCTTCGAGGCCGGCAAGCGGGAAGAGCTCGCTCGACACGAACTGGTCCTTGCGCTTCTGAGCGAGCTTGTCGCAAAGGTTGAAGTGGCGCGCCAGATCGCTGGAGATCTGAATGTCGCCGGCGACTCCTTCGACCCGTGGCAGCGAGTCGAGCGCGATGCCGAGCTGCGAACGCAGCGCGTTCACGTTCGTCCCGGCCTGAGTGAGCAGGTGACGCACGGTGGCGCCCTGTTGGTCGAGCAGGGCCGTCATCACGTGCACCGGATCGAGGAACTGGTGATCCTGACCGATCGCGAGACTCTGAGCGTCCGCGAGCGCCATCTGGAACCTGGTCGTGAGCTTGTCCGTTCTCATTGGGAGTTGCCTTCGTCGAACCTGCGGCCCGCAGGGCGAGCTTCAAGTCGGTGCGGTGGGTATGGATACCGGGTAGATGCGGCTGCCGGGACCGGAATCAAGCGGAGAGTGTCTGGAAAAGAGACCTGAACGCTCGCTTCGCAGGCGTTGGATTCAACAGACCTGCGACCGTGGCCGTGGATCGGTGACTTTCGGGGTTCGGTTCAGCGAATCCACGCGAGAGTTGCGAAACGTCCCGTGGTGCCGTCGCGGCGGTGCGAGAAGAACCGGGGCCGGTCACGGTAGGTGCAGAATCCACCGCCGTGGACGTGCAGAACTCCCAGCGATTCGAGCTGCGACGTCGCGATCGCATACAGATCCGCCAGCCAACGGTCCCTCCGCGCCGGTGACGGTACGAACGCGGATTTGGCGCCGGGGGCGCCGGCGAGGCATGCGTCGCGCACTTCCCGGCCGACTTCGTACGAATCCTGACCAATGGCGGGACCGAGCCAGGCGAGCAACTCGCGACCCGGATGGTCCATGCGTTCGACACAGCGTGCGATGGCTCCGTTCGCAAGGCCGCGCCACCCGGCGTGCACGATGCCGATTCGGGTGCCGGACGTGTCGCAGAGCACCACGGGCAGGCAGTCCGCAGTCAGCACCACGCACGGTGGCGAGCCGGGCTCTCCGACACTGGCGTCCGCTCTTGGTGCCTCGTCGTAACGTGCTGCGCGCACCACATCCGAGCCATGCACCTGCTCCAGCCAGCACGGTTCGTGCGCGAGCCCGAGCGCTGACCGCAGACGGGCGCGATTGCGGGTCACCGTGGTGGGTGCGTCGCCGGTCCCGGCGCCGAGATTCAGCGATGCGTACGGAGCCCGGCTTTCTCCGCCCAAGCGCGTCGTGGTGACCGCGCGCACGCCGGGTGGAGCCGGCCAGTCCGCGTCGATCCAGCCGGGAGCGGTGGTGGTCATGCGACTTCGGCGCCCTCGGCGCGGAGCACCCGGACGAGCCTCGCCATGTCGGGAGCGAGTTCGCTCTCGATCTCGAGCGTGCGGCTGGATGTCGGGTGGTTGAGCGACAGGCGCCGGGCATGGAGGGCCTGACGAGCGAACGTCGAAACCGCATCCGGCGCGCCGGCGTCGCGACCTCGCGGGCGGCGTCTTCCATAGGTCGGGTCTCCGACGATCGGATGGCCGACATGGGTGAGATGCACGCGGATTTGATGCGTTCTTCCCGTTTCGAGTGTGACCTCAAGCCGTGCGTGATGCCGGTACCGCTCGATGACCCGCCAGCGCGTGAGCGCATGCTTGCCGCCAGCTTCCACCGTCATGCGGGTTCGGCGTATGCGGTCGCGTCCGATCGGTGCCTCCACCTTCCCGCGACTCGGCGGTGCCCCGGCCACCACCGCTTCGTAGATCCGCTCCACCTCGCGCGCCTTGATCTGAGCCACCAGCCGCGTGTGCGCAGCAAGCGAGCGGGCGACGAGCATGAGGCCGGAGGTGTTCTTGTCCAGCCGATGAACGAGGCCGGCGCGTGGAACTGCCCGCAACCCGGGGTCGTGGGCGAGCAGACGATTGAGAAGTGTTCCATCGCGATTGCCCGCACCGGGGTGCACCACCAGGCCGGGGGGTTTGTCGAGCACCAGCAGGGCCGAGTCCTGGTGAAGAACGACCAGCGGCCCTGGTTGTGCAGCCGAGGCCTCATCGCCTTCGACATCGCAGCGCACGCTGACCCGCTCGCCGCCGACCACCCGATCCCGGGTCCGGGCGGTGGCTCCGTCGAGAGTCGCGGCGCCGGTCCGGATCCACTCCTGAATTCGTGTCCGCGAATACTGTGGAAAGATCCGTGCGAGCGCCCGATCGGCTCTCAGCCCGGCCAGTCCGTCGGGTACGACTCCATCGAGTCGAATGTGCTCCGTCACCGGCGGGCCCACCGGGCTTCGCCGAAGCGGCGCGGAAGCACTGGAAGGGCAGCCGCGACAGGAAGGGCAGGCGACTCCGTGCCTGTTTCCGGCGGGTTGGGCATCGGGCTCGATATCCTGCTAGGCTTCCAGCATGACACGGATCGCACGTCTCATCCTTCTCCTTGTCGCCGCGGCAGCGTCCGCTGGATGCGGCCTGCTGGGCGAAGAATCGGATCCGACCAGGGACTGGTCCGCGCAGCGTCTCTACGACACGGCGAAGAGCAACCTGGACCGCGGTGCGTATGAAGAGGCGGCAGATTACTACGACAAGCTCGAGGTCAGGTATCCGTTCGGCCCGCTGGCGATGCAGGCCCAGCTCGACCTCATTTACACCTATTACAAGTCCGACAAGCCGTCCGAGGCGCTTGCCGCCGCGGACCGGTTCATCAAGCTCCATCCGCGCCACCCGAACGTCGATTATGCCTACTACCTGAAGGGGCTTGTGCGTTTCGAGCAAGGAAAGTCCCTGCTGGACCGCTTCGTCACCAAGGATCTGTCGCAACACGATGCGGGTACGGCCCTGCAGTCGTTCCGTGCGTTCGAGGAGTTGGTCCAGCGGTTTCCCGCGAGCCGTTACGGCGACGATGCGCGGCAGCGGATGGTGTATCTGAAGAACCTCCTGGCCATGCACGAGATCCACGTGGCGCGTTGGTACCTGAAACGCGAAGCCTGGCTCGCGTCGGCGAACCGGGCGCGCTACGTGATCGAGAACTACCAGGGGACGCCGGCGGTGGCCGATGCGCTCGCCGTTCTGGCGCTCGCGTACCGGAAACTCGAACTGAATGACCTCTCCGCCGATGCGGCCCGGGTGCTGAGGCTGAACTATCCGGATCATGCGGGGCCGGATGAGGTGAACCAGTGACGGTCACGCGCGGTGCGTCGTCGACCCCCTGACGGGCCTGACGACGACCGAGCTGGAGAAAGTTGCCTTGGTCACCCGGTTTACGGTCATGCATCGACCAGGGCACGTATCGCGGCCCCGATCCCGGCCGCGGATCTCACCGTGCGCACGCCGGCGGCATCCAGCGCCTCGTACTTCGCTTCTGCCGTGCCCTTTCCTCCGGAGATGATCGCGCCGGCGTGGCCCATGCGCCGTCCGGGAGGCGCGGTGACCCCCGCGATGTAGGCGACAACCGGCTTGGAGACCTCGGTGGTGATGAACCGGGCCGCATCCTCTTCCGCGTTTCCGCCGATCTCGCCCACCATCACGATCCCCCGGGTGTCGGGGTCCGACTCGAACAGGCTCAGGCAGTCGATGAAGCTCATGCCGTGAATCGGATCGCCACCGATTCCGATACAGGTGCTCTGCCCGAGCCCGCAGCCCGTAGTCTGGTGCACGGCCTCGTAGGTGAGGGTTCCCGACCGCGAGACGATCCCGATGCAGCCCTTCGCGTGGATGTGGCCCGGCATGATTCCCATCTTGCATGCCCCCGGCGTGATGATGCCGGGACAGTTCGGCCCGATCAGCCGGGTATCGGGATACCGGGTGAGCGCGGCCCTGACCTTCAGCATGTCGAGCACGGGAATGCCTTCGGTGATGCATGCGATGACGCGCACGCCCGCCGCGGCCGCTTCGAGGATGGCGTCCGCGGCGAACGCCGCCGGGACGTAGATCATGCTCGCGTTGGCGCCCGTTTCGCGCGCCGCGTCATGCACGGTGTCGAACACCGGCCGTCCCAGATGCTCGGCGCCGCCCCGTCCCGGGGTGACGCCCCCCACGAGGTTTGTTCCGTACGCAATCGCCTGCTCGGAGTGGAACGTCCCTTGCCGTCCGGTGAATCCCTGGCAGATGACTCGCGTATGCTCGTCGACGAGTATGCTCATGGAGTGTCGCGTCCGGATCGAATGGAGGGTGCAGTGCCGCTATCTCGCCGCGGCGACCGCTTTCTCGGCCGCATCGGCAAGCGATTCGGCCGGAATCACCGCAAGGCCGCTTTTGGCGAGGAGCTCGCGGCCACGCTCGACGTTCGTTCCCTCGAGGCGCACCACGACCGGGATTTCGACCCCCGTCTCGCGCACCGCCTTGATGATCCCCTCCGCAATCAGGTCGCAGCGGACGATTCCGCCGAAGATGTTCACGAGTATCGCCTTCACGTTCGGGTCGCTGGTAATGAGCTTGAACGCCTCGCTGACCTTTTCCGCATCCGTCCCACCACCGACATCGAGAAAATTTGCGGGCTCTCCGCCATGGAGCTTGATGATGTCCATCGTTCCCATGGCCAGTCCGGCGCCATTGACCATGCACGCGATGTTGCCGTCGAGGGTGATGTAGTTCAGGTCGAAGCGCTTGGCCCGCACCTCCTTCTCGTCTTGCTGCGATGGATCGTCGAACTCGCGCAGATCCGGATGCCGGAACAGCGCGTTGTCGTCGATGTTGATCTTCGCATCGAGTGCGAGCAACTCGCTCGACGTGGTGATGACGAGGGGATTCAACTCCAGCATTCCCAGGTCCTTCTCCACGAACAGTCGAACCAGTCCGGCGAGAATGCCGGCGAGCTGCTTGCGCCCCTCGGAGTTCAGTCCGAGCGCGAATCCGATCCGTCGCATCTGGAACGGCTGGAGTCCGGCCGCGGGATCGAGGAATTCGGTGATGATCTTTCCGGGATCGGTCGCCGCCACCTCCTCGATCTCCATGCCCCCGGCCGCCGACGCCATGATCGCGATCCGGCGCTGACTCCGATCGACCAGCAGGCCCAGATAGAACTCGCGCTCGATGTCGGAGGTCGATTCGACCAGGATGGTAGAGACCGGTTGGCCCTCGGCTGTCGTCTGCCTGGTCACCAGCCGCGTGCCCAGCATCTGTCCGGCCAGGGCGGAGACTTCGTCGAGGGAGTCCGCCCGCTTGACGCCGCCTGCCTTTCCGCGGCCGCCCGCGTGGACCTGAGCCTTGACCATCCACGCGTCTCCCCCGAGCGCAGCCGCGGCCGCCCGCGCTTCGGTCGCACTGGTAGCCGACCGGCCCGGGGGCACCGGGATCCCGTAACTTGACAGGAGATCCTTCGACTGAAACTCGTGGAGGTTCATCGGGTGTGCTTATTCCTGTCGCGGACCTGCCACGGCGCGGAGCCGCAAGACTAGCCCGCATTTCTCACCAAGTCACGGCTGTGGGCGCGAAGGGGACATGGAGGGGACTCCACCGGCTGTGTGGCACGAGGTTGGTAGAGGTTAGTATTGGTTCGCACCGGCGGGGTCGGCACGGTTCGGGTGGTTCTCCGAGGTTTTCGTAAGGGAATTATGCAGCAAAATCCGCAAGCGCTAGGCGGCCCCCACGACCCGGAGCAAGTCCCACACGGTGATTAGCCAGCCGATAAGGTCCATCACCGCCGCTCCAGCCGGTAGCGTCGCTCTAGTTCTTCCCGCGTCGGCTGCCGATTTTCGCTCCTAATTTCGCCGCGCGGGGCGAGTAAGACTTGCTCCAGTGCGGCGAGGAATTCGTCCTCGTCTACTTCGTCACGCTCTACGGCGTCGATTTCTTGACGGTTCATGGAGTGTCCTGTAGTTAGTTCCCCGCCAATCACACGGAAAGGTAGAGGCGGTAGAGTAAGGGGCGATCCGAAGACCGCCCCGCGTGTGTTCTTCAGGGGCGGTTATCAGTCGGCGCATCCCAGTGCGTTACTCGTGGCGGTGTTGTTGGAGTTGTTGTCATCTGAACTCCCAGTGGTGAACCATCCTTTGGTTTTCCGCCCACACAGGCAGTTGCGAATGTCCTGACCGCTTAAGCCGGGGATCGAGAAGCACCCGGTGCTGCCATTCGTAAGATCGGTATTCGTGGGCATGTAGGTTCCGCCCGTCATGAAGCAGCGCCGCAGCAAGGGCCCAAGCCCCCCGGCAGATGTGTAAACCTCGTAAACATACTGCGTTCTTGGTCTTAAACCGGTCATGGGTCTGTTCCGGTATCGGCCCAAATTCGCTGTAACTGACGATATTCTAATCAGTCTGTTTGAATTGAAGACTATTGCGTTTGTCTTAGCGTTCCGCGCCCGGAAATGGATGGGAAACTGGATTGGTCCGCCGTCTCCGGTTCTGGAACTCAGTTGGGAGTACAGATTGGTGTAGGCGTCAATGTTAATGTTTGCACTGTTGGCCGTTACCGATTCTATGCTCCCGACAACGGGATCGACACTCTCTCCTATCCCCGCGCAGGTTTGCGGACCCACGCGCCCATTGGATATTATTCCCTGCGCCGCCACCGGCGCGGCGACCACCATAGCCATCAGCGCGGCGGCGAGCGTCGAAAGCAGTCGATTCATTACCGATCCCCCAATTCGGGGGGGGGGGGAGGGTAATTTACTGAATATCATGGGTTTTCTCCTTTATTTGGTGGTGGGTAAAGGTGAGTGTAAGGGTGAAATAGCGGCGCAATTCATTCGCGCTATCATTCAATCTTACTGATCTTCACTGAACCAGTCCGGCCGTCATAGGTCATTGTAAAGTCGCGCAGAAATACCCTGCCTAGTAGGGCGAGATGCGGTTGATTGCCATGAGCAAGATGTACTCCGTGGAATCGACCGAAAATGACCTGACCCAGAGACGGGACGTAAATCTGCGCGAGGTGCACATTGACCTCTTGAGAACCATGTACCCCGGATACAGATTCCCGATCTACGATCGGAAGATGTAGGGTTGCCGCTAAAGTCGAGTCGATACAACTCAGAGTAGCGCCCGTATCAACTAAGGCCGGGTACTGCGCTTCATGCAGATTCGGAATATCTCCGCTTCCACTTCGGTAATTCCGATCAAATCCAACCTGAACTTCTACGGTTGGGCCGTAGCGAATGAGCAGATCGGCTCCGCTTGTTTGCGTCTGAGACGCAAACCCGCAATTGATCTCACGCATGGACGGAGCGATATAGCACAGACGCTGGGAGCGAAGGGGCAGGAACCCCGATCTGCCGAATCAGATATGGACCTTCCCCAAATCTCTGCACAGCATTATCAGCCGCAGATTCGAACGACTCATATGTGCCGATCAGTTCCTCATGATGCACAAGTGCCCATCGACCGAAGTGATCAGTTTCCAAGTTGTTTTTCATCCGCTCATAGGCGGATATTTCGTCGCTCAGTGCTGTCATGGATTTATCCTCTTTATCGTGACGTTACGCCGGACGATCATACCGGCACCACCGTACTCGACAGCCCGTTACGCTTCACCAGCTTCGCGTAGGGCAGCCGCTTGTTCCCGATCTGACTGGCGAGTGCCTCCATGCGGTCGATGGTGTCTACCTCACAGTTCCCCTCGTTTAGCCGAAAGGTCGCCTCGTTGACGTACTTGCCCAAGTGCTTCGGGGAGACGTGATGCCAGGTGCCGTGAATGGACCGCTTCAGGATGCTCCACACGGACTCAATCCCGTTCGTGTGTACATCCCCGCGTACATACTCGTTAATGGAGTGCTTCACGCTCTCGTGGTGGTAGCGGCGCTTCAGGCCACCGTAGGCACCCGCGTCGTCGGTGTAGACGGTCGTGCCCGGAACCACGTTCCGCTCGACCAGCCCCACAAGCGTATCAGCGTCGGTGCGCTCGACCACGGTGGCCTTGACCTTCCCGCCCCGCTCGCGCATTCCTGCTACCGCTATCTTTCCCACGGCCCCTCGCCCCGTGCCCGTGAGTGTCTTGCGCTTGCTGTTCGACATGTTGGCGCGCTTTCCGCCGATGTAGGTCTCATCGACCTCCACCACAGCCTTCAGGACGAAGTCGCCGCGCCCGCAGGCTTCCCGCACGCGGTGGAGCATGTGCCATGCCGTGCGGTATTGGCAGCCTAACTCCTTCGACAACTGCATCGCCGAGATGCCCTTCCGGGCCGTCATGACCGAGTAGATCACGTAGATCCAGTCCTGAAGCGGGCGCTTCGTCGCGTGCATACACGTCTTCGTGGTGACGGTGAAATGGCCCCGGCAGTCCTTATGCCAGTAGGTGTTCGGCTTCTTCGGGGCCGAGCTGATGTTCTCCACGCCCCCGCAGTGCGGGCAGACTGGACCATTCGGCCACCGGACCCGCTCTAACCATTCGCGGCAGGTGTCGTCATCCGGGAACATGCGAAACAACTGAGTCACGCTCATGGTGGCTGCGATGCGCTTCTTCTCGGTCATGGCTTCGTCCTCCGATTCACTTGCGGATTATTCTATCCTCAATGAAATCAGAGTGCAACACCTATTCCCCCGGCTCTATTGCCGACGATAAAAGTAAACACTTCGGAAAATAGTCTGCGGAATAGAGCATGGTCAAGGGGAATTGCCTTGCTGCACTGCAGCATCACGGTTTGCGGATTTTGCTGCATAATTCCCTTTCGTAACATGCCGATCCCCGCGATCCGACCGCGGTCGGGTGCGTCGACTGCGGCGAGGTGG
>JAPOSC010000008.1 GCA_026709935.1 Thiotrichales bacterium
ACCTACTTCGAGTGGATGCGCAACATCGAGGACTGGTGCATCAGCCGCCAGATCTGGTGGGGGCATCGGATCCCCGCCTGGTACGACGGCGACGGCAACGTTTACGTGGGCCGCAGCGAAGACGAAGTCCGCGAGAAGTTCGCGCTGCCGGCCTCGCTCGTCCTCACGCAGGATCCGGACGTGCTCGACACCTGGTACTCGTCGGCGCTGTGGCCATTCTCCACCCTGGGCTGGCCGGAGCGTACCGACCGGCTGGAGACGTTCTATCCCACCACGGTGCTGGTCACCGGCTTCGACATCATCTTCTTCTGGGTGGCCCGCATGATCATGTTCGGGCTGCGCTTCATGGGCGACGTCCCGTTCCGCGAGGTGTACATCCACGGACTGGTGCGCGACGGCGACGGCAGCAAGATGTCGAAGTCGAAGGGCAACATCCTCGACCCCCTCGACCTCATCGACGGGATCGACCTCGACGCGCTCATCGCCAAGCGCACCACCGGCCTGATGCAGCCTCAGCTCGCGCCGAAGATCGTCGCGGCAACGCGGCGCCAGTTCCCCGAAGGGATCCCGGCCTACGGCACGGACGCGCTCCGCTTCACGTTCTGCTCGCTCGCCACCCAAGGGCGCGACATCCGCTTCGATCTCGGCCGCATCGAGGGTTACGGCAACTTCTGCAACAAGCTCTGGAACGCCGCCCGGTTCGTACTGCTCAACACGGAAGGGAAGGATTGCGGCACCGGAGCCGGGACCGGGGACGAAAACGGGGACGGCGGCACCGAGCTCGGGCTCCCCGAGCGCTGGATCCGATCGTTGCTGCAGCGCGCGGAACGCGAAACCCGCAC
Organism: Thiotrichales bacterium; assembly: GCA_026709935.1. Taxonomy (GTDB): domain Bacteria; phylum Pseudomonadota; class Gammaproteobacteria; order HK1; family HK1; genus HK1. The sequence continues at coordinate 843 of JAPOSC010000008.1, forward strand.
CGCGATGGCACAGTACCGACTCGACCTCGCCGCCCAGGCGATCTACGAATTCACCTGGAACGAGTACTGCGACTGGTACCTGGAGCTGTCGAAGACCGTCCTCGCCGATCCGGACGCGGATCCCGCGCGCCGGCGCGGCACCCGCCGGACCCTGGTGCAGGTTCTGGAGGCGGTGCTGCGGCTCATGCACCCACTGATGCCGTTCGTGACCGAGGAGATCTGGCAGCGCGTGGCGCCGCTCGCGGGCCACACCGGGCCGTCGATCATGCTGGAACCCTACCCCGCACCCCGCCCGGAGATCGAAGATGCCGAGGCGGTCGAGCACATGGTGTGGCTCAAAAACCTGATCCTCGCGATCCGCCGCGTCCGCGGCGAGCTCGACCTCCCGCCGGGCCGGAAAGTCCCGGTGGTGCTCGTCGCCCCCTCTCGCACCGAGCGCGATCGGCTTGCGGGCGGCGCCGAATACGTGCGTGCGCTGGCCCGGGCCGAGACCATCGACATCCGCGAAGCCGGAGAACCACTCCCGAAGTCCGCCACTGCGATCGTCGGTCGTCTGGAGGTTCTCGTTCCGCTCGAAGGAATCATCGACAAGGACGCGGAGATTGTCCGGCTCGAACGCCAGCTCGACAAACTCGGGAAGAATCTGGAACGCTCGCGGGCCAAGCTCGGAAACCCGTCGTTCCGCGACCGGGCGCCGGCCGAGGTAGTGGAGAAGGAACGCGGACGGGCCGCGGAGCTTGAATCGTCGGTCGGCAAGCTGCGGGCGCAACTGGCGACGCTTCGCTCGCTGTAAGGGCGAATACTTGACTGATTTACTCAGTTATGTAGGCTTCGACGCCATCGGATGTGTCCGGGCGATCGAATGCGACTCACCTCCAGAGGCCGCTATGCAGTGACGGCGATGCTCGATCTGGCCCTGCATCATGACGAAGGGCCGGTCGCGCTCGCCGACATCTCGGCGCGCCAGGGAATCTCGCTCTCGTATCTGGAGCAGCTTTTCTCCCAGTTGCGCAAGCGTGGCCTGGTGGACAGCACGCGAGGTCCGGGTGGCGGGTACCGTCTGGTCCCGAACCCGGGCGCAATCATGGTGGCCGACGTCATCGGGGCGGTCGACGAAAGCGTGGACAGCACCCGATGTCACGGCAAGGAGAATTGCCAGGACGACGAGCGCTGCCTCACGCACGATCTATGGACGGATCTCAGCGATCAGATTCACCGGTTTCTGAGTGGGATCGATCTGGCCCAGCTCGTCGAGCGCCAGCGGGTGCGGGAGGTGGCGCGGCGCCAGCAGCAGGTGGCGGTACGGGTTGAACGCGACACATCAAGGACTCGAATCGCGCAACGGGCGCATTGAGCCCGGCGCGCGCAGCGCGGAGTACACAATGCCCATTACCCTGAGCGATACCGCCGCCGAACGGATTCGGCGGTTCCTCGACGCCCGCGGCGGTGGCGCGGGGCTCCGGCTCGCGGTGAAGAAGACCGGATGCTCGGGGTTCGCCTACGTGGTGGACCTCGAAGATGTGGTCGGTGAGAACGATCGCATCTTCGAATCGAACGGTATCCCGGTCATCGTCGACCCGAAGACCCTTCCCATGGTCGACGGCACCCACATCGACTTCGAGCGCGACGGGCTGAACGAGACATTCACCTACGACAACCCCAACGTGAAGAGTCTGTGCGGCTGCGGCGAGAGCTTCGGCGTGTGAAGGCGCGGGGTGAGGAGCAGCACTCAATGACGATGGAACGTACCCTGTCGATCATCAAGCCCGACGCGGTCGCGAAGAACGCCATCGGAAAGATCTATGCGCGATTCGAAGCCGCCGGCCTGACGATCGTGGCGGCGCGCATGGTGCACCTGTCCCGCGAGAGGGCGGAGGCGTTCTACGCCGTGCACCGGGAACGGCCGTTCTTCTCCGAACTGGTCGAATTCATGATCTCCGGGCCGTGCATGGTCCAGGTGCTGGAAGGCGAGGACGCGATCGCGAAGAATCGCGAGGTGATGGGGGCGACCAATCCGGCCGAGGCGGCCCCCGGCACCATTCGCGCGGATTTCGCGGTCGAGGTCACCGAGAATGCGGTGCACGGCTCCGACGGCCCCGATACCGCGAAGAACGAGATCGAATTCTTCTTCGGTCCCGAGGACATCTGCCCGCGAACCCGTTGACCGGCTGACAGGCCATCATGGGGGCCGCCCATCGGGGAAGGATGTGCACGGAATGTCGGGTACCACCAATCTCCAGCCCACCAATCTGCTGGGGCTGCCGCGCGAGGGGATGCGGGAGTTCTTCGCATCGCTCGGCGAGAAGCCGTTCCGCGCCACCCAGGTGCTGAAGTGGATTCACCATCGGCACGCATCGAGCTTCGATGCGATGACTGATCTCGGCAAGTCGCTGCGGGCCCGGCTCGATACCATCGCGGAGATCCGTCCCCCTGCAGTGGCCGCGGATCGGACCTCCACCGACGGAACCCGCAAGTGGCTGTTCGCGATCGACAGCCGCAACTGCGTGGAGACGGTGTATATCCCCGACGGACACCGCGGCACCCTGTGTGTCTCCTCGCAGGTCGGCTGCGCGCTGAACTGCACCTTCTGCGCGACCGCACAGCAGGGATTCAACCGCAACCTCGACGCCGCCGAGATCGTCGGCCAGCTCTGGGCCGCGCGGCGGCTCCTCGCCGAAGAGGGTCACGAGGGCCCGGACATCACCAACGTGGTGCTCATGGGCATGGGCGAGCCGCTTCTGAATCTCGACAACGTCGTCCCCGCGCTCGAGCTGATGCTCGATGACCTGGGGTTCGGACTCGCGCGCAAGCGGGTGACGCTGAGCACCGCCGGGGTGGTTCCGGGGATTCGGGCGCTGGCCCTTCGCTGCCCCGTGAGTCTCGCGGTATCGCTGCACGCGCCCGACGACGCGCTGCGCGACGTCCTGGTGCCGATCAATCGCACCTATCCGATCGACATGCTGCTCGCGGCATGCCGGGAGTTCGCCGATGCGCTGCCCCGACAGAAGATCACGTTCGAGTACGTCATGCTCGACGCGGTCAACGACACCCCGGAGCATGCACGCCGCCTTGCCCGCCGATTGAGCGGCCTCCCGGCGAAGGTCAATCTCATCCCGTTCAATCCGTTTCCCGGAATCCGCTATCGGAGATCGCCGGCGGTGGTGGTGGATCGCTTCAGGGACATCCTCATGGCCGCGGGGGTGATAACCATCACCCGCAAGACTCGTGGCGACGACATCGACGCCGCCTGTGGCCAGCTTGCGGGACGCGTGACGCCACGCAGTCGGCGGGTCGCAAGGCGGCGCGGAGTGCAGGCGGCGCCGGTGTTGCAGGGGGCCTGAACCGATGGCGGAGAAGAAGGATCCGCAACTGATCGAACACCTCGATCGCCAGGGCCCGGGCGCATACCTTCGCAACGCCCGCGAAGAGGCGGACATGAATCTCGACGCGGTCGCGAACATGCTCCTCCTCAGCCCGAAGACCCTCGAGCTGCTCGAAGCCGATGCCCACGATCGCCTGCCGGCGCCCACCTTCGTGCGCGGCTACCTGCGCGGCTACGCCCGGGTGCTGGGGCTTCCCTCCGGGCCCATTCTCGACATGTACAACCGCCAGGGATTCGAACCTCCGCCCCTGAACAACGACGCCACCGAGCCGACCCAGGCCCACACTTCGGACATTCCGGTTCGGCTCGTCACGTATGCCGTCGCGGTGGCGCTGGTGCTGTTCGTCGGGCTGTGGTGGCACAGTCAGCAGGAGGAAGGATTCAGCATCGACGGCAGCCTGTTCGACTGGTTGCCGGACACCAGTCGGGACTCGTCACCTCTCACGGCCGAAGAATCCGTGACGTCGCCGGAAGAGGCGGATGCGAACGAGCCATCCATCGCCACCACCTCCGACGCCATCATCTCCGACGCCACGACCTACGATCCGGCCGAAGAATTGTCGCAGGAGGAACTGCCGCAGGACGACGAATCCAACGCGCGGCCGCGCGCCGGGGAGACCGACCCCGTACCGACCGACCCCGGACCGGCAGGCACGGCCGTCGCCATGCCGTCGTTCGAGCCGGTCGCGCCCCCCGGCGCTCTCGAATCCCCCTTCGCTCCATCTTTCGGCGGTAGCCCTTCCGGCGAAGGCGCCCTCTCCGAGGCCGCACCGGCGGGCACCGAAGCGGAAGTCGCGACCGTCACCGGGGGACCACCGGGCGCAGACACCGCGCCCGGGAGCGGAGTGTCCGCGGACACGGCCTTGCCGACGACCACCGACGATACCCCTTCGACCGAGGCTCTGCCGGGTGGAGCGCCCGCGTCGGTGGACGGGGAGGCGCTCGCAACGCAGGAAGCGCAGCCCGAGGCGATCGCCGGGATCGATCGTGGAGCCGATCCTGGAGTCGAAGACGGGAGCGTCCCGATCCCGGAAGGAGTCGGCGCCGCGGACTCGGCGGACGAAGCGGCGGACGTGTCGATTGCCGATGCGGCCGCGACGGAGACGGAACGAGCCCCCCCGGACGCCCCCGCCGGTTCCACCGTCACGGCCGCCGGCGCCGTACAGTCGGGGTTGGTCCTGGAATTCGCACACGAATCGTGGGTCGAAGTCTATGACCGCGAGCGGGTCCGTCTGTATTTCAATCTCGTTCAACCCGGAAGAGTGCTCAGCTTCGACGGCCCGCGGCCGTTCGACGTCCTGCTCGGATACAGCAAGGACGCTCAGGTGACGATCGACGGGCAGGCATTCGATATCGCGCCCTTCACCACACACGGAGTCTCCCGCTTCAGTATCGGCTCGGAGAGCGCAGGCGGTGCCACTGGCGCGGACCCCGACGGCACCACGATGTCGGTCGCTTCCGAGTCGCCGGCGGAATCCTCTCTGGTCCCGGACCAATGAGTGCCATCCGGGCCATCCGGGCCGTACGCGGCATGAACGACATCCTGCCGGACGTAATCGGCGCCTGGCATCACGTCGAGCGGAACGCGCGCGACCTGCTGGCCGCGTATGGATACGAAGAGATCCGCCCACCCATGGTGGAGCGTACCGAGCTGTTCCGGCGCTCGATCGGGGAGGTGACGGATATCGTCGAAAAGGAGATGTACACCTTCGACGACCGCAACAGCGAGAGCCTCACCTTGCGCCCGGAGTGCACCGCGAGCGTGGTGCGCGCCGCCGTCGAGCATGGCCTCCTGCGCACCCCGGGACGCCGGATGTGGGCAATGGGGCCAATGTTCCGGTACGAACGGCCCCAGAAGGGCCGGTACCGCCAGTTTCACCAGATCGACGTCGAGATCTTCGGCGTGGCGGCGCCGAGCGCGGAGGCGGAGCTCATCGTGCTGACCCGGCGCCTGTGGAGGGCGCTGGGAATCAACGGACTCACCCTGGAGCTCAACTCGCTCGGCAGTCCCGACATCCAGGCCCGCTACCGCGCCCGACTCGTCGACCACTTCTCCGCGCATTCGTCCGCGCTCGACGCAGACAGCCAGCGTCGCATCCGGACGAATCCGTTGCGGATCCTCGACTCGAAGAACCCCGCCATGCAGGGCCTGATCGAGGAAGCGCCGCGCATCGTCGAAGAACTCGACGCCGATGCCCGCGCACACTTCGACGAGCTACTCGCCATGCTCGACGAAGCGGGGGTTCCATACCGGTTGAACCACCGACTGGTACGCGGTCTCGACTACTACACCGGAACCGTGTTCGAATGGACGACGGACGCGCTGGGCGCCCAGGGCGCGGTGTGCGGCGGCGGGCGCTACGACAATCTCGTGGCCGAGATCGGAGGGGCCGCGACCCCGGCCATCGGGTTCGCGATCGGGCTGGAGCGGCTCGTCGCGCTCCTCGAGGTCCAGTCGGTCGAGCTTCCGGTCGTCGCACCGCACGCCTATCTCGCGTCGGCCGGAACGCGCGCCGCGATTCTCGCGCACGCCGTGGCCGAGCGCCTGCGCGATGCAGTGCCGGATTTGCGGCTGGTCGTCGACGCGGGCTCCGGAAGCTTCAAGGCGAAGCTCAAGCGGGCGGACCGCTGCGGTGCGCGCATCGCGTTGCTCCTTGGAGAGGAAGAGGCACGCGTCGGCCAAATGGCGGTGAAGGACCTGCGGTCGCGGGAGCCGCAGTCGGTGGTGGCGATCGACGAACTGGCCGGTCTCGTTGCCCGGAGTATGGGCGCCGGGTAGCGCACGGATCCGCTCAAAGGAGAATCACGGTGGCGGGCGAAGAAGAACAGGTCGAAGCGCTGAAGAAGTGGTGGTCGGAGAACGGCAAGAGCACGCTCGCCGGTCTCGGGATCGGTTTGGCGGCGATCGTCGGATGGCAGTCCTGGCAGACCTCGGAGCGCTCGCAGGCCGAGCTCGCATCCGCGCGCTACGAGCAGCTCGTCAAAGACGCGGCCGCCGAAAGACACGCGCAAGTGCTGTCTCAGGCCGAGGCCCTGGCCGAGGAATTCCCCGATTCGGCGTACGCCTCGCTCGCATCCCTGATTGCCGCCCGGGCTGCGGTTCGCAACGGCGACCCCGACAACGCTAGGCAGCATCTGCAACGGGTTGCAGAGCACGCGGCGTTCCCCGAGCTCGTTCCCATCGCCCGGTTGCGGCTCGCCCGTTTGATGATCGAGGCTCGCGAATACGACAGCGCACTGGCCGAGCTCGGCCGGATCGAATCTGCGGCCTTTCAGGGCCGGGTCAGGGAGCTGCAGGGCGACATCCAGCACGCCCGAGGCGACAGCGCCGCCGCCCGGGAGTCATGGGAAACCTTGCTTGCCGACGCCGAGCTTTCGCTGCCGACCCGCACTCGGATTCGGATGAAGCTCGACGATCTCGGTGAGTACACATCTCCACCGCCCGGTTGACCGGGACGGACCCACGATGCGCGATACGCACAACGTCCAGCCTGCGAGCCAGCGCATGGTGTTCGCCCTGGCCGCCATTCTCACCGCGACCATTGCCCTCTCGGGCTGCGGCGCCCTCACCGGGTTTCTGGGAGACGAGGAGGACGAGCTGGCGCCGGCCGAGCTCGAATCGTTCGAACCGGCGGCCAGCATCAGGACGCTGTGGAGTCGCCGGGTCGCCTCCGGCGAAGGCAACCAGCAGCTCGACCTTCGAGCGGTACTGGCCGGAGGCCGGCTGTTTGCGGCCGGACACGACGGCGATGTCGGGGCGTATGACCCGTCCACCGGCGAGCGGCTCTGGGAGACCGACACCGGCCAGCCCCTCTCCGGAGGCCCCGGCGCGGGAAACGGTCTCGTCGTGGTGGGCGACAGCGCCGGCGGAGTGGTGGCGCTGTCCAGCACGGACGGTGCCGTCGCGTGGCGCGCTCGATTGACGAGCGAGGTACTGTCTGCCCCCGCGGTCGGGGAACGGATCGTGGCCGTGCGCACCGTCGACGGAAAGCTCTGGGGACTCGACGCCGCGAGCGGGGCTCAGGTCTGGGTGTACGACCGTACCGTGCCCGCTCTGTCCCTGCGCGGAACCAGCGCTCCCGTCATTGCCGACGAGGCGGTGGTCGCCGGATTCGACAGCGGCCACCTGGCTGCGATCTCGCTCGACGACGGACAGCTCCTCTGGGAATTCCAGGTCGCGGTTCCCACCGGCCAGACGGAGCTGGAGCGCCTCGCCGACATGGACGCAGATCCGGTCGTTTCGGACGGGACCGTGTACGCGGCCGCGTTCCAAGGTCGCATCGCTGCCTTCGAACTGCGCACCGGCCGGCCGCGGTGGCAGCGGGATCTGTCGTCGTACGCGGGCATCGGCATTGGCCAGCGGCTGATCTACGTCACCGACGAGGAGAGTCATGTCTGGGCATTCGACCGCGGGACCGGCGCGTCGCTGTGGCGTCAGGACGGGCTCGCACGACGCGGGGTGACCCGGCCGGTGGAGTTCGGGGGCCACGTCGTCGTCGCGGACTCCGAAGGGTACATCCACTGGCTCGACATCGATGACGGCCGCTTCGCCGCCCGCACCCGCGCTGGTGGCGGTGCGGTCACCGCCCCCCCTGTGACTGGCGGGAACGCCCTATATATCCTCGGCGGGAGCGGCACGCTCACCTCCTTCGCCCGTCCCTGACGAGCCCGGAAACTTCCCCGACTCGCGAAGCGAGGGCGCGGCGCCATTCCTCGTGCACCGGGGTCGGACAAACACTTCGGACGTGAGCCCATGCCGTCCACGATCGCACTCGTCGGCCGCCCCAATGTCGGCAAATCCACGCTATTCAATGCGCTGACCCGAACGAGGGACGCCCTGGTCGCGGATCTGCCGGGACTGACCCGCGACCGGCGCTACGGCTACGCGCGCATTGGCGGGCTCGACGTGGTGGTGGTCGACACTGGCGGCCTTGCCGACGGCGTCGAACCGATATCCAGGCTGATCTCCGAGCAGGCCGCGCTCGCTATCGAAGAGTGCGACGCGCTGGTGCTGGTGCTCGACGCGCGCGAGGGCCTGACCGGCGCAGATCAGCAAATCGCGGACCGGCTCAGACGCCACGGCAAGCCGATTCTCCTCGCTGCCAACAAGATCGACGGGCTCGACGAGAACGTCGCCCCGGCGGAGTTTCACGACCTGGGACTCGGCGAACCGATTCCCATCGCGGCGCTGCCGCGGCGCGGCATCGGCCGTATCGCCGGCGCGCTGACCGAGATGCTCCCGCCGCCCGACGCGACGCCTGCCTCGCGCCGCGAGGACGGGATTCGCGTCTGCATCATCGGAAGGCCCAACACCGGCAAGTCCACCCTCGTCAACCGACTGACCGGCGACACCAGGGTGGTGGCGCACGACATGCCGGGCACCACGCGCGACAGCGTGGAGGTTCCGTTCGAACACGGCGGAAAACGCTACGTCCTGATCGACACCGCGGGAATCCGCCGACGCTCACGGGTATCGGAGACCGTCGAGAAGTTCAGCGTCGTCAGGTCGCTCGAAGCAATCGCACGCTCCGACGTGGCGATCGTCCTGCTCGACGCGAGCGCCGGGCTGAGCGATCAGGACGCCTCCGTGCTGGGGCTCGTCCTCGATGGCGGACGGGCCGCAGTCATCGCAATCAACAAGTGGGACCTGCCAAGCAAGGGGGAGCGCGATGCGTTACGAGCCGATACACGGCGCCGATTCGCGTTCGCCCCGTTCTGCCCGGTATGCCGCGTCTCGGCTCTGCACGGTACCGGCCTCGCCGAACTCATGCGCCGCGTCGATGCGTGCCATCGCGCGGCGTTCGCCAAGCTGACCGCGTCCCGACTCACCCGCGAGCTCGAGAGCGCGGTCGAACACTCACCGCCCCCCCTCGCGCGGGGCCGCCGCATCAGGCTGCGCTACGCCCATCAGGGCGGTTCGAACCCTCCTGTCATCGTCGTGCACGGAAACCGGACCGACCTCGTTCCGGCCGGTTGGCGGCGCTATCTCGCGGGTCGTTTCCGCGCCGCGTTCGCGCTGGTGGGAACGCCGCTGCGCATCGAATTCCGCACCGGCGAGAATCCGTTCAGGGGCAGGCGGAACCTGCTGACTCCGCGCCAGCGGCGGCGGCGCGAACGCCTGCGGCGTCACGTCGCCGGACGCAGCCGATAGCCGCCGACAGCGGCCAGTGGATGAAGAGAGAAACGAGCGCTACCGAAGCTGTTCCTGAAGCACGGTGAGGATTCGGGACGCGGCCGGGCTCCCATCGGTGGTCCCGGTCTCGTCGACAATCACGATCCGCGAGGTATCCGCCGCGTCTCCCTGGACTCGTACGAGGTAGGCACCGACATCCTCCTCCTCGTCGCTCTTCCAGAACTTCAGCCGGGAGAGCCAGCCCTCGTCCTCGCGGTCATCCCCCACCCCGGAGTAGCGCACGAAGAACAGTCCTCGCGAACGATCACGGTCCTCGACCGCGAACCCGGCCCGGTCCAGGGCGAGGCCGGCCCGTCGCCACGCCTGCGAGAATCCCTCGTCGAGGACAAGAGCCGTCGCGCCGCCGTCCTCGCGCACCAGCCGCGCGCGCGGCACCGGAGGGTCGCCCGCGGCGACGATCGACTCCGCGCGCTCCTCGTCGACCCCGAGAAAGATCATCAACCGGGAGAGCATCAGTGCCTCGAGCCCGGAGTCTCCAGGACGGGGCAGCCAGACCCGCTCCCCGAGACCCTCACGCTGCGCAGTCGGCGTTTCATCACCGACCACCGTCTGTTCGGCGCCCCGATGCGAAATGTAGATTTCGGTGGCATCGGAGTCGGTTCCGCGCTCGATTCTGGTCCGGTACCGATCGCGAAACGTCACGCCGTAGAGCGCGTCGGTCGCTTGCAGAAGCAGCCTCTTGATGGCGCCGGCGGGAAGTGGGGTATGCCTCGCCGCCCACTCCGTCTCCATGAGCCCGATTTCGGGATTCTCGGTCTCGAGAACGAACCCTTGATCGACCCAGAAATCGCGGAGGCGAGGCCAGAGCTCCTCCGGCTTCATCGCAACCACCAGCCAGCGCTCGTCGCCGCTGCGCTCGATCCTGGCGCTATCGACGGCCGGGAGCACCGCCTGCGCAGCTCTCGTCCCCGGGCGCACCTCGCCGCTCGCATACTGCGAGTACGTGGCGTCAACACCGGGGATCGGCAGCGTATCGCGCACCGCCCCACTCGAAAGATCAGGGGGGATCTCGAGAGGAGGCGCGCTCCGACTCGACTTGTACGTCGCCTCCGATCCGGACCCTTCAGTGGTTCCGGAACAACCGCCGACCAGCAGGGCACCGGCCACCACCACGACACCCAATGTGGTCCCGTACCCCGTTCGCCCCTGCATCAGGGACATCGACTCCGCCATTTCGACCTCGATCAAGAAGCGTCCACGGGACCGTTCGCCCGAATTCGATGCTACGTCGATACTCGTTCCCGGACAACGCCGAAGAGGTCCGGCTGCCAGTCGCGGACGCACGCGCCGACCAGATCCCACCAATTCGAATGACCGGCCAACAGGACTCGCCGCGCCGGTGCTGATACGTCGCGTCCGATTGCCGACAACGTACCGGTCTCTCCGGTACGGCCCCTGCACAGTCCGCTCCGGTGCAGGGGCGGAGGCCGGACGGCCTCCGCCACCAGGCGAACGTACTACGCCGACTTGAGCTGGTCGCCGATCGGAAGGCTTCGGATCCGCTTGCCCGTCGCATTGTGGATCGCGTTCACCAGCGCCGGCGCGTACGGCGGCACCCCGGGCTCGCCCACACCGCAAGGACGCAGGTGCACGAAGTCCTCCACGATGTGCACCCGAATGTCGAGTGGCGCATTGCTCATGCGGGTTACGGGATAGTCGTGGAAGTTGCTCTGCACCACCGCGCCCTTGCTGGTGGTGATCTTGCCGGAGTGCGCGACCGTGTGGCCGTAGATGGATGCACCCTCGATCTGCTTGCGCACCCCCTCCGGGTTCACGTAACGGCCGCAGTCGATGGCGACGTCCACCTGCGGGACGCGGAACGACCCGTCGTCGTGCACGACCACATGCACCGCGGTGGCCACGTAGCTGTGGAAGGAACGATGCACGGCAAGACCCAGGCCGTGACCCTTGGGCAGCGACTTGCCGTAGCCGGACTTCGCGGCCACGGTGCGCAGCGCGTTCGACAGGCGCTTCGGCATGATCGGCCAGTCGTCGATCGAGTCGCCGTAGTTCCAGTGCTCCGGCACACCGTCGTCCTTCAGATCCATGACGTCGGCGTCACCGATGAGCTCCAGCAGGTAGTCGACCGGATCACGGCCTGCGGCCTCGGCCAGCTCGTTCGCAAAGCAGTTCATGGCGAAGGCGTGCTGGATATTGTTCACCGAGCGGTACCAGCCCACGCGGATCATGACGTCCGCCTCGCCGTTCTCGATGCGCAGGTTGGGCACCTCGTTGTACGGGGTATCGATGAGGCCGAGCCCGTATTCGATGGCGTGCCCGGTCTTCACCTGCGGTGCCCACAACCCGATCAGCGACGGCCACGCGCCGGTGTGGTGCCACGCGGTGACCCGACCGTTCGCGTCCATTCCCGCCTTCATTCGATGGGCGCTCGCCGAGTGGTAATAGCCATTGCGGATCTCGTCCTCGCGGGTCCACTGCACCCGCACCGGCGCCCCCACCATCTTCGAGAGGATTGCCGCCTCGCAGGCGAAATCGGGCTTGGACTTGCGGCCGAAGCCACCGCCGAGCAGTGTCACCTGGCACTCGATGTCGGTCTTCTCCAGTCCGAGCGACGCCGCGACGTACTGCCGGGTCTCGTTGGGCGACTGGGTGGAAGTGATGACCCTGACCGGCCGCACGTTGGCATCGACGAGTGCCGCCGGGGGCTCCATCGGGGTATGGATGAAGTACGGCACGAAGTACTCCGCCTCCGTCACCTTGTCGGCCGCCGCGAACGCCTCGTCGACGTTCCCGCGGTCGCGGATGACATGGCCGCCGGTGCGGGCCGCCTCCCTGAGCTGGTCGTCGTACGTGCCGGAGTCATGACCGACATTCGGACCGTCGTCCCACTCGATCACGAGCTTCCTGCGGCCTTCCAGCACCGACCAGGTGTTGGTGCCGACCACCGCGACGCCGCCCATCGCGTGGAATTCGGCGGGGGCGTCGTCGGGCAGCGCCGGAATCTCGACCACCTGCTCGACCCCCTGGACCGCGAGCGCCTCGGTGGCGTCGAACGACTTCACCTTGCCACGGTAGACAGGCGCCCGCGCCACCACCGCGATCTTCATCCCCGGAATCGTGGCGTCGGCACCGTAGTTGGCGCCGCCGGTGCTCATGTCGTAGTTGTCGACCCCCGGCATGTCGCGGCCGATGTATTTCCACTGCGACGGGTCCTTGAGCTTCGGGGCGACCTCACCGGTCGGCACCGCGATGTCGGCAGCCGCGTCGACCACCTCGCCGAAGTCGAACGACCGACCGCTCGCACTATGGTAGAGCCGGTGGTGCTTCGCGTAGACCTCGCTCGCGTCCACGCCCCACTTCTTCGCCGCCGCCTGCTCCAGCACGTAGCGGCCGGCCGCGCCGAGCTCGCGCATGACGTCGAGATGATGGCGGGTACTGCGCGACCCGTCGGTGTTCTGCCCGTCCTTGCCGGCGGGGTCGTATTTCGTCTCGTCGCCCGGCGCCTGCCAGATCGAGACCCGGTGCCAGTCGGCCTCCAGCTCATCGGCGAGGATCATCGGGATGCCGGTGCGCACTCCCTGGCCCATCTCGGATCGGCTGCAAGTGATGGTCACGACGCCATCGCCAGCGATGGCGACGAACAGGTTGGGCTGGACGGACATTCCGACGCCCTGGGCCCGGACGGCCGCGACCATCGAGCCCGGAACGACGGCGGCACCCAGGACCAGGGCCCCGGTGGCGCCCGACTGTTTCAGGAAGTCACGCCGGCTGATGTTCTGTACGCGTGCCATGTCACACCTCCTGCGCCGCGGTGCGCACCGCGGCGAAGATTCGCTGGTAGGTGCCGCAACGGCAGATGTTTCCGGCCATTCCGGAGATGATCTCGTCGTCGCTCGGATCGGGATTGGCGTTGAGCAGGGCGGCGGCGGACATGATCTGCCCGGACTGGCAGTAGCCGCACTGCGGGACGTTGTGGGCGCGCCACGCCCGCTGCACGGGATGGTTGCCGTTCGCGTCGAGGCCCTCGATAGTGGTGACCTCCTTCCCCTCGGCGACCGCGACCGGGGTGACGCAGCTTCGCACCGCCGCACCGTCGACGTGCATCGTGCACGCGCCGCACAGGGCCATGCCGCAGCCGAACTTGGATCCGGTGAGACCAAGCTCGTCGCGTACATACCAGAGAAGCGGCATGTTCGGGTCGCCGTGGAACTGCCGGCTGATGCCGTTGATCTTCATCGATATCATCGAAGTCCTCCTGGTGGGCGGGTCCTGCCGGTTGGCCTCGGGTGCTGCCTGCCGGCGACCGCAGGTGTGATGTTGTCGAAGGCGCCGTGACCGGCTTCAGTGTCGGGCGCAGCCCTCCGGTCGGGCAACCGTTCCAACCCGAACGGCTGACTGTCGGCAGGGTATGGTACTCCACCAAATGGACTCCAGGATCACGGCGCTTCAGCGAGACGTGGCCGACGTGAAGGAACGGCTCGCGCGAGTCGAAACCCTGCTTGACGTCGAGAATCGGGAGCGTCTCCCCGACTGAGAAAAGCCGCAGGACCAGCCGGACTCCGTCTCGAACCTCGGGCAGGGTTCGAACGAGTAACGGTGCCGCCAGGTCACGGCAAGGTCGGGCTCACGGTGCTCTGCCCGATCATCGGTGCGGTATCGCTTCGGGGGATGAGCATCGCTCTCATGCAGTCGGCGGGTGGGCCACGCGCGCGAGGAACGAGTCGGCACTTGCGGCCACGCGACGCACGGCGTCCGGCGCATGGCAGTCGATGCGAACCGCCGCCCGGTCCGCGCGCAACCATGTGAGCTGACGCCGGGCGAGCTGGCGCGTGGCGGCAATCGCCCGCTCCGTCATCTCTGACCGCGAGCACTCGCCCTCGAGATGCGCCCACACCTGACGGTAGCCGACCAGGCGCATCGAGGCGCTGTGTTCAGTCAGGGGCCAGCGGCGCCTCAGGCCGCGGACTTCGTCGATCAGTCCCGCATCGAGCATCCCCGCGAACCGCTTCGCGATGTCCCGGTGGAGCACGGACCGATCCGACGGCTCGACGATGATCCGGCACACAGGTCCGTCGAAGGCGCCTCGGCGTCCGCGGGCGAGCAACTCCGACATCGGCCGGCCGGTGAGCGCATGCACCTCCAGCGCGCGTTCGATGCGCTGGGGGTCGCTGGCGTGAATGCGCCGGGCGGAGGTCGGGTCGATCCGGGCCAATCGCGCATGCATCGCCGACCACCCGGCGCGCACCGCCTCGCGCTCGATGCCCGCTCGTATCTCCGGGTTCGACCCGGGCAGCACCGCGAGCCCCTGCTCCAGCGCCCGGAAATACAGACCCGTGCCACCGGCGAGGAGCGGCACCCGGCCGGAAGCCCGAATATGCGCGATCGCGTTCAGAGCGTCGCGGCAGAACTCGCCCGCGGAATAGCGCTCGTGCGGATCTCGGATGTCGATGAGCCGATGTGGCGCGCGGGCCAGTAGCTCGGGGCCCGGCTTGCCCGTCCCGATATCCAGGCACCGGAACACCAGGGCGGAATCCACGCTGACGATCTCGAAAGGACCGTGCTCGACGAGCGTCGCCGCGATCGCGGTCTTGCCCGCCGCGGTGGGGCCCATCAGAAAGACGATGGGACCCGGTTCGCGAGGAGGTTCAGCCTGACACTCGCGGCAATGGACAGGAACGGAGCCTTCAGACTCGCATTTCTGCGCATTCACATCTGTACCGCGTTCGCTCAACGCCGCACCGCACCGGCGAACAGCCGACGCAGCATCGCCTCGTCCAAGGTGGCCGCCGCATCGTCCAGCCGATCCGCACGCGCCGCGTCCACGATGTCGTCGGCATCGCCGTCGAAGGGGCTCGATTCCGCCAGTGCGGCAAGCGCATCGGCGAGTTCGGCCACCGGGCGGGGCGCCTTCGCCCAACTGGATATGGTATCGAGGAGGTTCTCCGGGGCGACCCCCGCCAGACAGGCAGGGATTGCCCTCAGCGTGATCGAGCCGGGGGCGTTCCGGCGGACCTCCATCCCCAGCAATCGGAGCGAGGCCTCCGACTCGTCCACGGCATCGGCGACGATGTCGGGCACCGCCTGCGTATGCGGGATCAGCAACGGCCGCGAAGTCGGCCTCATGCGAGTGGATGGGTCGAGTCGTTCCTTCACCAGCGCGCGGCGGGCGGCGCGAAGGTCGATCAGAAGCAGCTTCGCGCCGTTCTCGACGAACATGTGGTCGCCGAGGCGGATCTGCCCGCGCCCGGCGCCACTCCCGACGCAGGGCGCTCCGGCCGACAGCGCGGAGTACGCCGCGAGTTGCTCCCGTACCCGATCTTCGCCGGGGCGGATACCGCCGACCGGGTACGCTCCGCCCGTGGCGCCCGCCGGCGTCGGTGACCGTGCCTCCATCCCGTGCACACCCGCATCGGATACGCTCGAACCAGCCTCCAATGCCATCGGAACCGTCTCCGGAGACGCCGCGGCGGTAAATCCGCCGAGGGCCCGGGCAATCGCGTGTCGGACGAAGTCATGGATGTGGCGAGGCTCGCGAAAACGCACCTCATGCTTGGTCGGATGCACGTTGACGTCCACCGCGGCGGGATCGATGCCGAGGTGCAACACGAACGCCGGATATTGAGCCCCCGCGAGCGCATCGCCGAATCCGACCCGGACCGCATGGCGCACGACATCGTCGCGCACGCTTCGCCCGTTCACGAACAGGAACTGAAGGTCCGCACGGGCGCGCGCCACATTTGGAGGGCCCAGAAATCCGCGCATCGAGAGGTCGCCTGCGTCGAACTCGATCTCCAGCGCTCCGGCCGCGAACTCCTCCGCCACGAGCCTCGAAAGCCGACGCCGGGCCTCCATGCGGTGCGTCGCTTCCACCACCCTGCGGGCATCGTGGCGCAGGGTGAACGAGACGTCGGGGCGGGCGAGCGCGAGGCGGCGCACCGCGTCCTCGGCGTGGCGCAGCTCGGTGCGGGGCGTGCGCAAAAACTTGCGCCGAGCCGGCACATTGAAGAAGAGATCGCGCACCTCCACCACGGTCCCGGCTTGCGCGGCCACGGGCTCCACCGCGGAGACGGTTCCGCCATCCACATGCACCCGCGCCCCGTTGTCGGCAGCACGCGGCCTGCTTGCGAGGACGAGCCTCGATACCGAGGCGATGCTCGGCAAGGCCTCTCCGCGAAACCCCATACTCCGGATGTGGTCGAGATCGTCAAGAATCGCGATCTTGCTGGTTGCGTGGCGCGACAGCGCCAGGACGAGTTCCCCGGAGGGGATTCCGAATCCGTCGTCACGGACCCGGATCAGGCGAACCCCGCCCGCCTCGAGCTCCACCGTGATCGTCTTCGCCTCGGCGTCGAGCGCGTTCTCCACGAGCTCCTTGACCACCGAAGCGGGGCGCTCCACCACCTCGCCAGCCGCGATCTGGTTGGCTAGCACCGCAGAGAGGGCTCTGATCGGCGCCGGGGCTCGGGATGCACTCATCGCGACCGCATCTCGAATTCCGACACCGACTCGATGTGGCTCGTATGCGGGAACATGTCCACGATCCCGGTGCGAACGAGGCGGTAGCCGTGCGTGTGCACGAGCCGCGCAGCATCACGCGCCAGCGTGTCCGGGTTGCACGAGACGTAGACGATGCGCGACGGCTGCGCCAGGGCCATATGCTCGACAACCACCTCGGCCCCGGTCCTCGGAGGATCGAGAAGCAGCTTGTCCCATCCACGGCGCAGCCAGTCCTGCGCGGTCGCCTCGTCGGCGAGATCCGCGCGGTGGAAATAGGCCACCAGCGCGTTGAGGGCCGCATTGTCCCGGGCGCGACCGACCATCTCGTCCGCCGCCTCCAGTCCGGTCACGTCCGCCCCCCGGGCCGCGAGCGGCAAGCTGAAGTTGCCGAGCCCGCAGTAGGCGTCGAGCACCTTCTCCCCCGCCGCGGGCGCGAGCATCGACACCACCCGCTCCACGAGGGCGCGGTTGATTTCGCCATTGATCTGGACGAAGTCGAGCGGCGAGAAGAGGAGACGAATCGCGCCGTCGTCGAGCGTGTACTGGAACTCGGCGTGCGAACGGACGAACGGCCGGGCGGTGTCGACCCCGCCGGGCTGGAGCCAGATCCCCAACCCGTGCCGGACCGCGAACGCCTCCAGCGCCGCGAGGTCGCGCTCCGGGAGTGGATCCAGATGGCGAATCACGAGAACTGCCGCGCCCTCCCCCACCGCAACCTCGATCTGCGGGATGCGCGCCCTGGATTCGAGGGTGCCCAGGAGACTGCGCAACGGCACGAGCAGCGGGCCGATCGGATCGGCGAGCACCTCGCAGTCGGTGATGTCCGCAACGCGGTTCGAAAACCGCTCGCGGAATCCTGCGAACACCGCATCCCGCCCGGCGACGTAACGCGCGCCGAGCCGCGCCTTGCGACGATATCGCCAGGGCGTTCCCGCCAGCGCCGGCATGACCTCCTCCGCGACGACGCTGCCGATCGTCCGCAGCGTGGTGAGCAGCACGCCCTCCTTGTGGCGCAACTGCGCGTCGTGGGACAGATGCTGGAGACTGCATCCACCGCAGCGTTGGTGGAATCGGCACCGCGGCTCGACCCGATCCGGCGACGCCTCGACCATCTCCTCCACCACCGCTTCGTCACGGCCGCGCCGCCGCCGAACGCGCCGAGCGATCACCACCTCGCCGGGAAGCGCGCCGTGGACCAGCGTCGTTTTGTCGCTGATTCGGACGACACCTCGCCCCCTGGAATCGAGGCGCTCGATGCGCACGGCGCCGCCGCCCCGGGCCGCGGTCCCGATTCGATCCACGTCAGGCCGATCCACATCAGGCCGATCCACATCAAGGATCCGGCTGTCGCACGATCACGATGGTCCCCAGGCCCGGAGGAATTCCGCGAGGTGGTCGCGTTCGTCCGCCTGAAGCCAATCGCGCACGACCTCGCACTCGCGCTCGTATCCATCCGGGGAGAGGCGCCCGCGCATCAGCTCGTGGCGAAGATGGATAAAGAAGGTGTTGAGTGCATCGACCTCGCAGTACGCACGGATGCGCTCGATCTCGCCGGCGGCGTACGCCTCCCATACCCTGGAGCCGTCCATCCCGAGCTTGCCCGGAAAGCCCAGCATCTGGGCAATTTCGTCGAGTGGAGCGAAGGCGCGGGGTTGGTAGGCGGCGAGGACATCCATCAGATCGGTATGCCGCGAGTGGAAGCGGTTGAGATAGTTGTTCCAGCGAAAGCTCTGGTCGTCGTCGCCTGACTCCCAGTAGCGGGGGGCGGCGACACCGTGCAGCAGCGCCCGGTAGTGCAGGACGGGAAGGTCGAAACCGCCGCCATTCCACGAGACGAGGTTCGGCGAGTACCGCTCGATGCCGTCGAAGAACCGTTCCACAAGCTCGCGCTCCGAGGAGTCCGGATCGCCCAGGGACCAGACCCGGAACCGCTCTCCGGTGCGCAGCACCACCGCGATGGCCACGATCCGGTTCAGATGGTGGCGCATCATCTCCGTCCCCGACGCCTGTTGCTGTCGCTGGCGCATGATCCGCGCGACTTCGGCATCGCCCAAGCCATCGAGCCCCAGCAACCGGCGCCCCGACTCGACGTCGGGCACGGTTTCGATGTCGAATGCCAGGACGTTCACCAGGAATGCTCGGACTTGAATGAGCATTCGGGATGCTCGTACTCGGATGAGCATCCGGGACGCTCGTCCTCGAACGAGCATCCGGGATGCTCGCGGCGGTGCGTGGCGAGGCGCCCGGGGCGCGACGGCTGCGTCACGACAGCGCGGGCGAAAGGCACCTGACGTCGTCGCGGCCGGTACGCGCGGGGTCGTCCCCGCGGCTCACACCGACCCTGGCCGAGCTTCGGAAGGTCGCTGACAACGGCGTTCACGGACCGCCCGCCGCATGATCGGAGAGCATCGCACGCAGACGCACCAGATCGTCCCACCCCTTGCGCTTCTCGAGAGGGCTACGGAGGAAGTAGGCGGGATGGTACATGACAATGACCGGGAGACGGTCTTCCCCGTACCGATAGATGCGACCCCGAAGCTTTCCGATCGGCTTCGTCGTCGAGAGCAGCGACTGGGCCGCCACTCGACCCGTCGCGACCAGCAGACGCGGCGATACCGTCTCGATCTGGCGTCTGAGATAGCCCGAGCACTGCGCGATCTCGTCGGCGTGCGGATCGCGGTTGCGGGGCGGCCGGCACTTGACGATGTTCGCGATGTAGACATCGCCACGCGTCAAACCGATGGCGGCCAACATGGCATCGAGCAGCTTGCCGGCGCGGCCGACGAACGGCTCTCCGCGGGCGTCCTCTTCGGCGCCGGGCGCCTCCCCGATGAACATGCACGCCGCGTCCGGCCGCCCGATCCCGAACACGGTGCGCTTGCGCGTGCGATGCAACCCACACTTGCGGCACTCGCGCACCTGGGCATCGATCGATTCCAGGGCCTGTCGCACGCTGGGTCCGGTGGCGTCGGTCCCGCCCGGGCGAGGGCTCGCAGGATCCATCGCCGCCCGGAACGCGGACGGCTCCGCGGGCTCGGTCTCGGCGGGTTCCGGGGAGGGCGTTGTCGACTGCGTCGCGCGCACTGTGCCACGCCGTACCCAGACGGGAATCCCGATCGCGTCCAGGTGCGCGCGCGAGGGATGCGACATCCAGGCTCTCCGAAGGGCGCGGACCGGTTTCAGCCCGTGCCGATGTCGGGGGGCGGATCGCCGGCGTCCGCCGCCGACGCACGGCGCGCGGCCCGGCGCTTGCGCACGTTCCACAACGTGAGCACCGGCCCGGAGACGGCGTAGCCCAGGGTACCGAGAAAGAGCGCAACCGGTGGATCACTCGAGACCAGCACGAACACCACCACCACCACGAACATCGTCACGAATGGCACGCGGCCGCGCAGATCGAAATCCTTGAAGCTGTGGAATCGCACGTTCGAAACCATCAGCCCGCCGAGGGCGATGGCCATCCCGAACGCGATGATGGCGATATCCTCTCCGCGTATCTCGAGCTCGGTGGCGAACCAGACCAGCGCGGCCAGCGTCGCCCCGGCGGCCGGGCACGGCAGACCCTGGAAGTACCGCTTGTCCGTGGTTCCGAGCTGGGTATTGAATCGGGCGAGCCGCAAGGCGGTCGCCGCGGTGAAGAAGAAGGCGGCGACCCAGCCGAGCTTTCCCATGCCGGCGAGCGCCCACTGGTGGACGATGAGGCTCGGTGCGAGGCCGAAGCAGATGACGTCGGAGAGCGAGTCGTACTCCGCCCCGAACGCACTCTGCGTATTGGTCAGCCGCGCGATCCGCCCGTCTGCCCCGTCGAGCACCATCGCGACGAAGACGGCGGCGGCGGCGGCCTCGAAACGGCCGTCGATCGCGGCCATGATCGCGTAGAACCCGGCGAACAGCGCGGCGGTGGTAAAAAGGTTGGGAAGCAGGTAGATGCCGCGACGCCGGGGGCGCGGCTCGGGATCGGCTTCCGTCATGGCGAGACATCCGAGGCGAATCGCGACGGCGCCATGACAAACCTCCCGACCCCGTTGGTCAGCCGCACCGCCGACGCTCACCCGGACTCGAACTCCGCAGATCGGTGCGGAGTGGGGCTCCGCCCCCGAAGCGGATGGGAACGCGCAGCCGGGGCAGCGCGTAGATCTTCATCACACGATCAAATCTCATCGTACGATCAGGCAGTTCGTCCGGCTCAGGTTCGCGACCTTGCGCGAGACCGATCCGAGCAGCATTCCTTCCGTGGTGCTCAGCCCCCGGGTTCCGATCACGATGAGATCGCTCTTGCGCCGCCTTGCCTGCGCGATGACGGCGCCGGCCGGGTCGCCCTTGCCGACATGGGTCGCAACTTCCCGGACCCCGCCCGCCTTCGCACGCTCACGCGCGTCGCTCAACACCTGCTCGGCCACGAACATCATCACGTCGCCGCGCGCGTTGGCCATGTTCATCACCTGCGCCATGTCTCGCAGGCTGGCCGGGATCTGGAGATCGCGAATCACATGGACGATTTCGAGCCCGGCCTCGTACCTGACGGCCATGTCGATGGCCAGATCCAGCGCGCGGTTGGCAACCGGCGAAGCATCGGTCGCCACAAGTATCGACTTGATCATCATTGGTCCTCGTCGAGTCTTCTCCGACGCGGGACGACACCCGGCGGATGTGGTCTGTCAGACCAGACCACTGCCGGCCGTGCGCTTGTAGTGACCCTGGATGATCCGGTCGATCACCATGGCGCAGAACAGGATCGCGAGCCCCGCCAGCATGCCCTGCCCCTTCGCCGCGTACTGGAGCGCCTCCAGCACGTTCTTGCCGAGGCCCCCGGCGCCGATGAGCGATGCGATCACGACCATCGACAGACACATCAGGATCGTCTGGTTGACGCCGGCCATGATCGACGGCATCGCGAGCGGGATCTCCACGTCGCGCAGCAGCATGCCCCGGGTACAACCGAAGGCCACCGCGGCTTCCCTGGTCCCCGCGGGCACCTGCCGCATGCCGAGTGCGGTGAGCCGGATGACCGGCGGCATGCCGAACACGACCGTGGCCAGCACCCCCGGCGGCTTGCCGGTGCCGAAGAACGCGATGATCGGGATCAGGTACACGAAGGCGGGCATCGTCTGCATGAAGTCGAGCACCGGCAGCGCGACCTGATAGGCCCTCTCGTTCTTGCCGAACCAGATGCCGAGCGGGATGCCGAACAGGAGGCACAGGAAGGCAGCGGCCCCCAGCAGCGCCACGGTCACCATGCTCACCTCCCACAGCCCGAGGAACGCGAGATAGGCGAGCGACGCGGCGGTGAAGACCGCGACTCTGGGGCCGGCCAGGCGCCAGGCGGTCACCACGATGACAAGCATCACCACCGGCCAGGGGGTTGCGACGAGCGCGACTTCCAAACCGTCGAGCACCGCACGGATGGACCGGGTGATGCCGTCGAAGACCCCGGCGCCGTGGGTGGCGAGCCAGTCGAACCAGCCCTCCATCGTGTTCGCCACCGGCGTGAAGAGCTGCTTGTCCATCGGGAACCGGGTGATCAGCTCGTGGGGGTTCGACACCGTGAACCGATAGAGGGTGAGCGGCACGATGCCGAGCCAGAGCACCACGCCGAATACTGCGTTCTTCCAGTCGAGGCCCGACGCGACGAGAGGGTTGCCGCGCCACTCCAGGTAGCGTTTCTCGTAGGCGAGGTTGGCGTAGAAGCCCTCGACAACGCGCACCGCCACGAACACGACAAGCCCGACGGCCAGCAACGTCGTCGCTTGCGCCGCCGCAAGGTCCGCCTGATCCATGAGCCGCTCCGCGGCGCGCTTGAGGTTTCCCGCCGTGGTGATCAGCCCCTGCGCGTCGGACTCGCCGTTCTGGAGCGCGATCTTGCCCTTTTCGAAGAGTGCATTGGAGCGTTCGAGCAGCTTGTCCGCGCGCGCGACCTTGTCGGCCCCGAGGTCTCCCCAGAGCCCCCGGCCGATCTGCACCAGCGCGAGCAGCTCCAGCACGATGAAAGTCCAGAAGAATCCCCACAACCCCCGGGCCGGTCCCCAGAGCGGACCGGCGACTGCCGCCATCGTGTTCCAGCTCCAGGGGAACTTCGTCGCCGACTGAATCTTGTCGAATTCGCGCGCGTAATAGGCTTCGTTCGCGCCGACGAACTCACCGACCGAGGCGGCGAGCTTCTTGGGTCCTGCGTCGAGTCCGGTCTCGGCCATCTCACTCGCCTCCCTGGATGCCTTTGAGCAGCCGGCTTTTGGTGATCACCCCGACGTCCCGGTCGTCGTCGTCCTGCACGACGATGGGATGCTCGGTGGTGGTGGAGATGTCGATCAGGTGGTTGAGGTCCCGATCCTGTCGTACGCGGGGAGCCTGCGAGAGATCCGGACCCTTGCCGTCCCGCCAGGCCGCGATGTCTTCCATGATGGAGCGGGCGTAGACCAGGTTCAGCTTCGAGATCCCCTCGACGAAGTCCTTGACGTAATCGTCCACGGGATTGGTGACAATCTCCTCCGGGGTACCGATCTGGACGATCACCCCGTCCTTCATGATCGCGATGCGGTTGCCGATCCGGATCGCCTCGTCGAGGTCGTGGGTGATGAATACCGTGGTCTTGTGAAGCTCGGCCGACAGCGCCATGAACTGGTCCTGGAGCTGGCGACGAATCAGGGGATCCAGGGCCGAGAAGGGCTCGTCCATCAGCAGCACCTCCGGGTCCGATGCGAGCGCCCGGGCGAGGCCGACCCGTTGCTGCATGCCGCCGGAGAGCTCCCGGGGGAAGCGGTCCTCGTAACCGTCGAGGTTCACCAGGCTGAGACAGTGCTGGGAGACCTCCCACCGCCTGGACTTCGGCTCGCCGCGCACCTGCAGCGGAAAGGCCACGTTGTCGCGCACGGTGCGGTGCGGCAGCAGGGCCATGTGCTGGAACACCATGCCGATGTGTCGGGCGCGCATCTCGCGCAGCGCGTCCTCGCCGAGCGCTATCACGTCCCGCCCGAGGACGCTGATACTGCCCGCCGTGGGCTCGATCAGGCGATTGAGGTGGCGGACCATGGTCGACTTGCCCGAGCCCGAGAGCCCCATCACGCAGAAGATCTCGCCACGCGCCACGCTGAAGGTGCACTGCGCGATCCCGACCACGCAGGCAAACTTCTCCAGCACCTCGGGCTTCGTCAGGCCCTCCTCCTTGATCGCGCGCATCGCCTCCGGGGCGCGATCGCCGAATATCTTCCAGACATCATCCAGCCGGATGACTTCCTCCTCGTTCACGGTCGCGCACTCCTCCGGGGCGCTGCCCCGTCGTGCTCTGCGCGCTCGCCGTGATCCGCGAACGCGCAGGCCGAATCGGCAAGGGGGTGAAGGCGGCATGGAAGCGCGGGGGCGCGAAGCCCCCGCGCGTGCGGCGCAGCCGTCACCTCAGCCAACGCTCCACCATGTCGGCATTGTTGGCGACCCACATCTGCGCGAAGTCCGCCGGGTCCTGCTTCTCCACGACGAGCGCGTAGGTCATCGCCGAAACGATGTCGGTGTCGAACTTCACCTTCGACAGCAGGGACGCCACCTCGGGCAGATCCGTCTCCATCGAGGAGGCATAGTGGATATGCAGGTAGGCGAGGTCCCACCCCACGGGAGCGGAGGACTTGGCCAGCCAGTCGGGATCGTCGGTGGGCTGGATGACGTTCCACTTCGCCGCGTCGAACGTCGGTTCCTCCAGAATGACGAGTTCATGGAGCGCGAACATGTGGTGTGGCGTGTAGCAGAAGAACACGATGGGCTGATTCTGCACCACGGCGTTGTCGACTTCGGCCAGGGCGAGCGTCTCGTCCATCTCCTTGAGGTGCATCGTCGCGTCGTAGCCGTAGCTCTTCGCGCGGATCTTCTCGACATTGGTGGACGCCCAGCCCGCCGCTCCGATCCAGACCTCGCCCTTGTCGTCACCGTCGGTGTCGAAAAGCGCAGCGACATCGGGGTCGGTGAGGTCGGAGAGCTTCGTCACGCCGTGCTCATCCGCAGTCTGCTTCGTCACGCACATCCCCTGAAAGGCCGCGACGCCGTTCGGGTTCATGCGCACCGTGCCCTTCTCCTCGACGAACTTGCTGTGCAGGTTCGCCTGGTTCGGCAGCCACACCTCAGGATGCACGTGCATGCTGCCCGAATCCATGGCTTCGAAGACGACCGGGTTCGTGCTGTTCTGCAGCTCGACGTCCATGCCGTAGTTGTCCTCGATGATGGCCTCGAGAACGTAGGCGGTCGCGGTGACGGACGGCCAGTTGGGGACGCCGATCACGACGTCCGCCGCCTGCACTATACCGACGCCGAGCGCGAGCGCCCCACCGGCGGCGATTTTCCCGAGTTGCTTCATGACGGTTTCTCCTTCGGGTTGTGAGGGGTCGAATGCAACGACTCTCGTTCTCGCAGAGCCGACCGAATCCGGAAATCACTCCCGGACAAGGGGGCTGCCCGACCGACTCCGCGGACTTTCCGGGGAGGTCGGGGCGTGTCGACGAGTCGAAACATGATACACGTTGACGTGGCGCCCGTGCCTTGCCGCGCGGAGGCGCTCGACGGCAACGGTCGGAGCCATCGTCGAGGCCGATGCGCGCGGGCGCCTACGCCTCGTCCCGATGCAGTGCCTGACACAGACAATGGACGCCGCCGCCCCCGAGGGTGAACATCGACATGTCCGGATCGAAGACCTCGAATCCCATGGCACGCAGGCGCTCGTTCAGATGCCGCGACCCCCGCATCGACAGGACGCGATCGTTGCCGAGCGCGACCAGGTTGACGCCGAGATTTCTGGCCTCCGCGTAGCCGACCTCCACGAGCTCGAAGCCGCGCCCGCGCAGCCGCGCCACCAGCCAGTCCTCCATGGCTTCCACGCAAGCGACGAGCAGCTTCGGCGCAAGCGGCACCACCAGACCATCCATGTGCACGAACTCCCGCGAGATGGGCGCGGTCACCGCCTCCCACCCCTGCGCACGCACCCAGCCCGCCACCTGCTCCGAGCCCTCGCGCTCGGAACGCTCACCGCAGAAGCCGATGAGCACGAACCCCGGCTCCAGAATGTTGAAGTCGCCGCCCTCGAAGTGTCCGGCGGTGGCGTAGCGCCAGATGGGAATGGTGTTGTCCTGGTAGAAGCGGATGGCGGTGACGTAGTCGGCGCGCCGGCTCTTCAGTTGCATGTGGCAGATGAGCGCTCCCCAGGGAGTCATGGCGCTGGAGTCTCGGGCGAAGAAGTTGCGATGCAGGGCTTCGTCGGCGTCCAGGTAGTGGCAGGTGACACCGCTGGATTCGTAGATCGAGACCATCTCGGCGTGCTGGGCCATCGCCGTCTGGAGGTTGAAACGCACGCCCGTGTGCGCCTGGTTGTTCAGGGTCCGCATCGTGATCGGCCCCGCGTCGATCCAGCGGTAGAACGCGGGCGTTCCGAGGAGCACGTCGGTGAGGGGACCGTAATCGTTGGTGATGCCCCACCGTCGGGGGGCTGGAGCAGCAGTGGTCATGAGCGTCCCTTTCCGGCTTCGAGCTGGCTCGCGAGTAGAACACCGTTGCCGGGATGCGCGCCAGACCGAACGCGGCAACCATGCCGACAATTCTCGCCGGGCTGGAGCCCGCGCCCGAAGTCACCCCGGACCATACGGGGCTATCTTGGGCTAGCTTGGGCCGGATACTCCGGAGCGCAAACTCGTAGCAATTGCGTTGCGTGAGGGTCTCCCGGGACATCGGCGGGAGCGCCTGCAACCACTCATGGTTCGCGAGCGCGCTATCGGGGAAAGTCGTCCGCAATCAGGCTGACGATCTCGAACACGATTGCCGCCGCGGTATGTGCGGTGATCCGGTTCGGGTGGTCCTTGGTGGGCATCAGGCACACAACATCGCCGCCGATCACGTTCTTGCCGCGCACCGAGCGCAGGAGCCGCATCACCTCATCGATCCGGAAGCCCTCGCAGCCGGCTTCAAGGTTCGCGACCGCCGGCGCGACGGTCGGGTCCAGACAGTCCAGGTCGAAGGTGATGTAGAGGGGGGCATCACCGATCCGCCTGTCGATGATCGCCATGGTCTCCTCGGGACCGATGGCGCGGTAGCGGTCCATGGAGATCACTTCGTAGCCGAGTTCCTCGCTCGGCTTGCGCCAGTCGAGGGTGCGCGGATTGCCCCGCATGCCGATCTGCACACTACGGCCCGCGTCGATGTACCCGTCGCGCACGAGCCAGCTCGCCCAGTGGGCGGCCGACTTCACCGCCCCGAGGAAGTGCGGGACCTGCTCGTAGGCATCGGTGTGGGCGTCGAAGTGCAGGAACACCGCCTTCTCGCTCCCGGTAAGGCGAGCGCCCGTCCCGGCGATGGCCTCCATGATTCCGCCGGTGACGGAGTGATCGCCGCCCACCGACACCGGCCGGACTCCGGCCGCGTCGATCGCCCGGTAGAACTCGGTGATGCGTGCGATGCACGCCTCGTTGTCATTGGCCTCGGGCAGCGGCACATCGCCCATGTCGCGGATACGAGCGCGTTCCCACGGGTCGATCCCAAACTCCATATGCACGCGCCGCGCCATCGCGGAGACATCGCGCACCGCTCGGGGGCCGAGGTGCTGGTCGCGCTCAGTGGTCCCGTTGCCGGTCGAATGCGGCACGCCCACGAGAGCGATGTCGCACTGGCGCGGATCGCGTTCCACGGGACAGCGGAAGAAGGTGGCGATATCCCACCAGTACAAGCCCTGCAACATGAGCTCGTCGGTGCTGGTCAGACCGGTCGTCTTGGCCATTCGTGTCGATTCGCTGCCTGAAACGGCCTTGGCGTCAGAGCCGGAGCCCCCGCTCTCCGCGCACGATGGCGAGGGCGCCGGAGCGCACCACTTCGAGGATCGACTTGTGGTCGAGCGCTCCGATGAAAGCATCGAGCTTGGCGCCGTCGCCGGTGACCTCGATGATGTACGTCGACTGGGTCACATCGAGGATGCGGCCCCGGAAGATGTCGGCGATCCGCTTGACCTCTTCGCGAGCGCTGCCGGCCACTCGCACCTTGACCAGCATGATCTCGCGCTCGACGTGCGCGTCCCCGGTGATGTCGAGGAGCTTGACCACGTCGATGAGCTTGTGCAGTTGCTTCGTGATCTGTTCGATGATCTCGTCCGAACCCGACGTGACCAACGTCATTCGGGATGCGGATGCGTCCTCGGTCGGTGCGACCGAGAGCGACTCGATGTTGTAGGCACGAGCGGAGAACAGGCCGGCCACGCGACTGAGGGCTCCCGGCTCGTTCTCGAGCAGCATCGAAATGATGTGACGCAAGGTTCGATACTCCGGACAGGATTCAGGCGAGCTCCCGCTGTCGCGAATGCGCCGACAGCACCATCTCGTTCTGGCCCTTGCCCGCCATCATCATCGGATAGACGTTCTCGGCCGGATCGGTGATGAAGTCCATGAACACCAGCCGATCCTTCATCGCGAACGCCTCGCGGAGTGCGCCATCCACATCCCCGGGATTTTCGATCTTCATCCCCACGTGCCCGAAGCTCTCGGCCAGCGCCGCGAAATCGGGGAGGGAGTCCAGGTAGGAGTGCGACTCCCGGTTCTCGTACATGAACTCCTGCCACTGCCGGACCATGCCGAGGTAGCGATTGTTGAGATTGATGACCTTGATGGGCAGATCGTACTGCTTGGCGGTCGAGAGCTCCTGAATGCACATGATGATACTGCCCTCTCCGGTGACGCACGCCACCTGCGCATCCGGGTAGGCGAGCTGTACGCCGAGCGCGGCCGGCAGTCCGAAACCCATCGTGCCGAGCCCGCCGGAGTTGATCCAGCGCCTCGGCTTGTCGAACGGATAGAACTGCGCCGCCCACATCTGGTGCTGCCCGACATCCGACGTGACGTAGGCGTCTCCGCCGGTCACTTCGTGGAGCTTCTGCAGCACCGACTGCGGCTTGATCAGCGTGTCGGAATGGTCGTAGGAGAGACAGTCGACCGATTTCCAGCGGTTGATCCGGTCCCACCATTCGGACAGGGCTTGCGCATCCGGACGACGGTTCGTGCCCTCCAGCATCCCGTTGATCTCGCGGAGCACGTTCAGGACCGAGCCCACGATGGGGACTTGCACCTTGACCGTCTTCGAGATGGACGCGGGATCGATGTCGATGTGGACGATGCGCGCATGGGGACAGAACTTGCTCACTTCCCCGACCACCCGATCGTCGAAGCGGGCTCCGATCCCGATGAGGACATCGCAGTTGTGCATGGCCATGTTCGCTTCGTATGTGCCATGCATGCCCAGCATCCCGACGAACTGCGGGTCGGTCCCGGGGTACGCGCCGAGTCCCATCAGGGTGTTTGTGATGGGGTACCCGAGCGTGCGGGTGAAGCGCACGAGCTCGTCCGATGCGTTGTCGAGAACCACGCCGCCGCCGGTGTAGATCATCGGGCGCTTCGCGGACAGGATCAGGTCGAGAGCCTTCTTCATCTGCCTCGGATGTCCCCGCACCACCGGGTTGTAAGACCGCATCGTCACGCTGGCCGGATACTCGTACGGAATCCTGACATTGGGCGCGGTCACGTCCTTGGGGATGTCGACCACGACCGGGCCCGGCCGTCCGGTGGTGGCGACGTAGAACGCCTTCTTGAGGGTCTCGGCGAGGTCATGCACATCCTTCACGAGGAAGTTGTGCTTCACGCAGGGACGCGTGATGCCCACGCAGTCGACCTCCTGGAATGCGTCGCTGCCGATCGCGTGGGTCGGGACCTGGCCGGTGATGACCACCATCGGCACCGAGTCCATGTGCGCGGTGGCGATGCCGGTCACCGCGTTGGTGGCGCCCGGTCCGGAAGTGACGAGCACCACGCCGGGCTTGCCCGTCGCGCGGGCGTAGCCATCGGCCATGTGGGTGGCGCCCTGCTCGTGGCGGACGAGAATGTGCTTGACGTCGTCCTGCGAGTAGATCTCGTCGTAGATATGGAGAACGGCTCCGCCGGGGTAGCCGAAGATGTACTCCACCCCCTCGTCCTTCAGGAACTGCATGAGGATCCGGGACCCTGAAAGCTCCACAGCCGATCTCCCGCCGAAATGCAAAAAAAGCCCGCGGGGCGGGCTCCGGACACACCACACTTCCAAGGGGCAACCTATATGAAAAAACGGCGAACGGTCAAGACCATACGGGGTCCTAAGGACACCATGTCAGGCCGGTGGCCCTCCCGAGCGGCGGCCACGCGAACGTTTGTCCCCACATCCCGGCCGTGAGGCTCTCCCGGTCGGCGCCGGGCCGGATGGTGGTGTCGCAGGCATGCAGCCACTACGATAGCTACGGGCGGTGGGACGGTCGGGACCGATGGGTCCGTCACAGCAGACCCCTTCCGGATTCCGCCCGTCGCACCGGGCTCGTCCATCACTCCGGTCCACTCCAGGGAGTCTCGCCAATGCGATGTACGCAGACGCTTCTCGCGACGATGCGGGAAACACCCGCAGAGGCGGAGATCGTCAGCCACCGGCTGATGCTGCGGGCCGGTCTGATCCGCCTGCTCGCCTCCGGCCTCTACACCTGGCTGCCGCTCGGCATGCGGGTGCTGCGCAAGGTCGAGGCCATCGTCCGCGAAGAGATGAACGCGGCCGGCGCCCAGGAAGTCCTGATGCCCGCCATCCAGCCCGCCGAACTGTGGGAGGAGTCCGGGCGCTGGAGCAACTTCGGCCCGGAGCTGCTTCGCCTGACGGACCGCCACGAACGCGACTTCTGCGTCGGCCCGACCCATGAGGAGGTCATCACCGACATCGCGCGCCGGGAGATCCGCAGCTACAAGCAGCTCCCGGTCAACCTGTACCAGATCCAGACCAAGTTCCGCGACGAGATCCGCCCGCGGTTCGGGGTGATGCGCGCGCGCGAATTCATCATGAAGGACGCCTACTCCTTCGATCTCGACGCCGAAGGTCTCGAGCGTTCGTACCTCGTGATGCATGACGCCTACTGCCGGACGTTCGAGCGTCTCGGTCTGGACTATCGCGTGGTGGACGCCGACTCCGGAGCCATCGGTGGCAGCCGGTCGCAGGAGTTCCATGTCCTCGCCGACTACGGCGAGGACGCCATCGCGTTCTCCGGCGGCAGCTTTGCCGCGAACGTGGAGCTGGTGCCGTGTCCCGCGCCGCGCCAGGAGCGTCCCGCACCGGCGGCGGACCTCGCTACCGCCGACACCCCCGGAGTCCACACCATCGCAGAGCTGGCCGGATTCCTGAACGTTCCCGCCGAGCGCTGTGTGAAAACGCTCCTCGTCGAGGGAGAGGACGGGGGTCTCGTCGCGCTCGTCCTGCGCGGCGACCACGACCTCAACGCGATCAAGGCAGAACGCACCGAAGGCGTGCGCGCGCCGCTCGCCTTCGCCCGACCCGAACGCGTACGCGAGATCATCGGATGCGATCCGGGATCGCTCGGGCCGGTCGGCGCGGGCGTGCCGGTGATCGCCGACGCCTCGGCCGCGACGCTTGCCGACTTCGTATGCGGCGCCAACCGAGACGGCGTGCATCTGACCGGCGTGAACTGGGGCCGGGACGCGCCGGAGCCGGTGGTCACCGATCTGCGCAACGCCGTCGACGGCGACCCGAGTCCGGACGGTTCCGGGCCGCTCGTCGTTCGCCGGGGCATCGAGGTCGGCCACATCTTCCAGCTCGGCGACAAGTACAGCGAGTCGATGGACGCGGTGGTCCTCGACGACGGGGGACGCGCCATCCGTCTGATGATGGGCTGCTACGGCATCGGGGTGACCCGCATGGTCGCGGCCGCCATCGAGCAGAACCACGACGAGAAGGGAATCGTCTGGCCGATCGCCATTGCACCGTTTCATGTCGTCCTGCTGCCGATGAACATGCATAAATCGGTGCGGTTGCGCGAAGCGGCGGAGAAGCTCTACGCGGACCTGACTGCGGCGGGGGTCGAGGTGTTGTTCGACGACCGGCAGGTGCGCCCCGGCGTGATGTTCGCGGATTCCGAGCTGATCGGAATTCCCTGGCGTATCGTCATCGGGGACCGCGGGCTCGACGCCGGCACCGTGGAACTCCGCCACCGGCGCGACGCCGCGAGCACCGACATCGCGCTGGAGGACATCGTGGCGCACATGCGAGGGCTCGTGCCGTGAGACCGCGACCGGAAGCGGTGATCCGCGGGACGGCTTGCGACCCCCTCGCGCGTCGGGAGGGCAGGCGTCTTCAGCAGCGATGTCATCCCCGTCCGGGGCCCCGGCGGCAGCGCCGCTTCGGGGCAGCGTAGCGATGTCGGACATCCTGGTGCTCTATGACAGTCGGCACGGAAACGTGGCCCGCATGGCGCGCTGCGTGGCCCGTGGCGTGGAGCGAGTGGACGGCATGCAGGCGTGCGTGCGCACCGTCGCTCCCGTCTCTGCCAACTGCGAAGCGGTCGATCCTCCGGTCCCGAGCTCCGGGCCTCCCTACGCGACCCTCGAAGACCTCGAACGGTGCGCCGGGCTCGCACTCGGCAGTCCGACCCGATTCGGGAACATGACCGCGGCGATGAAGCACTTCATCGACTCCACATCGGCGCTGTGGCTGACCGGGAAGCTCGCCGGCAAGCCAGCCGCGGTGTTCACGTCGACTTCCTCGATGCACGGCGGGCAGGAGACGACGCTGGTGTCGATGATGCTGCCGCTCCTGCACCACGGGATGGTGATCTGCGGTCTGCCCTACAGCGAGCCCGAACTCGCGCGCACCCGGAGCGGAGGCACGCCCTACGGCGCATCTCACCTCGCGGGCCCGGACAGCACACGCGCTCTCGACACCGACGAGGAACACCTGTGCGTGGCCCTCGGGCACCGGCTGGCAGAGCTCGCCCGGCGGTTGGCCACGACGGAGGGATGAGACGGGACGAAGTCGCGCTTCGGGCCGATCTCCCGGAGCATCAGCGGGCACTGGCGGCCGGTCACCAATCCGGATCGAGCACCTGCTCGAGTGTGCAGGGCGGATCAACCGGGATGTTCGTCGTGTCGATGCCGTCCCGCGCCAGACTGCGAGCGGCGCCGCGGCGGGCGATTCCATACTCCTTCAACCACCTTTTTGCTCAACCGCTTCCATGAGGTCCCGCACGAAGGGCACCGTGAGCCGACGCTGGTGCGCCATGGAGTGGTAGTCGAGGTGATCGAGCAGAGCGACGAGGCTCGTCATGTCCCGACGATGACGGGTGAGTACGTAGACGACGACATCGTCCGGTATGTCCATGCCGCGTCCGCTCGCGTACCGGCGAAGCGCCCGGGCCCGGCTCTCGTCGTCGAGTTCGCGCAGGCGATAGACGGTCGCGGCGCTGAGTCGGGACTGCAGGTCGGCCAGCGCAAACGGAGTTCTCGCCGGCGACGCGCGGGCACTGACAAGCACTCGGGCTCTCGCGGATACCGATGCCTCCACCAGTGCGAGCAGCGCCTCTTCCCACCCGCGATCGCCGGCGACCGCATCGATGTCGTCGATGCACAACAGCCCGCTCCGCCCGAATCCGTGCACCGCATCGACCCCCTGCGCACGCCACTCGCGCATCGGCACGAACGCCACCGCACCGCCGTCCGCGCTCGCCGTCGCGCAGGCCGCCTCCAGCAGATGGGTTTTCCCGGTTCCGGGGTCGCCTGCGATCAGCACCCGCTCCGGTGTCCCGTCGGTGGCGATCCGCCGCACCGCGTCCACCAACTCCGCGTTGTCCGGCGTCACCTCGAAGTCCCCGAACCGCCGCCCCCTCGCCAGCCCGAGGCGCAGGGGAAGCTGCGCCGCCGCATTCACGGCGCCCACCGCTTCGTCGCGGACGGCCTGGCCTGGTGGCCATGATGGGTCACGGCAGCAGCCGAAGCGCCAGGGCGCCGTCCACGTCGCCCGCGTCCTCGGCCAGGGTCGACTCCAGTGCGATCAGCTCGCGCAGCCCCGCCACACCCGTGCGCAGCTTCAACCCAAGCCGCACCCGTCCCGCGACCACGGCGAGTACGTCGACCGATTCCACTTCGCCGAGCGACTCCAGATATCGCACCGTGCGCACATATGACGCAAAGTCGTGGACGCCGCTCACGGACACCGCGATCGCCGCCCCGCCCGTCTCCGGCGCCGCCACGCTCGTGTAGTGGAAGGCGAGCGCGTCGATCGCTTCCTGGAAACCTTCGTCGACGACGAGATCGAGCACGTCGCCGTGGGTCGTCCATCGCCGGACCGACCCGGGAAGCAGCAGCGACCACCGCGCTTCCCAGAACACTCCGCGCTCGATCCTTCCGAGCAGGATGCTGCCGGGCCGATATCGTTGGGAAGCAGCGCGGAGCCGCTCCTCCGCCTCGGCCCAGAGCTCGGGTGCTCCAGCCAGGGTCAAGTCCTGAAGATCCAGCAGCGGCAGGATCATCGATACGCCCCGTGACGCCGCGCCGCGCCGCAGAACCTCCACCATCGCCTCGGAGCCCTCCGATCCGGCGATCAGCGTCGGCCCATCGCTCTGCATCGCGAGCCACACCAGAACGGGCGGACGCGGGCTGCTCCACAATGCCAATCCCGCCTCGCGCAGGAGCCTCCCGACCGCCTCCTCATCGAACCGTGCCCACAGGCGAGGCTCATGCGCACTTGCCTCGCCGAGCCCCGTCTCCGCGGTGCGCAACTGGTACTGCTGCACGAATGCCTGCGCATTCTCGATCAACGAATCGATTGAGGACCCGTCCGCGAGCCCGCGCCGGCCCGTCACCCGTACGATCACCTGGCGCAGCGCCTGGCGGAATGCGTCGGCCCGGCTCTGCGCGTCCTGGTCGGACCACGGCACCTCGGCCTCGTGGAGGGCGGTCTCGGCGCACACTCCCGGAGGCCCGCCCACCGCCACCACAAGAGCGAGCGGCATGGCCCAGCCGGAAATTTGACGGGTTCGCGAAGCAAGGGCGTTGAGACGGTCAGGCATCTGCTTCCGCAGCCGTGCATCGGTCAAGTTTTCGGGTCTGCACGCCGGCGCTCGGGCGTGAAAGGCGGGGTACCGCACAGATCATGTCGTTGGCTCAGGGATACGGCCGCGCGGGCCGCGCGGCATCGGCATTCGACGCTATGGGAAGCGCCAACGGCAAGTCAAGCCGGGTCGAGCCCGGTTCGAACCTGACCCGAATATCCACCAGCCCGCGGGCCAGGGAAGCCTTGACCACCCACGAATCAAGTACCATCGCAGGTCTGATGAACCGCTCGCCGCAAACCGGTCTGAGCTACCGCGATGTCGGGGTCGACATCGATCGAGGCCACGATCTGGTCGCGCGAATTCGCGCGATCGCGCGCGGCACCCGGCGCGAGGGCGTCATCGCCGGGCTGGGCGGCTTCGGTGCCCTGTTCGAACCACCCCTGCACCGCTACCGGAAGCCGGTGCTCGTCTCCAGCACCGACGGCGTCGGCACGAAACTGAAACTCGCGATCGCCCACGACCGGCACGACACGATCGGAATCGATCTGGTGGCGATGTGCGTGAACGACATTGTCACCCTCGGGGCAGAGCCGATGTTCTTCCTCGACTATTTCGCCACCGGCCGCCTCGACGTGGACATCGCCGAACGGGTCGTTGCCGGTATCGCCCGCGGGTGCGCGATGGCCGGGGCCGCGCTCGTGGGGGGAGAGACAGCCGAGATGCCGGGGATGTACGCCGACGGCGAGTACGACCTCGCCGGTTTCTGCGTCGGCATCGCGGAACGCGACGCGATCGTCGACGGCGCCCGCGTCGCACCTGGAGACGAGGTGGTGGCGATCGCGTCGAGCGGCCCCCATTCGAACGGCTACTCGCTGATCCGGCGCGTGCTCGATGCGAGCGGCGACGACGCGGAGCGGCGGGTTGGCGAGACACGCCTTGTCGACGCCCTCCTCACCCCGACCCGGATCTACGCAGCAAGCGTGCTCGCACTCGCCGGAGGCGGCGACGTGCGCGCGATCGCGCATGTCACCGGCGGCGGCATCCCGGAGAACCTGCCGCGGGTCCTGCCGCGAGGAACGTGCGCGACAATCGACGCGTCGAGCTGGCGCCGGCCTGCGGTGTTCGAGTGGATCCGGGAGGCCGGAGGCATTGCCGAGGACGAGATGTGGCGCACCTTCAACTGCGGGGTCGGTATGCTGCTGGTGGTCGCACCCGGCACGGCTCCCGGTATCGTGAACACGCTCGAGGCGAATGGCGAGTGTGCGTGGGTGGCCGGATGGATCGAAGAGGGCGAAGACACGCCCGCAGCGCGCATTGAATGACGCGGCAGCGGCCGGTGAACTCGAAATTCAGACCGGGATTCAGGATTGTCGTGCTGATATCGGGCCGCGGCACGAACCTCGCAGCGATCATCGACGCCGTCGCCGCCGGTGCGTTGCCGGTCGAACTCGCAGCCGTCGTCAGCAACGAGCCGCACGCGCTCGGCATCGAGCTGGCGCGACACGCCGGGCATGAAGTGACAATCGTGCGCCATCGCGACTTCTCCGACCGCGAGCATTTCGAGGCAGCGCTGGCCGAGGCGATCGATCGGCACAATCCGGACCTGGTGGTGCTGGCCGGCTTCATGCGCATCCTCACCGGCGGATTCGTGCAGCGCTACCGGGGTCGGCTCGTCAACATCCACCCTTCCCTGTTACCCGAGCTTCCCGGGCTGGATACCCATGCGCGAGCGATCGCGGCGGGCGCCGAGATGCACGGAGCGACGGTCCACTTCGTGACCGAAGAACTCGATGGTGGTCCGATCATCGCGCAGGCGCAGGTCCCGGTTCTTGCCGATGACGACCCCGACACCCTCGCCGCAAGGGTGCTGGAACACGAACATGTGCTCCTGCCGCGCACGCTCGCCTGGTTCGCGACGCGGCGAGTGAGCCTCGACGGGAACCGCGTACTCATCGACGGCACCCCTGCGCTTTCTCACCCCCTGGATCGCTAGCGGAGTCATCGCTGGCGGGATCGTCACCGGCGGAGTCGTCGCCGAACTGAGGCGCACCGGACCCCGGTGCCCTCTTCGCAGCCGATGAGCCGATCGCGGCGCGGCTTGCCGAAGTCAGGATCCCGCGCAGAATGTTGATCTCGGCCCGATCCGGCTCAGCCCGGCTGAACAGGCGGCGCAACCGGCGCATGAGAAGCTTTGGCGCCACCGGATCCAGGTATCCGATGTGGACCAGCGTCTCCTCCAGATGGCGGTAGAACCCTTCGAGCTCTCCGGCCGTCGCGGCCGGGGACTGCGCCGGAGCCGCCGCGACTCCGATGCCGCCGGCCTCGATCCGCAACTCGTAGGCCACAATCTGCACCGCGGCGGCGACGTTGAGGGAGCTGAAATGCGCGGTGGCGGGGATCCGGATCAGCGCCTGGCATCGGTCGAGCTCCGCGTTGGTGAGCCCGGCGCTTTCGCGGCCGAAGAGTACCGCGACGGGCCCCCGGGCCGACTGGTCGACGGCGCGCCGCGCCGCCTCGCGCGGATCGATCACCGGCCACTCGATATGTCGCACCCGCGCCGTGGTCCCCAGTACGAAACCGCAGTCGGCCACCGCCTCATCCACCGAGTCGATCACCCGAGCTGCGTGCAGGATGTCGTCGGCGCCCGCGGCTCGGGCCGTGGCCTCGGCGCTCGGAAAGCGGGTGGGGGCCACCAGATGGAGGTGCTCGAGTCCCATCGCCTTCATGGCGCGAGCCGCAGCGCCAATGTTTCCCGGGTGAGTCGGTTCGACCAGGACGATGCGCACACTTTGCAGCGGATGTGTAGAAGTCATTTCCCCGGTATCGGACACTGAAATCCTCGATTTGCAGTAGTCGTCGTCGATGGGCCAACGCGGCCCGAGCCGACGAGACATCTTCACGTCTACCGAACTCGTTCGAAGCGGCAGTACATCGTAACCGCTCGCAGCCTCGTCCCGGCCGTCCGGGAGTCGACTTCGAAATCCCGGCCAGACATACCGCTCCGGCCGCTCGGGGCATTTCGCCCGCGCCGGGCGCGGAAGACAAGAATCTGTGGTGAGACCTGCGGGCCGGCCCGTACAATACCGCCTCTTCGCTCACCAGTCCGGTTCACCAGTCCGGCCCGCCGATCCGCCCGAATCCGTGTCCAGCCACCCGCTCCTGAACATCGCTGTGCGTGCCGCCCGAGAGGCGGGGAACGTTATCGCCCGCAACATCGACCGCTTCGACGCGTTCACGGTGTCCGAGAAGGCGGTGAACGAGTTCGTCACCGATATCGATCGGACAGCGGAACGGAGGATTATCGACACCATCCGCCGGAGCCACCCCGGCCATGCCTTCCTGGCCGAGGAAAGCGGTGCGCACGGGCGCAGCGATTTCGAGTGGATCGTCGACCCGCTCGACGGCACCGCGAACTTCATTCGCGGGTTTCCCCACGTCGCGGTGTCGATCGGGCTGCGCCATCGGGGCCGGATGGCGCACGGAGTCATCTTCGATCCGCTGCGACAGGAGCTGTTCACGGCCTCTCGCGGCTCGGGAGCGCGGCTGAACGAACGCCGAATCCGAGTCACGTCGAAGAGCAGTCTGAAGGGCGCGCTCCTCGGCGGTGGCTTCGTGACCCGCGAGATCGACCGGATCGAGTCGCATCTCGCCGCCCTGAGGATCTGGCTCTCGAGCCTGGCGCAAGTCAGGCGCACCGGATCCGCCGCCCTGGACCTCGCCTACGTGGCGGCCGGCCGCCTCGACGGGTTCTGGGAAGCCGGTCTCAACCCCTGGGATCTCGCCGCCGGCGTTTTGCTCGTACAGGAGGCGGGCGGGATGGTGACCGAGCCGGGCGGCGGTGACGATTACCTCCGGTCCGGCGACGTGGTCGCCGCCAACCCGAAGATGCTGCGCACGATGTTGCGCACGATGAAGCCGCAGCTCAGTGCTCCGGCAGATACTTCGGCGGCACGTCCCCGGTGACCGTCCAGCGCATGGCCCCGGTAGCGCAGGCTCCGGTGTAGACGATCTGCCGGCCATCATCGATCACCTCGTCGATGGCGCGCAGGGTGACGGTCACGATCGCTTCGCTCGAGTCGCGCCCCGTCGCATCGACGTGGCTCGTGTACTCCCCGGAGTAGGCATGCCCGGGTTCGAGGCCGAGCGACCCGTTGTCCGCCCCCGCCAGCTCACCCTTCGAGCATGCGATGCCGAGCGCGGCCCGGGCCGGATTCGCGAGTTCCACCGCCTCGCGCACCTTCTCCCGCACCATGTAGTCCTGAACGGCGGGAAGTGCGATGGACGCCAGGATGCCGATGATCGCCACCACGATCATCAGTTCGATGATGGTGAGACCTCTTTGCGCGTATCTCGTCATGAATCGTGCCCACCTCGCCGCAGTCGACGCACCCGACCGCGGTCGGATCGCGGGGATCGGCATG
>JAPOSC010000007.1 GCA_026709935.1 Thiotrichales bacterium
GGGCTGCCCGGATTCATTCGACGGGGTATAGGTGCCGCCCGTCATGAAGCAGCGGGCGACGAAATAAATCTCTGGATTTCTTACCCGTATGGTCGCCCAGTAAGGCGTTTTCGGCGATAAACCGCTCCGTGTGTAGCTGCTCCCGGAAAAATTTGGAGCTGATGAAGTTATACTTGCCGCGCCTGTACGTACAACCCGCGTCCCCGTCTTCGCGTTATGGATTTCCAATTCAATGGAAAATGTGGTGGGTCCGCCATCTCCGGAACGCCCCCGCAAATTGCTATACAGGTTACTAAATGTCTGGTAATCAAAGACCGCGCTGTTAGGCGTTATGGCCCCGATCTCCAGAAGATCGAGGTTGGTATACTCGCTTTGCCCCAGACAAGCCGTTGAACCTTTCAGCCCCGGCGCGGTGATCGTCTGCGCCATCACTGGCGAGGCCATTGTCATCGCCACTAGTGCGGCGGCGAGTGCAAGGGCCTTCATCGGCCCGCCCTCCGAAAATATCGGGGGGGGGGGGGGGTGGATTTCATGCTGGATATCATGGCGTATCTCCTTGCTCTATGCGGCCACAGAAAGGTGTCTCCCCGAGACGGGTCGATTCTCAGGAAGTAGTGTATGC
This sequence comes from Thiotrichales bacterium, assembly GCA_026709935.1. Lineage (GTDB taxonomy): Bacteria > Pseudomonadota > Gammaproteobacteria > HK1 > HK1 > HK1. The sequence continues at coordinate 623 of JAPOSC010000007.1, forward strand.
GAGATCTCAGCCTTGGCTAAGCTGTTAGGAAAAGATGATACGAGCTTCGGCGTCTCACCGGCGTTCACGCGGTCCAGATCGGCACTGCTTCAGCAGATCCCCCGTTGCCCGCAGTGAGCTTAGCGTAGGGCAGCGTTCCCCGGAAGGCCCTTTGCACCAGTGCATCAATCCGATCCAGCGTGTGAATCTTCACGTTTCCCTCGTTGAGCCGGAATGTGCACTCGTTCACGTAGCGGTGCAGGTGCTTGCGGCTGGCCTTATGCCAAGTGCCGTACAGCCCGCGCTTCAGGAGCGCCCACATGGACTCGACGCAGTTCGTGTGAATGTCGTTCGCGCCGACGTACTCTCCGGCGCCGTGGTTGACGCTGTGGTGGGTGTAGGCGGCGAGTCCGGTGTAGCTCCCATGCTCGTCTGTGTAGACCTTCGAGCCGGGAGCGATGTGGCGAGCAATCTTGGCGTGCAGGGTGGCCTTGTCGGTGCTGGCAACTGTCATGGCGATGGATTTCCCACCTCGCTCCCGCATCCCGAGAACAGCCTGCTTGCCGACTGTGCCGCGACCGGCTTTGAGCCGCTTGTTGGCGTGCTTGCTCTTCTCCTTCCCTCCGACATAGGTCTCGTCAACCTCGATGATGCCGCGTAGCTTCTCGAAGTTCCCACCGCACACTTCCCGGAGCCGGTGCAGCATGAACCAGGCTGTCGCCTGGGTAACGCTAATCTCCTTCGAGAGCTGCATGGAGGAAATGCCCTTGCGGGCCGTCACGACCATGTAGATCGCGTAGATCCACTTGTGCAGCTTGACGTGAGACCGTTCAAACACGGTCCCCGTGCGCACCGTGAATTCCGCATCGCATTCCCGGCAGCGATAGTAGCCGATCCGCTTCCCGCCGCGAGCGGTGATTCGCTCACCGTCGCAGTGCGGGCAGATTGGCTTGCCCTTCCACCGCTGTGCTTCGAGGTAAACTCGGGCTGATTCCGCGTCCGGGAACCGCTCGAACATCTGGAACAGACTGACTGTTACGCCGTCATTCAGTGCCATTTTCCCGCCCTCACGTCTGACTGTGGGGCGATCCTACCCTAATGGACAGGTGGAGTAAAGTAGATAATTCCCTAATTTTTCACCTCATCGACTCCAATCCTCTTTCAGGCCGGAGGTGCAGGTGCGTTGAACGGAAAAATTATTTTGGCCAGGATCCTTAGGACCTTCGCCTGTTCTGGCGTGGCGGATACCGTCGTGTTCGGCGCCTGCGGACGGGACGGTGGCCGGTAGCCGGTGACCGAATGCCTCACGGTAGACTCGCTCCCAGTCCCTGAAGGCATAGACGTCGGTCGCAATCTCGTCGCATGCAGCGCGCCATCGCATCGGGTATGTGTTGCGGTATCCGGGCGTGGCGAGCCTGGGCTTATCCAGATAGCGGGCCATGAAGGAGCCGGCACCGTCACCCGGCATGCCGTCACCCTGACGCACCAGCAAGACGTTCACCAATGGGCAGTCGGGCTCCACATCGAGGAGCCGGTCCATCACCGCACCGGCGGGATAACCCATCATGATCGAGAAGATGGTATCGAACCCGAATTCGGTCTCCAGTCGCCGCTTCGCTTGGCCATAGGTGAGGGTCGATCGGCGCTTGGCGGCGTGGATGAGCCACTGCGCCAGAGGCTCTACGCCGTGTCTTATGAGGTTCTCGCGGCTGGCTCTCATGGCATTTGCGATCCGATGTGTGGCCCATTCGGCACGCTCGCCTACACATGCCACCGAACCAAGGGTGACATTCCACAGGGAATGGCCTTGGTGAGCAAATACGAAGGGGGGCACCGAGCTCACCCATGCCGAGCAACCAACTCCTCCAACTTTCCGGTCCTGCGACTCCCGGATTCCGGTTGAACGTGCGGCGGCGGCAGCGGCTTGACCTCCGGCGTTCTGAAGCCTAGATTAGCGTCTGCTCCCCTTGCGGTTTCGACCGCAAGGCGCGGGGTCTCTTCGGAGGCCCCTGCTTTTTTGCGGCGACAGCAATGTGCACCTGCGTCTATGTGGACGGATTCAATCTCTACTACCGCGCCCTGAAGGGCACGGCCTAGAAATGGCTCGACCTCCCTGCCCTGTTCGCGAAAATCCTCCAACCCCATCACGATATCCTGAAGGTCAAGTACTTTACCGCACGCGTCTCGGGCACACCCGCCGTCCAAGCCCCAGCGCCAGGATGTCTATCTCCGCGCGCTTCGCCGCTACCGACCCGAGGTGGAGGTGTATCTCGGACACTTCCTGAGCCATCGGATCAGAGCGCCGCTCGCGCAACCCGTGGGAGACCAACGCACCGTCGAGATCGTCCGTACGGAGGAGAAGGGCTCGGACGTCAATCTCGCGGTGCATTTGCTCAACGACGGTTGGCTGGACGCCTACGACTGCGCAGTGGCGGTCAGCAATGACAGCGACATCGCGGAAGCGATGCGTCTCGTGAGGCAGCACCATGGGAAGCAGATCGGACTGGTGACCCCAAGCTCTACCAGGCCATCGCGCCAGCTCATGGCGCACACGGGTTTCTCGCAACGTACTAGGTCGAACGCATTGCGGGAATCTCAGCTTCCGGATCCGATTCCGGGCACCAACATTCGCAAGCCCGCGCACTGGTAGAAAGACCTCTCGGAGCACCTTGGTGGCTGGATGACTGGCTCTCGACGGCGGGAGCCGAACGGAACACGTGGCGTGCGATGAAGACACAGACCGCCAACGGAGGCTGACATGCTCTGGATCAACGAAGGCTTCACTCTGGATGACGCGGGGAACATAGTGACCACAAGCTACGTCGATCTGCGCGCCGAAGGCGAGAGGGCGGCCATTCGGAGCCTGGTGAAGGGTTGCCGACGGGAGCATGCGCTCGGGGACAGAGAGAACATACTTATTTCCAAGCCCGAACGATTCCGCGAATACGGTCCCGCATTGATCCGAGACGAGCAGGAGGGGTTCGCGAGAGAAGAGCAGGTGATGGTGGAAGCCGAGACACCGAAGGTCATTCTCGTCCTCGAGGCGGAGCGGTACTGCTATCAGGCCGCGATCTCCGATCTGGCCGGCTCAGACGTCGAAGCCCACCATGGCGACTATCAACATGCCGTCAGGAAGATCCGCAACTGGCTGGCCGGCATGCCGGGTTTCGAGGCCATCGGTGCGGCCCGCGTGCTGGCCGACTACGAGGATTTTATCGTGTTGAACCGTTCGAGGACCTCTGCATCCGTCATCGCCGCGAGCGCCAGGCCGAGCCGCAGGTGGACGCCCCGGATGGAGGCGTCGGCGTACTCGATGACGGCGGTGTCGCCCTCCCGGGTGATGCGGACCTCGTCGGGCGAGGCGGGGCGTGGGCGTCTCGGGCGCATCGGGTGGTCCTCGGTCGCGGAATGCACAATCGGGGCTCGGTGTGCGTCGAGAGGAACGCGGATACGGGAATCTCCTGAATCGCAGTCACCGGCAGAGCGCAGCGAGGCGTCGACGACAGGAGCGACAGGTTCCCGGCCGCGGTGTCCTCGCCCCCGCCGACTCGGAGCGCCTCCACGCCACACGCTGCGCGTGCTCGATCCGGTTGTCCCGGACCCGCCGAACCATTATCTTCACTCGACAGTCGCATGTCTTCGGTCATGTCACGAGTCCGCACGAGGGAGAGCCCGACCATGGCCAATGTGCTTGATGCTGCCGCCTACATCCTCGATCGCCAAGGGTCGATGACGACCTGGAAGCTCCAAAAGCTGGTCTACTACAGCCAAGCGTGGTCGCTGGTTTGGGACGACGATGTCCTCTTTCCGGAGGAGATCGAGGCGTGGGCAAACGGGCCGGTGGTGCGCGCGCTCTACAACACCCACCGCGGCAAGTACCGGGTCTCGTGCCTGTCGGGAGGCGATGTGGACGCACTCACCGACGAGCAGCGCGAGACCGTGGATGCGGTGCTCGCGTTCTACGGCGACAAGTCGCCGCAGTGGCTGAGTGACCTCACGCACATGGAGGCGCCCTGGCAGTCGGCCCGCCGTGGGGCGCCCGACGGCGAGCGCGGCAACGCCGTCATCGCGAAAGAAAGCCTTGCCGAGTACTACGGCAGCCTGTAGCCACCGCGATGGCCCGAAGGAAGCGGCCGAAGATCGGGACTGTTCCTCCCGATCGCAAGCATCCCCGTACTGCACCAGGCGCCGATCCGGCGCTGCATGATCGCGAGACGATCGTGTGGGCGTTCGGCATCGCGGATCTGGACGGCCCCTGGGGGTGGCGTACCGTGGCCGGCCGGATCTGGTGGAGCGAGCTCCTGCCCAAGCTCCGGGACTTCGAGACCATGACCTGGGAGGAGATCATGCGGGCGGCTGGGGGCAGGGCACGGGGCAACAACAACCACTTCGTCTCCGTCGAGAAGTTCACCCGACCGGCCAAGGAACGGCTCGCCGCGCTCGGACAGGAGGATATCTCGGAGCTGTTCTCGCTGCGCCTCACCGCGACGACGCGCATCTACGGGATCCGCGACCGGCGGGCGCTGAAGCTGCTCTGGTACGACCCGCACCACGGCACGAACGATCGAGCGGTGTATCCGGTGCGGAGCCGTTAGTTCAGGGGGGATGCGAAGCTTCTATAGTCGGCCGCGTTGCATTTCTCGCCATGCGACGCGTTAATGGAGATGAAGAGGTGACTGTCGCCACGACACGCGGAAGTCATGGGAGAATTGAAGACACCGAGGTGGTCGCATGTATGAGGAGCATCCGATCTGCCAGCCTCCGCCAGACGATGCCATACTTTGGCGGTACATGGATTTCACGAAATTCGTGTCATTGCTGGAAAGCCAAGCCCTCTTCTTCTGTCGCGCCGATCTTCTCGGAGATCCGTTTGAAGGATCCATTTCGGCAGTGACCCCTGCGGCCTTCCCTCAGAATTTCAGTGCCGGTCCGGAGGTTGCCGTACATCGGATCGACCTGCGGCAAATCACTCGTATGATGTATGTCAACTGCTGGCATGGAGGCGAATTCAAATCGGAGGCGATGTGGCGACTTTATGCGAGAGAGCACGATGGGATTGCGATCAAGACGATCTTCAGGCGTTTCCGGGATGCGCTCGCTGGAGACGAAAGTGTCCATGTGTCGAGAATTCAATACAGAGATTACCGCACCGACAGTATTCCGTTCGGTAATGGACTGCTGCCGTGCCTCCACAAGAGAATCAGCTTTCGACACGAGCAGGAAGTCAGGGTTCTGACCTTGCACGCATCTGAGAAGGATAAACCGAGTCCAGATGGGTTTTACCACAAGGTGAATCTTGAAATGCTCGTTGAGGAGATCGTCGTCGCCCCATTTACGAGAAGCTGGTTTGCCAATCTGGTACGGTCCCTTGCTGGGCGTTATGGACTCGGAGACCGCGTTCGTATGTCCGAGTTGTCAGATACCCCTACGTTCACGGCCCACTTCGTGGCATCGAAAGCTTGAGCAGTCCAGGGTGCCGGCACCTTGCGCTGACCGACGGCTCTCAAGCACATGTTCCGAGGCAGGCGGTTTGACGTCCTTTAGTCACTGAGCAGGTATTGCGTGACCAGTGCCCGGGTTATCGCTTCGCCGCGCCCGGACAGCTTGCGAATGTTCTCGTCCGACATCGCCGAGAAGTCAGTTGGGTAACCGATAACGTCTTCCCGATCGATCCAGTTGGCGGGTTTCAGTAGCACACGTCGATCGATCTGGCCGAGTGCCGCATGGACGAAACCGTCGATTCGTCCGGCCTTTGCGTGATCGTGCAGTCTCTTCTTAGTCGCATCCTGGACCTTGCGCATGACAGAGGAGACGACCCGGGTCATTCGGGTCGACCATCTGAGGGGCACGGTTTCCCCCGTGAATTGCCCGGCTCCAGCATCGCTCGCGATGATGATGTCGGGACGGTAACTGATCGCGCTCACGTCAGCATCCCGACCGGGTTCCATCACGCTGACTCCGAGGTTTTCGAAGACGCCCCCATCGGTCACTATCACGCGGGCCTTGGTTGCTTCTCCGTTCCGCTCAAAGGAGCGTGTCCAGTCGAACGGGGGCAGAAACGGAGGATAAGCAGCCGAGGCCGTGACTGCGTCGGCCACCCGAAGCTCGCTCGCCGGAGCCCATCCATATCGCCAGGCTCCAAACTGTTTGTTACTCATGCGGAATGCGGTGCCGGTTCGCAGCTCGCAGGCATTGAAGACGATCGACTTCCCTTGACGTGTGGGTGCGTCGCAGGCGTGCTCACCGACGAGGTCAGCGACTGTATCGGCCAGGATATGTGTCCGCGAGTACCCATGGCGGAAGGGCCACGACCAACGCGAGACGACGTTGCTCGCGCCGCGAGCAGCAGGAAAGAGCGCTGCCGTCAGGCTTGCCGCCCCAGTGATCACGTCAATGGTGAGTGTGGGCAACGCGACCACAGCGACATTCCACAGGAGCCGAGCGGCACGCGCGGGATGCAAGAGCTTCCACAGTGCAGGCTTCACCAGACCACGGTGAAGGAAATCCACGGTGTACCGGTCGATTGCGTCGAATGGATCCTCGGTATAGCCGACCAGGCCGGTCAGGACCGACCCACCTGATACGCCAGAAATGATATCCACTTCGTCGAGCAGCTTGAGGTCTTCGAGGGCGCGCAAGGTGCCGAGATGAAATGCGACGGCGCGCGAGCCACCACCAGAGAGTGACAGTCCGATCCGTTGATGGAGAGTTGCCACCGGAGGCGGTTTCGTCACCCCGCCACGCACCTTGATCGCCATCGCGGATTCGACTCGACGGGTGGCCAACGTCTGTTTCTCGAATACGTATGCCCCAATTTCGGGCCGGGGTCCGGTCGCATGCCCGACGATCACCATGAGTTGATGGGCGCCGTCATCGGGCGCGGCGGCGAAGATGGCGTCGATACCTTCGTAGTCCGTGGCGCTCGGCTCGGCCGGGCCGACGGGATGGGAGTGCCAAGTTCCGACGTAACGCACGATCCGGTGGGTCCGCCTTGCGTAGTCTTCGCAAAGCTCTCTGGTGCCGTGGGTTCCGCAGACGAAGTGTTCGGCGGAGAACTGGCTGTCCTGCGGCGGCCCACTGACGTTCGTCACCCAGGCGATTCCCAGGGTCTCGTCAAATTCGCCGAACAGCAGGCCACCGGTTTCAGCGTCTGGACACCGTTCCCGGGCACTAGCGCGTATCCAGCCATTCAGATCCCGCCACGCGTTCGCCGAGATCCGGAACTCGAGGCCGTCAGCCATCCAACGGATGTCGGGGCGAAGCCAAAAACGGTGCTCGCGATGCTCGGAAGACTGGGAGATGAGGAAACCGCAGGCGGAGTCATCCAGGGTGACCAGCGCCCCGGCCACTGCATTGAGTACCCGTGCCGACAGGGCAGCCACATCGGCATGTGAAGCCACAAACGTTGGATCGGAGCATCCGGGCTCAGGTTGGCGGAGCCCCTTGATGCCACCTGCCGTCCAGAACGCCTCGGCCCAGTCGCTCAACCAGTCTCGTGCGATGGCCGCGAGGCCGAGGCGCCGAAGTGCATCCAGAGGCCCGGCTCGGTACCCGTGCGGGACGAGGACGGCCACCGCATGCTGTGCGTCGGCGCTGATCATCACTGACGCAATCGGAACTCGCCGTTCGTGCTCCTTGAGGACACACTCGAGCTTGCTTCGCACCCGCAAGGATGCGGTGGCATCGATGATGAGGTCGAAGCCTGCGTCCCAGTCAGCCCGGATCAGCGTTTGGGAAACAATGTCCTCGTCCCGGAGCTTCAAGATGACGCATGGGTCGATGGACGCTACGCGCCGAGCAAGTGCGGCGGCCTTCGCCTCATTGGTGTCGAGCGCTGAATAGTTTTGCCGGAGCAACACGCCCGGGGTCACCCGCGCTCGATCGTAGAGCGTGAGCTCGGCGACGCCCGCGCGTGCCAAATGCTCCGCGACGAGTCCGCCGATGGCTCCGCAGCCCCAGAGCGCGACTCGCTTGTTACGAAACCAGTTCATCGGCGTTCCCTGGTCCCGCCGAGTGATGATCTCGGGCCGGTTCTCAAGCACGGCACACCAGCGCACGCGCGCTTCGTTCCGCCACTGGATCAAAGTCCCGAGTACGGTGTCGATGAGCGCTTGGATGGCACCCGGGGTCTCCTGCCCTTGGTAGTGGTGGCTGAATCGGCATGCGATGGAGGCGGCACACAGCTTAGCGACATCAGGCGGCTCAATCTCCCAGAACATGAGGTGCTGGCGTCGTCCCTCGACATTGCCCGCGATGCCGCGAGAGGGCGCGCCGACGCCGACATATAACGGCGTATCCTCCGGAACATGTTCCGATGCGAGCATCATGCGCGCGAGCAAGCGGTAGCCGAGGCCACCCTTGCTGTCCAGATACTGGAGTAGATGATGGACGGTGCGCGGATATTCGAATGGAAGCTCGAAATCCAGCAAAGCCGTGGGGGCGAACAGCCGATCATTGGGCGAGGTGAGATCGGGCGACCAAGCGTCGACTGCGAGGAGACCGGGCTTCGCCCGGGTGAGCACGGCGGCGCCGAACCACGGCCAAGTGTCACGAGCCGGCGTATCGACGTTGACGCAGATCGAGGTTGACGCAACCCGATAGGCCACCGGAGGGTGCAACGGACCTTCGGGATCGTCGAGTTCGTTTTGGGCGCCGCGCCGAAACCACTCGTTGACCTGCGCCAGGAATCCGAACATGCCTTGCGATGGAAGCCACTGGGTCTCGATGGATTGATATATGCAGAGAAACTGCCCCCACTGGACGTGGCCGAAGCCGTGGAATCGGGTATGGACGGTGTTGACGGAAGGCGGGCTGAACGGGAAATCTGCGGGGATCGACAGCGTGATGCCTTCCTGGGCGTGCAGCGGCAGGCCACCCTCGACACGCCGGTAGTGCGTGCAATCAAGGGTGATGTCGACACTCAGGGGGGCACTGGGCGCCGGAGGGTCGTCGACACCGATGATCCGGACGGGAGACCGATCGGTCTCGGCGATGCGCCGGAGCTGTGCGAGTGCGAGCCGTTGTCCGTCACTTGGTGTCACGACCGAACCCGACCGCCGTCGCCGGTGCGACCGTGACAGCCCCCGCAGCCTTCAACGCATCGCTCATCGGCTTGCTTGACCCACTCTCACCGACGTAGGTGCATCCTGACTCGCTGACTTCGAAGATGACCGGCGCGGGATGCCCCCCATCGTGAGGTTCATGGGTGCAGATGAAATCGTTGGGCACGATGCGTTGGTATTGGCGCTTCGCCTTGGCGTGGGGTGGGTTGTCGCCCGGGCGGTTGTGCGCTGGCACCGGCTCCGAGCTTGAGACGACATAGCCAGGATCGAGGGCAGCGTTCTCAAGATCACGCACGATGTCGGACTTCAGCGTCTCGTCGTCATCCCCCTCATCCTGCCAGTACATTACGGACTTCGAACAGTGATGGGGGGCCAGCAGGACGTTCCAGGCCAGCGCACTGTCGTCACTGCGGTCGAAAATCCGCCGAATGACAGGATAGCTGAGGTCCCCCATGAGCAGCGCCCGCCCGGCGCCATGGTCGTTGTAAAGAGTGATCTGGAACGCAAGGCTACAGTCGTTGCGATCACCGAAGCTGTCGTCTTTGAACGGGGCGTGCACGAATGCCTCGAACACTTCGGAGAGATCATCGCCGTCGAGGATTCCGATGGCCTGCCCCGGGATGGACAGGAGCGCTTCGGGAAAGCCATCGAAATCGGGCTCTTCGAGCAGGTCATCGTATCCGATGATGCGAATTCGGTTGCCTCGACCGGGATCGCCTCCTGCGTCAATGGACGCCTGGACGCGCCGCATCGCCTCGTCGTGAAAGGCTTGTGCGTCGTCGCAGAGGTCGTTGTTGTCTCGAAACTCGCGAAACGTGCGTGGCGACATCCAGATTTCCGAGACGATCACGCGGTCGTTCAGATCCTCGAAGCCCCGGCAGTGGTCCTGATCAGGATGCGTGAGCGCGAAGACCGAGAGGTAGGGTTTGTCGCGCAGGGTCGGCAATATCTCGATCAGCTCGTCGATCACTGGCCACGCCGGATCCTCGTCATCTTCGGACTTGGCCATGTGATGAAGATCAATCTGGAGATAGACGGTATCGGCCACTCGGACAGTCGTGCTGTCGCCGGTGCCGACGGGCCAGAAGATGAAGCCCTGGTTGGGAGGATGAATGGCCATGCTCTACGGCCTCCTGGGTAACGGTTTGGAGCACATATTGGGGTCTGCGTCCCGAATACAGCACCTGAAGTTCTATACCTTGTGGTGGTTCGGAGGATTTCAAGGGCTCGATTCGTCAGGTTTTTGGGGAGTTTCGGTGGCGCTCAAGCGCATCATGGAAGGCTGCGGGCCAGCGTACGGAGCCGACTCCGCGTAGTCCGTGCGGCGGACTTGGAGGTTGCCGATCGCGGAAATCAAGATGCCGATGTCGTCGCCACCTTCGGAGTTCCTATATCCCTTGATGCAACTGGATGCATCAACGCCCGCCTGGAGATAGCGCGATGCCGTTTCGGGGCGTGATCAAGGCGAGTTCGACCTGGCATCTTCGATCAGACTCGGCACGATTTTGGAGATGCCGCGCCGGATCTGTTCGATTTCCTCGGCGCGCCCGTCGGCGATCATGCTGCGTGCGAGGGCTTGGGCGGCGAACATCGCCGAGCGCAGGAGCTGGATTTCGAGCTCGGTCCGGGGCCATTCACGTCGGTCGAGGGCCTCGACGGCGAGCTCGACCAGAAGCTGGTTGGGGCTCATGTTGCGCGCTTCGGCGAGGGCTTCGATGCGCCGCCAGTGGTCTTCGCCGATGCGGATGTGCCTGCTGAGGGTCTTGGCCATGACCACCGTCCCTCCGGAATCCTTGTCGTTTCTCGCGCGATTCCCGCGACAAACCCGGCCCGTATTGTGCCGTTTCCGAAGCGGATTCGTCGCGCCGGAGACCTGATTCCGGGCGAACCCGTCCTGAGCACCGTGCTACCAACTTGGTAGCGGTCATGGTGGAGTGCAGGGGCGCGCGCGACCAAACTGGTCGCTCTGCCGGGGAGCGTCCTACCAAACTGGTCGCACGCGCGATGGCCGGTCGCGCAAGTGGTTGACTGGGAACGGGAATCGTCCCCGGAAGGGGAACTACCATTTTGGTCGCACTTTTCCCGGCACGCCAGGGCACCGCTCGGCTGTGATTCCTCACCCCTGACGGCCTCCCCATCGCACGGCTTCGCAGTGGTGACGGGGGGGCACCCTTGGTGCGTCGGGTGTGAGACCCAAGGCCGCCCCGGGCGGTCGGGAACGGCGAATCGAGCGGTATGAGCGAGAGGGGCATCGACGGCGGTCGAGTCCGCGGTGGGGAGCCGCGGCGGCGACTGAGCGGACGACGGGGGCGAGCAGTGAACGCGTGCCGTTGCGGCACGGCGGAGGGCGGCGGTGTCGACGGCGAGGCGCAGCGCGCCGGCGGGGGCAAGCGGAGCGCGCAGAGAGCGGAGCGAGCGGAGGCGCGAGGGATTGCAGCGTAAATCGGAGCGTCAGCGGAGATTGGAGCGGAAAGCCCGGTCGCGGAGCGACGCGCGCAGGTCTTGTCGTCGGAGCGCATGACCGTTCGGTCTCATGGACGCACTGGAGGACTTCGACCTCGGGACGACGATAGCGACCGCCATCGGCCCCATCACGGGCATCACGCCGACCGGGACGAGCGACGGGAGGGCCGACACCACCGAGCGCGGCACCGACGTCATGACCGACCCTGACGGCGGCGATGACGTCCGCAGGAAGTGACGGAGCACTGCGAGACGGCGAGGTCCGTGACGGTCGACGGAAGGGACGCTATCGCGAGCACGCGTGGCGGGACGAATCGCCAGTGGCCGAGACAGGGCGCGCCGCCGCTGACGACACAGCAGAGCCAGGGGAAGCAGGGCGGCGGAGCCGCCGCGGAGCGCGGCGCCGCAGGCGGCGCGCGTAGCGAGGGGGGATGGGCCGTGCGGCGGTCGAGGCGTCCGACCAGAGAGAGCGGGTCGCGCCGGAGACCGACGCGACCCTTGGGGTGCGGCGATGCGGCTCAGGCCGCGCAGCGCTGCACGGGAATCCCGAGCGCGAGCGCCTTGTCGACCAAGTTGTCGGTGATGCCGGAGCCGGGGAAGGCGATGACGCCCTTCGGCAGGAGGTTCAGCAGCGCATCGTTCCTGCGAAACGGCGCCGCCCGTCCGTGGGCGTTCCAGTCCGGCTTGCACACCACCTGGTGCACGCCGTTCCGCTCGGCCCACTCGGCGGCGATGCGCTCCACCCCCGGCCCCCCGCCGTGCACGAGCACCATGTCCGCGTACTTCACCCGTGCGCGGTCGAGCCGGGTGATGACGGCGCCGGCATCGGACACCGCCTTCCCCCCGGTGACCGCGACCAGCGTGCCCTCGGGCAGGTGCGCCCGGGTCGCGCGATCGGTGCGCGCCCGCAGGAAGTCCCGCGCATCGATGGCGGCGGAGGTGAGGTGCCCGGTCTGGCTCGTGTGCGACCCGCGCCGGGGGCGCCAGGTCTCCCCGGTCGCGGCGCGGTAGTGTTCAGCGGCGGCGTCGCGCATCCGCTCGAACGCATCGCGCCGGTCGCCCAAGTTCTGCGCGCGGTGCGTCACGAGCTCCAGTTCCCGGGCGTTGATTTCCGTCCCGTCCTGCGCCCGCTGCAAGGTGCGCATCTGCGGGGCGAGGCGGTCGACGCTGCGCTCGAGTCTGCGGACCTGGGCGTCGAAGGTGTTGACGAACCCCCACAGCAGCGACTCCCGCTCGTCGGCGAGTTGGACCCCGTCCGGGACCGCATCGCCGAGGAGGCGGAACGCTTCGCCCACCGCGTCGAGTGCTTCGTCCGCGTCCCACACCTCCCGCGGGTCGAACTCGTCGCGCTCGGGGGTTGCCCCGTAGAGTTGGGCCTGCTCGCAAATCATCGCGGTCACTGAGTGGTTCTGCGTGTTGGTGTTGTCGATGTCGTACATGACGGTCTCCTGAATCGAAGTGGATGTTGAGCCTTTGCGGCTCCTTCAACCGCCGGAAGCGCACCTCCCGACGTGGGTCTATTGGCACACGCGCGCGCAGTGCCGTCACCGCGAAGCGGCCGGAGCGCGAGCGGAGGACCCGCGCTTGCGTGGGTTGACGGTGCGAGCACGTGTGGGACGATGGGCCTACGTCGGGAGGAGAGCTCTCCCCCACCCCGCTCCGTGGCCCGCGCCTTCCCCTGCCTGCGGCACCGCTCTTCGCGCTTGCGATGGTGCGCACCATCCGCCGCCTCACGCGGCATCGGTGCAGTCGCAATCGGCTTCGAAGCATGCGAGCACGCGCCCGTCGGTGCCGGCATCGCGGAGCACGATGAGCTCGTCGCTCACCAATTCCGCGACGGCGGCGTGGAACGCGGTCCAGGCGGTGTCGCGGTCGGTGTGCGAGGACAGCACCTCGCCCGCCACGGACAGGTCGGTCTCCAGCGCGTAGCCCACGGTGGCGTCGACCGCGACGACTTCGAACTGCGGCGCGCGGTCGGGCGCGCTCTGCCAGAGGAGGGCGCCGGTGGGGTGGTCGAGCACGACGGTGGTGAGCGCGGGGTGCGCGCGCACGCGCCGCTGCGCTTCGGTCCAGGCGGCGCGCTTCTCCTCAAGATGCGCGGGCGCATCGCATAGGTCGATCCAATCCTCGTCGACGGTGCGGACGACGTAGCAGGGGGTCATGGGTGCGCTCTCCTCTCTCCTGGTGGGCTTGCCCACTGTCCTGCGCGCCTCGTCCTCCGACGCAGCCCGCGAGCGGAGCACCCCCGCTCACGCCGCCTCACCCGCTCGGGCGATGCGGTGCATGGCGAGGCAGACATCGCGCGGATGCATCGTCGCGAGGTTGAACACCGCAATGCCCGCGCGCTCGGCGAGGCGGATGGCGACGCCCGTGCCGCCGGTGACGCGCCCCCCGGCGGTCCAGCACACGACGGCGCGGGTCGGGGTGAAGCCGCTCGCGCGAGCGCCGAAGACCACCGCGACGTTACGGGCGTGGAGCTTGCGCACCGCGGGGCGGCACCGCGCCCAGGCGGGGTGATGGCGGGCGGCGATGGCGGCGAGGCCATCAAGTGACGCCTCGGTGTACGTCACGCACTGCGACCCGCGCCAGCCGTTGTAGCCGGGCCAGGGGAGGAACACGGTGCGGCGCAGGGCCGCCCCTTCGGCGAACGCCGTGTCCGCTCCGTCGGCGCCGCCGGTATTGAGGTGCCAGCCCTTCTCCGCGAGATACCACGCCATGCGGCGCATGACGGCGAGGACCGGCTCGGGCGTCTTCCGCGCCCCGACGCCGGCGTAGGTGAGTGGGGCCATCGCGCGCTCTCCTCTGTTCGTGGACGAATCACCTCCGCTCCCGCCCCGCGCGCCCTCTCACCGGATGAGCCACGGTTCGACCCGCGCCGCGAGTCCCTCCGGACCGAGGGCGAGGAGGTCGTCGTTGAAGTCTCCGCCCTCGGGGGTCAGCACCAAGGAGGGGGCGCCGAGCTCTGCACACCGCCGGGCGAGACGCTCGGCCGCCCGCGCCCCTTCCGCGTCGCGGTCGCGGGCGATGACGAGGCGCGCGACGCCGGGTGGAGGCGCGAACGCGCCGAGGCTCCCGGCGGTGAGCGCGGCCGCTGCGGTCACCGTCGGCACCGCGGTGACGAGCGAGAGCACGGTCTCGATGCCCTCGCCGACGAGGAGCGAAGCACCGTCGGCGGGGCGGTCGAAGCGTACCGCGAGACCGAAGATGCGCCCGAGCGCCTTGCGAGGGGATGCGACGCCCGCCTTGGCGGGCACCCGGGGGTCGAGAAAGGTGCGCTGCACCCCGGTGACCGCGCCGTCGTCGCCGGTCACGGCGGCGACCAGCGCAGGCAGCCGCCGAACGGAGGCGCCTTCGCGATAGCGAAGTGCGGGGTGAAAGCGCAAGGCCGCGAAGCGGCAGCGCGCGAGTCCCCGGGCGCGGAGATAGGCTTCCGCGTGCGTGCCGTCGATGGTGCAGCACCGCGCCCACAGACGCCGCGCGGCCTCCGTCGCGTCGTAGGTATCGCCTGGGCCCGCGCCCGTAGCCGGCGCCGCCGGCAGGGCGAGGAAGGCGCGGGCCTCGTCGAGCGCCGCGCGCAGCGTCGGTGCGCGCGAGCGGTGGCGGATGAGGTCGAGGAGATCGCCGTGGGTTCCCTCAGCCGCATCGGCCCACTTCCCCGGCGGGCCGGGGCCTCGGAGCCGCACGTAGAGCGAGCGCCCGCGGGCGCCGTCGAGGTCGCCCGCGACCCAGTAGCGGCCCTGGCGCCGACCGTGGGGCAGGTACTGGCGGCACACGGCCTCGGCGCGCTCGGAGAGTGCGGCGGCAAGGCGGGCCGCGTTCACGGGGCGGCGCCGGTGGAAGGATGACACGGACACGGCATGGCGGGACTCCTCGGGGCTTGGGAAGGGACACCCCCCGACCGTCCGGCCTCCGCCTCCGGGCGGCGCGGACCCCGATGCGGGGAAGCGGAGCACGTGCCGCTACGCGGCGAGCGTGCGGAAGGTGGCCGAGACGCGCGTCGCCCCCTCGCGCGCACTCATCCCCCGGTCGATGCCGTGCATCCAGCGATGGCGCGCCGCGCCCGCAAGCACCAGCACCGAGCGGCGCGGGAGCACCGTGACCTCGTCGCCGGACAGGGCACCGGCGGCGTAGGGACGGGCAGCGCCCGGCCGGAAGCACATCGGCCAGTCGGCGCCGAGCGAGAGGGAGGCGACGACCGGGCCGAAGTCGCGGTGGTCGGCGTGCATCCCAATCCCCTGCCCGGGACGGTAGGCGTTCACGATGCACTGCACCGGCAGGGCACCGCCGAAGTGGGGCCGGAGGCGCTCGGCCATGACCTGGGTCCAGCGCGGGAAGGCGGGCGCGGGTGCGCGCGTGCCGCCGCCCCGGTAGTCGTAGCGGAACCCGTAGTGCTGCACGCGGCGGCGGAGCGCGGTGCGCCAGGGCGCCTCGGCGATGCGCAGGAGGAGACGCGTCTCCTCCGCAGGGGTGACGAAGTCGGGGACGAGGACCGCCCCGTGGGCGAAGATGCTGCCGGTGTCGCGGGTCATGGGCGTGCTCCTGTGCGAGGGATGCGCCCTCGCCCCCGCTGCACTCGGACTCCGGCGGGGAAGGACGCCTGACCGGCAGCATGCAAAAGGGGCCGGTGCGGATGCACCGGCCCCGAGGAAGGAAGCAGAGTCCACTTCAGAAAGGAATGTCGTCCTCGAAGTCGTCGGCCGGCCCCGAGGCGGCACCGGCCGGCGTCGCCGGGGCGGGCGCGGGCGCGGACTGCCCGGCGCCGCTCCCGTTCGGCCGGTCGAGGAACTGCACCCGTCCGCCGGGGACGAGGAGAATCTCGGTCGAGAAGCGGTCGCCGTCCTCGCCGGGCTTCGACCAGCGCCGGGTCTGGAGCTTGCCGGCGACGTAGACGAGCCGGCCCTTCACGGCGTGCTTCTCCAGCATGTCGATGAGCCCGTCCTGGAAGGTGACGATGCGGTGCCACTCGGTGCGGTCGACCCGCTCGCCGGACTGCTTGTCGAGGTAGCTCTCGTCGGTCGCGACCGAGAGGTTGGCGACGCGCCCGCCGCTCTTGAGGTGGTTGACGGTGACGTCGGCGCCGAGACGGCCGATGACTTCTGCGCGATTGAGTCCGAAAGCCATGGTGAAGCTCCTGTGTGGTCTGGATGATGACGCTGGGTGATGAGCCGGCGGGACCGGGGAGTCCACACCCCCCGACCCCGTCCCGCTCACCCTCCTCAAGCCCTGCTCGACCTCCGGTCGGTCGGGACTTCGCGCTCGGGGCAGCGCCGGGCGCGGTCATCGGCGAGGGCGTCACGGACGGTGCGGGTGTCGAGCCCGCAGTCGGTGAGCAGATCGCTGAGGGAAGGGGTCATGACATCGAAGTCGGTGTCGAAGGCGAACATGGGCGGGGTCTCCCGTCGCGGCGCCCGGCCGGCGAGGGGGCCGCTCTCCCTCTGTCCCTGCCGGGCGCTCGCCCGGTGCGCCGCCCCGCTCTGGCTCGGGGGCGGAGCCCCCACCCCGAGGCCGACCCCCCTCAGAGCCATCCCCGCTCGGCGAACGAGACGCACTCCCCGTCGCCGACCACGCAGTGGTCGAGGAGACGCACATCGACGAGTGCGAGCGCATCGCGCAGCTTGACGGTGAGGGCACGGTCGGCGGGACTCGGCTCGGCCTCACCCGAGGGGTGGTTGTGCGCGCACACGAGCGCCGCCGCGTTGTGTCCGAGCGCCCGGCGCACGACGACGCGCACATGCACGCGGGTGCCGTCGATGGTGCCCTGGAACAGCTCCTCGAACGCGATGAGCCGGTGGCGGTTGTCGAGGAAGAGGCCCGCGAACACCTCGTTGCGGTACCCCCGCAGGCGCGCTTCGAGGTAGCGCCGGGTGCGGGTGGGTGAGGTGAGCGCCCCGCCGTCGCGGCGAAGACGTGCCTCCATCCACCGGGCGTGGACCGCGTGCACCGCATGGACCCGGGCACGGTCGGCGGGCGGGAGGGCGACGGCCGGGAGGGAGTCGCCGGGGTCGTCGAGCAGGGCACGCAAGCCGCCCGCGGCGGCGAGGGTCGCGGCGTCGACGTCGAGCCCGAGGAGGCCGAGGAGCTCGTGGTCGTCGAGGGCGGCGGGGCCGGCGCGGGCGATGCGGGCGAGTACGGTCTCGGGCACCGGGGGCGGGGCCGGGGCCACGGCATATGGTGCGGGCGCTTCGGAGCGCACCGCCAGGGCGCGCGAGGATTCGAGGGACATGGGCGCCTCCACGGCGGGCAGCGGACAGGGGAGCGCAGCCCGGAAGCTCTGCACTGCCCTCCGGCGCCGCGCCCTCGAACGCGCCCGGCTCCGCCTCGTGGCGGGGCGCCCGGCGAAGTGGCGCTGCGGCTGTCAGGCCGGCGGCACGGGCCCCGGCCGCGGGCGGCCGGCCGGCGAGACGTCTCGCGCGGGGCAGATCGGAAGGGGGCGACGGCGGACGCCGGGCCGGCGGCATAGCAGTGTCCTGCGGGTTGGATGAGGCGGCGGGTTATCGGACGAGTCCGGCGGCGGCGAAGCGGCGTATTCCACCGGCGGCCGGATAGCGGCTTATAAGCCGCATCGAGGCGTTCATTGCGGTGTGACACCGGCCGGTATCGAAACGGGGCACCGCACAACCGCTCTTGGCGAGTCTGGCCTTCTGGAGACCCCTGACAGGGCTGTGTCAAATGTCGGGCGGTGAGATCTTGGTGCGGCTCGGATCCGGCCCATGTTCGACCTCTGCCGCCCTGCGTATCAACTTCTTGACGGCAGACTTGAGGAAGCGTTCCTCCTCCGGCGTGTAGGGTGTGGTGCTGCCGACTGCCTTCCTGGCGCTGGACCCGCCCTTGTTGGAGCTCAGCTCGCCGATGCGATCAAGAACCTTTTTGGAGATGGCAAAGGTCACCGCCGCATTGGCGCGACCCCCGGCCATCTGCTCCAGCTTGGTCAGGCAGAAGTAGGCCATGGCAGGCAGTGGTTCCCCGCCTCCAAGATGCCGCAGGTAGTGCTGGTACATGCTGTCGATGTCCAGACTTCGCCTGATGGCGCGTGGCGGCACCGGAAACGCGGGTGGCGTGGGTGGCGCGAGGTCGAAGCTGACCGTGGGAACGCCAGAACCCGCGCGAATGCTCAGCGTGGGCGGACCGGGTGTTGGGTCCCGATCCACGATATCGGAGTGGTCGAAGCGCAGCGCGAATGCATCCGGGCCGCGTGTGAGGCCGACCTCGAATTCCCAGTGGGGGATGTAGTCGGCCTCGACGGAAGCTCGCGCGGCTTCTTCGGTGGCGTGGTGATCCTTGAGGTCGAAACGTACCCGTACGTTCTCGGTCCGTATGTCGAAGCGGTCGTCCTGAACGTCCAAGGGCTTCGCCCGGGACCAGTCTATTCCCGGCCCGTGTTCGATGCGGTAATGCAGGGCCACAACGTGCGGATCGTTCATCGTCACGCGCGTTCTCTCGATGCTCGCCTGGAAGTCGAGGGCCGGGCGGGAACGGGCCTGGTTATTGCGGAGGCGCTGGACCAGGCGGCACAGCCAGGAGCAGGCTCTCGCTCCCGGCCCAGAGACAACCTCTGCCAGCGGGACCGGGGCGTGAAACGGGTTCGGCGGTGGCGATGCGAAGCCGTCCGCAGTCGGGGGCACGGGGCGGGCGGATGACGATGTCGATGTCGCGCCCGAGCGCGTTGAGCAGGCGGAGCAGGCGTTCCAGCGAATACTCCCGAAAATCCCCCCGCAGCAGCCGCGACACGTCGGGCTGCGAGAGGCCCATCCGCCGCGCGGCCTCGGTCTGCGTCAAGCCGCGCTCGTGCACGAGGTCGTCGATGCGGCTGACGAGTTCAGCCTTCACAAGGTGGGCGTCGGCGTCGGGCACGCCGAGATCAGCGAAGACGTTGGTGCTGCCGCGTTCGATGGTGGCGTCGGTGGCTGTCATGGCGTCAGTCCCCACGATGCGTGTTACAGTGGTTGCTGCCCAGCGGCAGCGGATCAGATCGAGCAGGGGCTTCGGGGTCGCGATGCCGCGCTTCGCCTTCCTCTGCGGAATAATGTAGTCGTGGGCTTAATTGGCGTTTTGGTTGTTTTCTGACCGTCGGCCCTTCGCCTTCGCTCTATTCTCTCCGTACCAGCTCGACAATTTCAGGACTACGGTTGAAGGCCCCGACCGGATTACCCATGTACTCATTCAGGTCACGGGCCACTTCTGTCAATTTCTGTGCCTGAATCTCAAGCTCCTGAAGGCGAATTTCAATACGAGAAAGCAGCTCGTCGTCAAGCGGCTCGCCATATTCGTCTTCATCGTCCCAGTTGGTTCGTTCCACTCCGATCTCCGAGTCCT
This sequence comes from Thiotrichales bacterium, assembly GCA_026709935.1. GTDB lineage: Bacteria > Pseudomonadota > Gammaproteobacteria > HK1 > HK1 > HK1. Next base: position 20,440 of record JAPOSC010000007.1, read on the forward strand.
CATCCATTACCCCGAGGGGATTGCCCAAATCGCCGTTCAGATCGCAAAACGCCCAAGCCAGTTGCATCATCTTCCCATCAAGTGCCTCGGTCTTTTCGACCAAACATTCGAGCCTCTTGTTCATGTTGTCACCCAGTCCATCTGCGGACTCCCGCGATCAACCGCGCTTGGCGTGCGGAACCGCTGTCCGCTCGGCGCCGGATCAGATCGAGCGCGGGCTTCGGGGTCGCGATGCCGCGCCTCGCCTTCTTCTGGAAGGCGTGCAGGACATCGACGGCGGTCTCGAACCGGACCGTGTAGACGGCCCGGAAGGTGTCGCCGTCATGGCGCGCGACGACCTCCACGGTGCCGGCGCCGAAGCCCTTCAGCGGCTTGGCGTCGCGGTGGCGGCGTCCGCGCTGTGCGCGATAGATCGCGAAGCCTATGCGGTCCCGCACCGGATCGGGGAAGCGCTTCAGATCGGCCCGGCTCGAACCCATCCATTGGACTGGTTTCAGCATGACTGTGTCGACTCCGCACCATAGGGATTCCGCCATAGCTAGACAAGGCGACCGGAGGGCCAACAGGCGACCGGCGCGTCAGTGCGCGGTGGAATCGCCAGGCTCATGCTTCTCGGCGCGCATGGACTGGGCGGCGAGCGCGGTCCACTGCGCCCGGGTGAGGCCGAGGCGGCGGTTCAGCTTGTCGCAGAGCGTCAGTGCATCGTCGAGGTCGAGGGCGACCAGCGCGGTCGGGATGTGGCCGGCGAGACCCTCGATGACGAGGCGGATTTGCTGCACGTCGGTCTCGACATCGTAGGCGGGGACGAAGCAGTAGTTCGGGTGGTCGGGCAGGGTCTGGGCGGTCATGGGAGCGGTCTCCTTGCGCGAGGGGCGGCGTAAGTGAGCCGGCGGCATAGGCCGGGGGATGGTCGCAGACGGGCCGGCGATACATATCACGCGGCGAGCGGCCAGCGCGCGAGCAGGCGGTCGAGGACTTCCGCCCCGGGGGCGAAGGTGCGGGCGCGCCAGGCGACAATCTCGACGGTGCAGCCCATGCGCCGGAGCGTCGCGGTGTCGGTGTCGTCCGGCCCTTCGACCTCGATGCGGTCGGCGCCCATGAGGCGCCGGCGGGCGAGGCGCCAGCCGTTGGCAAGGGTGAGCGCAGCGCCCCGGCCGAGGACCGCCTCGCACGCTTCCGCCCCGGTCATGGCCAACGCGCCGGCGAGGCCGAAGCGGGCGCGGACCGTGCGGACCTGCTCCGCGTCGAGCACGCGCCCGATGAGGGTGGCACCGTCGTCGGTGGTGAGTCTGCGCACCCGCATGGCCTCGTCGGGCAGTCGGTCCCACACCGGGAGGAGGAGTCCGGCCGCGAGCCAGAAGCGCGATGTGCGGTGGGTCGGGAGGGCGGCGGTCTCGTGGTCCCAGAGCGCGCGCCAGGTCGCCTCGTCGGCCGGCTGCCAGTGCGAAGCGTCGAGCGCGCGGGTCGTCATGGCGTCGCTCGTGGCGGGGCGCACGAGCCGCACGCGAGCGTCGAGTCCGCCGTCGTCGCGCAAGCGGACCGTGGTGGGCAGGACGACGGCGGCGCGTTTGGAGCGGGTGTTGACGACGAGCCGCGGTGCCCCGTCGGGGCCGGGGGCGCGGGTGGCGAGCGCAAGGGCGGCCTCGGCGGAGGTGGGCTCGGTGCGGTCGCGGCGGACAATCTCGACGAGCGCGGTGGCGGCGCCGGTGCCGGGATGCACATACAGCGTCTCGCGGTGGGCGACTTCGAGCGCGTCGGCGCGCACGGTCTCCACCCCAACCTCGAAGGTGCCGGCTTCGACCGCTTGCGCGATGTTGGTGGCGAGGCGGGACTCCAGGGCATCGAACAGCGCGTTCTGCTCGTCGATGGGGAGCGCAAGGAGGCGGTTCAGGAACCGGGGCATCGGCGGGAGGTCGTCCTTGAGGCGCCCCTCGTGCATGAGCTTCAAACCCGTCGCGCGCTGGAAGCGGTCGACCGACCACTCGGGGAGGTGCCCGAGCGCAAGCGCGCCGTAGAACTGGCGGAGGGCCAGCTTGGCATAGAGGCTCTCCAGGTTGTCGCTCGCCCGAAAGAGCGTCGCATCGCCCTCGCCCATCGCGCTCTGGCTGTCGCGCTGACCGCGGGTGATGGCGCCCAAGCTATCGAGCCTGCGGGCGATGGTCGCGATGAACCGCCGCTCGCCCTTCACGTCCGTGGTCACGGGGCGAAAGCGGGGCGCGGAGGCCTGGTGCGTGCGGTGGGTTCTGCCGAGGCCCTGGATGGCCTGGTCGGCGCGCCAGCCCGATTCGAGGAGGTAGTGGACGCGGCGGGCGGTATTGGCGCACGCGAGGTCCGCGTGGTAGCTCCGGCCGGTGCCGCCCGCCATGGAGAAGACGAGAATGCGCTTCGTCCCGTCCATGAACGCGGCGGTCTCGGCGAGGCTGGCCGAGGCGGGGCGGGGGCGGAGCGCGAGGCGTGTCCCGCGCGCGTCGGTGACTTTGAGCACCCGGCGCGCGCGTCCCGTCACCTCCGCCACCGCGTCATGGCCGAAGTGGTGGACGAGCTGGTCGAGAGCGGCTGGCACCGGTGGCAGTGCGGCGAGCTGCTCGATGAGGGCGTCGCGGCGGGCGACCGCTTCCTGGCAGAGCACGGGGTGGCCGTCGTCGTCGACCACGGGCCGACTCATGACGTTGCCGTCCTCATCGGTGAACGGTGCCTGGAGCTGGACGGGGAAGGCGTGCGCGAGGCACAAGATGACCGTCTCCCGAGGCGTCAAGTCCACATGGAGGTCGTTCCACTCCGCGGCCGGAATCTCCGCCAGGCGCCGCTCCATCAGCGCTTCGCCGGTGGAGACGAGCTGCACGACCACCGCCCGTCCGGCGTCGAGGTCGGTTTGAATCGCCCGCAGGAGCGAAGGGCACTTCATGCTGGAGAGCAGGTGCCCGAAGAAGCGCTGCTTCGCCCCTTCGAAGGCGGAGAGCGCGGCGGACTTCGCATTCCTGTTCAGTGTGGATTCGTCGCCCACGATGCCGGTGGCCTTGAGTGCGGCCTCGATGTTGTGGTGGATGACCTTGAACGCCCCGGCGTACGCATCGTAGATGCGCCGCTGGGCGTCCGTGAGCGGGTGCTCCAGAAGCTCGACCTCGACGCCGGCGTAGGACAGCGCCCGTGCCTGGTAGAGCCCGAGGGCCTTGAGGTCCCGCGCGACCACTTCGAGGGCGGCGACCCCGCCCGCTTCCATCGCGGCGATGAAGTCGGCGCGGGTCTCGAACGGCGTCTCGCCGGCGGCCCAGAGCCCCAGGCGCTCCGCATACGCGAGTCCTGGGACGGTGGTGGCGCCGGTGGCCGACACATAGACGATGCGCGCATCGGGGAGCGCACGCTGGAGGCGCAAGCCCGCCCGGCCCTGCTGCGAGGGGGCGACGGCGCCGCGGCTGCCCTTCGCCCCAGCAGCGTTGGCCATCGCGTGGGCTTCGTCGAACACGATGACGCCGGAGAAGCCGTGGCGGTCGTCAGCATCGAGCGAGCCCGCGAGCCAGTCCACCACCTGGTCGAGCCGCGCCGGCTTCCCTTGACGGGCGGGGGAGCGCAGCGTCGCGTAGGTGGCGAAGAGGATGCCCTCGGATTGCGGAATCTCCGCCCCCTGGCGGACCTTGGTCAAGGCGATGACGTCACTGTCCCGCCCGCCGAGCGCCGTCCAGTCGCGGCGCGCGTCCTCGACGAGCTTGTCCGACTGCGAGAGCCAGAGCGCCCGGCGCCGGCCGCGGAGCCACTGGTCGAGCACGACGGCCGCGACCTGGCGGCCCTTGCCGCAGCCGGTCCCGTCGCCCAAGGCCCAGCCGCGGCGGAAGCGGACCGGGGCGGAGAGTGCCTCGCCGTCGGCGGTGACGGCGTTGTCCGCCAAGTCCGTCTCATCGTCGCAACGCTGCACCGTCTCCCAGCCCGCGCCGATGCGGTAGTGGGCGGCGAGGTGTCCTGCGTGGGCGGCGCCTGCGAGCACGACGCTCTCTGCTTGCGCGTCGGACAGCATCCCCTCCGTCACCACGCGCTCCGGCAGCAGGGGGCGGTATGCGGGCACTGGGTGCGCCACGGCGGCCATGGCGGCGGACTGGACGAGCGGGGTGGGATGCGCGGCCGCGCCCGCGACCTGGACCGGCCCCGGGCGCCACGGGGCGTAAGGGCCGGTCGATTCCGCGGTGGGTGCCTCGGCACCGGCCTCGCCTGCACCGGTCTCGACCACGAGCTCGGAGACCGCGCCCCACTCGCGAGCGGGCTCTGGCGTTGGCGTGTCGGCAGACTTCCGAGCAGGCTGCACGGTGGGCCGCGGCGCCGGAGTGCGGCCGGGCAGCGCCGCCGCCGGTGCGGGGGTGACGGGCAAGCGCGCCGGCACCGTCGTGAGGACGGCGTCGAGGAGCTCTGCGGCGTCGGCGGCGCGGGCGCTGTGGTCGATGGTGATGCCCGGCGCATCGCTCCGGTCGAGGACGGTGAGCCGGGTGTCGAAGCCCGTGCCCCGCCGGGCGTAGGCCCGCCCGTCGATGGCCATGCTGAACACCACCCGCACCCCACCCGCCAGCGTGGCGAAGGCGGCGGTCCACGCGGCGTCGCCCGGCACGCAGTGGGCCGATGTGATCGCGACGCACCGCCCGCCCGGGGGCAGCATCGAGACCGCGGAGCGCAGGTGCCGTAGGTCGGCGTCGTGGCGGATGCGGGCGACCTGCGGCGTGGCCGAGAACGGCGGGTTCATCACCACCACGGTGGGTCGAAGACCAGGCAGGTGGTCGGCAATCGCCTCCGCGTTGTGGCGGGTGACGGAGGTGCGCGGGAACAAGGACTGGAGCAGCTCTGCGCGCACCGCCGCAATCTCGTTGAGATGCAGGCCCCCGGCGGCGTGCTTCCCCAGTGCACATTCGGCCAGTACCGCGAGCATGCCGGTGCCGGCGGAGGGCTCCAGCACGATGTCGCCCGGACGGACGGCAGCGGCGCGGAGCACCGCGTAGGCAAGTGGCAAGGGCGTCGAGAACTGCTGGAGCCGCACCTGGGCCTCGGAGCGCTTCGTGTGCGAGGGCTCGAGCGCCGCCACCGCGTCGAGCATCGCGAGCATCCGGCGGGGGCCGTCGGCGCCCGCCCCGGCCTGGCGGCGCATGGCGCGGCCGTAGCGCTTCAGAAACAGCACCACTGCGGCCTCGGCCGCCTCGTAGGCGTCCTTCCAGCCCCAGGCGCCTTGCGTATCGCTCGCCCCGAGGGCTCGGGTCATGGCGGTGCGCAGGGTCGCGGCGTCGAGCGGCCGACCGGTGGCGAGCACCGGCAGGAGGGTCTCGGCTGCGGCGATGAGGGCCGGGGCGCCGCTCGGGCGCTTCGGCTCGGGCAGCACGGCGGGTGCGAGGGCAGGAGCGGACCGTGCGGACACGGCCGCCGCCGGAGTGGCGTCGAGCATGGCATCCTCCGAATCGGATGGGTGGGGAATCGCCGGGACGGCGCGTGGCACGGACGCCCGCGCCGCCACCCGGGCCTGCCCCGCAGCCGGCCGGACGTCCTCGGGCCGGCGCGGCGCGAGCGGTGGAAGGCTCAGGCGGGGTCGGTGTGTCCGCGGTCGGTCGCACGGGCGCGGCAGGGGGTGATGCGGCGGGCATCGCGGTGGCGGTCGAAGCCGAGCGGCAGGGGGGCGGGGGCGCTCATGGCGCGCCCCTCCGGACGGTGTCGACCAGGCCCTCGACGACGGCGGGCTCGGCCCGGCACGCGCGGCCCCAGCCGCGGAGGTTCGCCTCGACGTCGTCCCAAAGACGCGCAGCCAACGCCCCGCCCCGAAGCGGGCCGGGACGGGGCGCGGACGGGACCGCGGGGCGGTCAGGCGGCGCGGGCGGTGGTGGTGTCGACGCCCGTGGTGGAGCCGGTGTCGACGCCCGCAGCGGCGTCGAGCTCCGGGCCGGACTCGACGATGCGCCCAGCGGCGCGCGCGGCCCGGGTGTAGACCGATATCGGATGCTGCGCGCGGAAGTGCCGGTCGCGCTCGAGCTTGAGGCCCCAGCGCCCGCGCACCGCAGCCAGTTCGGCGAGACTCGCAACCCCGAGCCCCGGCGTGCCGACGCCGAGGTCGGCGAGGCCGAAGAGCGTGTCGCCGTCCTCCGGGTCGAGCGCGTTGAAGAGCCAGGTCACGGCCCCGCAGGGGTTGAAGAGCTTGACCACCGGTGCGTGGTCCTGGTCGCGGTTGCGGCCATTCCTGAGCAGTCGCACGCGGTGTGTCTGGGTGAGCAGCATCATCGGGTGACCTCCTCGCGGCGGGCGGCGGGGCGGGGCGACTCGAACGCGACCGCGATGGCGTCGCCGTCGCCGGTGACGGTGACCCGGCGGTCGCGGGGGAAGCGCCAGTGAATCTCGGTGCGGACCGCGTCGGCGATGGCGCGTTGCTGCGCCGCGTCGCCGGGGTCCAGACGATGCTTGGGCGGTATGGGCATGGGGAGGAACCTCCGGTGGAACGAAGACGGAAGGAGGCGCCGGGGACGCTCCCGCGCCCCGGTCCTCCCGCACCCGACCCAAGCCGCCCCCCGGCGCCGCGCGGGGCGAACGCCGGGGTGGGCCGCGGAGAGCGTGACGGTGCAGATCGGCCGGCGACGGGCTCAGTCGTCGAGGATGCGGATGCGGGCGCGTCCCTCGGTGACGGTGACGTCGGGTCGCCCGTCCGCCCGGCGACGGACGGTGATGACGGGCGTGTTGTCCGCAGGGGCCGAGTCCGAGACTTCGGTGGTGACGGTGCCCGCGGCATCGACGAAGCGAAGACGCACGGCGCCACCCGCAACCTCGATGCGCCCGGGCCGGCCGGGGCCGGCGAGCGTCACCACCGGCGGCGCACCGCGCTCGGTGAAGCGGTCCGGGATGGGAAGCGCGGCCTCCGGGTCCCAGGGGTCGGCGTCGGCGCCCTCGACCACAGCATCGACGAACGTGGGGCCGCAGTGGTCGAGGGCGCGCCAGGCGTCGCTCGCGTTCGCGGTCTCGATGGCCTGCGCGAGCGCCGCGTCCAGGGTCTTCGCTTCGACAGTGACGATGTGGGCCCAGTAGCCCGCATACGTGCACTGCACGGTGAACGGCCGCGTCATGACGTCACCTCCTCAGCGACCTCGCCGAGCGTCACCGTCACCTTCCGGTCGCGCACCGCGATGTCGACGGCCCGGTCGTGGGGGATGACCCAGAAGAGTGTGCGCGCGACCGCATCGGCGATGGAGGTCCGCCGCGCTTCGTCGTCGGAGACGAGCAGCCGGGTGGCGAGGTGAAGCGCCTCGGTGTCGAAGTCGGTGCGTTGCCGCTCCCAGGAATCCGCGTCCGCATCGTCGCTCGGCGAGAAGAACGCTGCCCGCAGGTGCTCGGCGAGTTGCCAGGGCGTGAGGGTGCTGTCGGCGGTCACGAGCGGGCGGGCGTCGCCCACCCAGACCCAGGCGTCGCCGGCGAAGGCAAGGTCGGTGGGGAGGTCGAGAACGTGCGCCGGTCCTTCCGGCGGACGGACGGCAAGGTGGAGGAAGAGCGCGTCCGGGCGGACCGGCAGCGGCCCCTCGGGCGTGCCGGTCGGTGCGGGTCGAGGCAAGGCGTCGAGGGCGCAGGGGTGTCCGTCGACGATGACCTCGGTGCGCAGGTCCTCCACTCGCGCGATGCGGTCGTACCAGGCGTAGCCCTCGAGGCGCCGGTCGGGGGCGAAGAGGCGCTCGGTGAGGGCATTCCGTGCCGCCGCCCGTGCGAGGGCTTGCGCCTCGGGCGGTTCGGGGTCGCACGTCACCAGCAGCGCATCGGCACCGACGGGTGTGCGCTTCGGCGCCTCGCGCCAGTCGTCGAGGTCGGCGAGGCCGGCTCGCCAGGGCTGAAGCGCCGCCGGCGGTACGGCGATGTCGATGTCCGCCTCGTGCGCGCGCTTGCGGTCCTCGAACGCAGGGCGCGGGTCCGGGTCCATCGCCATGGCCCGGTAGAGGGCCCGGCGGGCGGCGTCACGCAGGGCGGCGAGGAACGGGGTCTCGACCGCCTCTTTCCGCGCGGGCAGCACGAGCTCCAGCTCGGGGCAGTCCTCGACATCGGCCGCGACCGTCCAGCGCACCCCGTGCACGGACTCGACCGCGGGCAGGCGCACCGCGACGGTGGCGCCGTGGAAGTTGACATCGGGGTCGGGGAGACGAAGGCCGTGCGCACGGTCCCTGAACACCCCGAACACGACGCCCCGCCAGCGCTCGACATAGACCGCGCCGTCGAGGAACGCGTGGCGTTCGAGGACTTCACCCTCGGGTGGGGTCTGGGGACGGTGCTCAAACACGACCGGCAGCGGGTAGTGCCGGGCGGCGGCCGCGAGGGCGGTGCGCACCGCGTCGGCGGTCTCGACCCCGGTGGTCTCGAAGGTGATGCGGGTCCCGTGCGGCCAGGGGGCGGTGTCGTCGAGGTGGACTTCGGCCTCGCCCTCGCCGAGGAAGTGCTCGGGAGTGAGGGTGACGCGCCAGCCGGAAACGGGGTCGCCGTCGAACGTGCGGGGCCGGGACGCGACGGTGCCGCCCCGGCGGGCGAGACTCAGCAGGCCCATGCCGGCCGCGTCCTCGCGCACGGTGAGCGCCTCTTCCCAGCCGCTCTCGCCAATGCTGAGGAGGACGCCGGGGTCGGTGATGCCGGCCCCGTCGTCGGTGACGGTGACCGTGCAGGGACCGGCGCCGGGGCCGGTGACGCCCACCCGCACCCGCGCCGCATCGGCCCGGCGGGCGTTTTGCAGGAGCTCGGTGAAGACGTCGCCAAGCGTCGCGGCGAAGGTGCGCGTGACGCGCTTGATGGCGCCGTCGTGGAGGCGGGCGCGGATGGTGGTAAGACTGTCGTTCATGTGGACGCTCCGTGAGAGGGTGGGTGCGGACGGTGACAACGCTCGGCGCCCCGCGCCGGACGGTGCCGGGCGGGGCGCTGAGCCCAAGGGGTGGAACGCTCAGTGGACGCGGCGCAGGAACGCGGGGAGGTCGGGCGCCGCGGGGCCGGCCCCAGTGCCGTGGACGGGACCCACGCTCCGGACGACGACGCGGGGTCCACCGTCCGCAGTCGGGACCGCGTTCATCGCGTCGATGGCGTCGGCGATCGATGGCTCGGCGGGACGGTCCTCGCCCCCGCCGCGGCCGTTCACCGGCTCTGGACCGGCCTCGCCCTCCGGGCGACCCGGCGCGGCGTGGCCGTTGCCATCGGCGAAGCCGTCCGGGGCCTCGGCGTCGCCGGGCGCCCGGGTGCCGTGGGACGCACCGTTGCCATTCGACTTCGCGGCCGCGAGGGCGGCGGCCGGGGACTCGATGCGCTCGCCCCCAGAGGAGGTGCGCGGTCTGTCCTCAGCCGCGGGGACCTGCGCCGCATCCCCCGAACCGTCCGGGGGGCCTGCGGACGCCCCACCCCCGTCGAACGCCGCGAATCCGGGCGGCGTCCACGCAAGGGCGGCCGCGTGCTCGGCCCTGTCCAGGCCCACCGGTGTAGGACCGGCCGCGAACGCGGCCTCCATCGCCGCGGCGATGTCGGGTTTTTTGTACTTCGACCGCGCCGCCGCCCAGGCCGCGCCGAAGGTGGCGCGTGCGATGTCGAGGAGGCGACTTTTGGTGAGGCGCGACCAGAGCAGCGCCGCCGTCGGGCGCACGTACCCCGCGAAGTCGATGCCGAGCCGCGCGACGGTCGCTTCGAGCTCCGGCCGGGCGTCGGGCTCGAAGGCGAGCTGGCCCTTCACGGTCCGTGCGACCGCGGCTGCGAACAGCCGCTCCTTGTCCGCCCGGGGCAAGGCCCGAAGGGCCGCGAAGCAGGCGGCATCGTCGTTGCCCTCCATCCACTCGAACGGGAGGTCGGACCAGTCGGCGAGCAGTGCCTCGCCGGGGCTCCACGCGGCGAAGCCGTCGTCGTTCGCCCGTGCCGAGGGGCGGTCGGCGGTGGCGTTGAACGCGATATCGAGCGCGTGCCACGCCGGGGAGTAGCCGGGGGCTAAGATGCTGCGCACCATCTGGAACACCGCGAGGTCGAAGGCGGCGGCGAAGTCGCCCGCAAGATGCGCTTTTACGAGTGCGGTGCGAATGGCCCGCAGGTCGTCGGCGAGCCCGATGCCGACCCCGGCCGCGGCGCGGGCCTTCGCCCGCGGGTCCGGCGGCGAGGCGCCGGGTGTTGTCGTCGCGGGAGCATCCACGCGGCTGCCGACATCGGTCGTGGCACCGGCGCCGGCGTCCGCCTTCCGGCCGTTCGCGTTCGAGTCACCGGCCTTCGCCTTCGGCAGGTCCTCCGGCTTCACCAGTCCCTCGATGACTTCGAGGGTGCCGTCGCGGCCGATGGTCGCGATGCACCCGGCCATCGCGTAATCCTCCGCGCGGAACGTCGCGCGGGCGTCGATGGCGGATTCGATGGCGTCAATGCGTGCCTCAATGGCCCCGCCTTCCTCGATGAGCGCATCGGTCCAGTCGGCTTCGTCGAGGGTGCAGAGCGCGTCGTGGCGGGCGCGCAGCCGCTCAAGCTCCGCGGACTCGGCGTCGGTCGGCGCCGACGGCTCGGGACGGATGCGCCCGTAGCGCGCGGTCGCGCTCCAGTCGACTTCGAGCCGGGCCTCTGCCCACTTCCAGCGGGTCGCGAGCTCCGCGGCCGCGGCGGTGAGCCTGGCGGTGGCGAGCTCGGACAGGAGCATCGGGTCTTCGAGCCACACCCCGGTCTCGTACGCGTCGGCGAAGAGGTCGCGCAGCACCGCCCCGCCCGCCGCCTCGTACGCCTCCACCCCGACGAAGCGCGCGACGGCCGCATCGGCCGGCACCCGCGTCTCGGTGAGCAGCCGCCTCGCCTGCCACGCCGTCGGCCGCCCACCGTGGGCCGAGCATTGCGCGAACGCCGCCCGCTGGCGCGCGTGGTCGGTGGTGAGGGCGAACGCCTTGAGCGTGTCGAGGTCGATGGTGCCGGCACGGTAGGCATCGAGGAGCTCCGGAGCGGCGTTCCCGAGCCGCAGGCGCTGCTCGACCAGCCGCTCGCTCACGCCGAAGCGCGCGGCGACGGCGGCGACGGTCGCGCCCGAGCGCACCAACTCGGCAAACGCACCCACCTGGTCGGCCGGATGCATGGGGAGGTGAGTGACGTTCTCCGCCGTCGAGAGCTCGGCGGCGTCCTCCCGGGCGGCAATCCGGCACGGCACCGGGGCGTCGGCGTCGAGCGTCCCGCCCTCGGCGAGGGTCTTCAGCGCGGCGAGGCGCCGCCCGCCCGCGACCACCGCGAAGCGCTCGGCGCCATCCGCGTCCGGCGCATCGGGACGGACGACAAGGTTCTTCAGCAGCCCGTGGGCGGCGATGGAGGCCCGCAACCGGGCCTCGGCGTGCGCATCGGGCGGGGTCTTCCGCACATTCTCGGGGGCAAGGGCGAGGCGGGACAGCGGGATGTCCCGAAGGGTCGTCTCGGGTGGAGAGGCGATAGAGGGCATGGCAGTCTCCGTAGGGGGAAGGGATGGACACAGAGGACGCGGCCCGCTCCGGCCGGCCCGCTCCGGCCGGCCCGCGCCCGCCCGAACCGGACCCGGACTCCGCCTCCGGGCGGTGAGCCACGGGGCGCCGGCGCCGTCAGCCGAACGGCGCCCCGTCGGCCGTGAAGGTCCAGCCGTTGCGGACTATCGTCTCGTCGACGGTGGCGTCGGCCGTGAGGTGTGCGTGCTCGTGGCGGAGCGCACGGTAGAGCCAGCGCGCGAGGGCGCGCAGCGCCTCCGCCACGGTGTCCTCGGCATCGTCGGTCATCGCCTGTCCGGTGGGACTGTCGCGCTCGACCGTGATGGCCATGCAGTACGCGTGGCAGTGGTGGCCGCGGTGGCGCACCTCGGCGCGGAGTTGGTAGAAGTTCCGCCGCTGCACCGCCTGCAGGGCATCCGCGATGTGGTGGAGTGCGCGGTCCTCGGGCGCGTGGGCGCGGATGGCGGCGGGTGCGCCCCGGGCATGGGCGAAGGTGCCCTCGAAGCAGGCGCCGTCGCCCTGGAACCCGAAGCCGTGGAAGTAGAGGTGCGGCGCATCGCGCGTGCCGCCGCCCATCAGGGGCACGGGGCGCGTGCGGAGCTGCACGCCGAGGGGCCGGCAGACCGTCTCGAAGTGCGCGAACACGGCCTCGTACCACGCGCAGTCGAGGCAGGTCTCGCGGTACCAGGCGCGGGCGCGCGCCTTCGCCGTCTCGGACAGCTCATCGAGGGTGTAGACGACGGTCTCGACGCTGTGGGGCATGGTCAGGACACCTCCGAGCAGGGGCCTCCGCGGGCGGCGGCGCATCGGTGGGAGACGGATATGGGTGCACTCCGGTGATGGGGAGGAAGAAGGCGGTTCGGCACACGCTCCCACGCCCCGGACCGGCCCTTCGCCCGACCCCGCGCCGGCCCTGCCTCCTGATGGCGCTCAGTGCAGCAGGTCGCCGAGCCCGAGCGTCTCGAACGCCTGGCGGAGCGCGTCGTCGCGCCGGGCGTCGATGCGCATCGGGCCGTGGCCGGCGTCGTCGTTCCACCGGGCGAGTGCGCGGAGCTCGGCGACGAACTCCGCATCGGTCTCGCACACGGTGGTGGTCAAGGTGCCCTCGGAGAAGCACACGAGGGCGCGTGCGCTCGGCGAGCACCAGGTGCCGTAGTACGGGGCATCCTGCGCGGTGTCGATCTGCGCGAAGCCGTGGGCGCCGGAGCACGGACCACAGTCGAACGTGTAGCGGTCCGACAGTGGCCGGAAGTCTCGGGTCGTCTTCATGGGTGCTGCCTCACTGGTGGCGGAAGATCGATGGAGCGCAGTGCAGGGGCAGACGCGCCGCGGGCGGTGCGGAGCTCAAGATCCGATGGCGATGCGCTCGCCCCAGGGCGCGGGGTGGCGCCAGGGGCTTTCGGCGTCGCCGTAGTCACACCACAGCACCGGGCATTCCGGCTCAGCCTCGGGATAGTCGTCGCACTCCATGTCGGTGAAGTAGAGGCACACCCCCGGTCGCACCGCTTGCGCATCGAGCCACGCAAAGCCCGGGCGGAAGTCGGTCCCGCCCCGGCCCGTGACCGCGATCGCCTCAGGCAGGGCGTCGGGGGTGTACTCGGCCACATCGCGCACCGCGGTATCGACCTGGAGCACGACGACGCGCTCAGGGTCAATCTCCGTCGCCACGGCGCGCAGCTCCGCCCAGAACGCGGCCAGGGTCTCGGTCGGGAGCGAGCCCGAGGTGTCGAGAATGACCGCGAGTGTGTCGAGACCCTCCGAATGGAGGGACGGCAGGTAGAGCCCGGTGTCGATGCAGCGCCGGTTCGGCCGGCTCCAGGTGTAGTCGCGGCGCGCGGCGTCGGTCAGGTGGCGGCGCAGGAGCGTGCGCCAGTCGAGGGGGCTCGCATGGGCGCTGCGGATGGTCGCCTCGACCTGGCCCGGCCCCTTCCCTTCGGCCTTGGCGATGCTGAGCGCTTGGTGCATGGCCTCGTCCCACGCCTGCTCCTCGGTGGTGATGTCGAGTGGGGCCTTAGTGGGTGTGCCGTCGTCGCCGGCGCGGGTGTCGGCATCCATCACCTCCCCGGTGCCGGAGGGGTCATGGCTCGGTGGTGCGTCGCAGGTGTCCTCCTGGGTCTGGTCGTTCGCGTCCCGGCTCTTGCCGTCCCGGTCCTCTCCCTGGCCATCGGCGTTGTCACCGTCGCCGTCCTCGTCGGCGACGGAATGGGAGCGTTCGGCAGTGTCGTCATCATCCGCTTCGGACGGGGATTGCCCGGCCGCGTCCGCATCGGCGGAGTCGGTACCGGGGGATGCGCTCGTGTCGTCCCCGGAATCCCCCTCCTCGGGACAGAGCCGGTCGTAGGCCTGCTCGACGGTGAGGCCGTCCCAGACGTCCGCCTCCGGCGGCAGCGTGAAGCCCGCATCACGAATGAGCGCGTGGGTGACAAGCTGCGAGGCCCGCTGCCAGCGCGCGGGGTCCCGGTCGCCCCGGCGGGTGTGGTGCTTCAACGCACAGGCCATCACCACCCGCGCCATCGCGGTCTCGATGCGGTACGCGGCGGTCTGTGCGACCCACTGCGGTGAGTAGCGGATGGTGTGCCCGTCGCTCGCCAGCGTCTCGCGGGTCGGGTCCGGGTGGAGCGGGAGCCGCAACACGAGACTCCCGAAGAAGGGCTGCTTGCGCAGGAGCGCGGTCACGCAGTCGCTGACGCGGAGCGCCGATTCGTCGAGTCCCCGGGCGGCCATCACGCCGCCTCCCGCACGGGTGCTTCGACATCCGCGGCAGCGGAGGCGAAGTAGCCCGCGAACCGCTCCCGGAGTGCGTCGGCGTCGCGTTTGACGCGCGCGCGGACCACCGGGTCGAAAGTCTTCGATGGACGCAGCGTGTCCGGCTCGACGCGGGCGATGCGGTCCTTGACCTCCGCACAGAGTCGGGCGAGCTCGGCGTCGCCGAAGAGGTTGAGCCGGGGGACCACGTCGACGAGGTCCCGGAGGTGCGCAATCATCGAATCGCGAAAGACGAGCGGCTTGCCGGTGTCGTCCTCGCGCAGGCGCTCCGAGACCCGCTCGACCGCATCGCCCAAGCGGCGGTAGAGGTCGCCCGCGGCTGTGTGCAGACGCTCGGCGATGTCACGCTCGAGGGTACGCTTCACCCGGTCGGTGTCGTCGGCGGCGAGCTTCGCGATGAAGTGCCGGGCGGCGGGCACCGGGGTGATGCGGTAGCGGAGCGAGAACCGGTCCTGGAGGGCCGTCTTGGAGGGGTAGTCCTCGAGGCGGAAGAGTTGGCCGAGGTCGAGGCGGGCCTGGTCGATGCACTGCGCGTAGTCGGCGATGAAGCGGGCACGCTCGCGCACCATGCGCTCCCTGAGCTCGTCCATCAGTGCGGTGTAGTGGGCATAGTTCGCCACCGTCAGGAGCCGCGCCCCCTGGTCGTCCCAGGGCAGGGTGTGGGCGTAGTGCGTTGCGCGAGCCTCGCTCATGGTCGAGGTCAAGGCGGCGAGCGCGCGCTTCGGCAGCAGGCGCTTGTGGTAGCGCCCGGCGCTCGCTGCGGCGTCGTGGTGGGCGGCGACGTGGTCGCTCGCTTGCCGGTCGTGGATACGGCCCGACCAGGCGGTAATGCGCACACTGACCAGCATGGCGTCGTCGGTGAGGTTCATCGGGGGTGGTCTCCTTGAGCAAGGGGGCTACCGCAGCGTCCACACCGGGACGTCGAGGGCGGTGGCGAGCGTGCGCCTCGCCGCGTCGAGACTCGGCGCCCGCACCGCGTACTCACGCGAGGGGGCGTCGCCCGCCGGAGCGTGGGTAACGCGCCAGCCCGCGGGCGCGTCCTCCGACGGAGGCGGTCCGAGGGCGCGCAGCGTCCAGGCGGGGACATCGAGGGCGTGGGCGAGCCTGGTCCGCGCGGCCTCCAGGCTCGGTGCGCGCACCACACACATGCGCGAGGGGGCATCGCCCGCGGGGTAGTGGATGAATCGCCAGCGCATGCCCCCGCCCTCACCGGGTCTTCGCCGCCGCCCAGCGGATGAAGCCGGGCGAGTGCTGGAGCGCCGGGGTGCGGCGCACGCACGCGCCGACCAGTGATTCGCCCACCTCACGCCGCAGCCGCTGGGCGTAGGTGACGATGGCGTCGAAGTTGACGTCCGCCGCGAGCTTGTAGAGCGCCCCGCAGAGCGCCATCAGGGCGCTTGCGTTCTCGGGGATGTCGGCGTGCGCGGGGTCGGTGAGAATCGCCCGCGGATGGGGCAGCTCCCGCCAGACCGTCAGGAACGCCGCGAACTCGACCGCCGCCGCCTCGCCCACGGTGCCCCGGAGCAGTGCGCGCTCCGTCTGCGCATCGAGGCCGCTCCGGCGCTTCACGAGGTCGCTTGCGAACTCCCAGGTGCGCGGACACGGAAACGCCCGCTCCTTCGACTGCGGGTCGAAGTGGTGCAGCAGTGTCGGGGCGAGCTCGATGAAGAACAGCACCTCGGGCGCAATCCCGTTCGCCGCCCCCCAGGCGAGCCAGTCCTTCGCATCGACCCGGACTTCGAGGTGGACGAACCGCGACGCCAACGGAGTCGGCATCCGGTGCACCACGCCGCGGTCGCTCTCCCGGTTGCCGCAGGCGATGAGCGATGCGCCCTCGGGCAACGTGTACTCGCCCACCCGGCGGTCGAGCACGAGCTGATAGAGCGCCGCCTGCACCATCGGCACCGCCGAGGGGAGCTCTTCGAGGTTGATGAGGAACGTCTCGTCGGCGTCCGTCGGCGGCAGGAATGCGGGCGGCGCCCAGCGGGTGCGGTCGGCGGCGTCGCGCCAGGGAATGCCGCGCAGGTCCACGGGGTCGAGCAGGAGGGCGCGGACATCGACGTAGGTACGCCCCGCCGCCGCGGCGACCTGCTGGGCAATCTGACTCTTGGCCGCACCCGGCGGCCCCCACACGATGCAGGGCTGGCGGGCTTCGACCAGGCCGGAGAGCACCGAGGCGAGCGCACTCGGGCGCAGGGTGTAGTCTGCGGCGATGGGGACGGGTTCGGTCATGGGCAGGACTCCGAGGTGGGGGAAGGACGGCCCGGACTCCCTCCAGGAGCCCCGGCCTCACCCCTCGCCCGCTCCGCTCTCACTCCCGGTACAGGCGGGGTCTGAGCGTTGCCGCCCGACGCAGGTCGACGCGCGCTGCGAGGATGCAGAACGAGCAACTGAGCCGCGACATGCCGGCGGCGTAGGCCCAGTGCGGCGACTGGCCGGCGTCGCCGATGACGCGGAACACGTCTGCCGCCTCGAAGCCGTGCATGGGAAGCCAGTCGTACCATTCTCTTCCGGCGCGGCTGTTGCGGTCGTTGCGCCGCCAGGGCGCACGCTTCGAGCGTGCGGGGCTTTCCGATGCGCGCATCCCCATCGCGTTGACGATGCGCCCACCGAAACGCGGATGGGCCTTCAGGTAGCGGCGCAGCTCGCGCTCGATGGGCGTGCGTTTCCAGTCCGAAGTGCAGAACCGGCGGGCCGCATCCGGGAACCGGCCCCGTTGTTCGATGCCTTCGAGCAGGGACTTCCCCGAGGCGGTCCGGGCCACGATGAGCGGCACCCCCGACGGCATGGTGCGCTCGATGTGCTCGACGGTGCCGGGCCATTCGACGGCGCCGAGCGAGGCATGGACGATGAGAAGTTGCGCCCGGGGCACGAGGCGTTCGAGCAGAATCGTCATCGCCTGGCTGTCCTTGCCGCCGGAGTGATTGAGGGCAACCAGCGCCCCGCCCTCGATGAGGGCACGGCACGCGGGCAGGAGGGAGAGGTCGGGACACAGGCGGCGCGGCGTGGTGGTGCGGGTGGACATGGCGGACCTCCCTGGTCGGACTGATGGCGCGGGACGGGTGCGGCGGACTCGCTCGGCCCCACGCCCCTCGACCGACCCCCGCCCGGCGCGGGCTCCGGGCAGTGCGACGGACGCCGGCGGCGAGTGCGCTGGAGGACAGGCGCTGAATGCGTCGAACGCGGAGGCGTGTGTGTGGTGAAGGCGACCAGCGCCTACAGCGCGCGGGCCCCTCGCCTACAACCGAGGTGCCCCGAGTCGATAGTCGGGGCGGGGCTACGCGTGCTCAACTGCTGCCTGCGCCCCGGGAACCGTCCTGGCGACTCCCTGACGGCCAACAGGGAATGCCGACCGAGGGGCGCGCCCCGACCCGCCCGCGGATGGGTCGCCTTCACCGACGCGGTGAAGCATGACGCCGGCTCCAGACGTCGGCCCCTCCGATGGCCGCCGCGGCGATTCGGCCGGCGCCCGGCGGCTGGCCAGACCGTCATCGCGAACGAGACGCGGCTGCCCTCAGCCGGGAGGCGGCTCGGTCACCGTCGCAGCCATGGCGGGGCGGCATCGGTCGGGCAGTAAGCGCCCCGGCGGACGAAGCCCGCCTGCTCTGGTATCGTCAGTACCATTCAACCAATCAGGGAGCGACTCGATGCAACGCATGGTCCGCACCACTCTGCCCGCTTCGATGCTGGTCTTCGCGGCGGCGGGGGGCGGGGGCGGGGTGAATAATGCGACGGCACAGGACGCCAGCCCCATCCCCAACATCATCGCCGAGTCATACCACACGCCCATCGGTGGGTATGTGCCTTTCAGAGTCCGCATGGAGAACAGGCGTGACAAGGTCAGGGGCGGTGCTCTGTACGTCAGCTACCGGATCGCCTGCGCTGGCGGTTCCTGCCCCAGCCCTACCCTGCGAACAGGGGAAACAATGATTCCATGCGGGGGATCGGAGGGCGGTCTTCTTGACTACAACATCACGCATTTAAGAGGTTCGAATTCCACGATCACCCTGGAAATTACCAATATCACGTTTGATGCCTATTCGCAGGAAGGGATCGATGGCATCAACCGGGGATATGACGAACCCCCGTGCCCTGCGGGCACATACAGTCCTGCTACGCAGACTTCCGGCACCCGATGGTCCTCCCCGCCCGTCACCGTGAATTGAACACCGTTTCCGAATCTGGCGCATCCGCCGTGCGTCGGACTCGCAGGCGAAGGGCCGTGGGGGAACGAGCCGGCCTTCGGCGTCATGAGGAAACCATGACGCCGTTGCGGGCTTCGATCGGGCGCGCGCGGTGTTCGCCTCAGCCTCTTGTGTATCGGTCGGGGTTGTCCTACCTTGGGCGGCGTCAGGCGTAGCGCCAAGCGATTGGCTCAACGGCAAGTTCGAACGAGAATGAACCCCGCGATAGACACGCTGAGCACGATGATGCTGGAGGCCCCGGGCCTCACCGGCAGGTCGGGCGAAGCGTGCCCGCGCGAGGGCTTGACGAGTCCGTGTGAGTCCGCCGCTATAATGTTTGCCGAACGCCGAACGCCGAACGCCGAACGCCGAACGCCGAACGCCTCTCCCTGCGTCTTCGGCTTGGGACGGCTCTCGTCCACTAGCCTCTCCGCCTGACCCCAACGCTTCCCCCGGCGGGCGCTGCACAGCCAGACGCCCGCCTCGGCCCGTGCGCCGGGCCTCCGCTTTCTCCACCGACAGCGGCGTTCCCTTCGCCGCGGTCCGTGACATCCACCCTGCCGTCCGTCGGCTGCGCCGCGGTCTCGCCGCCGCGCTTCTCACGCTGCCGCCGTGGGCAACCCCCAGACCTGCCGCGGCACAGATCGCCCGCCGACACTCCGCGGGCCTGACGGCCACGCCGGGTAACCGCCAGGTGCTCCCAGCACTAGCGCGCCCCCAACCCCCAACGACATCACCGCGTCCCCGTCTTCGGTCATCGGACCCGGCTTGCCGGTGCCCCGGAAGGACATCCCCGCGCCCGGAGCCTCCACGACACAGTCCACGGGGACCGACCTGACCGACGGCTCGCGTCGCCACTTCTTCATCCGGAGCGTCGCGCTCTCCGCCGGCGCCTGCGCAAGGGGTCACTCGCCACCTTGACGCAAACCGGACACGCACTCCCCGAG
>JAPOSC010000013.1 GCA_026709935.1 Thiotrichales bacterium
CCCCCCTGTCGCCGCAGCCGGCGCTCCCGCGGGGGCGCGCGTGGCAATTGCTCGGAAATTAGGTTACACATGACGCCTCCTTATGGCGGGAGACGTTGACACCCTGCGCTGGGAAGCGAGACAATCCGTCCCGTGTCCAGCACAGGGAGCCAGGTCGCCGCTTGACCTGTTGAGCAACGCTCCAGTGGGAACTGGGGCGTTGCAATCCTATTTGCAACCGCGAGCCTATCCCTCGGTCCGGGCCGACGTCAATAGAAGAGACCTGTCTGTCAGCCCAACTGGCTGCTAGACGTGATAAAAGTCGATTATCCCGCATAAATTTTACTTATCCCCCCTTTGCGCCTAGTCACGATTACAGCCACTTTGGTTCTAGCTCGTCTAGGGTCGGTGGATTTCAGCTAGATCCAGCCTCGATTTCAAACTGGCCCACCATCCACCAACGTGAAAACATCCCGCGTGACACCATTGTCGAGTACTCTTACACGCTTTTTTCGACCGACCCCGATTCCATACTGACGCTGGGGCCGACGCGGAGGCGGGCATGAGCATCGAAGTCGTCAACACCGTTCAGGATCTCACCGGCACCGAGGGTTTCGTCGGGCGGCACATTCTGCTCGACGTGCAGACCTCGACCCCGCGCGGCATCAGCGAGACCGCCGCCGTCTACCACATGCTCGAGGGGCTCTCGATGGCCATCGACATGACCCTGGTCTACCCCCCGCTGGTGGCCCGTTTTCCGTTCGCCGGCAACGAGCTGAGCCGCTTCGTGGAATCGCTCAAGGCCGAGGGCATCCAGGCCAACGCGGTCGGGACGATGGAGCAGCTTCTGGCCAAGCGGCAGAACGAGGAGGCCGGCATCTCCGGCGTGACGGTATGGCTCGAATCGCACGCCGCCATCCACACCTGGACCGAGGAGAACTTCTTCTCCTTCGACGCCTACTCGTGCAAGGACTTCGATCCGGAGAAGGCGGTCGACTATGTCTTGCAATTCTTCGACGTGCAGTCGTACAACGGACTCGACATCGTGCGCACCATCGACGCACCGCAGCAGGTCAGGGTCCTCGACTCGCGCCGGAACGAGGTGGCCTGAGCAGCCCCCGAATCGCCCCTGAATCACCCCTGAACCGCTCCTTGTCTCGGGGGACTCTGCTGCTGCCCGCGCCCGAACCCGGAAGGAGGTAGAACGACAATGAACGCCGCACGGGAAGAGTTGCGGTCGCTGGTAGACGAGAAGTGTCTGACCGTCGGCCGTTCGTACACACTCAGCACCGGAAGCCGGTCCGCCTTCTACTTCGACTGCAAGAAGGCCATGCTGGACGGGAGGTGTCTCAGCCTCATCGCCGACGCATTTCTCGAAGAAGCCGGCCGGCTACCCCGTTTCCCGCAAGCCATCGGTGGGCTCACGATGGGTGCCGACTTCATCGTCGCTGCGGTCATCCAGCGGGCTTTCGAGACCGGGAAACCGCTGGTCTCCGGCTCCATCGTGCGCAAGGAACAGAAGGGGCACGGCGCCGGCAACACGATCGAGAACGCGCTTCCGCCGGGCACTCCCATCCTGGTCGTCGACGATGTCGTCACCACCGGCTCGTCGACCGTGGCCGCGTGCGATGCGTTCATCGTGGCCGGGTACGAGATCGTGGGCATCGCGGCCCTGGTGGACCGGGAGTCCGGAGGCTGCGAGACACTGGCGCGGAAGTACGGCTGTCCGGTCAGTGCGATCTTCAGGAAGCGCGACTTCCCCCGCATCGAGCCGGGCACGAGCGGCGATCCCGAAGTCTGAGGAGCACGATCGCTACAGCATCTCTCCCATCCGCTCCAGCGCCCGCCGGATGTTCTCGGTGCTGTTGGCGTAGGAGAACCGCAGGTAGCCTTCCCCGTACCCGCCGAAGCTGGTGCCGGAAATCACGGCGATGCCGGCCTCTTCGAGGAGGCGCCGCTGGAGCGTGTCGCTCGACGTTCCGGTTCCGGCGATGTTCGGGAACGCGTAGAACGCGCCGCCGGGGTGGCGGCAGGTGATGCCGGGCAGGGCGTTCAGCCCTTCGACGATCACCTGCCGGCGCTCGTCGAACGCCGCGACCATCTCCCCGATGCTTTCCTGCGGCCCTTCCAGGGCAGCGATGCCCGCGAACTGGGCGGAGGCGTTGACGCAGGAGTGACAGTTCACCGCGAGCCGGGTCGCGCCCTCGACGAGTGGTTCCGGCCACACCGCATAGCCGAGCCGCCATCCGGTCATCGCGTAGGTCTTGCTCCAGCCGTCGAGCAGGATCAGGCGGTCGGCGATCTCGGGGTAACCGAGCAGGCTCGTGTGGGTGCGGCCATCGTAGGTCATGCGAGCGTAGATCTCGTCGCTCAGAATCGCGACATGCGGATGTTCGACGAGCCCGGCCACGAGCCGGTCCAGCGCCTCGCGCGGGATCGCGCCGCCGGTCGGGTTGGCGGGGGAGTTGATGACGAGGAGGCGGGTGCGCGCGGTGACGAGCGAGAGCACTTCGTCCGGGTCGAAGGAGAAGTCCTTGTCTTCCAGTAGCGGGATCGGCACCGCATCGGCGCCGCTGAAGCGGATGGCGGACTCGTAGATGGGGAAGCCCGGGTTCGGGTAGAGGATCTCTGCCCCCGGCTCGCCGAACATCATCATCGCGAAGAACATCGTCACCTTGCCGCCGGGGACGACGACGATCCGGTCAGGGTGCACCTCGACCCCGCGGTGACGGGCGATGTCCGCCGCGACCGCTTCGCGGATCGCCGGGATCCCCGGAGACGGGGTGTAGCCGTGATGCCCGTCGCGCAGCGCCTTCGCGCCTGCCTCCACGATGTGCGGCGGGGTCCTGAAATTCGGCTGTCCGATCCCGAGGTTGATGATGTCGCGCCCGGCGCGCGCCAGCGCCTCGGCCCGGGCGAGGACCTCGAACGCGGTCTCGGTGCCGAGCACCGACATCCTGTGTGCCTGTCGCATCAACCTCCTCCTGAAAGTCGGTCCCGGGCGCGCCCGGGGCCGACGTCCCCCGCTTCGCGTTCAGGCTGCCGCGGTGCCGGGACGCCATTCCCTTGCCGCGTGAGGCGCCGCCCCGCACGGGGTCGGGAGGCGACTCGGAACGTGCTGCTTCACTGCGCGTCCAGACCCTCAATCGCGTCGCGGGCCCGCTCCCGGATCCGCTCGATGTCGGCCGCGGCGTTGGCGACATAGGCGCTCACGCATTCGACGAGTCGTTCCATCGAGGCGTTGTAGGCGTCGACCTTCGCGTTGTATACGACGATGGCCTCCTCGGTTTCGAACTTCTCCGGGCGTTCGGGGACTTCGGGCCGCTCTCCGCACGCGGGCTCGGGGTATCCGTCCGCAAGATTGGAGTCGGCGGCCGCGGCCGACCCGACCGCGATGAACGTGATCAGGGCGATGAATGCGATCAGGGTGGCGAGCCCCCGGCCGGTGCGTCGGGCGTGCGTATGCGTGTTCACGCGGTTTTCAGTCCCAGTGGGTCATTCGGGTCGAGATGCCTCATCAACGGCTTGCGGCGATCGGCGTCGGTGAGCTGATACACGAGCCCCAGCCAGTTGTTGAACATCGCCTTGCCGGTGTCCGTCCAGGTGTTGTCGAGTCTGGGCTCGAGTTCGGCGTCCGGAAACGCCGGCGGTGGCGCGCCACGCGCCATCGCGTCCATCACTGCCTCGCGGTGATGGTCGAGCATCTCACGCGCGGAGCGGCCGAAGTACCCCACCGGATACCCCGGGTATGTGTCCCGCTCCCCGGCGACGAAGCGCGTCACCTCCCGCTTGTACTCCTTTGCGAGGCTCACCTTGTCGTACTCCGGGTGGCCCTGAAAGAACACGAAACGGAAGCCGTCCGCACTCACCGCGAGATAGATCCCCGCCTCCTCGCTCTCGCTCAGCACCCGCACCCCGGCCGGCTCGACATCCCCGCGGGTCATTTCGTAGACATGCGAGTGCGGCCCGTCGAAGCGCGTGTTCAGGTTGGCGACCAGCGGATGGGAGGCGAGGTTGCGGTGCTCGTACACGCCCCAGCGCTTGTCCGGGAGGCAGCGTCGGCGGGCGATCCCGTGGAAGTGCTGCAGGTAGGCGTGGGTCGCGAGGCATGAACATACCACCGAGCAGACGTGTTTCGCCGCCCACTCCATGACCTCCACGAGCGGCTCCCAGAACGGCTCGTCTTCCATCTTCGGCTCGGCGGGGTTGGCGCCGGAGATGACGAGCGCGTCGAGGCCGGCGGCGCGCACGTCATCGAACGATTCATAGTAGCGGGTGATGTAGTCGCGCGCCTTCAGGCCGCGCGATTCCGCATCGACCGCGAACGGATGCACGTGGATCTGCGCAATGCGGTTGCAGGACCCGACGAGCCGCATGAACTGCCGCTCCGTTGCCTGGAGCGCCGCGTCCGGCATCATGTTGAGGAGCCCGACGTGCAATTCGCGGATGTCCTGGCCGCCGGCGCGCTCCAGCGTCAGAACCTCCTGCCCGTCGGCGCGTAGCCGCTCGAAGCTCGGCAGGTCGGAATGGGCGACGAGGGGCACGGGTGTTCTCAGGCGACTGCGCTGGACTCGCCGTCGATGGCGCGGGCGACGAGATCGAGGAAGTCCTGCTCGTCGCGCACCGTTCCGGCATCCGTGGCGGTGATCGCGTAGCCATGAGCGGCCGCGATGCCTTCGTACAGCGGCCGCCGGCGTTCGACGAGACGCGGGAACATCCAGCGCACGAACCGATCCGGATCGATGGCTTCAGAGGCGTGGAGGCCCTCCGCCTCCAGATAACGGGCGAGCGAGCGTCGAAAGAACGGCTCGCTGTAGTAGAGCGGCTTCGGGTGGGCCTTCTGGCGGTGGATGAGCTCCTGCTCCATGCTCTCGTCGGCGCGGACGTACACGATCATCGTGTGGGCGGCGAGCAGCTCGATGGTCTCCGGATCGTCAAGCTCGCAGACGCTGCCGCCCGCATCGTTGACGAAGTGGTCGTATCCATAGATGTCGCGGGCCTTTGCGACGAACTCCACGACATCGCGCATCGCGTTGACTTCCGCGTCGTGGTGCAGCCGCTGGCGGGCGAGGAATTCCTCGCAGGCGAGGCCGCCCTTCGACGGATCGCCAACCTTTCCGAGAAAGGTCGAAAGCGGCTCCAGATTATGGACGGTGATGTTGCTGGCGATGTAGATGGAGTCGCTGCACAGCAGCCCGCGCAGGAACGGCACCTGCATCGCCGCGCGCTTGACGTTGTCGACGATCGGTTCGGCGAGATACCTGGTGCCGATGCGGTAGTCGCCCGAGTAGTGGAACCAGTTCGACTTGGGGAGCTTGTTCGACAGCGTTGTCTTGCCGACCCCGGACATGCCGAGCAGGGTGATCGCCTTGTGTTCCCATTGCAGGAACTCGCCCCGAGACATCTTCAAGGTGTTTGCCTTCCCGTGGCGGTCGCGCATCCAACCTTCGGGTTGCGCAGGATACCGCATCGGAATGACCGGGCGTCACAAATTCGTCACCGCGTCCCTGTTCACTGCGGCCTGAAGGGCCACATCGCGCGATATCACTCCCCTGCGCACGAACTCCGCGAGATCCTGATCGAGCGTGCGCATGCCGAACCGCTGCCCGGTCTGGATCGCCGAGTACATCTGTGCGATCCGGTTCTCCCGGATGAGATTCCGGATCGCCGGCGTCCCGATCATGATCTCGTGCGCGGCGACCCGCCCGCCGCCGTTCTTCTTGAGAAGGGTCTGGGAGATGACCGCCCGCAGCGACTCCGAGAGCATCGCCCGAACCATGTCCTTCTCGGCGGCCGGGAACACGTCGACGATGCGGTCGACGGTCTTGGCGGCCGAGCTCGTGTGCAGGGTGCCGAACACGAGGTGACCCGTCTCCGCCGCGGTCAGGGCGAGGCGTATGGTTTCGAGATCGCGCATCTCGCCGACCAGGATGACGTCCGGGTCCTCGCGCAGTGCCGAGCGCAACGCCTCGCCGAAGCCGTGCGTGTGCCGATGCACCTCGCGTTGGGTGACGAGGCACTGCCGACTCTGGTGGACGAACTCGATCGGATCCTCGATGGTGAGGATGTGTCCGTGTTCGGCGCCGTTCTTGTGGTCGATCATCGCGGCCAGGGTGGTCGACTTGCCGGATCCCGTCGGTCCGGTGACCAGCACCACCCCGCGCGGCGTGTCGGCGATGTCTCTGAAGACGGCTGGTGCGTGCAGCTCTTCGAGCGAGAACACCCTGGAAGGAATGGTCCGGAACACCGCCCCGGCGCCCCGGTGCTGGTTGAAGGCGTTGACGCGAAACCGGGCGAGCTCCGGGACTTCGATCGAAAAGTCCGTCTCCAGGCGATCCTCGTACTCCCGGCGCTGCGCGTCGTGCATGACGCTGGTGACGAGCCCGAGCACCGCCGCATGATCGAGCGCCGGTGTCTCGATACGCCGCAGGTCGCCGTCGATCCGCACCATCGGCGCAAGCCCAGCCGAGAGGTGCAGGTCGGATGCGCCCTGATTCACCGCGAATTCGAGCAGTTCGCCAATGTCCATGTGGTCTCGCTCCCGTATGACCTTCACCGTTGCCCGGAAGTGTGCCGTCCGCACCGGGACCGGGATATTCGCCGAAGGCTCGATGCATGTAGGAGAATAGGCCGTCCGGAGGGAGGTCACCGCCGACAGACGGACAGGAACGCAGGGAAGACACCGGCGGCGGCCCGAGCATCCCGCCCAACGGGACGCGCGGGAAGCCGGGGGCCACGGCCCGAGCCCTCCGCCGACCGGTGGGTAGGAACGCAGGGAAGACATCAGCGGCGATAGCCTGAGCGCTCCCGTCGACAGATGGGGGGAAGGGTCGAAGCCGAGACGGCCCGCCGATGCGCCCGGGAGCCGGCTCCCCCGTTCGCGCCGTGCGGAGTCCCCGAATCTTCTCGCATGGCCATACGCTGGGTGAGCACATCGCAATGCATGACGTCGGAAAGGCACTGACTGCGGTTCGCGCCCGAATCGGCGCGCTGGAGCGGCGTTACCACCGGCCGTCGGGCTCGGTGGCGTTGCTCGCGGTGAGCAAGACCAAGCCGGCGGAGGCGGTACGGGCGGCAGTCGCGGCCGGTCAGCGCGCCTTCGGCGAGAACCACCTTCAGGACGCCATGACCAAGGTGGAGGCGCTCGCGGGGCAAGGGGTGTCGTGGCACTTCATCGGCGCCGTCCAGTCGAACAAGACCCGGCCGATCGCCACGCATTTCGACTGGGTCCACGGCATCGAGCGCGAGAAGATCGCGACTCGCCTTTCCGCCCAGCGGCCGGCTGGCCGGGAGCCGCTCGACGTGTGCATCGAAGTCAACGTGAGCGGCGAAGCGACCAAGTCGGGAGTCTCGCCCGACGCAGTGGAGCCGCTCGCCCGACTGATCCGCGCGCTGCCGGGGCTGCGGCTCCGCGGCCTGATGGCCATCCCCCGCCCCGCGGCGGACCTTGAAACCCAGCGCATCCCCTTCCGCCTGCTCCGCGAGATCCTCGACGATCTCAACGCAAAGGGTCTTGAACTCGACACCCTCTCGATGGGAATGACCGGCGACCTGGAGGCGGCCATCGCGGAAGGTGCCACGATGGTGCGGGTCGGGACCGCGATCTTCGGGCCGAGGTGAGTCGAGGGTGAAGGAGAGGAAATATGGAACACACTCCATAAATCAAATAGAATTCCGGAATGTTCTCCAGGCTCCTTCAGCCCACCCGCCGTCGGTCGTTCTTCCTGTTCGGGGCGCGCGGCACCGGAAAGACCACCTGGATGCGGGATGCGTTCCCCCCGGACGCATCGCTGTACCTGGATCTGCTCGACCCGGAAGTCGAGGATCGGTACCGGAGGACTCCGGGACGACTGGAGTCGCAGGTCAGAGCGCTGCCCGACTCGGTGGAGTGGGTTCTGATTGACGAGGTGCAGCGTGCTCCGCGTCTTCTGGATGTGGTCCATCGTTTGATCGAAAACACCGGGAAGCGCTTCGTACTCACGGGATCGAGTGCGAGGAAGCTCCGACGCGGGGCGTCGAATCTTCTGGCGGGACGGGCGTTCGTGTACAGCCTGTACCCGCTCACAGCGCCGGAACTCGATGATGCGTTCGACCTCGACGGCGCCCTGCGCTGGGGAACGCTCCCCGGAATCTTCTCACTGGATCTCGAAGAGGATCGGCGGGCGTACCTTCGAGCGTATGCCCTGACTTACCTGAAGGAAGAGATCGTGGCCGAACAGATCGTCAGACGCCTCGATCCGTTCAGACGGTTTCTCGAAGTCGCCGCGCAGTCGAACGGCGCGATTGTCAACTACGCCAACATCGCACGAGATGTGGGCGCGGACCCGAAGACCGTCCTCACCTATTTCAGCATCCTGGAAGACACCCTGGTGGGCTTCCTCCTGCCCGCGTTCCACCGCTCCATTCGGAAGCAGCAGCGGGTCAATCCGAAGTTCTACTACTTCGACCACGGCGTGAAACGCGCGCTGGACCGGACGCTCGACGTTCCTCTCAACGCCAGCACCTACGAATACGGCAAGGCGTTCGAGCACTTCATCGTGACTCAGATCGTGCACCTGTCGCGGTATCGGTCCCCCGACTGGAGGGTTTCGTACCTGCAGACCGGGGCGGGGGTCGAGATCGATCTCGTGATCGAACGCCCCGGCCTGCCGACTGCACTGGTCGAGATCAAGTCGTCCGATCGCGTCGACGAGAGAGACGTCCGTCACCTTGCCCGTTTCATCGGAGACTTCCCGGACCCGTTCGCCCTGTGCATCAGCCGCGATCCGACGCGCATGGAGATCGGCGGCGTCCTCTGCGTGGACTGGCGTGCGGCGCTCGGGGAGTTGGGGCTGGGCTGAGGTTGGAACTCGAATCAGCCCCCGCCCCGCGAGCGCATGCCCGTCAATGCCTGCGCGACCACCGCCGCGAGCACGATCCCGCCGCCCACCAGGGTGAGCGCGGCGGGCACCTCGCCGACGCCTATCCACACCCAGACGGGGGCGAGCACGACCTCCGCCAGCGAGATCAGGGCGACCTCGGCGGCGGGCAGGTAGCGCGCCCCCAGCGTGATGAGGATGAATCCGCCCGCGTACTGAAAGACGCCGAGAAACAGGCAGAGCGCCAGATCGTGGCGGGAGAGGACCAGGGTGTCCGACATCGCGAACCCGAGCACTGCCCCGACCACCCCGGCGAGACAGATGGCGGGGAGCATGTCGCGATGTCCGGCGCGGCGCAGCACCACCAGCATGATCGCGAAGCTGATGGGCGTACCGAGGGCGACGAGGTTGCCGAGGAGACGTCCGCTCTGCACCCCGTGAAAGACCATGATGGCGATACCGACGAGCGCGACGGTCATTGTGAGCCAGGTCGCCGGCCGCACCCGCTCGCGCAGCACGATCCAACCGAGAACCGCGGCCATGAACGGGGCGGCGCTGATGAGGAACAGCGCATTCGCGACCGTGGTGAGCAGCAGCGCGAACACGTAGCACGTCGACCCGAGACCGAGGCTCAGCGCCACGACGAGTCCGGGTCGCCCCACCGCGACGAACGCCCGCCCCACGCGAGCCCGGTACCGGAAGGTGAGCCAGAGGGCGATGACGATGCAGAACGTCAGCGAACGGTAGAACAGGATCTGCCAGCCGCTCGCGGATTCGATATGGCGCAGGGTAATCCCGGCGATGCTGAGCATCACCCCGGCGGCCAGTACGAGAATGACGCCGGTCGCATGGCGTCGTTTGCCCACGGGTGCGGCCAGGGCACGCGAATCCTTCTGCGGTGGCACGCGGGTGGGCTCGGCGGCAGGTGGTCGGCGCAGGTGAGGGATCCAGATAACGAAGCCATCGTATCACCGCGGCGGGAGTGAAGCCCGATTGACGTCTTTCCGCGCATGCGCATACCTTAGCGGGGCCGGAGACAACCCACGGGAGACGTACCGATGACGACACAGGCCGTACAGTTGACCCTGTACCGCTGGGCGGGGCAGTGGGGTCCGTGGAAAGTCAACATCCTTTGTGGTGAGTGCTCACTTACGACAGATGTCATCAATGACACTCTCGAGAACGAGCTCGATGGCATTCCGGTCGAGGTCGACATCCGGGAGTGGCTCAGCGAGTGGTGGAAGCCGCTCCCGAAGGGCGGCTGGCATGCCCCGATCGTGATGGTCGAAGGCAAGGTCGTGAGCCAGGGCCACGCCCTGAACCGCGGCGTCCTCACCGAGGCGATCATCGCCGCACACGTGGGCCGCAGCGGGGTGTCCGGAAACCACCTCTACGGCAAGGTAACCTGCCCGCACTGCACGCGGGCGAAGGGGTACTTCGCCGATGCGGGCATCGATTACACGTATCACGACGTGGTCCGGGACCCGCGCGCGCTCTACGAGATGATCGGCCGGGTCAAGCCCATCGTCGGGCCGAAGACGCCGATCACCGTGCCCCAGATCTGGATCGACGGAAAGTACATGGGAGGCGCCGATGAACTCGGCCGGTTCCTGGGCCTGAACGTGGAGCCGAACCGCGAGCGAGGCCAGAACTCCATGACCGACAAGCCCCACCTCGCCAGCTCCTGAACGGGCCGGTAAACGGGCGGGGTCCGCCGGGACCGAGCGCGAGCTGACTGCTCGCGTGCGAGTCTTCGATCTCCTCTCAGAAATTCACTTGCCAGATGCTGGATGCCTGCTTCGCCATCCACCCCTGACGCGAACCGATTTTGTCCACCGTCCAGGCATCGAATTCCTCCGCCAGCTTTCTGGTGATCGCGAACTCACTCTCCAGATAGGCGCGTCGCCTCTCGGTAAATCCGGTGTTTCCCAGGCGCCGGTTCGGGTTCGAATCCAACAGTGTCATGTTGCCCAGTCGGTAGGTTGACGCTTCGCGCTGCTGTTCATCGAATTGTTGCCAGTCGTCGCCGGGACTCTCCGGCAGTACGTGTTCGATGCTGTAGCCCATGTAGTGCGCAGGTTCGGGCTCGTCCCCGAACAGGCCGACGATGTCCAGCCACAGGTCATCCCAGTGGTCGACATCCCACGAATAGTCACGCTGGAACCGAGGCACGCGATAGCTGAGCCCGTTTCCCATCAACTGGCGAAACGTCTGGCTCGTGGTGTTGAAGTTCATGTTCGACCCACCACCACCGTTGTGTCCCCCGAGGGACTGAGACCCGCGCAAGGGAGGTGTGGCTGGCCCGATCCAATCCGAGTCCGTCTCACCCGCTCGCGGCTTGGGTGCCTCCCATGCCGGCCGGTGCCACCTCGTGGATCCAGCCGAAGGGATCGGGTCGGATGCCGTACTGGATGCCCATCATCTCGTCGAAGAGCCGCTCCGCGAACGGTCCGGTGCCGCCGTTCGCGATGTGATGGGTGCGGCCCTTGTAGTCGAGCGACCCGACCGGGGAGATGACCGCGGCGGTGCCGGCGCCGAATACCTCTTCGAGGGTTCCGTCGGCATGCGCGTCCAGCACCTCCTCGATGGTGATGGGGCGTTCCTCCACCGGCACCCCCCACTGCCCGAGCAGGCTGAGCACCGACTCCTTGGTGATGCCGGCGAGGATGGTCTCGCCGACCGGCGGGGTGACCACGGTGCCGGCGATCTTGAACAGGATATTCATCGAGCCGACTTCCTCGACGTACCGCCGCTCGGCCGCGTCGAGCCAGAGCACCTGCGTGAAGCCGCGCCCGAGAGCCTCCTTCTCCGCCTTGAGGCTTGCCGCGTAGTTCGCGGCCGTCTTGGCCGACCCGAGCCCGCCCGGCCCTGCCCGCGAGTACTTTTCGGACACCGTGATCTTCACCGGATTGAAGCCCTCGGGGTAGTACGCCCCGACCGGTCCGGTGATGATGAAGAACAGTGCCTCGTGGGTGGACTTGAGTCCGATGTAGGGCTCGGTCGCCACCATGGTGGGCCGGATGTAGAGCGACGTCCCGTGCGAGCGCGGGATCCATTCGTGGTCGAGTTCGAGAAGTTGCTCGATCGCTCCGGCAAAGATGTCGGGCTCGACCTCCGGAAGGTCGAGCCGCACGGCGGAGCGGTTGAAGCGCACACAATTTTCCGCCGCCCGGAACAGGTTCACGGTGCCCTTGCGGTTCCGGTACGCCTTCAGCCCTTCGAAGATCATCTGCCCGTAGTGGAGCACCAGGGCGGCGGGCGACAGCTCCAGGTTGGCGAACGGCTGGATCGTCGGCTCACCCCAGCCACCGTCCGAGGTCCAGCGCATGGTGAACATGTGGTCGCTGTAGATCTTCCCGAAGCCGAGCGAGTCCTCGTCCGCAGGCTTCGGCCGCCGCTGCTCCGGCGGCACCGTCTTGATCCGGAAATCCATCGTGTTTCGCAGCCTCCCGCCCTGATGGTGTGCGGCAATTGACCGCCGGCCGCCGCCGGCGGATCGAAGGGCGCAATCTAGCCCGCATTTCTCACCAAGTCACGGCTGCGGCCGCGTTTCAGGGCGCGACGAGCGTCAGTGCGTCGTCGAGTCGGATGGGGGCGGGTTCGGAGAGCACCTCGAGGCTCGGGTGGGCACGGGCCTCGTCGAGCAGCGCCTGCGACGCCCACAGCTCGTCGAGCATGGACGTGTTGCGAATCCACGCGAGTCGCAGCGAGGCCGGATCCTCCTCGGCGCGGAAGTTCAGCAGCACCTGAAGCGCCTGCAGCTCGTTCTCCACCAGCATCGGGACCTTGCAGATGGACAGGCGCTTGGCGGTGAACGCGTTCATGTACGTCGAATTGAGATCCACATGCGGCAGGAGCGAACGCGGCATGATGTCGGCGTTGCCGAGCCCGACCGCGTTGCCGTGGGTCCCTTCGGTGAGGCCGCGCACATAGATGGCGCCGATCTGCGGCCGGGTCAGACCGTCCTTCTTGCCGATGACGTTGGTGTCCATGCCCGCCCCGCTCACGTTCTTGCCGATCTCGTCGACGATGAGCCCGTCGAGTTCATCGAAGGGCAAACGCGGGAAAAGCGCGTAGGCGTGCTCCAGCAATGCGCTCTCGGCGTCGAGCAGTGCGTCGCAGTCTCCGACCGGCAAGCCCCGGACGACGGCGGTCTCCTTGAAGGCGTTCTCCACCAGAGCGATGGCGCCGACGAGCCGCGGGCGGGCGGACTCCACGATGATGCGGGTCGCCTCCAGCACCAGCCGCCCCATGCCGAGGCGCAACGCCTGATGGTGGATCTTCGAAGCGCCGGCCTGCTTGCCCATGCCGATGACGAGCATCTTGCAGATGCCGCTCTCCACCCGCTCGGTGAACCCGGTGTGCGGCTTGACCCGGTTGACCACGAGGACCCCGTCCGCGTCATGGCAGAGCCGGTCCTGGTAGACCGGGAACCCGGAGCCGGTAGTCCCGATTTGCACCACCTCCATACTCGACTCGATGCGACATCCGACGCTCTCCTCGGTGATGCCGTTGGTGTCGGCGAGCACCTGCCGCTGACCTTCGGCCGTCGCGCCGCCATGGCTGCCCATGGTGGGCGCCACGAAGGGGTCGGCGCCGGCTTCGCGAAGCGCGCTCACGCACTCCCGCACCACGAGCGCGAGATTGGCGATCCCCCGGCTCGACCCGGTCACCGCGATACGCTGCCCGGCCTCGACGTTGGCGAGCACCGGTGTCATCTCCCGCCGCACCGCGGCGGCAAGGTCCGGCTCAACGGGGCGGGGGAACTGCTGGCGGAGCCTGAAGACGGAGGGGACATCGTCCTGTCCGACCCCGGCGTGGGCATCGTCGAGGAGGAAACGAGTGGCGTTTTGCATGACGTGGAGCGACCGTATGTGAATGTCGGTCTGCGTATTGTTCGCCACGGCGCCCGCGCGTTTCAATGAGGCTGCGGCATGGAGCCGCGGAAAACCGAATGTGCGATTACCACCATCGCCGAGCGGATCGGGCTGTAATGACAACCGCGCCGCCATCATCCGTAGCATTATTGCTACAGAGTGATCAGAGTGCTATTTTCGCTTTCCATGAGCAGGACGATTTCCCAGAGAGAGCTCCGCAACGATTCCGGCGCGATTCTGCGCGAGGTGCAGGCCGGTCAAACGATCATCGTCACCCGAAACGGGGTGCCGGTGGCCGACCTCCGCGCGGTTCCACAGCGGCGGTTCGTCCATCGGGCGGTGATTGCCGAGGCGGCGCGGCGCGCCCCTCGGGTCGATGCCGATCGCATGCGCGCCGATCTGGATGCTGTCGTGGATCAGTCCGTCGATGGGTGAGACGACCAGAGGGTTGCTCGATACATCGGTGGTGATCGACCATGACATCGTCGATCCGGCGGCGCTCCCGGACGAATCCGCAATTGCCGCCGTGACGCTTGCCGAGCTCGCGGCCGGTCCTCACGCCACCGTTGACGATGCGGAAAGGGCACGGCGTCAGGATCGTCTCCAGTGGGCGGTCGCCACGTGGGAGCCCCTGCCCCTCGACGCGGAGGCCGCTCGCGCCTACGGCCGCGTATTCGCAGCCACGAGAGCGAAAGGGCGATCCAGCCGAATGCGCCTGGCTGATTTGCTCATTGCGGCGACTGCCGCCGCCCACGGTCTGCCGCTCTACACCAGAAACCCTGGGGATCTCGTCGGTCTGGAGGAAATCGTCCACGTAGTCGGTGTGTGATACCAAAATTCTGCGCGTTGAAGGCGGAGCTGGAAGAGGCGATGCGGGAAGCCGAAGCTGGCGGGTTCGAGGAGTTCGATGCCTTGGCTTACGAGCCGTCCGCCTCCGATAGATAATCCTCAAGACATGACGATACGATGAAATACCGACCCCTCGGCCGCACCGGTGTGCGGGTCTCGGAGCTCTGTTTCGGCACCATGCAGTTCGGCAGCGACGCTGACGAGGAGACGTCGGCCCGGATGTATGCGGCTGGTCGTGACGCGGGCATCAACTTCTTCGATACCGCCAACAACTACAGCGGCGGGGCGTCCGAGCGCATTCTTGGCCGCCTGATCAAGGGGCATCGGGACGAGCTGATCATCGCCACCAAGTGCTACAGCCCCGAGGGCGACGACATCAACGCCCGGGGCGCGTCGCGCCGCCACGTGGTTCGCGGAGTGGAGGCGAGCCTGAAGCGGCTCGGCACCGATCGGGTGGACATTCTGTTCCTGCACCAGTTCGACCGGCTCACCCCGATCGAGGAGCAGATGCGCGGGTTGGAGGATCTCGTGCGGTCGGGGAAAGTGCTCTACCCCGCCGCCAGCAACTACTCTGCGTGGCAGACGATGGAGGCCATCGCCGCCCAGAGACGCCACGGTTGGGCGAGGCTCCAGGTTGTCGAGCCGATGTACAACCTCGTGAAGCGCCAGGCTGAAGTGGAGATCCTGCCGATGGCCGAGACCCACGGGATCTCGGTGATTCCCTACAGCCCCACCGGCGGGGGGTTACTCTCGGGGAAGTACGCCGGCGGCGGCGACAACAACCGGGGCCGGCTGCATACCAACACGATGTACACGGTCCGGTACGAAGAGCAATGGATGCACGAAGTCGCGGCGCGGTTCACGGCTTTCTGCGCCGAACGCGGGCTGCATCCGGTGAGCACCGCCGTCGCCTGGGTCGGCGCGCATCCGGCGGTGACCGCGCCGATCATCGGTGCCCGCAACGTCGAGCAGCTCCGCGCCTCGCTTGACTCGTTGTCGATCGACATGACCCCGGCGCTGAGAGCGGAGATCTCCGCGCTCTCGCGCACCCCGCCACCCGCGACTGACCGTTCGGAAGAGCTGAAACGCCAGTCGGGACCTTCCTCCGGACCGTAGAAGCGGAGGCCGGCCTCCGGGGATATGGACGCACCGCCCGCTTTAACGATTGCGGGCACCTCCGCCCCGGCCATCGGCGTCCGGAATCCGTCGCCGGGGTGGAATTGTGACCGCGCGAGGGGCTTACGCGGCCCGTGCCTCCCGGCCGGTCGTCTCCCGTTCGTCCGCATCGAAGCGATCGAGAAACCGGAGCAGGACCCGCGCGGCGACTTCCGCGTCCGCTGCGGTCATGGATTCCGCGGGGTGGTGGCTGATCCCTTCCTTGCAGCGCACGAAGAGCATCCCGATCTCGGTGAGATCGGCCATTGCCATGGCGTCGTGGCCCGCCCCGCTCGGGAGCCGGCGCACCTCGAATCCTTCCGCCGCGACCGCGGCGCCGAGCCGGCGCACGAGCCGCGGGCTGCACAGCCGGGCTCCGGACTCGTGGGTCGGAACGCAGTCGAAGTGCACCCCGCGCCGCGCCGCGATCTCGGCGAGGGCCTCGTCGATGCGATCCTGAGCGGTCTGACGCAGATCGTCGCGCTCCCCCCGCAGATCGATGGTGAACTCGACGACGCCCGGGATGACGTTGACCGCCCCCGACACGGTCCTCAGCATCCCGACCGTTCCCACCGTGCCCGGAGTGTCCAGGCAGATCCGCTCGATCGCGACCACCGCCTCCGACGCGGCCGCCAGCGCGTCGCGGCGCAGATGCATGGGGACGGTCCCCGCGTGGCCGGCCCGCCCCATCACCTCGACCCGCAGCCGGACGGCGCCGGAGATCGAAGTCACCACCCCGACCGGCAGGTCCTCCGCTTCCAGCACCGGTCCCTGTTCGATATGGACCTCGACGTACGCGGCGACCTCGTCGCGGTCGTAGGCGGCGTCGGCCGCCCGGTCCGGGTCGAGCCCGAACTCGCGCATCGCCTCTTGAAGACGCACCCCGTCCTCGTCCACGGCCTGGAGCATTTCCGGGTCGAGCGTGCCGGCGACGGCCTGGCTTCCGAGCAGCGTCGCCTGGAACCTGACCCCCTCCTCGTCTCCGAACGCGATGACATCGACCGGATAGTCGAGCCGCTCGCCACGCTTGTGCAGCGACCGCAGACAAGCGATGGGCAGCAGCACCCCCAGCGCCCCGTCGAACCTGCCGGCGTTGCGCACCGTGTCCTGGTGCGAGCCCAGGACGAGCCGGCGCGCCCCGGGCCGCCGCCCGGGGAAATGACCGACCACATTGCCCACCGCGTCGAGCCGCGCACTCATGCCCGCCTCGCGCATCCAGCCCATGATCATCTCTGCGGCGCGGGCGTGCTCGGGGGTCAGGTAGCGGCGCGTGAGCTCGGCGGAGTCCTCGCTGCACTCCGCCAGCGCGTCGAGCCACTCCATGATCACAGGTCCGAGGTGCATGCGTTCAATCGTCGCCGGCGAGGGAAATGCCGTCCGCGTCTTGGAAGGGTGGCGAAGGCCGCGGCAGTCGCAAGCTCGCTCCGTCCCTACGGGTGCGCCTGCGCGCCCTGTCTCGCGTTCGCCTTGCGAAATCCCACAAGGCTTGCGAAGCAAGCCGATGCCTGACCATCTCCGCGCCCTCGCTTCGCGAATCGGTGAATTTCCGGGCTAGAGCCAGCGCTCCTCCAGGGGATACGTGGAGAGCTGTTCGAATCCGTCTGCGGTGATCAGCACCTGCTCCTCCAGCTTGACCGCCTCCCGGCCCCCGACCGGCGCGGCCAGTGCCTCGACGCACATCACCATGCCTTCCCTGAACACGCCGTCGTAGCCGTTCGCCTCCCAGTCCTGCGGGTAGCGGATGGCGGGATATTCGTCGCAGAGCCCCACCCCGTGCATCGCGACGCCGTACCGCTGGGCCGCGAACTCCTCGCCCAGGGGAAGCAGCGACTCGGTCAGTTCACGGAAGGACAGCCCCGGCTTCAGCAACGCCTTGTTGTGCTGGATGTGGGCGTAGGCGTCGGCGTAGATGCGCCGCTGCTCGTCCGTCGGCTTTGCGTCGCACACCCACGAGCGGGAGATGTCGCAGCAGTAACCGTAGGGGCCGACGAGGTCGGTGTCGAAGCTCACCATGTCGCCCCGCTCGATGACCCGCATCGAGCACTCCCGGAACCAGGGGTTGGTGCGCGGCCCGGACGAAAGCAGGCGGGTCTCGATCCACTCGCCGCCGCCGGCGATGTTGCCGTGGTGCAGCTCGGCCCACAGCGCGTTCTCGGTGATGCCGGGCCGCATCGCCTCGCGCATCTGCCCCATCGCTTGTTCGCACACCGCGATGGAATGGCGCATGAGCGCAATCTCGCCCGCGGACTTGATCTCCCGGGCGTTTTCCATCACCTCGAATCCATCGAAGATCTCGTAACCGTGGCGCTGCAGCTCGATGACCCCCTGCGGCGCGATGCGGTCGATGGCGATGCGCCGGTTCCCGCCGCTGTGTTCGCGGATCAGAGCGTCCATGGCTGCGGCCCATTGCCGAGCCTTGTCCGTGTGCCTCGAACCCGCCCCGAAGTACAGGAAGGCGATGGCGGGGCGGATCTCGTCGATGGTCGGGATGCCCGCGCCGAGCAGGTCCTTGCCGCCGTAATCGAACAGCACCACGGGGCCTTCGGCCGGCACGTAGACGTAGCGGACCTCGTTGTGGACGCACCAGATCTGCATGTTGGTCGCGTCGATCGCGTAGCGCGTGTTGAGCGTGTCGTAGAGGATGATGCCCGCGAGATCGCGTTCGACGAGAGCCTGGCGGACCCGCCCGAGCCGGTAACGACGCACCTCGTCGAGATCGCAGGGCGGGGTGGTGTGGTCCATCGCGCCATGCTGGCGGGCGCCGGCCTGGACCCTGGCGCTGGAGATGCGGTTCATGTGTCGAGTCCGAGAGGTGATCGAAGGTCGTCTCCGGTGCCGCGACACCGGCCCCCACGCGGCCTCCGGCGGGAGGCGTTGGCCGGTACGACGATAGCACAGGGCCCCGCCTCCGCATCCATGATCGGTTAGCACGTTGAATTGCATAGAATCATATCCATGCGGCGCCACACTCGACCCGTTCGATGAGCAATCGCCGGGACTGATTCGGGTCGGGAGCCTCGTGCCGCATCATTGATTCGAGACGCCGCGCAATCCCCTTCGATACCCTCGGCGGCAGTACGACGATATCGAGTATCACGGGCGCGGCCGCGGCAAAGACCGCCGCCCAGCGCTGTTCGGGCATCTTGTAAGCCGTGCGTCGCAATCGTTCCTGCACCGCAAGGAGCAGCCGATCCAATCTGATCAGAGGGCGTGGCCCGCTTCAAGTCCTTGTTCTCTCGCCGATTCCGACGCTATCCGAACACGGATGCGCGAGACGGCAGTCGGTTTCGGTCATGGAGATTCTCTCGGCACGTGATCAGGGGCGCCGACCCTGATGCCGTTCGTTCTCGACACTTCGGCCACCGCATCCTGGTGTTTCGAGTATGAGGACACGCCGGTGGCGGATACGGCGATGGATCGGCTGCCGGGTGACACAGGTCGGACGATAGGGCTAGAGGGGCAGGTTGCGAGAACACGGGAGACGGAGATGCGACGATTGGCACTGGAGCAAGGCGGCACAGGAAGCACGAACCCGATGAGCCTGTTCGCACCGTTACGATGCCGGCGAGATTGTCGGCGGCAGCCTTGCTCATTCGCAACTCCACCGTGACTTCGCTGTCGGTATCGGAACACGATGCCAAGTGTACAATTCAATGATTCGGCGATGAGTTCAGGACTGTCGCCATGAGAGAGGATTTCAAGGCTGTTGATATTGATAGATCGGCTCAGGCAGCACAGAACACGCTGCATCTGCAATGCCGAAATGCTGGACGAGATCCGGGGATTGTCGGGGCACAGAGTCCTCGTGTACGGCGATATCGGTTACAACAAAGATGGGAAGCCAATCGCCATTCGGGTACGGCAATTCCAACGCCTGCGGACCCGGGACGAGTTACCTCAGTCACACGACCTGCGAGGCGCATTCGCAAATTCGGCGGTGGCAGCAAGTGACCATGCGGATTATTTGCGGGAAAACTGACGACCAAGGATCGGTTCCGGCTGACACAGGTCGAACGATGAGAGGGAGAGAGGTAGGAAGATGCGCAAGATCGCGGTGGACGCAAACCTGTTGGTCAGGAACGCAGCGCGCCGGCTAATCCTGGGGACCGCCGAGCTGACAGGGTGCGGAGTCATCGTACCCGAAACTGCGGATCTGATGAGCAGGCAGGTGTACCGCAAGGTGAGAGGCAGTGGCGCCAGAGCACAAGTCATGCACGAGATGATCAAGGAAGGGAAGGACATCCACAGCGAGGAAGGGGCTGAGAGACTGAAGAACAGGTTGGACCTGCAAGAAGCGGATTTCGCGCGATGGCTGGACACGGAACCGGAACGGAACGACGGGGTACTGGAGAGAGGCCCGAGAACGGAGCAAACGAAGAGGACGGCCGCAGCCTTGCTGGCCGCTGGGGTAGTAGAGGACGCGGAGGATACGAGGTTCGGTACTGGTGAGGACCCGCAGGTGCTGGCGGAGGCGCTGGAAGCCGGCGCGCAATGGATCGCGAGCGACAACCTCAAGACGATCGTGGTGGGGGCGATGGAGAGGTGGTTCGACAAGGAGCAGGTGATGGGGCGGTATATGCACGTTCCGCGACCGTTCATCTTGCAGGCGGACGAAGCGGTCGGACAGTTGTTGAAGGAACACGACCCGCAAAGAATGGCGGACCCGTGGCAGGCCTAGGTCTTGCGGGTAGCCGTATGTGCCGCACTGTGCGAGTCCGAAAGTCGGGATGTAGACGTGGAGAACAGGGTGTGGAATCTCGGACGATTCGGGAGCGGCGTGGTCAACGGGGGAGCGAGAGATACCGGAGGACTGGTACGAAGATGGACACGAATGGCGAAGATGAGGCTCGACAGGGGACGGCGCGCGGAGGTGGTGAAGGATCTCGCGAGGATGCGCGATGTCGTGAGCACGAAGCAGGTTGCGAGAACACGAGAGGCGGAGGCGCGACGGTTGTCACTGGAGCAGGGCGGCACAGGAAGCCCGAACCCGATGAGCCCGCAGGAGAGTGCGAGGTAGGGTGGTGGAAGGACGCACTGGACGAAGTGGGAGACAGGGAGGAACTCTGGATGATCGCGTGGGCGTGGGAGAAGGCGTACCCCGGCGAGAGCGGAGACGCGGCCGTGAGCGGGTGGACGTATTGGGATTAGGGACCACCAGCGGGCGGCATGTCCCCAGCAGGGTTTCACATCGAGGCCCGGACGGATCAAGGTCCGAGTTCGAGGTGCCTATGGAGCCAAGCGAGATGAAAGGTAATTAGGTCGAGGCCGCGATGGGCGCACGCATCGTCATCATGAATCCACCGTTCACGAATCGAACGAAGATGGGCGAGAAATTCCCCGACGAGGTTCAGAATGCTTTGCGACAGCGGGTCGATGCACTGGAGTCGGGCCTGATCCGGAACGATCCGGAACGATCCGGAACTCGAGGGAGTTGCAAGCAAAACGGCGATCGCACCATTGTTTGAGATGTTGGCCGATCGCGTCGCAGATACTGCCAATGGTGTTGTAGCGATGATCAGGCCCACAATTGTATGTTCAGGCCCCTCCAATGAGCAGATACGCAGGGTCCTCGCCAAGCGGTTCCATATCCACACACTGCTGACATGTCACTGTCCGGGAAATGTGAATCTGAGCCAGAATACCGCGATCAATGAGAGCCTGATCGTCATGCAACGCCATGGTGGAGGTGAGACACCTGCGACGCGCATTGTCGCCTTGGACCGGTTTCCGGGCGATGAGGCAGCGATGAGTGAGCTGTATGAAGCCCTGCATCGGACCGAATCGGGACGACTCCCGGAGGGGTGGGGAGAGGTCTCACGATGGCCGGCCAAATGGACTGAAGCGGGGGACTGGACAGCGGGGGTGTTTCGCGCACCTGCGCTCGCCGAAGCGGCCTATGAGATTGCACACTCTTCGACACTGATTCCGATGGAAGAGCAGGAGATGGTGCCGTCTGCCGTCTTGATGGGTGGACAAATTGCGCAGTACAAGCGCCATGTGCAACCTGATGCATTGGGAGCCTTTCCAGTTTTCTACTCCAAGAGTGCGGATGTTCAACGAAAGATACGCGGCGCCCCCGACGAGCATTGGGCGCCTAGGCGAGAAGTTCGGCGGGAGCAGTGGGTGGACCTGCCAGATGCAGACGATTCGTTACACCCCGATACCGCAAGAGTCATGCGGCACGCCGCTCACCTGCTAGTCACAGCCGGGCAGGATACCGGCACCGGTCGTCTGACGTCAGTGGTGCGGGACGAACCATCGCTTGGTTTGGGATGGCTTCCGGTCCCAGGCATTATGTTGGAGCAGGCTCGGGCGGCTTCCGTTTTTCTCAACTCGACCGCAGGGCGACTGCAACTGATGCGTAATCCTGGAATGAAACTGGCATTTCCTCAATACAACCCCGCGGGCCTGAAAACCATTCGTCTGCCCGACCTGTCCGACAAGGGCACCGTCGAGCGTCTGACGCGATACTGGGAAACTACAGCAGATGAGGAGGTCCCCCAATACCGTGATGGCGAGTGCGAGGTCCGGCGCATCTGGGACGATGCGGTCTCCGATACTCTAGGATGGGACAAGGAGTGGCTGGCTGAACTCCGGCAGTGGCTGCATCGCGAACCTCATGTCCGGGGGCTTGGGTATAACCAGTTCGGGTGAGCGTGCTCCTGGTGATGGAGTGGACTGACTGACGGCTCTGCACGACGGAGACGCGGGATTTCGAGCGGTTTATAGCAGAAGAAGACGGCCTGGCAATGAACAAATTCACGAAGTGTGAAAACCATGTCAACCCTCCAATTTCCCTATCGAAACCGATGGCCAACGCGCCAGTCAGCAACGGTGCCTACAATGCCGATGCGGTGGAGAATCATCGACACCAGTCCCTACCCCGGAAGGTATATCACGGGAGAACTCAGTTTGAATCTCCCATTCGGCACCGTCGCAGACTGGCATCCAACCGTATGGAAAACAAGCTGTGAACATCCATTAAGCACACGCTCGCGCGGTCGCGACGCATGCTGCACGCTTGGGAATGCACTGTGGGAAGTCGAAGGACTCGTGGATGCGCGAGATGCGCTTCAACAAATCGGTCATCCCCAAGGGGATTCGCACACCGTGATATGGGCGGCAAAGCATGCGCGCGCAGTAGCCGAAATGGTTCTGACAGGTCTCTTTGCAGACAAAAAAATATACAGCCCAGACCCCAGAACAGTGATCAGATGGTTGTCCAGAAAAAAAATGGAAGAATGCAGAACATACCTGCAATCGGTCCAACACAGACTCTCACTCGAACAAGCAGATGAACTGCGGAGTTGGATGGAAAGGACCTATCAGGACCCACTTCTGCACGTGAACAACAGGACCTCGTGATGGAAATCATCCATGCTGACGAGGAAATGCAGACAATCGAAGCCCGACTGGGATGGATGCTGAACAACCTGTACAGAGAAAGCGACCGGAGGCAAAGCACATTTCAACGCCCCGTCCTGATCGGCGGCACAGCCCTCAGACGCGCCTATGGACTGACTCGACCGTCCACAGATCTTGATTTTGCCGTCGAAGACGCAAGCGAAATGGATTTGATCCGGCGAACAATCAAAAGAATCATGTCTGAACGGTGGCCGCAATCAAAAGAACATGTACGAACTGACGACGAGACGGGTTGGCACATCGGCGATCAAGTAAGCGGAATGCTGCTCCACTATGGAGGCATGATGATGCCAGCGACAACACTGGAGCTGGCACGGTTCCAGAATCAGATATGGACATTGCCCATGTCACGACTCGCCACCATGAAAGTCGACGTCGCCGATGGGAAAAGGCACAAGATCCGTGACCTGTACGACCTCGGATTCATCGCCGAACACTACCCGGGAGACTTGACCGAGCGCCAACTTCAAATCACAGACTCATTGGCACGACAACTGTACTCCACACAGAACCCCTGGCACCAAAATCATCTCCAGGACCCGCTCTTCGAACCCATTGAGCCGATTTCTCTGGCAGAGCAAATCCGCGAAGCGGTATCAGAAGCACACAGACACATCGATGGCGCAAGAAGGGGGCTATGGCTGAATCAATCGCAAGCGTTAGCAACCATGGAAGAGGTCTTGTTCGAATCCCCCGTGGGGGAATGGAGAACAACGCAACACGAATCCTGCGTTAAAGCACAATGGATCGCAAAGTCGGGAGAAATTCAATGGAGTGGCACGCTTGAAAACCACACGAGAGCCCAATCACTCGCTGATTTTCTCGGATTGGAAGACCCCAAGGAAGATGACAACAAGAAACACGACATGGCGCACTCCCGCAGGCGGGGCTCCAATGAGCACGAGCGCTGATTGCACGACACGCTCCACTGAGTCGTTATCGACCTATCGGCAATTCCCCGCCAGTCGCACGGAGCGGCGGGGAGAATGCAGTGGGACACTGCACAAGGCATTACGGAGTAGGAATGGGAGGGCACAAGGAACCGTATACCCGAACCTCCCCGTGGACATACGGCAGAATCGTGCCGGTGGCCCCTGGGTGCCTTGTGGTCAGTCGGACATTGTTGATCTCATTGTCGTCATTCGGATCGAGCGCGATGCCCACATGGAAAATCTTAGGCTTAACTTGGCCAAGCAGACCGCTCGGGCGTTTCAGAACCCTCACGAAGAACGATTTCTCGGTATCCCCGGCTTCGAAGCGAAGCACACCCCGCTGTACGGCGTAATCGACATTCGGCACCGCTTCGCTGCCGTGGATGACGTAATTGCCCGAGCCACTGGCCCAGAGGACATTGGCCGCAGCGGGTCCTTGCTTCCTGACGATAAACTTGATCGCTGGATCGACATGAGTTGAAGAAAAAGCGAACTGCGCGAACTCGATAGTCGTCTCGTCATTGGCGACCAACAGAGCGGGCAGCAGTGTCAACATGCCTGTCAGAGTCAATGCCGTTGCTTTGAGCATCTTCATGAATCACTCCTTGTGTGGCTGGTTGGGCGTTGAGTGCCGACATCGACCGTCCACACTCTGATCGGCAAGTCCGCAAGCCACTATGGAAGTCTCCGCCAACTTCGCGTTCCTGAAGCAGGAGTTTCCGCATGTGGCGGAGAGCGCGAGTTATGCGGAGCATCACGTCCATGGCGACCCG
Organism: Thiotrichales bacterium; assembly: GCA_026709935.1. Lineage (GTDB taxonomy): Bacteria > Pseudomonadota > Gammaproteobacteria > HK1 > HK1 > HK1. The sequence goes on from JAPOSC010000013.1 coordinate 24,849, forward strand.
CGGGCGTCGTGCTTTCATGCCCGGCATGCGCTGGAGCGTCTGGTCAAGCGGATCTACAAGATCGACCAGGCTCTGAGCCCGCTGAAGGTCACGCACCTGGATGCCTACCTCGGCGAGCCGGCCTTCCGGAATCTGGTACCCGAGGCGGTGTGGCAGAAGGCGGAGTTCATCCGGCAGGCGGGCAACGTGGCGGTGCACGGCAACCGGACGCCGGCGCCGGAACATGCGCTGAACGTCGTGCGGGAGCTGGCGCATGTCCTCTACTGGGCGGGCCGCACCTATTTGCGCAAAGGGGCGGAGAGTCTTCACGGGCAGACTTTCGACGAGTCCCTCGTTCCCACCACCGAACCGGGCACCGCGCCGTTCAGCGTCGAGGCGCTGGACACCCTCAAGCGCCAACTGGACGCGGCCGACGAGGCACGCAAGGAGCTTGAGGGCGAGCTGGAGGCGATGCAGGAACGGCTCGACGCCATCAAGGCGGAGAACGCGACCGTTCCGGAGACCCGGGACTGGAACGAGAGCGCGACCCGCCGGCTGATCATCGACCTGGCCCTCCAGCGGGCCGGCTGGCTGCTCGAAGGGGCGCACGACCGCGAGTACCAGATCACGGGGATGCCGAACGCCTCGGGCATCGGTTATGCCGATTACGTCCTGTGGGGAGACGACGGCAAGCCGCTGGCGGTGGTGGAGGCGAAGAAGACCACCCGCCGTCCGGCCGCGGGCCGGCAGCAGGCCAAGCTCTACGCGGACGGTCTGGAGGCCATGCACGGCCAGCGCCCGATCATCTTCTACACCAACGGGTACGAGACCTGGCTCTGGGACGACCGGAGCTACACCCCGCGCGTCGTCGCCGGCTTCTACAAGAAGGACGAGCTGGCGTCCCTGAACCACCGTCGCACCCACCGCCAGCGGCTGGACGTGACGGAGGTCAGGGACGCCATCGCCGGGCGGTACTACCAGAAGCGAGCCATCGCGAGCATCGGCGAGCGGTTCGCCGAGGCGCGGCGCAAGGCGTTGCTGGTGATGGCGACCGGCAGCGGCAAGACCCGGGTGGCGATTGCGCTGGTGGACCTGCTGCAACGCGCGGGCTGGGTGAAGCGGGCGCTGTTTCTGGCCGACCGGGTGTCGCTGGTGAACCAGGCGGTGGGGGCGTTCAAGGCCCACCTGCCGGAGTCGAGCCCGGTGAATCTGGTGACCGAGAAAGACCAGGCGGGCCGGGTCTACGTCTGCACCTATCCGACGATGATGGGGCTGATCGACGAGACCGCGGGCGCGGAGGCCCGCTTCGGGGTCGGGCACTTCGACCTCCTAATCATCGACGAGGCCCACCGTTCGGTATATCAGAAGTACGGAGCCATCTTCCGGTACTTCGACGCGCTCCTGGTGGGTCTGACCGCCACGCCCCGGGATCAGGTGGACCGCAACACCTACGCGCTCTTCGACCTGGAGCCGGGCGTGCCCACCGATGCGTACGAGCTCGAGACGGCGGTGGCGGACGGCTTTCTCGTGCCGCCGAAGGTGCAGCAGGTGGATCTGCGGTTTCCGCGCGAGGGCATCGACTACCACGCGCTCAGCGAGGAAGAGCAGGCACAGTGGGAGAGCCTCGACTGGGGCGATGAGGGGGACGACGGCGGGCGACTGGAGCGGGTCGATGCCGCCGCCATCAACCGCTGGCTCTTCAACGCCGACACCGCCGACAAGGTGCTGCAGCATCTCATGGAGCATGGCCACACCGTCGACGGTGGCGACCGGCTCGCCAAGACCATCATCTTCGCGCGCAATCACGCCCATGCGATGTTCATCGAAGCGCGGTTCAACCACCACTACCCGAGCCACGCCGGCCACTTCGCCCGCGTCATCGACAATTACGCCACGTATCCGCAGAGCCTGATCGACGACTTTGCGCAGAAGGACAAGGCGCCGCACATCGCGATTTCCGTGGACATGCTCGACACCGGCGTCGACGTGCCCGAGGTCGCCAACCTCGTCTTCTTCAAGCCGGTCTACTCGCGCATCAAGTTCTGGCAGATGATCGGGCGCGGCACGCGCCTGTGCCCCGACCTGTTCGGCCCCGGGGAGGACAAGCAGGACTTCCGCGTGTTCGATTTCTGCTCCAACTTCGACTTCTTCGGCGAGCAGCCGGAGGGGATCGAGAGCACTGGCGGGGTGCCGCTCCGCACCCGGCTCTTCCGGTCGCGGGTGCAGTTGCTGGCCAGGATTCAGGCGGCGACCGCCAAGGTTCAGGCGGCGTCGGCCTTGGACGCGGAGGCGGCGCTGGCCCTGGACCCGGAGGCGGCGTCGGCCCTGGACGCGGAGGCGGGGCTGGCCTTGGACGCGGAGGCGGCGCCGGCCGAGGCGCTGGCGGCGACGCTGAAAGCGACGCTCCAGGGGGAAGTGGCGGCGATGAACCGCGAGAACTTCATCGTGCGGATGCGGCTCGAAGCGGTCGAGCGTTTCCGGCGGCCGGCGTCCTGGCCGCGGCTCACCGCGGCCGACATCGAGACCCTGCAGGACGAGGTGGCCGGACTGCCCAGCGAGGTCGAGCCCGACGACATCGAGTCGCGCCTGTTCGACCTCACGGCGCTGAAGATGCAACTGGCCCTCGCCGAGGGCGACACCGGCGCGTTCGAGCGGCACCGCCGACGGGTGGTGGAGATCGCGGCGCTGCTCGAAGAGAAGCGCACGATTCCCGCGGTGGCGGCTCAGCTTGCGTACCTGGCTTCAGTGCAGGAGCGCGCCTTCTGGGAAGGCATCACTCTGGACGGGATCGAAACGTTGCGCCGGCGCCTGCGGGGCCTCGCGCCCTTCCTGGACCGGAAGGCGCGCCCCATCGTCTACACCGACTTCCGGGACGAGATCACGGCCGTGCGCGAGGACGCGGCCGGCTACCTGCCGAAGATGACCGGGGTCGAGTACGAGAAGAAGGTGCGCGAGTACCTGCGGAACCATCTCGACCACCTCGTGATCCATCGCCTGCGGACCAACCAGCCGCTCACCGCGACGGACCTGCAAGGGCTCGAACAGACCCTGGTCGAAATCGGCGAGGACGCCGGCCGAACGCTGCTGAACGGCCTCCTGGCCCGGAGCGCCACCCCCTCCCTGGCGCATTTCGTGCGCAGCATGGTGGGGATGGACCGCGCCGCCGCCCAGGCGGCCTTCTCCGAGTTCCTCTCCAACCGGAGCCTGACCACACCGCAGATCCGCTTCATCGAGATGGTGATCGAGCAGCTCACGACGCGAGGCGTCGTGGAGCCCTCCGCCCTCTACGAGGCGCCGTTCAGCAACGTGCACGCCGGCGGCCCCGATGCGCTGTTCGCCGGAAAGAGCAACGTGATCGACGCAATCTTCGAAAAGCTGAAAGCCCTGGCCCCCGAACCCCTGGCCGACACCGGCTGAGAAGGTTGGACTCCGGGGTTGCCGAGAGTCTATTGCTGGCGGGGCCGAAGTGACGAACCATCGCCTGCGGGTGCGCACGGCATTGGCCGCGTGACTCAGGCAGAGCAGTTTCCGGAAATCTCGGGACCGTTCGGAAACGGACGTACGCGCACTGTTGGCGGCGAGGTGGTTTGCCCTGTGGCCGTGTCAGTGCGAACCGGGTGGATGGCGGCTCGGACCGTCGTCACCCGGGCACTGCCACTGCGCTGATACAATCGGTCCGGCGCATGCCCCTTGCCATAAGCCTACCAGCGATGGACGAGATCACACTTCGAAACTTCCGTTGCTTTCGTGACGAGCAGACTGCGCGTCTCGCTCCACTTACCCTCCTTGTTGGCGAGAACAGTACGGGCAAGACGTCCTTCATGGCAATGGTGCGCGCCCTCTGGGAATTGGCCTTTCACGATCAGATTCCAGACTTCAAGGATCCCCCGTACGACCTTGGCAGCTTTGACGAGATTGCCCACCACCGGGGTGCGCGAGGCAGTCGAGCGGAGGAGATATTCGCGGCGTTCAAGACCCTGCGATGTGCCCCCCCGCGCAAGCGAACAGAGCCGGAACCATCACAGACGGTGGAATACCGTGCCACGTTCCGAAAGCGCGGTACTGCCCCGTTTCCCGTTGATCTGCGCCTCTCCGGAGGGCAGTCGTGGGTGCAATACCAGTTTCGGGATCGGCTATGGACAAGATTCGGGACCGAGCGAGGATCATGGAAGGTCCCCGACCATGACCCTTCGCGTGGCCAGCGCGTGGATCGGACGCGGGAATTGGTTCCGTTCTCTTCAGCGCTTCGGATGCTCCAGGCCGTCGAGTCGGACGAAGACAACCAACTGGAGACAATCGAGGGAAAGCGACGTCCCGGACGCGACGACTACCTGAAGGTATGGCGGCTCTCGCAACTCATGCGGACTCCTGACTCGAACCGGCTATGGCCGTATGCAAGTGCCCCGGTACGCTCCGTGCCGCGGCGGACTTATGACCCCAGGCCCTTCGAGGACGATCCCGAAGGCGAGTACGTCCCGATGTATCTCGCCAATATCTTCTTTCACGATCCCGATGAATGGAACGTACTGAAGGTCCGGCTCGAGGCGTTCGGCAGAGAATCGGGGTTGTTCGACGAGATTGCGATTCGTTCCTTCGGCAAGAAGGACAGCGAACCGTTCCAGGTACAGGTGAGGAAGTATGCCCGAACCCTCAAGGGGCCCATGCGCAATCTGATCGACGTCGGTTATGGAGTGAGTCAGACAATTCCGGTACTTACCGAGCTTCTTCGTGAGGACTGCTCCCCCATCTTGCTGCTGCAGCAACCCGAGGTGCATCTCCATCCAAGTGCCCAGGCGGCGCTCGGCTCCCTGTTCTGCAACCTTGCAGGTCCGAAGCGCCAGCTTGTTGTCGAGACGCACAGCGATCACCTTCTCGATCGCGTACGGATGGAGATCCGGGACGGCGCCGGGACACTCGGTCCGGACGATGTCTCCGTTCTCTTCTTCGAACGGTGTGAACTCGACGTGCAGATCCACTCCCTTCGCATAGACAAGGACGGGAACGTGCTTGGCGCCCCCGATACTTACCGAAGTTTCTTTCTTGAAGAGACCACGCGATCTCTCGGGCTCTGAGCAATGTGCGCAATCCTCGATGCGAACGTGGCTCATGAGGTGTTCACCACGAATCAGACGGAGGCAGGTCGGGCATTCCTCTGCTGGCTGACCAGGCGCCAGGGACGGCTGGTTGTGGGCGGGAAACTGCGCCTTGAACTCGCGAGACACCGGGCGGCCGAAAGATGGATCGTCGAGGGTATCCGTGCGGGACGAGTACGCGTCGCAAAGAATGACGACGTTGACAGGCTGGCGGAAGAGCTTGCCGGTTCCTGCCGCTCGGACGACCCCCACATCATCGCACTCGCGCGGATCAGCGGGGCGCGCCTGCTCTACTCGAACGATCGAGCACTGCACCAGGACTTCGGTAACAGGGATCTGTTGACACATCCACGAGGCAAGGTTTTCTCGACATCGGAAACGCCTCGTCTGACCGAAGTTCACCAAAAACTCCTTAATCGGGCAGATCTGTGCCGTCGCGCGGATTGACAGTACCTATACGGCAACCGCAACCACCATGAAGGTACATCCGGCCATGAGCAGCGCGAACAGCGGCTTCATGCCGGCCCCGCTCGGTGCTCAGGCCGGTTTGCGCGCGCGCAGATGACCCGGGCGCAGCTCGCCGCCGTCGACGACGACCTTCTTCTTCGCCGTGCTTTCCAGCCGCTGCGCCGCCGCCTCCGGCCCCAGGTGCGCGACGAGGCGCGGGTGGTTGTCGCCGGTCAGGGTCGCGAGCTCGTCTGTGACGGCCTTGGCGTACCAGGCGTTCCGGTCGCGCCACTCGACGCCGGTGAACCCGCACGTCTCGACCAGCGTGGCCGAGGTCTCGATGCTCTCGAGCCGGAAGGTAAGGCCGACCACGTCGAGCCACGCGCGCATCGCCGGTGTCGGCTCGAGCCCGTTGCCGAACCAGTCGCTCACCGCCATCCACCCGCCCGGCGCGAGCACGCGATGGATGTCCTCGTACAGGGCGCGCTTGTCCGGGATGTGGATCATGGAATCCTTGCTGAACACCACGTCGAACGTGTCGTCCTCGAACGGAAAGGGGCCGGGTGATACCTTCTGGATCGATACGCGGTCGGCCAGCCCCGCCGCCTCCACTCGAGCCGCGGCCTTCGCGACGAGCGGCGCCTCCACGTCGATGCCGGTGACATGTGCAGCACGGAACCGTTCGACGAGCAGGATATCGACTGCCCCGAGGCCGCACCCGATATCGAGAACCCGCGCGCCTCCGATCGGCACCCCGGCGATGATTCGGGCGACCTCCGCCTCGCCGCCCGGGGAGAGGTAACCCTCGCCCCACATCCACTCCAGTCCGGCGACGAAGGTCTCGCCGTACTCGTCATGGTGGTCGGGCGCGCTCATCCGGGCGGGGGCATCAGGTGCCGGTTCACCACGACATCGGGGTCGAGCCGTCCTTCGAAGCAGTCGAGGACGTTGCGCACCGAATACTCTGCCATCCGCATCGATGACTCGATGGTCACCCCGGCGCAGTGCGGGCTCACGATGACGTTGTCGAAGCCGAGGAGCGGATGGTCGGGGCGCGGCGGAGTCGGCTCGGACTCGAACACGTCGAGGCCGGCGCCGCCGATCCGGCCCGCCTCCAGGGCGGCGAGGAGCGCATCCTCGGCCACCACTCCGCCGCGCGCGGTATTGACCACGAACGCAGTCGGCTTCATCAGCGCAAGCTCCCTGGCGCCGATGATTCCCCGGGTCTCGTGGTTGAGCGGGGTGTGCACGGTGACCGCGTCCATCTCCGGCAGCACCGCGTGCAGGTCGTCGGCCACGGTGCAGCCCGCCGCCTCCATCACCGTGCGGTCGACGTAGGGATCGATCGCGTAGACGTTCATGCCGAACCCGAGCGCCCGCGGGACCACCCGGCTCCCGGTGCGGCCGAAGCCGACCACGAGCAGGTTGCGCCCGGCGAGGTCGAGCGGCTTCATCGAGACCCGGGCCGCCTCGAACCGGCCGGTGCGGACCGCAGCATCGTTCTCGCGGGCGTTCTTCGCGAGTGAAAGCAGCAGGAACATCGCATGCTCGGCGACGGAGACGGCGTTGGCGAGCGGAGTGATGGTCACCGGAATCGAACGCTCCGCCGCGGCGGCGATGTCCACCGCGTCATAGCCGACGCCATGGCGCGAGATGATCGCGAGCCGCGGACCCGCGTCGATCACCGAGCGGTCGATGACCGCGGTGCGCACCACGATGGCGTCCGCATCCGCGATGCGCCGCCGGATTTCGTCCGGGTCGCGGCCCTCGTAGACGTCGATGTCGATGTCGTCGCGCTCCGCCGCCAGCGCGTGACCACGGTCATGGACGCGCTGGATGAACAGGATCCTGCGCTTCGCCGGGGTAGCCATTCAGTGAATCTCCGCCGAGTCCGCCATCGCGCGTTTCAGGGTGTCGATGTCGAATCCCTCGGAGCGTGCCGCGGCAAGGATGACGGCCTCGCGGCGGGTCAGAAGCTCGACGGTGGTCGGGAGTTTCGCGACCGCCTCGCGCGGGACGACCACCGCGCCGTGGCGGTCCGCGTGCACGATGTCACCGTCATTGACGGTCATGCCGGCCACGTTGATCTGCCCGCCGAAGTCCACGATGTGGCCGTGGGCGTGGCTCGGACCGACCTTGCCCGCCAGTAACTGGAAGCCGGGGGCGCAGTCGTCGAGGTCGCGCATGGAGCCGTTGGTCACGCAGCCGAGGGCGCCGAGACCCTTGTGGATCGCGGTGTTGACCTCGCCCCAGAACGCGCCGAATCCGGGGTTGGGGTCGAGGTCCTGGATCACCACCACCGTCGGGCCGGGCGGCGCCGCGATGTGCTCGTAGTACGCGTCGCGCTTGGCCTTGACCGCGTCGGGCGGCAACGGTGACGTCTCGAAGGCGCGAAACGTCGCAGTCCGCGCGTAGCCGACCATCGGCTTCAGGCCGGGGGCGAGGCAGTGCAGGGGTTCGACGGTGAAGCCGGTGGCCCGCCGGTGCGGCACCACTACCTCGAGCGCATTGCAGATCGTCGGCGTATCCCATGCGCGCAGCGCTTCGAGCGCCGCGGGGTCGATCGTGGTCATCGTCGTCCTCTTGAAGTGCGGGGCGGAAGGTTCGGCTGCGTTTCTACGCGCAATGGCAGGTCGGCTCAACTGCGGCGCTCACGGATGCCGGACCGCCGCGGGCGGTCGGCCGCATCGAAGGCTTCCATCATGTTCCTCCCTCTGTATGGCTTGCCCTCTCACCAGGCTTCACCAGACTTCGGCTGTTGTGACAACCATTCCCGCTGCCACTCCATGGCACCATCCCGCAACACGATTCCGGCGAAGTTTCGACCTCCGGAGGGTCCGGTCAAGGTGGTTTCGAGCGTACGCCCCGACCAGACGGAAATTGTGGCTGATATATTGTCTGCCCGTGCCGCCCGGACGAGACGACGGAGCCCGCCCCATGCCCCAGGAAGGAATCCAGCTCGCCTCCACCGTGACCAAGCTCGGCCTGGAGTGCGCGGGCGCAGTGGTGGTGGGAGGCTCCCACGGCGGGGCCTACCCGGGGTATCTCGCGGCGCGGGCCTGCGCGTGCGCGGTCATCCTCAATGACGCCGGCATCGGCAAGGATGACGCGGGCATCGGCAGCCTCGCCTACTGCGACGCGCTCGGGATGGCGGCGGCCACCGTCTCCCACACATCGGCGCGCATCGGAGACGCGGAGGACACCCTCTCGTCCGGCCTTCTCTCGCGCGCCAACGAGGCCGCCCGCGGCCTGGGCTGCGAGCCGGGGATGCCCTGCCTCGACGCGGCGCGCGCGCTTCGCCACGCCTCCCCGCCCCGGGTCGCGCCCGAGTACGCGGAAGCCCGCCATGAGATGGGAGCGAATCCAGCGGGGTTGCGCCTGGTGTGCGTCGACTCCGTTTCGCTGGTCGTCGCGGGTGAAGACGACGGGCAGATCGTGCTCTCGGGATCCCACGGCGGGCTTGTCGCCGGTCCGTCGAACTTCGTTATCCGGGCCGAGGCCGCGGCTGCCTTCTTCAACGACGCCGGCATCGGCAAGGACGGCGCCGGAATCTCCCGCCTCCCCGTGCTGGACGAGCGGGGCATCGTCGGCGTGACCGTGGCCGCGACGAGCGCCCGGATCGGCGACGGCCGCTCGACGTACGAAGACGGCATCGTGAGCCGGATCAACGAAACGGCCCGCGCCGCGGGCATCAAGGTCGGCATGCCGGCGCGCGAGGCGGTGGGTCGGATCGGTAAGTAACTACTCACTTTTGGCCGATATTCACCACATTCCGTACACGCCCGGGCGAATCGACCGCCGTTCCCCGGTTTTCGTAGCGGGGATGCAGCAAGCCCGGAATCGATGTGTCCGGGGCCGCGGCCTGCGCGATCAGGGGAAATCCATGCGGCCATGAACGAACACCAATGCAGGATTGTGGGAACCTGCCCGTGGAATCGGCCGAGCCGCCGCCGGTAACGCGGGTTCTGCCGCAGTGACAGTCCCTCCCGTCCGCCGGGCCTGGCGGCCGAGGAGCGGGTAAGCGGTTACTATCGGATACCGGTTCGCCTCTGGAGACCCCTTGCGTGCGCCGCCCCAACATCGACACTGAACGCCTGACCCGTCATTTCCGAGACATGTGCCGTGTGCGCGCCTTCGAGGAGGCCGCGCTGAAAGCGCTGGCGGAAGGGCTCGTGCCCGGGCCGCTGCATCCGTCGATCGGACAGGAAGCATGCGCCTCGGGGGTGTGCGCGAACCTGGAGTGCGACGACCTGCTGCTCTCCACCCATCGCGGCCACGGCCACACGCTCGCCAAGGGCGCGGACCCGGAGGCGATGATGCGTGAGCTGCTCGGCCGCGCCGGCGGGTGCTGCGGCGGCAAGGGCGGCTCGATGCACATCGCCGACTTCGGGGTCGGGATGCTCGGCGCGAACGGCGTGGTCGGCGCCAACATCGAGATCGCGGCCGGCGCCGCCCACGCAGTGAAGCTGCTCGGGGATGGGCGCATCGTCACCTGCATCTTCGGCGACGGTGCGGTCAACCGCGGCCCCTTCCTCGAGGGCCTGAACTGGGCCCGCATCTTCGACCTGCCGGTGCTCTTCGTCTGCGAGGACAACACCTTCGCCGCGACCACCCGCACCGCCGCCGTCACCGCCGGCCCCGGCCCTGCGGCGCGGGCCGAGAGCCTGGGCATCTCCCCGGTCGGGGTCGATGGCAACGACGTGCTGGCGGTCGACGAGGCGGTCCGCGACCTCGTGCAGGCTATCCGGGCCGGTGGTGGTCCCCGCTTCCTGCATGTGAAGACGTACCGCCTCACGGGGCACACCGCGACCGATGCCGCCCCCTACCGGACGACGGAAGAAGTGGATGCACAGTGGGCGCTGGATCCCATCGCCCGCTGCGGGGCCGAACTGGAGGCGGCCGGCATCACCGCGGAGACGCTGGACGCGATCCGCACCGCCGCCGCGAATGAGATGGACGCGGCCCTCGAAGCGGCGAAGGCCGCGCCGTGGCCGGACCTCTCGCTCGCGTTCACCGATGTTCAGGACATCGGTGCCCCGGTCCCGGCGGGACCGGGACCGCTCGCCGGCATCGAACATGTGCGCGCATCGACGCCGCCAATCGCGCCGGGAGGCACCGCATGACCACCATGACCTATCTCGAAGCGGGCAAGGCGGCGCTGGCCGAGGAGATGCGCGGCAACCCGCGGGTGTGGGCGCTCGGCGAGGACCTCGGGCGCGGCGGCGTGTTCGGACAGTACCGGGGACTGGCGGAGGAGTTCGGGGCGGAGCGGATCGTCGATGCCCCGATCTCCGAGGCCGCGATCATGGGTTGTGCGGTGGGCGCCGCGCTCGCTGGCACCCGTCCGGTGGTGGAGATGCGCTTCTCGGACTTCGCGCTCTGCGCTGTTGACGAGCTCGTGAATCAGGCCGCGAAGGCCCGCTACATGTTCGGCGGGCAATCGAAGGTGCCGCTCGTCGCCCGCGAGCCGGTCGGCATGTGGCGCTCGTCCGCCGCGCAGCACTCCCAGTCGCTGGAGTCGTGGTACACCCACATTCCCGGGCTCGTCGTGGTCATGCCGTCGACCCCGGCCGACAACAAGGGGCTGCTCAAGTCCGCCATCCGCTGCGACGACCCCGTCGTGTACATGGAGCACAAGGATCTCTGGGGGCTGGAGGGCGAGGTCCCCGGCGGCGACGAGCACCTGGTGCCGCTCGGGGCGGCGCGCGTCGCCCTCGAAGGCAGCGACGTCACCATCGTGACGTGGTCGAAGACGGTGCACGCGGCGCTGGACGCGGCCCGCTCGCTCGCCCAGTCCGGCATTGCAGCCGAAGTGATCGATCTGCGCACGCTGTGGCCGTGGGACACGGAGACGGTCTACGCCTCGGTGTGGAAGACCGGCCGGCTCGTCGTCGCCCACGAGGCGGTGACGGTCTCCGGCTTCGGGGCAGAGATCGCGGCGAGCGTCGGGGAGGAATGCTTCGGCGGCCTGCGCGCCCCGATCCGGCGGCTCGGTTCGCCCCGCGCGCAGATCGCCTATGCGCCGCCGCTCGAGGATGTGCTCCGGGTGGACGCCGCGGCGATCGCCGACGCGGCCGCTGCGCTGATTCGATAGCAGGGCTCGACCCGGATCGGTGCGACCTGGCTCCGGCTCGACCGATGCCGGTTGAGGCTGCGCTCGGCCGGCCAGTCGCCGAGCGCCCGGCATCGAGCACGCCGACCAACGGGGCGGCTCGTCGATAATGCACGGTCGCACGCTCCGCGCTTCGCGAGTCGATGGAACATTCGGGCTGGGCGCTACATCCGATCACCGGAGGCGGCGAACGACTCGTGCATGGTGACGAATTCCGACAGGTCGTCGACCGGCGACTCGATGCCGATCCCGGGCGCATCGACCATGTGGAGGTTGCCTTCGAAGATCCCGGTCGCGGGGTCGATGACGCGGGTGCGGAGCGGGTTCGGGTTCGCGTCCACCTCCAGCCGGCCGTCCCCGCCCGCCGCCGCGAGCACGTGCGCGGAGTGCATGAGCCCCACCCCACCCGCCAGCCAGTGCGGGCAGTAGGTGCAGTCATGTTCGAGCGCGCTCCGCGCGATGGCGAGGCAGCCGTCCACGCCGCCCCACTTGCCGATATCCGGCTGCACGTACTCCAGGTACGAGAACGCGGTGCGGAACGCGCCCATGTCGCGCAGGTTCTCCCCGCCCGCGAGCGGGATCATGGTCGAGCCGCGGAGCACGCCCCAGTCTCCGGGCGACGCCTCCGCCAGCATCGGTTCCTCCCACCAGTCGACCTCCGCCTCCTCCAGCATCGGGATGCGGGCGATGGCCTCGGCCAGCGACCAGCGCTGGTTCGCGTCGACGAACAGTTGCTCGTCCTCCTTCAGCATGATCCGCAGCCCGTGGAGGTTGCGGCGGTCCACCTCGTCGCCGAACCCGATCTTGGCCTTGAACGCCCGGTGTCCGGCCTCCCGGGCCCGTACCGCCATCTCCACGGAGTCGGTGGGGTTGAGCCCGCTCGCGTAGACCGGCACCGTCTCGGCGGCGTTCTCGTTCAGCGCGCGCCTGAGCGGCAGGCCCCGGCGCCGCGCCGCGAGGTCCCACAGCGCCTGGTTGGTCGCCGCGAGGATGGACGCGATCGGCCCCGGCTCCGCCGACTGCACCGCAAGCACGCGCAGCCGATCCGCGAGCTGGATGCAGAACGCGCCCGGGGTCTCGACCTTCGCGCCCAGCAGCGGCTCCGGCAGCACCTGGCCGGCGAGGTTCGCGCGGTACGCGCAGGTGATGCTCGGGAAGTTGCCCCACAGCTCGCCCCAGCCGGCGTGGCCGTCGGTGTCCTCGATACACAGGAGAGCGGAGACCCGGGACGACATCGAGCCGAACGAGGTCGCCACCGGCGTCGTGATCTTCGCCTCCAGCGCGTACACGTCGAGGCGGGCGATCCGGAAGGCATCGGTCATGGAACGGTCAACCTGCGTCGCATCTTCCCGGTGCCCTCGGGCTCAGTCCATCCGCTCGTCGTCCGCAATCGGAGGCACACCCGGCGCATCTCGAAGAAGTCCCGTCCATTGTGCGTCATGTGGCATAACATCGCATGACGCGAAATGACCATTCGAGGCGGACCATTCGAGGCGGACCGACACGTCGGCAAGTTCACCCGGCAAATTCACCCAGAAAGTTCCAGGAAGCCTGAAATGAGCGAGACGATGGAGATGACCGGCGGCGAGGCGCTGGCCCGGATGCTGGCCGCGCACGAGATCGGCCCCATGTTCGGCATGGGCGGGTTCCAGCTCCTGCCGTTCTACGACGCCGCGCGCCGGCTCGGCATCGACCACAACCTGGTGAACGACGAGCGCTGCGGGGTGTTCGCGGCCGATGCGTACGCCAAGGTGAGCGGTCGGGTGGGGGTGTGCGACGCGACGCTGGGGCCCGGCGCCACCAACCTGCTCACCGGCATGGTGGAGGCGCTCAACGCGGGCACCCCGCTCGTGATCGTCGCCGGCGACAGTCACCGCGACCACTCCTGGAAGAACATGACGCAGGAGTCGCGGCAGATGGAGATCCTGCGGCCCGCCGCCAAGGAGCTGATCCGGGTCGAGTCCATCCAGCGCATCCCGGAGCTTGTGCGCCGCGCCTTCGCGGTCGCGACGCGGGGGCGTCCCGGCCCGGTGGTGCTCGACGTCCCCGAGGACATCGCCCACGCCCGGCATGCGTTCGACCCCGCGGACCTCACCGCGGATCCGGACTGTCGGGCGGCGCCGTCGTTGCGCGCGCGGCCGAGCGCGGAATCGCTCCAGGCCGCGGCCGCCCTGCTGCGGGACGCGAAACGCCCGCTGGTGCTTGCGGGCGGCGGGGTCCACCTGAGCGGTGCGGCGGACACCCTGACCGCGTTCGCGGAAGCGCAGTCGCTCCCGGTGGCGCACACCATGACCGGCAAGGGCGCCATTGCGTGCACCCATCCGCTCTCGGCGGGGCTCTTCGGACGCTACGACCGCATCGCGAACGATCTGATCGCGCGCGCCGACTGCCTGCTCGTGGCCGGCTGCAAGCTCGGCGAGATCGCCACCCGCCGCTTCACCCTCATCCCCGACGGCGTGCCGCTGATCCATCTCGACATCGTCGCCGAGGAGTTCGGCCGCACCACGCGGCCGAGGGTTCCGCTGTGGGGCGACTGTCGCGAGGGCCTGTGCGATCTTGCCGATGCTCTGGCCGGCGATGTGGAGCGCCTGCGGGCGGAGCGCGCGGACTACGCGACGGAGGTGACCGAGCGCATGGCCAGATGGCGGGCCGAGGTCGACCACCGCCTCACCTCGGACGAATCGCCCATCAACATGGCGCGCATGATCCACGAGCTGAACCGGATCCTCGACCGGGACGCGCTGCTGGTCGCCGACGGCGGCTTCGCCGCGCACTGGTGCGGGCTGCTCTACGACACCAAAGTGTCGGGGCGGGGGTTCGTGCCGGATCGCGGCTTCGCCTCCATCGGCTACGGACTGCCCGGCGCCATGGGCGCCCGGCTCGCCGCGCCGGGGCGCCAGGTGGTCGGCATCACCGGCGACGGTGGTTTCAACATGGTCATCGGCGAGCTCGAAACCGCCCGGCGCATGGGGCTCGGGCTCACCCTGCTCGTCGTCAACAACGCCGCCTCCGGCTACGTGAAGGCGCTGCAGCACCTGATGTACGGCCAGGGCGGCTACCAGTCGAGCGACCTGGTGGAGATGAACTACGCGGACATCGCCGTCGCGATGGGCTGCCAGGGCGTCCGCGTGGAGGATCCGGCCCGACTCGCGGAGGCCATCGAGACGGGCCTCGGCACGGACGGCGTGCCGACGGTCGTCGACGTCGTCGTCACCCGGGAGCCGGGTCGGATGCTGCCCGGGGTCGACAGCCGTACGGTCACCGTGAAGGAGGGGGATCGGGTGGCGTGATGCCGAGGCCGCAATTCCCGTCAGAGCGGAACATGCGCTCGGAATCGCCCCGAATGGATGGTGCGGAGGCTGAAATCATGCCGGAATCGGGTAGGGTCCCGGTCTGACATTCCGCCGGGTGTCCCCGGTGTGTGTGCGCGGCCGTTCCGAGGAGCGCAGAAGTCGAACCGAGGCACCCGGAATCGCGCCGGGTGGTGGTTTCCCGGAGCGCCGGAGATCGCTGATGTCGGGGGCTGACACGGAGGCCATCACCATGCCGAGCGCCGCGGGCGGGGCACCTCACGTCGTCATCATCGGCGCCGGGGTGATCGGGGCGTGCATCGCGACGTACCTCCAGCAGCAGGGCGCGCGGATCACGCTGATCGACCGGCAAACGCCGGGGGACGACGGCGCGGCGTCGTTCGGCAACGCCGGATCGCTCTCCTCCGCATCCGTGGTCCCGACCCCGGCGCCGGGGATGCTGCGCAAGGTCCCGGGCTGGCTGCTGAAGGAGCACGGGCCGCTGACCATCCGCTGGTCCTACCTGCCGAAGCTCCTGCCGTGGCTTGCCGGCTTCATCCGGGCGGGGGGCGATGCCGGGCATCAGCGCCGCGCCGCCGCCGCCCTCGCCGCCCTCCACGCGCCCACGTTCGAATTCCACTCCCGGTTGGCGCGGGACGCAGGCGTGCCGGAGCTGTTGGCGCCGAGCGCATACCTGCACGTCTACGGCTCCGAAGAAAGCTACACGAGCGCCGCGCGCGAATGGACGATACGCCGCGAGCACGGCGCGAACTTCGAGGTGCTCGACCGCGACGCGCTGCACGAGGCGGAGCCCGACCTCGCGCCGCACTACGTCAAAGGCGTGCGCATCAAGGATCAGGGCCGCACCCTGAACCCCGGCCGGCTCGTTCGCGCCTATGTCGAGCGCGTCGTCGCCAACGGCGGCGTACTGCTCCGGGCAGAGGCGACGGATATCGAGGCGAGCGCGGGCCGGGTGAGTGCGGTGCGCACCGGCGACGGGACGGTCGAAGGCGACGCATTCGTGCTCTCGGCCGGGGCGTTCTCCCGCCGACTCACCGATCGACTCGGGCTCGGGCTGCCGCTCGACACCGAACGCGGCTATCACGTGACCTGCCCCGAGCCCGGCATCACCGTGGCGCATACGGTGATGGAGGCGGACTGCAAGTTCGTCGCGAACCCGATGGCGATGGGGGTGCGCTTCGCGGGCATGGTGGAGATGGCGGGGGTCGATGCGCCCGCGAACCCGCGTCGCGCGGAAGTCATCCGGCGGCTTGCCAGGCGCATGTACCCGGAGCTCCGGCTGGAGGGCGCGACGCAGTGGATGGGCCACCGTCCGAGCATGCCGGACGGACTCCCGGTGATCGGTCCCTCCCCGCGCCACGAGAACCTGTGGCTCGCGTTCGGCCACGGCCACACCGGCATGGTGGCCGGCCCGATGACCGGCCGGATCGTCGCCGGCATGATCACCGGCCCGATGCCGAACATCGACGTGAGGCCGTTCCGGGCGGATCGGTTCTGAGCGCAGGGAGCGGCCGGTCGGGGGCCGGGCGGGGCTGGTCGGGGCCGACGCGGCGGCGGAGGTGATCTCGAGCGAGATCATCTCGGCGGTTGGAGTAGGGCGGAGCCATATCCGAACATCAATGCCGATCCACTACGGCAAGTGGATCGGAAATCGAGTCTGCCCGGCCTTGGTCGGCGAGCGCCCGGGGTCAGGGGCGAAGACAGTCGAGAAGCGCCGGGGTCACCACGGTGCTCCGCCAGCCCTGAAACTCCGCCGGAACCGCCTCGTCCTTCAAGGTGGCAGTGAGCAGGGATTGCAGGGCGCGCCGGGGCGCGAGGAGTTCGGGCGCCAGGGCGCATCGTTGCGCCGCCTGTCGGGTCGTGTCCCGCATCCGCGCGAGCGTTTCGGTGTGAGGACGGAGGTCGACGAGGTGGTCGGCGTCGGTCGGCCCGTCCGCAAGGGCGTCGCGGATGCATTCGACCACGACGGATCCGTATCGGCGCCGGATCGGGTCGGGCATTGTGCGGTCGGAGTTCAGGCGACCTCCGGTACGCGTGGCTGCATCGGCAAGCGCGAGCAGCGCCTCATCGGAGAGCAGATGACGGCGCGGTTTGTCGCGCGTCATCGCTTCCCTCTCTCGCCAGGCGCACAACCGGCGCAGCACCGCGTGGCCGGCCGGCGAGAGGGCGCCGCGCCCGCGAATTCGCAGACAGGCCGCCTCGGGCCGGCTTCCGTCCGCGCCCGCCCGCCGCTGGTGTGCGAATTCTTCCTCCACCCATGCACTCCGTTTCAGCCTCTCCAGCGTGCTTGACAGGTGCCGGTACAAGGGCAGGAGATACAGCACATCCAGCGTGGCGTAGTGCAACTGGGAGGGGCTGAGAGGGCGCCGGAGCCAGTCGGATCGCGTCTCTCCCTTGTCCAGGTTGATGTCGAGCAGCGTCGCCACCAGCGCCCGGTAGCCAAGGGCGAACCCGAGCCCGGCGAAGGCGGCGGCGAGCTGGGTGTCGAAGACCCGGCGGGGCCCGGTCCCCGTCATGACTTCCAGCACCTCCAGATCCTCGCCGCAGGCGTGCATGACCACCACGACGTCGGGGTCGGCCAGAACCTCCGCGAGGGGACCGTGGTCGGAGATCGCCGTTGTATCGACGAGGAGTGCGCCCTCGGCGTCCGATACCTGAAGGAGGGCCGGGCGCGGATAGTAGGTGCGTTCGCGGATGAATTCGGTGTCGAGTCCGATCACCCCGGCCGCAGCCCAGCGGCGACAGGCTTTCGCGAAGTGCGCGTCGCTCGTGATCGGGCGAGGCGCGAGCGTGGTGGCGGGTTCGGGCATGGCGGTTCCGTGGTCTCTGGCGCAGGCGCGAATTCTACGGTCGGAGTCGCCGCCGCGATTCCCCCCAAAGCCGGAACATCCTCTGGAAGTCGTCTCGAATAGACGCTGCAGTGGCCGGAATCTTGCCGGAATCGCGTCGCAGATCGAGCTCTCGGGCCGGCAGTGGGAGTTGCCAGGGTTCCCGATGCCGCCTTGACATCATACCGAAAACCCTATTTATTGTTGGATATCCTATTCTTTTAATCCGATATGCAACAAAAAATCACACGTTCGCAGTTGCTGGCAGCGGTGTCCGACGCTTTGAGGGAAACGCCGGCCGTCGCATTGCTGGGGGCACGGCAGGTCGGCAAGACCACTTTGGCGCAACAGGTTGCGGCCGACTGGTCGGGGCCATCCAGAGTGCTCGATCTGGAGGTCCCGGCGGTTCGGGAGGCGCTGGCTCGGACGCCGGCGACGCTTCTGGGACGCAGCGACGGGCTGGTGGTCATCGACGAGGTGCAGCGCATGCCAGCGCTCTTCGAGGTGCTGCGCCCAATCTGTGACGATCCGAACCGACGGGCTGCATTTCTCCTGCTGGGCAGCGCCTCCCTGGATCTGATCCGGGGTGTTTCCGAAACCCTGGCCGGCCGGATTCTCTTCGTCGACGTGTCCGGCTTCTCCCTCTTCGAGGTCGGGGCGGCGCATCAGCAACGGCTGTGGATGCGCGGCGGGTTCCCGCGCGCATGGCTTGCCTCGTCGCCCGCGTCCTGGACGCGGTGGATGCAGTCTTTCACGCAGACGTTTCTGGAGCGGGACATCCCCGGCCTGGGGTCGCGCGTCTCGCCGGCCGCGATGGGGCGCTTCTGGCGAATGCTTGCGCACTACCACGGTCAGGTCTGGAACGCGGCCGAACTCGCGCGATCGATGGATGTGAGCGCGACGGCGGTGAACCGCTACCGCGACCTGCTGGCCGGGACCTTCATGATCCGGATGCTGCCGCCCTGGTTCGAGAACCTCGGCAAGCGGCTGGTGAAGTCGCCGAAGCTGTATCTGCGCGATCCCGGCATCCTGCACTTCCTGCTCGGCCTGGAGGAAGTCGAGGAGCTGCAGGTGCATCCTCGCTACGGCGCGAGCTGGGAAGGATTCGCCCTGGAGCAGACCCTCGTGGTGCACGGTGCCCGGGAAGCGTACTTCTACGCCACGCAGCGAGGCGCGGAGCTGGACCTGTTGCTCCTGCGCCGGGGGCGGCGCTGGGGCTTCGAGTTCAAGTGCACGGATGCCCCGCGCACGACCAAGGCCATGCACATCGCCATCGCCGATCTCGGACTCGAGCACCTGTGGGTCGTCTACCCGGGCAGCATTCGCTATTCCCTCACAGACACAATCACCGCCTTGCCGCTGGCCGAGGTGGCCGAGGTCGCGTTTCGGCCGGGGTGCCTTCTCCCGTAATGTAGGCATCGCGCCTACGTAGTTGAAGTGCACCCATATCTCTTCGGCGATCGCTTTACACGATGGCCGCAAGGGTGCGTTCCCGAAAGTAGAGCGCATCGCGACCTTGTCGGCGATTTCACGGTCGAGTGCCTTCTCTAATATGGCTAAGATCGAGAGCAAGGGGTGCTTGCGCCGCAAGCAGTCACGCGGCCCGATCCACTACTTTATCGCCCACGATGCACCGGGCGACTTCCCGGATACCGTCAAGGAATCCCAACCTAAACTGTCTAGGGTTCCCGGACACAGAGAGGGATTAAGGAAAGGCACCCGCACATATAGGCAAGGGCGGAGCGCAGGAGTGATCCATGCGACTCCTGCTAGTTTCCGGCAATCCGTCGCGCCCTCGCCATCCTCGGTCGATACACGGTTCCGATTTTGGGGCCAGGCTTCTTCGGGGGAGGCTTCGCGGCTTCGATGATGTCTACAAGCTCCCCCATCGCCATCGGCTCAGTAGCGAGTCCTGCGGCCATTGCGGGGGTGACTTTGTTCCGTCCCTTGGAGAGCGTCATGTGAGAGCGGACCCAGTTGAAGACAGTCATGTAGAAATGCACCATCGCGACATGCGCTTCGATCTTCTTGCTGAACGCATTGGTGAATCGCGTATAGCGTCGCATGCACATCCGCATCGTGAGATTGCTCCGTTTGACATAGGATGTCCCGAGGCGCTCCATGTCCGGGTTGCCACTGATGCGTTTCTTGACGAAACCCTTGATTCGATCTGATCCGTGCTTCTTGTCTGGATCGGCTTGTTGGCTACGGGGAAGCCGAGTCCCGTACCCCTTCACGAGCTGGCCGTAGTTGACATGCGCCCCGAAGGCAGTCCTGACGGCAGGGACGTAGGCTTGCAATCCATTGGTGTAAAGCTCCGGGTCGTCCTCTAGCCTGCTGGCGAGATCGGCCATGAAGATCGTTGCAGGCTCTACGCCCCGCTTATCGCTCACCAAGTAGGCCAGTATGAGCTTGGAATCGGAGTCGATTGCGGTCCACGTCCAAACGTGTCCTGCTTCCTCCGGCGCTGCAATGGCAGTCGGGACGTTCTTCTCCTTCGCGTAGATGAAGCTCCAGATATAATCGCACTCGATGAACCTCTTCCCCTGAATCCCTCGGACGTGGGTATCGTGGTAGGTCGCGCACGCTCGCCCCGCGTCGTACATCAGCCGGGCGACCGAGTTGTACGAGCACTTCACGACCTGTGCCGTGGCGCGCATGGACATCCCCTCCGAAAGACGGAGCAGGATGGCTTCCTTCGTCGATTTCGGGAGCTTGTTCATGGAGTCGACTCCTCCTCAGCTTCGCCGGTCGCGATCTGGCAGACCCTAACCGCATTCGCGATGACGTCTGCCGGGCGCTTCTCACCGTTCGGGCCGATGGGCACGATTGATCTCCTCAGTCATGTAGACGGTACCGCTGCGGCCCATCATGGCCCGGCTCTGTTGCGGGTAAGCACTCTAACTCACTTATTCTAAAAGGGATTCTGGAGAAGCGTTCGGGAAGGTCTGAACAAGTCAATTCTGCCACGATTGGCGAACGGGTCAGGTGATGGTGAGCGAGTGATGGCCGGCCTGAAACAACGCCCCGGCGATCACGGCATCGGTGGTGCCCCGGCGACGGCGGGCGACTCGACGCCGCGGTCGAAATGACCGAACACGCTACATATAGCATATAGTGTTCGACCTGGGCTGGATTGCCGTCAAGCGTCTCGCCGGACACGGTGCGCAACCTGTGGCCCGGGATATCGGCGCCGCGCTCACGACACCGGACCCGACGGCGACGCAGAAATCCATTCTCTGGAGCGTCTTCGAAGGCGCCGTCCCCCGAGAGCTCGGAGCGCTCGCGGAAAACGCCGGCGTCTCGATCTACGACATCGCGCGCGATGCATCTCTGTCACGCGCAACATGCGACGGCCGTTGACTGGATCAACCAGTGGGCCGCGCCTCCTCGCCCGCAAACGGAGGCTTTCCTGCGCGAGGGGGCCGGTCGAAATCTCGCGATTGAGCAGTATCGTTCATCCTGAGAGAGTGCCTCTCGGATCACGGGCATCCCGCCTGCGATCCGGGGAAGGCCGCGCCGATGCGTCAAGCAGGACGACCAGGCCCGGTTACGGATATGCGCCAGTGCAATCTCGGCTGCGCGGTCTCGATGCCGCACCGTTCGACGCTGTACCATTCGACACCACGCCTCACCAGACCACACCAGACCACACCTCGGGAGAGTCACCATGCGCAGAACCATGCGAGTCGTTTCCATGCTGCTGGCCGGCGCCCTGGCGTTTGTCGGCGTCAAGGCGGGTGCCCAGCAGGAGATCATCTTCGGGATCTCGGCCAAGCCCGGGTCGTTGCAGCAGCTTACCGCGGCGGAATTCACGCGCCGGGCCAACGAGCGTCTGGCCGGCAGGGCGGAGGTCAAGCTGTTCGATTCCGCCCAGATCGGCAAGGACAAGGAGCTGATGCAGAAGCTCAAGCTGGGGACGGTGCACATCGCCCTTCCGAGTTCGATCATGTCCTCGGTGGCGGACGAGTTCGGGCTGTTCGACATGCCCTTCCTGGTCCAGGACCGCGCGCATCTCGGCCGCATCGAGGAGGCGCTGTTCTGGTCGGACATCGCGCCTGCGGCCGAGGCCAAGGGATACGAGGTGCTGGCGGTGTGGGAGAACGGCGTTCGGCACATCACCAACAACGCTCGCCCGATCATGACCCCCGCGGACCTGGACGGCGTGAAGCTGCGCACGCCCAAGTCGAAGTGGCGTGTCATCATGTTCAAGTCATGGGGCGCCAACCCGACGCCGATGGCGTTCTCCGAGGTCTTCGTGGCGCTCCAGACCGGCGTGATCGACGGCCAGGAGAACCCCTACACCAACATCTGGTCCGCGAAGTTCGCGGAGGTCCAGAAGTACCTGTCGGTCACCGGCCACGTGTACAGCCCGGCCTATCCGACCGCCGGCAAGGCCGCCTTCGAGAAGCTGCCGGCTGACGTCCGGGAAGTGCTCCGGAGCACCGCCCGCGAGATGGCCGAGTGGGCGCGGGTCGAGGGCGCGGCGGCGGACGACGACCTGAAGAGCAAGCTCGCCGGCGCCGGGATGGAGGTCAACGTTGCGGATCGGGCGGCGTTCGTCGAAGCCTCCAGGCCCATCTACGAGCAGTTCGCGAGCGAGGTGCCGGCCGGCAAGGCGCTCATCGACCGGGCGCTTTCCCTCTCGAACTGAGTTCGAACGGTATCGGGGAGGTTCCCCGAACATGACTAGGGCGGCGCGCTGGGTCGATGTCGCGCTTCAGGTCGTGACCATCGCCTTGCTGATCGCGCTGGCGGTGGTGGTGGTGCTCGCGGTGGCGTTCCGCTTCGCCGGTGCGTCGCTGGTGTGGTACGACGAAGTTGCCTCCGTCATGCTGGCCTGGATCACCTACTACGGCGCCGCGCTCGCCGCGCTCCGGCGTCGTCATCTGGGGTTCGCCGGGTTTCAGATGAATCTCCGGCCGCGGGCGCGCCTGCTCACGTTCTGGTTCGGCGAGGCGGTGACCTATGCAGTCTTCGTGACCATGGCCTGGGCGAGCTGGTACGTGCTGCGGGTGATGGCGGGCGAGACCCTGGTCTCGCTCGACTGGGTGTCGCTCCAGTTCACCCAGTCGGTCGTCCCCATCGGCTGCACGCTCTTCGTCCTTGCGCAGATTCTGAGCACGCCCGAAGCCCTGCGGCGCCTTGCCGTGGGCCGCAGCGGAGAGGACGAGGAAATCGCGGAGGAAATCTCCAGAGCCCGGACCGCCCTCGGCGCCGGCAAGGGTGACTCGGCGTGATTGCCGCGGTGGTCATCGCGCTGCTGTTCGGGCTGATTCTGATCAATGTGCCCATCGGGATCGCGATCTGCGCCGCGGCCCTGGTGGGCATGGTCTGGCAGAACGGCGTATTCGGGCTCTACAACGCAGCGCTGACGCTGTTCGATGGCGCGACCAGCTTCCCCCTGATCGCCATCCCGCTGTTCATCCTGGCCGGCGCGCTGATGAACACCGGGGGGATCTCCCGCCGGCTCATCGACTTCACCTCCGCCCTCATCGGCTTCATCCGCGGGGGCCTCGCCATGGTGAACGTGGCGGTGTCGATGTTCTTTGCCGAGATCTCCGGCTCCGCGGTGGCGGATGTCGCGGCCATCGGGTCGGTGCTGATTCCGGCGATGAAGCGCAAGCGCTACCGGGCGACGCTTGCGGCGGCGGTCACCTCCTCCTCCGCCTCGCTCGCCATCATCATCCCGCCGTCGATCCCGATGATCCTCTACGGCGCGTTGGCCGACACCTCGATCGTGCAGCTCTTCGTCGCCGGCATCGTGCCGGGGTTGCTCGGCGGTTTTGCCATGCTCTGCCTGTGCTGGTGGTTCGCGGTGAAGTTCGACCTGCCGCGCGAGGAGGCGTTCTCGCTGCCCCGGTTGTGGACGGCGTTCAAGGCGGCCGGACCCGCGCTCCTCCTGCCTCTCATCATCCTCGGTGGAATCTTCGGCGGCCTCGTCACCGCGACCGAGGGCGCAGGGCTGGCAGTCGTGGCGGCACTGGTGATCGGGGTCTTCGTGTACCGGGAGCTGAGCCTGGCGGAGTTCTACCACGCGCTCCTCGAAGGCATCACGCAGACCGCGGTGGTCATGTTGCTGGTGGCGGCCTCGGCGGTGCTCGGCCTGCATCTGACGGAGCTGGAGGTCCCGCAGAAGCTCGCCCGCGCCATCACCGAACTGACCCAGAACCGCTACGCGGTGCTGATGATCCTCAACGTGCTGTTGCTGATCATGGGCATGCTGCTCCATGGCGCCGCGGCCATCATCCTGGTGGTGCCCATCGTGCTGCCGCTCGTCCACCTGATCGGGATCGATCCGGTGCATTTCGGGATCATTCTCACTCTGAATCTCGCCATCGGGCAGCAGACGCCACCGGTGGCCAGCGTGCTCGTGACCGCCTGCTCCATCGCCCGTACCGAGATCTGGGCCACGACCCGGACCAACCTGCCATTCATCGCGGTGCTGTTCGCGCTGCTGATGGTGGTGACCTACGTTCCGTTCGTGCCGATGGGCCTGGTAGAACTGTTTTATCGGTGACTAACCCCGCGACGCCGTCCCGCGGGGAGCCCGCGACGCTGCCCTGCGGGGAACCCCGCAAGCGAGGTTGGACTGCGGGGGAATCCGCGACGCCGAATCTGCGGGGAGCTCGCGATGTGGGATCGTGGCGAACCCCGCGACAAGGCCGATCATGACCGGAGGACTGACAAGTGATGCGCATGCACGCACAGGAAGTACGACCGGCGGGAGCCCGGATGGCCCGGACGGAGGGCGGGATGCCCGTGAAGCCGACGATTGCCCTGGTGCAGGGTGACGCCGCAGGCGTCGGTCCCGAGCTGATGACCCGCCTGCTTTCGCTCGACGACGTGCGCGAGCGGGCGAACCTCCTCATCATCTCGGACGCGCGGGTGTTCCGGGCCGGGTGCGAGGTCACCGGGCTCGAGGTGCCGGTGCGCGAGATTGCCGCGATCGAGGACGCGGACTATGTGGACGGAGTGCCGAACCTGCTCGATCTGCCCGCCGTCGACCCGGCCGAGACGCCGCGCGGCGAGGTCTCGGTCACGGCCGGGGCCGCGGTGCTGACGTGGTTCGGGCGGGCGCTGGACCTCGCGACGGCCGGCCGGGTGGACGGCATCTGCTTCATGCCGTTCAACAAGCAGGCCATGCTCAGGGCCGGGCTCGACGCGGAGGACGAGCTGCAGTGGGCCAGAGCGCGCCTCGGGTACGACGGCCGCGCCAGCGAGTTCAATGTGGTCGACGGCATGTGGAACGCGCGGGTCACCTCGCACGTGCCGCTGCGCGAGGTGGCGGATCGGCTGACGGAGGATGGCATCGCCGAGGCCATCGATCTCGCGGATCGCGCCCTGCGGAGCGCCGGTATCGCACGGCCGCGGATCGGGGTGGCGGCTCTCAATCCCCACGCCGGAGAGGGCGGCACGATGGGCACCGAGGAGATCGACGTGATCGGGCCGGCGGTGCGGCGGGCGCAGTCCCGACAGATTGCGGCCGAAGGGCCGTTCCCTTCCGATACCCTCTACCTCCGGCTGCGCGACCGGCACTTCGACTGCGCGGTGAGCATGTACCACGACCAGGGTCAGATCGCCATCAAGCTGCTCGGCTTCGACCGGGGCGTGACAGTGCTCGGTGGATTGCCGGTGCCCATCGCCACCCCGGCCCACGGCACCGCGTATGACATCGCGGGCACCAACACCGCCAACCTGGACCCGGCCCACAACGCCTTCATGACGGTATGTGCGATGGTGGCGCGGCGCGGCGGCTGACGGGAGTGGTTCCCTGCCGGTGGTTGTTTTGGTTGAAAGCCAGGCTAATTCAAAATAGGATTTTGAATTAGCCTGGCTTTGGTGTCATTCTTCGTGCAATGATCGTTCGTGACTTGGCGCCCCGACTGTTGAGAGCGGCGAAGCAATCGCCCGCCGTCACACTGACCGGGCCTCGACAAAGCGGCAAGACCACATTGTGTCGGGCGATGTTTCCCCGACACTCGTACGTGACGCTGGA
Source organism: Thiotrichales bacterium (assembly GCA_026709935.1). Taxonomy (GTDB): domain Bacteria; phylum Pseudomonadota; class Gammaproteobacteria; order HK1; family HK1; genus HK1. The sequence continues at coordinate 50,618 of JAPOSC010000013.1, forward strand.
AGCTCCGGACGAGCGGGAATTTGCGACGAGCGATCCGAGGGGGTTTCTGGCTCGGCTTCCGACCGGGGCCATTCTGGACGAAGTGCAACGCACGCCGGATCTCCTCTCGTACTTGCAGGGCATCATTGATGACGATCCGACTCCCGGCCGCTGGATTCTCAGTGGCTCGCAGAACCTGTCACTGCTGGAATCGGTCAGTCAGTCGCTGGCCGGACGCACGGAGGTCCACCATCTGTTGCCGCTGACCTACGGAGAGACTGTGCGTTTCAGCCGGCCTCCCGCGAGTCTCGACGAGACCCTGCAAACCGGTGGCTATCCCCGCATCTTCGACCGAGAGCTTGATCCGGCGGCCTGGCTCCGCTCCTATGTCGCCACCTATCTGGAACGTGATGTCCGGTCGATTCTCAATGTCGGCGACCTTTCGACATTCCAGCGATTCGTCGAGCTGTGCGCCGGACGCACTGCACAGTTGCTCAACTACTCGTCTCTGGCCGGGGACTGCGGCGTATCCCAGCCGACCGTCAAGGCCTGGCTCAGCGTACTGGAGGCCAGCTTCATCGTGTTTCAACTTCCGGCGTATCACGCGAATCTGCGCAAACGGCTGGTCAAGATGCCGAAGCTCTACTTCCACGACACCGGCCTGGCCTGCTGGCTGCTGGGCATCCTTCAGCCGGAGCAGCTTCGCTCGCACCCGTTGCGAGGGCAGATCTTCGAAACGTGGGTTGTCGCGGAGACGCTGAAGCACCGGACCAATCAGGGCAGGACCGGTGGCTTGTGGTTCTACCGGGACAAGAACGGAGCCGAGGTGGACCTCGTCATCGACGGGATATCCGGTCTCACGCTTGTCGAGGCCAAGTCTTCCAGCACGGCGTCATCGAGCCTGTTCGCTGGCGTCCGGCGAGTGCGGCGGCATCTCGATCGACTGTCCCGGCCCACTGATCTCGCGGTTGCTTATGGAGGCGACGAGTACCAACAGCGCACAGAGGGGCGGTTGATTCCCTGGCGGATGCTGCGCGCCCTGGTGTCGGACGTGCGGTAAGCGGTGTATCGCCCGGGGACTGCGCCGACTTTGCAATGGAACTTCCCCGGAGACTCATTGACCGGTCACGGATGCGGCGAGCGGCGGCGGTACGGCGGCGGTCATAGCTGATGGGCGCTCGCAGTCTCCTGCTCGGCAATCCCCGCTTTCTGGTCGTCTGGGTGGTGGGTGGCCTCACGGGCATCGTGCGGTGGCTACAGCTTCTGGTGCTGGGGCTCTATGCCTTCCAGATCACCGGCTCGCCGTTTCTCGTTTCGCTGGTGCCGATGCTGTGGATGTTGCCGCTGGCGCTGTGCGGCCCGTTCGTGGGGGTGGTCGCGGATCGGGTGAGCCGCAAGGCGCTCCTCGTCGGTTCGCTCGTGCTGGTGCTTGCCGTGTCCATCTTGCTGGCGCTTGCGGCGAGCGCCACTGCCCTCGGTTTTGGCTGGGTCGCGGCCGCGTCGGTGCTCGGCGGCATCTTCTGGGCGACCGACATGCCGGTGCGCCGGCGCCTGCTCGGGGATCTTGCCGACGGCGACCTCGCGGCGGCGATGAGCCTCGATTCGGCCACCTCCAACGCCACCCGGATGGCCGGCCCGGTACTGGGTGGCGTGGTGTTGCAGGTCTTCGGTCTGTCGGGCGTGTTCCTGCTGAGCGCCGGCGTGTTCGCGGCCTGCCTCGTCGCCATCGCGCTCACCCCGGTGCCCGGTGCCGCGAGGCCGGCCCGTTCCGCGCACTTCGTCCGGGAGCTGGTCTCCGGCATTCGTTTCGTCGCCGGCGATGCCCGGCTGCGCTGGGTGTTCAGCATCACCATCGTGTTCAATGTGTTCGGTTTCCCCTTCACTTCGATGATTCCGGTGATCGGTGCCGGGCAGCTCGGGCTCGACCCGGCGATGGTGGGGCTTCTGGGCAGCACCGAGGGCATCGGAGCTTTCATCGGGGCCATCGCCATCGCGATTGCGGTCAGACCCCGCATCTTTGCGCCGCTCTACGTGTGGGGGACGACTGCATACCTTGTGCTCGTCGGGTGCCTCGGGGTCGTCTCGCTCCTCGTGGCCGGCCCGGTGCTGTCGTTTCTCGCCGCGGCCGGGATGCTGCTCGCGATCGGGCTCGCGGGGGCCTGCTTCTCCGCCATGCAGAGCACGCTGTCTTACCTGAATGCGCGGCCGGAGTACCGCAGCCGGGTGCTCGGCGTGCTGACACTCTGCATCGGGACCGGCCCCATCGGGTTCCTGCATGTCGGCTGGCTGGCCGAGACCTTCGGGGCACCGGTGGCGCTGATCGTCACCGCGTCCGAGGGATTGCTCGCCTTGCTGGTGCTATGGACGGTCGGGGCGAAGTACGATGCGCCCGGCTCAGGGCGGTAGCGCCCGCGACAACCAGCGGCAGGAATTCCCGCCAGGGTGGAGCCCACGCTTGAAATGTCTCCGCTCGGACGCTTCGGAGGTCGAACTCTCGTCGGCACCGCACCACAGGCCGGCCTCTCGGAGCGCTGGCGGGAATCGCCGAAAACAGCAGCAACCAACCGCAACCAACAGGGAGAAGGCGCATCATGGACAACTCGGGCAAGTCGGTCGTCATCACCGGTGCGGCGCAGGGCATCGGACTCGCGTGCGCGGAGCGTTTCGCCGCCGACGGGGCGAAGGTGGTGCTCGCCGACATCCAGGCCGACAAGGGCGAGGCGGCGGCGCAGGCGCTGCGTGATGCAGGGGGCGAAGCCATGTTCGTCACCTGCGACGTGGGCGATCGCGGGCAGGTCGAGGCGCTCGTCGAGCGGACGGTGGAGGCGTACGGCGGTCTCGACGTGATGATCAGCAACGCCGCGTTACTGCACCCGGCGGACATTCTGGAGCTCGAGGAGGCGGATTTCGACCGGGTGGTGCGGGTGAACCTCAAGGGGTTCTTTCTCACCGGCCAGGCCGCGGCGAAGCGGATGGTCGCTCAGGGCCGCGGCGGGGCGATCATCAACATGTCGTCCATCCAGGCGTACATCACCAACGCCAACCTGCTCGCCTACGCGGTGTGCAAGGGCGGGGTGAAGCAGCTCACGGTGGCCATGGCGCTCGGGCTGGCGCCGCACGGCATCCGCGTCAACGCCATCGGTCCCGGCAGCATTTCCACCGACATGGTCATGCAGCTCATCTCCAGTGAGGAAGCTCGCCGGACGGTGATGTCACGCACGCCGGCGGGACGGCTGGGGACCCCGGCGGAGATCGCGGCGGTAGCCGCATTCCTTGCGAGCGACGAAGCCTCGTACATCACCGGCGAAACGGTGGTCGCGGACGGCGGTCGGCTCGGGCTGAACTACGTGGTGCCGGTTGCGGAGTGACCGTCGGTGTGCATCTTGACAGCACACAATTCGAGACACCACGATGCTCTCATGCGCACGACGGTGACACTCGATCCCGAAATCGAACACCTGCTCCGAGAGGCCATGCGTCAGCGGGGCCAGAGCTTCAAGGAGGTGTTGAATCGGGCGGTCGTACAGGGTCTGGCCGACCTGCGATCCGATGCGCGAGAGGTGTTGTTCGTCCCTGTCACTTGCCCGATGGGCTTGCGGGCCGGCTACGACCGCGCACGTCTCGGCGCATTGGCCGATGACATGGAAGTGGACGCCTTTCTCGATCTGTCGCGTGGATTGAGCAAGCGGATCGCATCCGAATGATCGTGCCCGCCACGAACCTGCTCCTGTATACAGTCGATTCGACGAGCCCCTTTCACGATATTGCCAGGGAATGGTGGACGGGATGTCTCAACGGCGCAGCCCCGGTGGGGCGTGTCACCCCGTGGTGTTCGCCTTCGCTCGAATCAGTACCAGCCGCCGCGCCTTCGCGCATCCGCTGTCCCTGGCCCAGGTCGCCGGAATCATTCAGTCCTGGAGTGATCGCCAGGTGACGCGGGTGCTGTATCCGGGCCCGCGGCATATTCACAATGTGCTGGAACTGCTGGTCGCAGCCGGGTCGCATGGCGGCCACCTCGTCACCGACGCGCAGATTGCCGAACTCGCGATCGCGCAGCGGGCCGAAGTACATACCGCGGATCGTGATTTTCAGCGATTCCCCGGCCTGAATTGTCGATTTCCGCTGGATATCTGATGGTGACCATATTGCGCCGACAGGGCCCGCTGATTGCCTGATCACAGGCTCCGGGGTCCTCTCGGCTCGCGCGCGGTTTCCCCGGACTGAACCCTCCTGTCCATGCCTATCCTGCTCGGAATCGATACCGGCGGTACGTATACGGACGCGGTGCTGTATGACGAAGCGTCCGGGCGGGTCGTCGCCGCGTCGAAGGCGTTGACGACCCGCCACGACCTCGCGGTGGGCATTCGAGGTGCGGCGGCATCGGTGCTGGAGGGTTCGGGTGTCGATCCCGCGACGATCGCGCTCGTCTCGCTCTCCACCACGCTGGCCACCAACGCGCTCGTCGAGGGCCAGGGCGGGCGCGTGGGTCTGGTGCTGATCGGCTTCGACGAAGCCGCCGCATCGAGGGGCGGCATTGCCGAGGCGCTGCGGGGCGACCCCTGCATCCGGATCGGCGGTGGCCACGATGCGGCAGGCCATCCGTGCGAGGCACTTGATCTCGCCGCCCTCGATCGAGCGCTTCCCGGGGTTGCAGACTCCGCCGACGCATTCGCGGTGGCCGGGATGTTCGCGGTGCGCAACCCGGAGCACGAGATCGTGGTGCGCGACCGCTTGCGCGAGCGCACCGGCCGGCCGGTGACGTGCGGCCACGAGCTTTCGAGCCGGCTCGACGGGCCGCGCCGCGCGATGACCTGTGTGCTGAACGCCCGGCTCGTGCCCATCATTCAGCGCCTGCTGGAAGCGGCGGATCGTTCGTTCCGCGCTCTGGGGGTCTCGGCGCCGACGATGGTGGTCCGCGGCGACGGGGCGCTGGTCGGGGCGGAGGTCGCGCGCCTGAAACCGGTGGAGACGATCCTCTCCGGCCCCGCCGCGAGCCTGGTGGGCGCGTCCCACCTGACCGGAGAGCGCGACGCGCTCGTCTCCGATATCGGAGGCACGACGACGGACTACGCGCTGCTCGCCGGCGGTCGTCCTCGAATCGACGCCGACGGCGCGACCGTGGGTGGATTCCGCACCATGGTGGAGGCGGTGGCGATGCGCACCGTCGGGCTCGGAGGCGACAGCGAAGTGCGATGGGAGGCGGGCGGCGGCGGTGCCGGTGGCGCTGGTGGCGCCGGGAGCGACCAGCGACTGCTGATCGGGCCGCGCCGGCTGGTGCCGCTTTCGCTGCTCGCGACCGAGTATCCGGATCTGGTGACGAACACCCTGGAACGGCAATGCGCCGGACCACGGCGCGGCGGCGACATCGGCCGGTTCGCGCTGCGCGTCGATGCGGCTGGCCCAATCCCCAGCTTGGTCACTGGCTCGGTCACCGACCCAATCCCCGACCCCGCCGCCGGTCCAATCACTGATCCAGTCACCGACCCAGTCACCGACCCAGTCACCGACTTGGTCGCCGGCTCGGGCTCAGCCAGGAACGTCTCGACTCCGACTTCGGCCGTCACCGGCCCAATTCCTGGCCCGGCCGCCGGCCGGGTTGCCGGCGCATCCAGCCGTCGCGAGGCGATGCTTCTCGATCGTCTGGAGACCGCCCCGGTCCCGCTCGACCGGCTGCTGGAATCGCAGGCCGAGAGTGGTGCGCTCGAATCGCTGATCGGGCGCGGGCTGGTCATCCTCTCCGGCGTGACGCCGTCCGACGCCGCGCACGTTCTGGGGATCCAGGACACCTGGGATGCGGACGCAGCGCGGTCCGGCGTGTCGCTGTTCGCCGAACAGCTCGACAGCCGAGGCGTCGCCATCGCCCCCGACGCACGGGTCATGAGCCGGGCCATCGTCGATGCGCTCGTCGAGCGTTCCGCCGAGACCCTGCTCGACGCTGCCTGTGAGCACGACGGACACGGCCATGCCGACCTCGGCCGGTATCTGCTGCGGGCCGCCTCGAAATCGCCCGAGCGGGCACTCGTCGGCTTCTCGGTGCGACTCGACCGGCCCGTCATCGGGCTCGGCGCTCCGGCTCCCGCCTACTACCCGGCGGTGGCCGCGCGGCTCGGCACCCGTGCTGTGGTGCCGGAGCACGCCGGAGTCGCGAATGCGGTGGGTGCGGTCGTGGGGCGTGTCCGTATCCGGGCCACGGGAACAATCACCATGCCGGACGAAGGGTGGTTTCGCGTGTTCGCGGGTGCGGGTCCGCGGGACTTCTCCGACCCGGAGAGCGCCACCGCGTACGCGCGGAGCGTTCTGGAAGCCGAGGCCCGCGAGGGCGCGGCCGATGCCGGCGCCGGAGAGGTGGACATGTCGATCGAGCGGCGCGATACCGTTGCGGTCGTGGGGGGCCGGGAGATGCTGGTGGAGAGCACGGTGACCGCAGTCGCATCGGGCCGGCCGCGCTTCGCCGCTGATTGAGCCGTGGGCGATGCGCAGAGCCATTTCACGCTGACCGAGCCCCGGCCCGCAGTCGGTCGAAAGGCCCGAACCGGCGTGGGGTCCCATGCATGCCATGCACGGTTCCCGTCGATCCTCTCCGGTCCGACACCATCATGTGAGATGGTCCTGGATCCATGTGAAAAATACCTTGCTTTTTGAACGTCTATCGTTAAATTAGCAATAATGATAAGTCGACGATCCAAACGATACGTTCTCGAATGCCTCCAGGAGGCTCCCGCCGTGGTGCTTCTCGGCCCGCGTCAGATCGGCAAGACCACGCTTGCTCGCGGGATCGCGGCGGAGGTGCCGGAAAGCCTGTACCTCGACCTGGAAAGTCCGCAGGATGCCGCCCGTCTTGCCGATCCGGACCGGTATCTCGATCTCCATGCCGAGCGGCTGGTGATCCTGGACGAGATTCAGCGCATGCCCGATCTGTTCCAGTTGCTCCGCGGCCGGATCGACGAGCGCCGTCGCCGCGGCCGCCGTTTCGGGCAGTTTCTCCTCCTGGGGTCGGCTTCGGATGCCCTGTTGCCGCAGTCGTCGGAGTCGCTGGCCGGGCGCGTCGTCTACGAGGAGCTACCCGGTCTGAACGCTCTGGAAGTCGGAGCCGATCATGAGAAGCTGTGGATTCGCGGCGGCTTCCCCGATGCCTTCACCGCCCGGAGCGACGCGGCCAGCGCGCGCTGGCGCCTGAACTTCATCCGCACGTACCTGGAGCGCGACATCCCGCAGTTGGGGGCGCGCGTGTCGGCCGAGACGCTCCGGCGATTCTGGACGATGCTGGCCCACCGCCAGGGCGGTCTGCTCAACGCTTCCGAGCTTGCCCGCAGTCTCGACGTCTCGGTGCCGGCGGTGACGCGCTATGTGGATCTTCTCGCGGATCTGATGCTGGTACGTCGGCTGCCTCCGTACTTCGCCAACGTCGGGAAGCGGCTGGTGAAGAGCCCCAAAGTGTATATCCGCGACAGCGGAATTTTGCATTCGCTGCTGGGGCTCGGAGCTCTGGACGACGTGCTCTCGCACCCGGTGGCGGGCGCGAGCTGGGAAGGCTTCGTGATCGAGAACCTGATCGCCGCCGCACCCTTCGGGACCGATGCATGGTTCTACCGCACCCGTGCGGGGGCGGAGATCGATCTGCTGCTGCATCTGCCGGATCGCCGGCTGTGGGCGATCGAAGTGAAGCGGAGCGCGAGACCCAGGGCGGCAAGGGGCTTCGAGCTGGCCGCCTCCGATCTGGAAGCGGCCGAGCGGTTCGTTGTCCACCCGGGCCGCGAGCCGTTCCCGCTCTCCGGGACCACGACCGCGATTCCACTGCCGGACCTGATGGCGCGTCTCGAGGCGCTTGCGTGAATTCCGAATGGCCGCCGCGCCACGCCCGGGGACAAGTGGTGATTACCCTCCCGCCATCGAGGATGCGACGACATGAAGCTTCAGGACATCACGACCTGGGTGACCGTTCCGCCGACCGGCATCGGTGGCGCGTTCTGGATCATCGTGAAGGTGACGACCGACGACGGCATCGAGGGCGTCGGCGAGTGCTACGGCATCCCCTTCTCCGGCGATATCGCGTGCCGGATGGTGGAGGACACCTTCGAGCGCTACGTCGCCGGGGAAGACCCGCACGACGTCGAGACCCTGTTCCGGCGCGTGTACTCCGCGGGCTTCACGCAACGGCCCGACGTTTCGATGATGGGAGTGTTCAGCGGGATCGAGATCGCGGTCTGGGACATTCTCGGCAAGGCGTCCGGGCAGCCGGTCCACCGGCTCGTCGGCGGCAGGTTCCACGACCGCATCCGCACCTATACCTACATCTATCCCCGCTCGGTGTCTGCGGACGGACCCCCCGGCGAGGACTCCGGCGATGTCTACCACGACGGCGACGCGGCGGCCGAGCGTGCGCTCGAGTACGTGGAGATGGGCTTCACCGCGCTGAAGCAGGATCCCGCCGGTCCGTACAGCTTCCAGGGTGGGAGGGAGCTCTCGCTGCATGAGCTGGCCCGCAGCGAGTACTGCGTCCGGCGCATTCGGGAGGCGGTGGGAGACCGGGCCGACATCCTGTTCGGTACCCACGGGCAGATGACCACCGCGTCGGCTATCCGTCTCGCCCGACGCCTAGAACCCTACGACCCGCTGTGGTTCGAGGAGCCGTGCCCGCCGGATCAGATGGACGCGATCGGTGAGGTGGCGCGGGCCACCTCGATCCCGGTCGCGACCGGCGAACGCCTGACCACGAAGGTGGAGTTCCACCAGGCGCTGCGGGCCGGGGTGTCGATCCTGCAACCCGACGTCGGACGCAGCGGCGGCATCTGGGAGACGCGGAAGATCGCAGCCATCGCGGAACTCTACAACGCGCAGATCGCGCCCCACATCTACTGCGGGCCGATCGCGCACGCGGCGGCCGCGCACGTCTCTTTCGCCAGCCCGAACTTCCTCATTCTGGAGACCATCCGGTCCGAATTTCACGACGCGATCCTGAGCAAGTCGCTGCGCTGGGAGGAGGGCTACCTCATTGCGCCCGACGAGCCGGGCCTCGGCATCGAGCTTGACGAGCGGGTGGTGTGCGACCACCCGTACACGACGGGAGGGCCCCTGCACCTGGAGATGTGCCGGACGCCGCTCGGCTCGAACAACACCAGGATCATCACCGAGCTCGGCGGCTGATCCCGCCGGAGGGTACGTCTGCGCTCGCAATCGGGTGAGAAATGCGCATCAAGGCGTATGTGAAGGAGACGCGCATTCGGCCGCGTTTCTCACCGGCCCTCGAATCGGAGCCATCCTGGCTTGAGCGGTCCTCCGGTCCTTGCCAAGAGCCCTCGTTTCCGGTCCGGGAATCGGGCGCATCCTGCTTTCGTTCGCGCCGCGGGATGCTTGCGGTTCCGGACGCGCCACGGATCGGACCTGCGCACGGCCTGCCGCGCCGCGTTGCGCTTGCCACCGGGGTGGACGATAGTCGCGCTCCGTGTGTTTCAGCGTACCTTGCGCAGAGGATGTTCTCCATGGCCATGACCTATCCCGACCAGGAGTCCCGATCCGCCGCTCTCTACCGTCGCGCAAGCGAGGTGCTGGCGGGTGGAAGCACGCGACACACCACGTTCTACTCGCCCTATCCGGTCTACGCGGTATCGGGCCGCGGCAGCCGGGTCGTCGACGCGGACGGGGTGGAACGGGTCGACTGCCTCAACAACTACATGACCCTCATCCATGGGCACGCGCACCCTGAGGTGGTGGAGGCGATTGTCGATCAGGTCCGGCGCGGGAGCTGCTTCGCGATGCCCACCGAGCGAGAGATCGAACTCGCGGAGCTCATCTCCGAGCGCGTGGAGTCGGTGGAGACGATGCGGTTCTGCAACTCGGGCAGCGAATCGGTGCTGATCGCGATCAAGGCCGCGCGCGCCCATACCGGGCGGTCGATGGTCGCGAAGTGCGAAGGTGCCTATCACGGCTGCTACGACCCGGTCGAGGTCAGCCTGAGCGCGTCGCCCGAGAGCTGGGGTGACCCCGACGAGCCTGCGAAGGTGCCGTACACCGTTGGCCTGCCCGAAAGGGTGATGGAGGATGTGGTGGTGCTGCCCTTCAACGAGATCGAGGCGAGCCGCAGGCTCCTGGAGCGGCACGCCGGCCGTCTTGCCGCCATCGTCGTCGATCCGGTGCCCACCCGGGTCGGCTGCGTGCCGATGCGAAAGGAATACGCCGAGATGCTGCGCGAGGTCGCGACCCGGCACGGCATCGTGCTCATCTTCGACGAGGTCGCGTCGTTCCGGGTGCGCTATCGCGGCGCACAGACCATGGTCGGGGTGACCCCGGATCTCACGACCTTCGGAAAGGTGATCGGCGGCGGCCTGCCGGTCGGCGCGGTCGGCGGTCGCCGCGACATCATGTCGGTCTTCGATGCGTCGAAGGGAAAGCCCAAGGCGGCGCACGGCGGGACGTTCAACGCCAACCCGGCCACGATGGCGGCGGGCGCGGCCGCGATGCGGCTCCTCACCGGGGATGCGGTCGACGCCATCAACGCGCGCGGAGACCGGGCCCGGGAACGCATCGACGCGGCATTCGAGGCTGCCGGCGTCGCCGGTCAGGCGATCGGCGTGGGCTCACTGGTGATGGTCCACTTCAATCGCCGAACGCTCCGGAACTATCGCGACGTGTGCCCGGACGCGAACGAATCCCGGCGCATCGCCACCCTGCACCGGGCGCTTCTGAACCGCGGATTCATCCTCGGTGCGGGCGGTCTTGCGGCTATCTCCACCGCGAACACCGACCAGGAGATCGACGACCTCGCCGATGCCATCGAGGACAGTCTGCGCGAGATGCGGCTCAACGATCCGGGGGGCTGAGTCGGGTCGCCCCCATGCGAGGCATGGATTCGCGCCGCGTGTCGCCATACAGTTGCGTGGCGGGGCGCAGGTCCAAGTCTTCGAGCTTCAGGGTCTTCTCGAGCTTGTTCGGGCTCGTTTCCGGATTCGGGCATGATGACCCCCGCCCGCGCGCCATCCGGGGTGCGGACAATCACAGGAGCAGGTCATGAGCACACAGATCAACTGGTACTACTTCCGCAAGGGGTGAACAAGCTGCAAGAAGGCATCCGACTTCATGGATGCCCATCGTCTCGTGCCAGACGATGTCATGCTTGCCTCGAAGAAGCTCGGGCGTGACGCCGCCGCCGCGCTCGCGCGGGATTGCGACACCCTGATCGTCGCCAAGGGGAAGAATGTCACGACCTTCGCGGTCTCCGGACACCCCGGCGAAGATGCGGTGGACGCAATGTTGGGTCCGACCGGCAACCTGCGCGCACCGACGGTGCGATCGGGCCGGACGTTGCTGGTGGGCTTCAACGAGGAGCAGTACGCGGCCGTCCTCGCCGGCTGACAGCCATGCATGGCCCTGACGCCAAGGAGTCCCGCCGCAAGGCGGGGCGGGGATCGAGAAGTCCCGTCGCAAGATAGGGCAAAGGCCGGGAAGCCCCGCCACAAGGCGGGGCGGAGCCTTGGTTGGCAGCGGCGAGTTCGTGAGTGCCGGCTCGGTCAAGCCGCTCGTTTTACCCCGGATCGGGCGCGGGCGGCGCGGCGCTCGGCCATGCCTTCAGGACCGCCTGCACCAGGGTCGCGAGCGGTATCGCGAAGAAGATCCCCCAGAACCCCCACAGCCCGCCGAAGACAAGCACTGCGGTGATGATCGCGATCGGGTGCAGGTTGACCACCTCGGAGAACAGCAGCGGCACCAGCACGTTGCCGTCGAGCGCCTGGATGATCGCGTAAGCGATCATGATGTACGCGAAGTCGCTCGTGAATCCCCACTGGAAGTACGCGATGATCGCGACCGGGAACGTGACCGCGACCGCCCCGACATAGGGAATGACGACCGACAACCCGACCAGAGCGCCGAGCAGCATCGAGAATTGCAGTCCCATCAGCGCGAACGTCAAGTAGGTCACTATCCACACGATCACGATCTCGATGACCTTTCCGCGGACGTAATTTCCGATTTGCGTGTTGACGTCCGCCCAGACCTGCCCCGCCAAGCGCCGGTCCTCCGGCAGGAAGTGCTTGACCCAGGCGACGATGGCCAGCTTGTCCTTGAGAAAGAAGAACACCATCAGAGGCATGAGGATCAGGTAGACGAGCAGGGTGAGGATCCCGACCACCGAGGCCAGCGATGCCTGCACGGCATTCTGGCCGATGATCACCGCCTCGGCGCGGATCTGGCTGATGAGATCGAGAACCTGCTGCTCGCTGAACAGATCCGGGTACGTCAGCGGCAGCGCAAGCAGCAGTTCTTGTCCGCGGCCGAGCATCGTCGGAAGCTGCTGCAGGAGCTGCGTCGCCTGGCTCGACAGCAGCGGCAGCAGTCCGAACATGACAAAGAAGAGGGTGGTCATGAACGCGATGAAGACCACGAGCACCGCCGCGAGGCGCGGCGCGCGGTAGCGTTCCAGCACCCCGATCAGCCCTTCTAGCAGGTACGCAATGACGACGCTCGCAATCACCGGAGCAAGCAATCCCCCCCCGAGCCAGATGATTGCGAAGCCACCGATGAGCACGGCGGCGAGTCCGAGCACCTGAGGGTCGGAGAAGTGACGTTCGAACCAGGCGCGGATCGCGTTGGTCATTGATCGATCAAGCTTGCGCGCCGCCCTGACGTTCCTGGGATCTCGCCTGGTGTCTTTGGTGTCATCCGGAACCCGCTCCGGCCCCTTCCGGAGGCGCCGGCTACTGCCGGATGCTCGTGAGCCGCTTCCGTGCGAGGCCGGCGGCGGCCGACTGCGGATGGCGTTCGATCAGCTCGGTCAGCACCCGTTCGGCTTCCTTCAGGTTGCCGAGTTCGTCGTGGGCGTACCCGATCTTCAGCAGGGCGTGGGTGAGCTTCTGACTGGCGGGATGCGCCGAGACGAGCCGCTCGAACTCCTGCACCGCCTCCTTGAATCGGCGCGTGATGTAGAACGTCTCTCCGAGCCAGTATTGCGCATTGTCGGCGTAGCTCCCGGCCGGGAATTCCGCGATGAACCGCTGAAACGCGACCGCCGCTTCGTCGTAGCTCCCGGACTTCAGAAGATTGAAGGCGCTCTGGTATGCCTGCTGCTCCGCGAACGGATCGACGCCGGTGGCGTCGGACGCCCGGGCAATTGGAGGCGTCGCTGGTGGGGGCTGGCTCGGAGCTGCGGCCGGAGGAGCGGGCGTGGTTGGTGTCGCGGGCGGTGTGCTCGGCGGGGACGACGGGGCGTCGGCGGTCTGTGCCGGCGCGGCCGATTCGATGCGCTGGAGGCGCTGATCGGCGTCGAGATAGAGCTGGCGCTGACGCTCCTCCATCTGCTCGATGCGGTGTGAAAGCGCTTCCTGCTGCCCGCGCAGCTCTCGGACCTCGGCCGCCAGCGAGTCCATTTCGTCCACCAGCTTGAACAGGGCTCCGGAGTCGAACAGCCGCTCGAGCCGCTTCAGCCGTTCGTCCAGCTCGCGCGCATCGACCACCGGCGCCTGTGCGAGCGACCCCGCGCAGGGCAGCAAACCCACCACCATCGCAAGAAAGGTCGCGGTCGGGCGAAGGTTCATTCGCGGGTCCGGTAGACGATTTCGACCCGGCGGTTGAGGCGCCACGCGGATTCGTCGAATCCGGCCTGCGCCGGTCGCTCCTCGCCGTAACTGATGGTGCGAATCTGCGGGCCGGTTGCGCCGAGCAACGACATGAGGCGGCGGACTGCGAGCGTGCGCTTTTCGCCCAGCGCGATGTTGTACTCTCGAGACCCGCGCTCGTCAGCGTGGCCTTCCAGGGTGACCGATGCGCCGGCGTGCTCCGAGAGGTAGCGGGCGTGGGCCTCGATGACGGGCTGCGCGGAATCCGGCACGTCGCTCGAATCGAACTCGAAGTAGATGGTGTGGGTTCCCAACGGGGTCGACGGATCATCGAGCGGGTGCCGGGGATCGGCAATGGCCGTGGTCGTTGTGGCGTCCTCGGCCCCGGCGCCGGTCTGGGCGCCGGACACCGTATCGCCGCCGGCTCCGCTCGTGGATGCACCGCTGGCCGTTGTCGCGGGCGGGGTGGTTGTAACGGGGTCGTCCACCGTTCCCACGGTGCCTTCGCACGCCGCAAGCGCAGCGGCGCTTACGAAAATGAGTGCGATCCGGAATGGCCGAAGATCCATTGCGTGTCTCCCTGAGAACCGCGGCGCCGGGGAAGGGCGGCGTTCGTCGGCGTCGAAGTCGTGTGAGCCGCCAGCGACAGAAACGGGAATCGGTTGGATTCGATCGCCGCGTGGGTGGTCGCGAACGGGCATCAGTTCCGAAACGGGGACCAGGCGGGTTCCCGAACCCCCCCTGTCCGGACAGCGAGACGCTGGCGCATCCGCCCGTCAGGAGAGACTGCCGAGAGGACCGAGCCGGCACCTTCCCTCGTAGCATACAGGATCATGCCGCCGTTCGGCGCGAAGCTGGGGGACTCGTCGAGGCTGGAGTCCGTCAGCACCTGCAGCGCACCGTTTTCCAGATCGAGCAGGCCGATGCGATATCGCCCTCCCCCGCCATGCACGAGCGCGAGCTTCTTGCCGTCGGGCGAGAATACGGGGCGGGCGTTGTAGCTGCCCTCGAAGGTGATCCGCTCCGCCTGCCCCCCTCTGTCGGCCGCGACGCGATAGATCTGCGGTCGGCCGCCGCGGTCCGAGGTGAACGCCAGGAACCGCCCGTCCGGCGACCACGCCGGCTCGGTGTCGATGGCAGGATCGTTCGTCATCCGACGAAGACGTCGGTTCCGGAGATCCATGATGTAGATCTCGGGATTGCCATCCTTCGAAAGTGTCATCGCGAGCCGGTCTCCGTCGGGTGAGAAGGCCGGGGCTCCGTTGATGCCGGGAAAGTCCGTGATGCGTTCGCGGTCGCCGGTCGCGACTGTTTGCATATAGACGTGCGGCCGTTCGGATTCGAACGAGACGTAGGCGAGTCTCGTTCCGTCCGGCGACCATGACGGGGACATGATGGGCCGCGAGGAATCGAGGATGACCTGCTCGTTGTGCCCGTCGACATCCGCGATGCTCAGCCTGTAGCGGGCGCTGCCGTCGGCGCCGCGCTGCTCGGTGACGTAGGCGACTCGGGTATCGAATGCGCCGGGATTCCCGGTGAGCTGCTCGTGGATATAGTCCGCAATCTGATGCGCGACCCTGCGCATCGCCTGTGCGCTCGCGGTGAGCTGATAGCCGATGACCCGTCGCTGCCGGAGCACATCGTAGAGTTCGAACTCGACCACGAAACCGCCTTCCGCCGTGAGCGATGGCGTGATGTTGCCGATCACCAGGCTGCCGGGCCCGAGCAGACGCCAGTCCTTGAAGTTGATCTGATCGTATCGATGCGGTCGGCCGGGCAGACTGTCGAACGGTATCGGCTCGAACAGGCCGGTACGCGCGAGGTCGTCGCGAACGATGGCCGCGATGTCGACCGATTGGGGCTCGCCGCCGTGCTGCCACCCGAACGGGACGACGGCGATGGGCTGCTTCGCCTCGGTGCTTCTGGTGACCGTGACCTCGATGACCGCGCTGGCGGCCTGAGCGAGAAGCGCGGCGATGAAGAACGCGATGACTTTGCGCCCAACCAACGTCTATGCCTCGGGCTCGAAGGTGATCACGATGTTGCGGTCGAACAGCGACGGATCCTTCGGCACGGGAAGCGGCGACGAACGCAGCACCGCCTCCTCCACCGATCGGTCGAACGCGACATTGCCGCTGCCGGTCTGGATATCCACCTCGACAACGTCTCCCCCCGGGAGCTGTGATACACGCACCACGCACTTGAGACCCGACGCGGTGCCGGGAGGACGCAGCCAGTTGCGTTCGATCTTGTCCTTGATTTGGGCAATATATTCGATGCGTCCGGCTTCGAGCAACGAGCGGCGTTCCTCGTCGAGCAATGCGGAGTCCAGGGCGATCTGCTCCTGAAGAGCCCGCTCCGCCTCCCGGCGACGCAGCTCCTCGATGCGCTTTCTCTCGGCTTCGGCTTTCTTCTTCTCCGCTTCGATCCGTTGTCTTTCGGCTTCCGCCTTCTTCTTTTCCGCCTCGATCCGCTGCCTTTCGGCTTCCGCTTTCTTCTTCTCCGCCTCGATGCGCTTTCTCTCGGCCTCGGCCTTCTTCTTCTCCGCTTCGATACGTCTGCGTTCGGCTTCGGCCTGCTGCCTCTCGGCTTCGGCCTTCCTCCGGGCATCCTCGGCCCGCTGCTGCTCTTCCCTGGCCACCCGCGCCTGCTCTTCGAGCCGACGCTTTTGCTCGGCCTCCTCGCGCCGCTGCTGCTCCAGCCGTGCGAGTTGCTGCTGCTCTTCCGAGCGCTGGGTCGCCAGCGCTGTCTTCTCCTTCTCCAGCGCCTCGATCCGCCGCGCCTCCGCCGCGCTCTGCCGCGTGAGCTCCGCGAGGCGTTCCGCCTCGTTGCGCTCACGTTCGCGCTCGGCCGCCATGTATTCCCGCTGTCGTTCGCGCCGCAGTCGCTCCAGCTCTGTCAGCCGGCGCTCTTCCTCGGTGCGACGGCGTTGCGCGGAGTCGGCTTCGCGTTCGAGCTGCTCGATCCGCTCTCGGTCTTTCCGGCGTTGCTCCTCGTCCTGTGTACGCAGGCGTTCGAGCTCCTCGGTGATCCGGCTCTCGTCGACGACCACCGCCTCGACCGGCTCCACCTGAGGCCCGGGCGGTGAGGAGGGCGCCGGCGCATCCCCCAGCCTGAAGACGAGCACCGTCCCCACGACGGCGTGAAGCAGCAGGGCCAGGACCACCGGCATCACCCGTTCGAGCACGGAATCCCCGCCCATCACCGCGTCTCCTGCGGTGTTTCGGTCATCAGGCCGACGCTCGGCGCCCCCGCGCTTTGCAGGATCGTCATCAGGAGCACCACGTCCCCGTAGGGCACGTTCTCGTCGCCGCGCACCACGACCGACAGCTCCGGCCGGTGGCGCAGCAGCGCCGCGACCCGGGCCGCGAGGACCCCGGGCTCGACCGGCGACCTCTGGTTCTCCCCGTAATTCACGTAGTAGCTGCCCGTCGAGTCGATGGTGACCACGAGCGGCTCCTGCGATTCCACGTCGAGAGGCTGCGCGTCGGCCTGCGGCAGGTCGACCTTGACGCCCTGGGACAACAGCGGGGCGGTGATGACGAAGATGACGAGCAGGACAAGCATGACGTCGATGTAGGGGACAACGTTGATCTCCGACATCGGTCGTCTGCGCGCGCGGTTCCTAGCCATGGCGCGTCCTCTCGGGGCCCTCGGGGTGGATCCCCCGCGTGCCTCCGCTCGAGCCGGAGACCGTGATGCGGGCCGGGGGTCGGGCTCCGTTCACTGGTGGGCCTGACGTTGGAGAATGGTCGAGAACTCGTCGACGAACGCGTCGTACCGGTTGTGGATCCGTTCGACGTCGTGGGAGAAGCGGTTGTAGGCGATGACCGCGGGAATCGCCGCGAACAGACCCATCGCGGTGGCGATGAGCGCCTCTGCGATTCCCGGCGCCACCATCGCGATGGTGGCCTGCTGCACGGTTCCCAGCGCCCGAAACGAGTTCATGATGCCCCACACGGTGCCGAGCAGGCCGATGTAGGGGCTGGTCGACCCGACGGTGGCGAGAAACGAGAGCCCGGTTTCCAGGTATTCGACCTCTCGGCCGAGCGCGATGCGCATCGCCCGTTCGGTGCCGCTCAGTATGTCCCGCGCCTCGGCCGTCTTCTGTCCGCGCAGTCGGGCGAACTCCTTGAATCCCGCGTGGAAGATGCGCTCCATCCCGTTCGCCCCGGTGCGTCTCACGTCGATCCGGTTGAACACCTCGACCAGGTCGATTCCGGACCAGAACTGATCCTCGAACGTGTTCGCGGCGCGGGAGGCTCGCCCGAGCACAAAGTATTTCCTGAAGATCATCGTCCACGAGATGAACGAGGCCAGCACCAGGATGGCCATGACGAGCTGAACCGGAAGGGTCGCTTCCAGCACCAGGGTGACAATCGAGAGGTCAGTGCTCAATTTCGAGTTCCTGCTTCAGGGAGATTGGGATGCCGCGGGGCCGGAACGATTCGATGTCGACGCATCCGATCCTGACCTCCGCCCGGCACAGCAGTTCCCGGCCCGCGCCATGCACGTGCTGTGCGAGCTCGATCGACGCGCGGCGCATCGCCCGCACTCGCACGTCGACATCGAGCCGATCGTCGAGGCGGCCGGGCCGCCGGAACTCGACGCTCGCCCGGGCGACGACGAACTGCAGGCGGTGCGCGGCGCGCATGCGGGCCTGGTCGCAGCCGAGTATGCGCAGCCATTCGGTGCGCGCCCGTTCCATGTATTTCAGGTAGTTGGCGTAGTACACGATGCCACCGGCATCGGTGTCCTCCCAGTACACACGCACCGGCCACACGAATGCGGCTTCGGGGGGCGAGGTGTGGGCGACGGCCGTCATGGCGAACGGCCCGGCTCAGGCGGACTCCCCGAAGAGATCGGGCGCGCCCGACGTGGAATCGCTCGGCGATCGCGTCCGGGCGTCCGAGTCGGGGGTTCGCCCCCGAGTGTAATGGTCAGCGGGTGGTTCCAGACCGAAGTGCGCCCAGGTGGTTCGGGTCGCCACCCGGCCCCGGGGGGTGCGCATGAGGAACCCCTGCTGAATGAGATACGGCTCCAGCACATCCTCGATGGTGTCACGCTCCTCCCCGATGGCGGCGGCGATGTTGTCGATGCCAACCGGCCCTCCGTCGAACTTCTCGATGACCGCGAGCAGCAGTTTGCGGTCCATCAGGTCGAAACCGTGGGCATCGACATCGAGCAGATCGAGCGCCCGGCTCGCGGTGTCTCCCGTCACCCGTCCGTCCACTTTCACCTCCGCGTAGTCACGGACCCGACGCAGGAGGCGATTCGCGATGCGCGGCGTCCCGCGCGAGCGCTTCGCGATCTCGCTCGCGCCATCCCCGGTGATCTCGATGCCGAGAATCGCGGCCGAGCGCGTCACGATGCGCGCGAGGTCGCAGACGCGGTAGAACTCGAGCCGCTGCACGATGCCGAACCGGTCGCGGAGCGGCGAGGTCAGCATCCCGGCCCGCGTGGTCGCGCCCACGAGGGTGAACGGAGGCAGGTCGAGCTTGATGGATCGCGCCGCCGGCCCCTCGCCGATGACGATGTCGAGCTGATAGTCCTCCATTGCGGGATAGAGGATCTCTTCCACCGCGGGATTCAGCCGGTGCATCTCGTCGATGAAGAGCACATCGCGCGGCTCCAGGTTGGTGAGCAGCGCGGCGAGGTCGCCCGAACGTTCCAGCACCGGCCCCGCGGTCTGGCGCAGGCCGGCCTGCATCTCGTTGGCCACGATGTGGGCCAGGGTGGTCTTGCCCAGCCCGGGCGGGCCGAAGATGAGGAGGTGGTCCAACGCTTCGCCCCGGCGGCGCGCCGCCTCGATGAAGATCTCCATCTGCTCGAGCACGGCCGGTTGCCCGGCGAAGTCCGCGAGCCGTTTGGGGCGAACGGCCCGATCGAGCGCCTGATCTTCGGCCCTCGTTCCTCCGGTGACGAGACGTTCTGGCTCCATCGGTCCTGCCGGCGGTGAGGCGCCTCGCGGGGCGCGGATTCAACGGCCGGATCGCCAAGGCTCGGCACCAGGGTCGGGCGCCAAGGCCGGGGCCGGAGCGGGCTCCCGGACTGATCCAATCACGGCCGTTTCCGGCCTCGGCGCTCCCGGTCGCATCGTTGCCGTGATCGTACCGCTCCGATTGCCGAGCCACCAGAAGCGAGATTCGGACCTCGGGAGCGTCCATTCGGACCGATGTCGGGCGCGTGTTCCAGCTCGGCGGGAATTTCGGTAGTCCGTCATTTTCACTTTCCAGCCCTCGGGAGCCGGCGCGCCGTGAGCATTCGAGGCCGGGCGGCGGCCCCGCAACTGCTTGCTCCGAAAACGATTATGCCCTGCCGGAGACGGCGGAGGTGGCCGCAGGTGAGATCACCTCTGCGACCGGGAGGCTCATCGCACCATCGACTGGAGTGCGTGCCTGACGATCTCCTCGCAGGCGAGCCCGTCGGCGGCGGCCGCGTGCACGCGGCGGCTTGCCTCCGCCGGCTTCAGCCCCAGCGCAATCAGCGCGTGGACCGCCTCCGCAGCCGGATCATCGCGTGGCGGCGTCGGCCCGGCGCCGGCGCTCCCGGAGGTGGCGAGCGAGGAGTCGGCCTCGATCCTGTCGCGCATCTCCATGATCAGGCGCTCGGCGGTCTTCTTGCCGATCCCGGGCAGTCGCGAGAGGCTCGCGGCATCGCCTTCGAGCACGCAGCGTCCGAATCTGCCCGCATCCATTCCGGACAGGATGGCCAGTCCGAGCTTCGCGCCGACTCCGCTCACCCGCAGGAGTTGACGGAACAGATCCCGCTCGGCGCGCCTGACGAATGCGTAGAGGTGCTGCCCGTCGTCGCGCACGACATGGTGCAGATGCAGCGTCACCGGCTCCCCGACGGCGGGAAGGTCGTAGAAGGTGGTCATCGGCGCTTCCATCTCGTAGCCGACGCCCCCGGTGTCGACAATCAGCAGCGGAGGCTGTTTCTCGCGCAGCACTCCATGCATCCACGCGATCATCGGAACCCACCTGCGGCGCGCGCCATCATGCGTTCGCGCCGGGTGCTGGTGCCGCGCAGGTGCGCGCGACAGATCGCAACCGCCAGCGCATCCGCCTCGTCCGTCTGGGGTGCTCCCCGCAGCGACAGCAGGATCCTCGTCATGTACTGGATCTGCTCCTTCGACGCATGCCCCTTGCCGGTGACCGCCTGCTTGATTTCGTTCGGAGAGTACTCGTGCACCGCCAGCGAGCGCCGCGCCCCGGCGAGAATCGCCACCCCCCTGGCCTGTCCGAGCTTCAGCGCCGAGGAGGGGTTGCGATGCAGAAACACTTTCTCGATTGCGAGCTCGCTCGGCGCGTGTGCGTCGATGACCTCGTCGAGCCCGTCGTAGATCATCCGCAGCCGCTCGGCCCAGTCGCCCGCGCCGCTTTTCACGAATCCGCTGGCGACGTGAGCGAGGCGGATGCCGTCGCTATCGATGACCCCGTATCCGGTGGACCGGGAGCCGGGGTCGATACCGATGATCCGTATGGTGCTCAAGCGAGCTCGGCCAGGATCTCGTCCGGGATCTCGGCGTTCGAGTACACCTGCTGCACGTCGTCGAGGTCTTCGAGCATCTCCAGCAACCGGAAGATCCGCCGCGCGTCGTCCGGGTCGGGGGAGACGCTGGTGGACGGGCGCATCGTCACCTCCGCCTGCTCCGGCTCCAGGCCGTCGGCGGCGATTCCGTCGCGAACATCCCCGAATTCTTCCGGGGCCGTCAGCACCTCCAGCGATCCGTCGTCGTGGGTGACGACATCCTCGGCGCCGGCCTCGAGGGCGGCTTCCATCAGCCGTTCCTCACCCGTACCCGGCGCAAACGAGAGCTGGCCGACCTTGGTGAACAGGTACGCGACCGAACCTCCGGTGCCGAGATTGCCCCCGCACTTGGTGAACGCGTGGCGAATCTCCGCCACGGTCCGGTTGCGGTTGTCGGTCACGCAGTCCACCATCACCGCGGTGCCGCCCGGTCCGTAGCCCTCGTAGCGCACTTCCTCCAGGGTGTCGGCGCCCGCCTCGCCGGTCGCGCGCTTGATGGCCCGGTCGACGGTATCTTTCGGAACGTTGCCCGCGAACGCCTTCTCCATTGCGAGCCGCAGCCGGGAGTTGCCGTCCGCGTCGCCACCGCCTTCGCGCGCGGCGATGCTCACTTCACGGATCAGCTTGGTGAACAGCTTGCCCCGCCTGGCGTCCTGAGCCTTCTTGCGGTGCTGGATGTTCGCCCACTTGGAATGACCTGCCATGGGGTGGGGGTACGCAAACTGGGGTCGAGCCCGGAGTCTAGCCCGAAAATTTCACCGATTCATGCCCTCACCCCCTGCGAAGGCGGAGAAAGGGCACTCGTTCGGGCCCGCGTTTTCGGCCGAGAACCAGTGAGAAATGCGCATCAAGGCGTCAGTGAAGGAGAGAGCATACGGCCGCATTTCTCACCGGCCCTTGAATCGGAGCCATCCCGGTCTAAGTGGTTCTCCGATGCTTTCCGAGAACTGGTGAAACCTTCCGACTGCACTATCATGTGAAGCGTCATGGCCGTTCGAACTGTTATCCGCATGGGCCACCCGGTGCTGCGCGGGGTGGCCGAGCCCGTCGAGCGGTTCGACACCCTCGGATTGCACGCGCTGGTGGAGGATCTCTGGGACACGATGCACGCGAGCGGTGGCATCGGCATCGCGGCGCCCCAGATCGCGGTCGCGCGGCAGGTCGTGGTGTTCGGCCTTGGCGCGCACGGCGCCGAGACCGGCCGTGGTCGGCCGGCCCCCATCCCGCCAACGGTGCTCGTCAACCCGGTGATCGAGCCGCTTGCGGACGTGATGACCGACGGCTGGGAGGCGTGCCTGAGCGTTCCCGGCTTGCGGGGCGTGGTGCCGCGCTACGCCCGCATCCGGTACACGGGGTTCGACGCGTTCGGGAACCGCATCGAACGCGAGGTGGAGGACTACCACGCCCGGGTCGTACAGCACGAGTGCGACCACCTCGACGGCGTGCTCTATCCCGCTCGCATCCGGGACATGACCACGTTCGGGTTCGACGAGGAGCTGGCGGTCGAGACCTGAGCGGCTCGGGGAACGTCTCCATCAGCGCCTGACCGCCGAGCCGTCCCAGGGCTGGAGTCAATGTTTCGGCGCCGATGCCTGGCCGCAGTCCGGCCATCGTTGCGCCACGATGGGAACGATGCCGCCGGCGGTCTCGCAGGCAACTCGCGGGTCGGATCCTCGTGGGCCGGGTCGATGAATCGCCGGCGCTCAGTCGGCGAAGTCCCGCAGCAGGCTTCCGGGTGTTCCCGCATCTCCGATCGGACCCGATTCGTCCACTACCCGCGTCCCGTTGACCCATACGCCGTGCACCCCCATCGCGGGGGTATGCACCCGGGTCGCGCCGGCCGGCAGGTCATTCACTCGCACCTTCTCGCCCCGCCCCACCGTGTCCGGGTCGAACAGGAGCAGATCCGCGCTCGCGCCGGGCACGAGCCGTCCGCGGCCCTTGATGCGGTAGGCATCGGCGACCCGGCTGGTTACCGACTGCACCGCCTTCGGCAGTGCAATGTCGCCGCGCTCGCGCGACCAGTGGCCAAGCAGGTGCAGCCCGAACCCGGCATCGCACAGGAAAGAAAGGTGCGCACCGGCGTCGGAGAGCCCCAGCGTGGCGTGCGGATGACGTAGCAGATCCTTCACCCGATCCTCGTCGGTATTGAACAGCTTGCAGTCGAGGAGAGCGTCAAGGCCATCGTCGAGCGCAAAATCGAGCAGCCAGTCGAAGGGGTCCTTGCCCTGTTCGCGTGCCATGTCGGCGATGCGGCGTCCGACGTACGCGGTGTGCTTGTCGCAGGTGGTCTCCGTGACCGTGAGAGTCTCGAACGAGTGGTAGGAGAACCGGTTCGGCACCGTCGCGGTGCTCGCTTCCGCCTTCAGGGCGGTGCGGAAGCACGGATCGCGCAGGACCTTGAGGAACGCATCCGATCCTTCCGCGAGGATCGCGGGCTTCCACGCGAGGAACGCCTCCAGCGGATACGGATGGCGGAGCTGGAACTCCATTCCGAGGGGGAAGCAGCCGACCTGGGCCCACAGCTCGTGGCCCCGCTCGCGCGCCTCCCCGATCTGCGCGATCTCGCGGAAGACCCGCTCGGGGTCGTTCGGGTCGATGAACATCGCCGCGATGTTCACCGGCCGGCCGTTGTTCGCGGCGATGCGTTCGAGCCAGGGAATCGTGGAGGTCATCCCCTTGGTGAGCATGAACACGCCCTTGCCCGCCTCGCCGAGCGCGCCCGTGAGTTCCAGCATCTCGTGCTCGTCGGCGAGCCGTGAGGGCATCGGGATGCCGGCCTCGCCGTTGTGCTGCTCCAGCGTCGAGGTCGCGAACCCGATGGCGCCGGCCTCCATCGCTTCGAGGACCAGACGCTTCATCTCCGCCACTTCGGCCTCGGTGGCGGCGCGGTCCGACGCCTCCTCGCCGAGCGCCCAGGTCCGTACCGACGAGTGTCCCACGAAGGAGGCGACGTTCGGCACCATGCCCTTGCGCTCCAGCATGTCGAGGTACTGCGGATAGGTCTCGAAGTCCCAGTCGACGCCGGCCAGCAGCGCCTCCAGCGACATGCCCTCGACGTGGGTGAGGTTGCGCAGGGTCCGGTCGCGGTCCCGCGCGCGGCACGGCGCGATGGTGAAGCCACAGTTGCCCATGACCACCGTGGTGACCCCGAGCGCGACCGATGGGGTGGCCCACGGGTCCCAGGTGAGCTGGGCATCGAAGTGGGTGTGGATGTCGACGATGCCCGGGGCGAGGGCGAGACCTTGCGCATCGACGGTCTCCCGGCCGGCGCCGACGTCGGCCCCGATCTCGGCGATGCGGCCATCCTTCACGCCGACGCTCCCTTCGAGCGCGTCGTTGCCCAACCCGTCGAACACGCGGGCGTCCCTGATCACGAGGTCATGCATGGCCCTGTCCCTTGTCGATGTCGTATCGAGGCCGATGTCGCACCGGGCCTCTTCGTCTCCCCGACCCGTCGCCCGCATCTTAGCAAGCTCGCCGGCAAGCTCGGTGTGTTCGCGCCGCGCTTGCGTTTATGATGCCGCACGCGGTCCTGCGCAGTCGGCCGCTTCACCCAATGCGAGACCTTCGCCAATGACTGAGAAGTTGACTGGGAAATACCACCTGATCAGCTCCGTGACCTGACCCTGGGTACAGCGCGCCGTGATCGTGTTGCGTGCCAAGGAAGTCGAGTTCGAAGTGACGTACATCAACCTGCTTGACAAGCCGGACTGGTTTTTCGAGATCTCCCCGCACGGCAAGGTGCCGGTGCTCTCTGTCGGTGGGAAACCACTGTTCGAGTCGAACGCGATCGCCGAATTCCTCGACGAGATGGCGCCGCCCCGTCTGCATCCCGAGGATCCGATCAAGCGGGCGCGAAACCGGGCCTGGACCGACTTCGTCCCGGATTTCTCGGCCGACTTCGGCCGCGTGTACTACGCCGCGGACGAGGTCGCCCTGGCGAAGGGGATGGAGGCCGCGCGCCCGCGACTCACCAGGCTCGAAGAGGCCATCACGAAGGAGCGGGACAACGACGGACCGTACTTCAACGGGCCGGAACTGTGCCTCGTCGACGCGGCCTACGCTCCGTTCTTCATGCGCTACGCCTTCGTCGAGCCCCGGCTCGGCTGCGGGTTGCTGAGGGAGTTTCCTCTCGTTCAGGCGTGGTCGGACGCGCTGCTCGCGAACGAGCGAGTCGTGGGCTCGGTCGCGGACTCCTTCGAGCGCGAGTTCGTCGTCAGCCTGCAACGGCGCGGCGCGATGACCGCGTCGCAGCCCGGCTCCGTATCGGGCGCGGCCGACTGAGACGCGGTGCCCCCAATCGCGATGCCGGCATGGATGTCCTGCGCGGTGATCATCGTCCCGCGGATTCGCGGGACGCCACGGACGCCGTCACCCGCGAGTATCGGGACGACTACCGATCGATTCCGGCCCGCGCCGACTCGACGTAGATCTCTCGCAGCCGGCGGGTGACGGGTCCGGGGGTGCCGTCCCCGACCTTCTCGCCGTCGATGCCGACTACCGGCAGCACGAACGTCGAGGCGCTGGTGATGAACGCTTCCGCCGCATCCTTCGCTTCCTGCACGGTGAACGGCCGTTCCTCGATCGTGATCTGACGTTCGCGCGCGAGCGCCAGCACCACGGAACGGGTGATGCCGTGCAGGATCTCGCGGCCGAGATGGCGCGTCACCACCACCCCGTCGCCGGTCACGATGTACGCGTTGTTCGAACTGCCCTCGGTGACGAAGCCGTCCTCGACCATCCACGCGTCGTCGGCCCCGGCGTCGAGCGCCGCCTGCTTCGCCATCGACGCCGCGAGCAGCCCGACCGTCTTCACGTCGCGATGCTTCCAGCGCACATCGGGCACGGTAACGACCCTGATCCCGTGCGCGGCGAGTGGATTGTCGACGAGCGCCTTCTCCTGCGTGAACATCACCAGCGTCGGCCTCGGGACGGCGGGATACGCGAAGTCCCGATCGGCCGGACCGCGCGTGATCTGCAGGTAGACGACGCCCTCGTCCAGGTCGTTGCGCGCGATGAGTTCCTTCTGGGCGCGCACGATCTCCTCCGGTGCGGCGGGCGACGCCATGCCCAGCGCCCCGAGCGAGCGTTCGAGCCGCGCGAGGTGCGCCGCATTGTCGACGAGCCCGCCGTCGAGCACCGACGACACCTCGTAGACGCCGTCCGCGAACAGGAAACCGCGGTCGAAGATCGATACATGTGCTTCGGCTTCCGGGACGAATCGGCCGTTGACGTAGACGATGCGGCTCATGGCAGGGCTCCGGTCGGGGAATGTGGTGGTCCGGCGAATGGGCACCGGCGACCGGACGGTATGCTATCCCGAAATTTTCACCGGACCGGTGAAATTTCGGGCCGATGAGAGGTTTGCGGGGCCGTCGCCATCGTCGTTCAATACCGCGACGGTTGGCGGAGAAAGGATGTCTGTGCGCGGATGTCCGGGGGTTGGCGCCGGACATCGGTTGCTCCGGCACGAGGGAATCCGAACATGAGCAAGTCCGGGAGCCACACCGTCGGCCTGGACGGTGAAGGCGATGTTGCGGCCCGCCTGGTCGTGGACCTCGCGGCTCTGGCTGCAAACTGGCGCGCCATCGCGTCGGCGACAGCCGCCGAGGTCGCCGGCGTGGTCAAGGCGGATGGGTACGGACTGGGCGCCGCGAAGGTCGCTCGCGCCCTGCACGCGGCCGGCTGCCGGACATTCTTTACCGCGTTCACCCGGGAAGCGGTCGCGCTGAGGCGCGTACTCGCCGATGTGGACATCTTCGTGCTCATGCCGCTGGTCGCCGACGAGGCCCACGTGCTGCGCGCGCACCGCCTGACCCCGTGCCTGTTCGACTGCGAAGGCATCCATCGATGGATCGAAAGCTCGGCCGCGCAAGGCGCGCCGGCGCACGCGGCGCTCCATGTCGAGACCGGCATCCATCGGCTCGGCCTGAGCCCGGAGGCACTCGCCGCCCTGCTTGCCGACGACACCCGGCGGTCCCGGCTCGACGTGACGCTGCTGATGAGTCATCTCGCCTGCGCGGACACCCCCGCGGCGCCCGCCAATCGCCGCCAGCTCGACCGGTTCCGGGCGATACGGGACGCCTTTCCCGGCGCCCGGGCGAGCTTCGCGAACTCCGCGGGAACGTTCCTCGCCGCAGAGTACCACTTCGACATGGTGCGGCCTGGGATCGCGCTGTACGGCCACGATCCCCACTGCCTCCCCACCGCGCCGCGCGTACAGCCGGTCGCGACGCTCGAAGCACAGCTCGGGCAGATTGCGACGGTGGAACCCGGCGAGAGCGTCGGCTACGGCGCGGTGGCGACGTGCGACACCGCTCGTCGGATCGGGGTCGTGCTCGCAGGATACGCCGATGGCATCCCGCGCTCGCTCTACCGGCCCGACCGGAGGTTCGAAGTCATGGTCGGCGGGCACCGGGTCCCGCTGTTCGGAACCGTCTCCATGGACATGATGACCATCGATCTGAGCGAGGTTCCCGAAGACGCGGTCGAAGTCGGCGCGTGGGTGGAGGTGTTCGGCGCGAATGCCTCCATCGAACGGGTTGCAGAACAGGCGGGTACAATCCCCTACGAAATTCTCACCGGCATCGGATCGCGGGTGGAGCGCGTCTACGGAGGACTCCGATGAAATACGGTTGCTCCCTGATCGTGCGTGGCGAAGATGCCACCCCGGACACCTTCGTCACGATGGCCGAGCGCGCCGAGGCACTGGGGCTGGATTCGCTGTGGCTCAGCGCGCACGTGGTGCTCCCGCCTCAGGTGAAGTCGGGCTACGTCCTGATCCCCGGCCGCATGCATCCGCCGCGCTGGCGCGAATGCTACTGGGAGCCCTTCACGGTGCTCTCGTTTCTCGCCGCACACACCAGTCGTATCACGCTGGGCACGAGCGTCGTCGTGCTTCCGATGCACAATCCCTTCGAGATTGCGAAGCAGGTCGCGGAGGTGGATCAGCTCTCCGGGGGACGGTTCATCTTCGGGATCGGGGTCGGCTGGTTCGAGGAGGAGTTCGAGGTCCTCGGCCAGAATTTCAGGAACCGCGGGGCGCGAACCGACGACGCCCTCGCGCTCATGAAGCGGCTCTGGGCGGACGACCCCGTGACCTACCGGGGACGGTTCTACTCCTGCGAAGACGCCTCGTTCTCGCCGAAGCCCGTGCAGCGTCCCCATCCGCCCATCTGGGTCGCCGGCGCAAGCCGACCCGCCTGTCGTCGCGCCGCGCAGTACGGGGAGGCGTTCCACCCGGTGCGGATGTCCGTCGAGAAGGTTCTGGAGATGCGGAGCGAGCTGGATGCACAGTGCGCGCGGTTCGGCCGTGCTCCGGGGTCGGTCAAGCTCGGCGTCAAGCTGCCGCTCGTATTCCAGGACGAACCGGGAGAGTTCCTCACCCAGGGCACGCCGCGGCAGATCGCCGACGGCATCAAGCGCTACCTCGAGATCGGCGCCGAGCACTTCACCTTCGATTTCGCGCCCGAAAAGGTCGGCAACGCGCTCGATGTCATGGAGCGCTTCGCCCAGGAAGTTCGCCCGCGGCTCGATTGACCGGCTGGCCGAGGCGATCGGCTGTCACGGCAGCGGGCGAGCGGAGCCCGGGCCGGAGTTCGGGCTGGTCGCGGGCTCGAGCCCGGGGGTCCGAGAGGGTGCCTCCGCCGCTTCATCGCTCAGGCCGTGAATTACTGCAGCGCGCTCGGCGTCCACCGTCGGCTGCACGGCCTGGAGGTCGAGATCGTGACCGCGACCGAGCCGATGGAGATCCGGGACGACGGATCGGTGCATTGCCGCAACGTCTTCTCCGGTCACGAGGGGGTGATCGAGGATGTAGACACCGTCGTCTACGCGACTCCGAGAAGGGTCGAGGACCGGCTTGCGCACGCACTCGCCGACCTCTCGCCGGTCCTGATCGGGGACTGTCTCGCCCCGCGCAACCTGGCGATCGCGATCCATGAGGGGCATCGGGTCGGGAACACGCTGTAGATCGAATGCGGCTCACAGCAGCGGAAACAGCGGCGGCAGGCTCAGGGGCCGAGCGCAGTGATCGGTACGAGCGTCACCCCTTCGGGTCGGCGGTAGCCGTGGCCGACCCCGACAACCACCACGAGCGCGGCGGGGGGAGTGTTTCGGTCCGGGTCCACCCGGCCTCGTAGCTTGAGCAGGTTCTTCACCCCTTCCTCGACCAGCCGCTCGCCGCCGAGCTTGATCTCGACCCCAATCCACGCGCCGCCCGCCGTCTCGACGATGGCGTCCACTTCCAGCCCGGTGTTGTCCCGGTAGTGATACACCTCGGCATCATGGGTCTGGGAATAGACACGCAGATCGCGCACGACTAGCGACTCGAAGAGAAGCCCGAACGATTCGAGATCGGCCCGCAGGTGGTCGGGGCCGGAGCGAAGCGCGGCAACCGCCAGCGACGGATCGACGAAGTGCCGCTTGGGCGACTTGCGCAGACGGGATCGAGAACGAAGATGCGCAGACCAGGCCGGTTGATCCTCGATCACGAAGACTCGCTCCAGCGCGTTCAGATAGCCCTGAACGGTCTCCGGGTGCAGGGGACCCGCGTTCCCGCCCGCGTCGGCCGCGATGACGGAGACCGCCGCTTCGGTGGCCACGTTTCGGGCCAACGACTGCAAGACCCGCCGGACCAGCACCGGATCACGGCGGACACCGTCCACGCGTCGGAGGTCGGCGCGGCGAATCTCCTCCAGATAGTCGCGGACGAATCGCTGGGAGTCGTTGGTTGTGGCACCGAGCATTCCGGGCCAGCCGCCCCGGCAGACGAGCTCGACGAGATCCGTGACCGTCGTGTGGTGATGCCGCGCTGGCATGAGCTTCGAGCGAAGCATCGCACCCAGAGACATCTCTCCGGTCGAGTGACCGGACTCGAACAGTGACATCGGACGCATCCGGAGCCGGGACACCCGGCCCGCTCCGGTGTGCCGCGTGGCGTCGTCCGGGGGCATGGCGGACCCGGTGAGGATGAAGCGGCCCGGTCCCCCGCCGGTGTCCGCCGCGCGGCGCACGTGGTTCCAGATGGACGGCACGCTCTGCCATTCGTCGATGAGGCGTGGCGCCGGCCCGTCCAGAACGAGACCGGGCTCCAGCTCCGCCGCGCTCCGCAGGGCGGCGTCCACATCGAGCAGGACTTCGCTCGCGGCGTAATGCCGGCCGGTGGCCGTCTTCCCGCAGGCGCGGGGTCCCTCGATCAGCACCGCCCCGGCCGACCCGAGCCGGGCGGCGAGCTCCTCGTCGACAACGCGCGGACGGTATGGCTCTGCCAAGTCATCGCTCCCGATCGATCCGAGCCGACCTCGCACGGGATCTCGTCAACCGGTATTTTGCAAAAAATATGACCGGCTCTCTGCAATATATTCAACCGGGTTTCTGCAACGTATTCAACCGTAGTTCTGCAACGTATTCAACCGTGATCATGGAACACATCGAGCCGGCTTGTTGCAATATGACCGTGGGCAGAACTCGATGTCGCCGTGGCGGCGGCTTACGGGTGACCCGCTTCGGTGGACCCAAGCGCCACGTCCCGGGCCTCAGAACATCCCCATCTGCCGGTTCGTGATCGCTTCGAAGCTCGTGTCGAGGAAGTGGAGGAGGCCGTCTGCGGCGGGGGCGAGCTGGCGTTCGCGGTAGTGTTCATAGTCGGGGCGGGGCAGAGCGCGGCCCTCTTCGACCGGCTCGGGGCCGGATGCGGTGATGATGTAGCGCACCCAGCGCACGTTCCGGCCGAGCTTCCGCGCCGCCTGCACGTGGGGAGGCACGTTGCGGGTGTAGGCGTCCACGCGCTGGCGGAGTCGCTTGCGGTACACGAGTTCGGCGTCGTGTTCGCCTGCGTGCAGTGCCTCCACCGTGTCGCGCACGTAAGCCTCGAACGGCTCGCTCTGAAAGACGCGCCGGTAGAGCTCGCGCTGGAATGTCCGGGCGAGCGGCGTCCAGTCGGTGCGCACGCTCTCCAGGCCCTTGAACACCAGGTCGCAGCCGCCGTCGTCGGCGCGCACCATGCCGGCGTAGCGCTTCTTGCTGCCGGTCACGTCTCCCCGCACCGTGGGCATGAGGAACTTCAGAAAGTGGGTCTCGAACTCGATCTCGAGGAACGATTCGAGACGGTGCTCGCGCTCGATGGTGCGGCGCCACCAGGCGTCGAGTCCGGCCGCAATGGCGCCGCCGCGCGCGCGGGCCGCCGCCTCGTCCACGCCGGGACCTAGCAGGACGAAGAGGGAGTCGGTGTCTCCGTAGATGACGGTGTCGCCGCCTTCCTCGATCACGTCGCGGGTACGGCGGATGATCTCGTGCCCGCGTCGCGTGATGCTGCTCGCGAGACGTGTGTCGTGGAAGCGGCAGCCGGTCGCGCCGAGGATGCCGTAGAAGGAGTTCATCAGGATCTTCGTGGCCTGCGACATCGCCGCGTCACCCCGCGCCTTCGCGCGGTCGCGCTCCTCCCAGATGGATCGCACGAGCCCGGGCAGGATGGCGCCTTCGCGCGCGAAGGTTCCGCCCTGGAATCCTTCGATACGGTCCTCCCCCGGTGCGTGCAGCGCGCAGGGGTCGATACCGAAGGTGCGGATGATGCTCGGGTACAGGCTCTTGAAGTCGAGCACCAGGACGTTGTCGTAGAGCCCGGGCTTCGAATCGAGGATGTACCCCCCAGGGCTGCTCTCCCCGGCTCGCGCGCTGGCGACGTCCGGCGCCACGCGGCCCGCCCGGTGCAGGCGCGGCAGGTAGAGGTTGTCGAACGCGGCCACCGACCCGCCCTGCCGGTCCATGCTGAGACCGGTCAGCTCCGCCCGGCGCACCGCGAACTCGACGAGCCCGGCCTTCTCCACGATCGCGGCCACCAGCCGGCAGTCCTCGATGTTGTAGGCCGCGAGCCGGGCGCGGTCGCGTTCGTAGAGGCGGATGATCTCGGCCACCCGGTCGCCGGTGTGCTCGATGCGCTTGCCCCGCCCGAGCATCGCCTGCGCGACGTGTTCCAGCTCGAAGGATTCGAACGACCAGAACGCGGTGCGCAGGGTGTCGATCCCGTCCAGCACCACGCGCCCGGGGATGCGGGCGACGTAGGTGCCCGAGGTGGACCCCGGCTGGAGAATGGCGGAGCGCTCGCCGCCGCGCGCGAGGTCGAACCCGACGCCGAGCCGCCGGCAGCGCCGGGCGATGAAGTCGAGGTCGAATCCGACCACGTTCCACCCGAGGATGAGGTCGGGATCGTGCTCCGCGAACCATGCGAACAGGCGCGACAGTAGGGCCTTTTCGTTCGCAAGCCACTCCACCGCCACGTCGTCGCATCGGACGGAGTGATCGCTCACTATCAACACCCGTTCGTCGTCCGGTGAATGCAGCGCGACCGAGTAGAGCGCACCGTCGAGCCCTGCCGTCTCGATGTCCAGGGAGACCCATCGCAGGGGCATACGGAAGTCGTCGCGCCGCACGGCGGGGTTGCGCATCTCCAGGTGGCCGGGCCGACGCCTCGCCTCGCCCCGCGCCGCGAATCCCGCGGTCACGAAACGCTCCATGAGGTAGCGGTCGGCGGGCTTCAGGTCGGACTCGAAGGTCGCGACGCCCTGGCTGCGGAGCCGATCGCGCGTCTCCACCAGATCGCGCTGGCGCCGGAAGTAGAGCCCGTCGACGGGCGCCCCCTTCAGGGTGGCGAGCTCGAGCGGCCGCCGCCGGCCCGGCCGGCGCGCCGGGGCGCCGTTCGCCTCCATCGTCTCGCGCTCCACGAAGCAGACCGCCTCTTCCCGGTCGAGCACGACATGGATCGGCCCCCGCTCCGATGCGGCCCAGAGGGAAAGCTCCAGGCCGTTGGAGGCGTCGCGCCAGTGGCGGGTGAGGAGGAACGCGCGCAGCGTGTGCATGGGCTCGGTCAAATTGTACTCTCGTCGTCGGACTGCGACATGTTCACTGGATGGAGGAACCCGGGATGATCTCCAGTCGTCGGACCGTTCATGTGGCCGTCGGTGGGCTCGGTACCGTCGGATTCGAAGTTGCGAGGCGCATCGATGGCGGTGCGATCGACGATCTGACGTTATCTGCGGTGTCGGCGCGCGACCACGCGCGGGCGCGGGCGCGGATGCGCGGATTTCGGTCGCCGGTCGATGTCGTCGCCGTCGAGAGGCTGGCCGATCGGGCGGACATCGTGGTGGAAAGCGCGCCGGCCGCGGTGTTTCGCGAGATTGCGGAGCCGGTGGTCCGGGCCGGGAAGGTTCTGGTCGCCATCAGCGCCGGGGCGTTGCTCGACCACGCCGATCTCGTCGAGACCGCCCGCGCCACCGGGGCGCAGATCGTGGTGCCGAGTGGCGCGGTGATGGGCCTCGACGCAGTGCGCGGCGCGGCCGAGAGCGGCATCGCGTCGGTTACCATGATCACCCGCAAGCCGCCCGGAGGGCTCGCGGGCGCGCCCCACCTCGTGGAGCACGGCATCGACGTGGGGGGGCTGGAGACGCCGCTCAAGGTCTTCGAAGGCAGTGCGCGCGACGGCGCGCGGGGGTTCCCCGCCAACGTCAACGTCGCGGCCGCGCTCGGGCTCGCGGGGGTCGGCCCGGAGCGCACCCGCCTCGAGATCTGGGCCGACCCGGGGGTCACCCGGAATACCCACGAGATCCGGCTCGAAGCCGATACAGTCCGGTTCCAGCTCCGCATCGAGAACGTGCCGAGCGAGGAGAACCCGCGCACCGGCCGGTCTGTCGCGCCCAGCGTTGTCGCGGCGCTCCGCCGGTTCGTCGCGCCGCTGGTCGTCGGGACCTGAGCGATCGGTCATCATCCGACATGGCCGCGGTTGCGGGAGCAACCATTGTTCCGCAACGAGGGAATGATGCCATCGACGTGGTGCGGTTTCGGCGGCAACCGTGATTCCCGTCAGGGCGGGAGTACAGGAGTACATTAGATCTTGCCGAGGTGTTTCTCCGCGGACTCGTTCGGCGATCGCGGATGTGTCCGCCCGGCGGGCCGGCGCTCGCGACCGCCCTCTCCGGTGAGCCAGCCGGGGTTGTACGCTGACCGGACCGACCATGTCCCCCATTCTTCCGCCGCTCCTGGCCATGACGCTAGTGCAGGCGATGGCCGCGATGGCGCTGGTCACGGTGCCGGTGCTCGCTCCGGAGATCGCGGCCTCGCTTGCCATCGACACCGCGGCGGTCGGCCTCCATCCGTCCATCGCATTCGCCGGAGCGGCATGCCTGGCGTTGCTGAGCGGATCGCTGGTGCTCCGTTACGGTGGGGTCCGGGTCAACCAGGCGAGCGTGGTGATCGCCGCGGCCGGCATCGGGTTGGCAATCGCGGGCTCCGTACCGGCGGTCGCACTCGGCGCGGTGCTCACGGGTATGGGCTACGGACTCGCCACCCCGGGCGCGAGCCACGTGCTGGCGCGGGTCACGCCCATGGCCCATCGCGGCTTCGTGTTTTCCGTCAAGCAGTCCGCGGTGCCGCTCGGAGGGCTCGTCGCCGGGGTGCTGTTTCCGCCCGTTGCGGAGCGCTTCGGCTGGGAGTGGGCGATCCTGCTCGCATGCGCCATGGTGCTCTCGGCGGCGCTGATCATCCAGCCGTTGCGGGCCCGGCTCGACGATGACCGCGACCCCGGGCGCCGGATCCGGATCGACGCCCCGTGGCAGTCCGTGCGTCTCATCTTCGCGACCCCGCGGCTGCGCCCCATCGCTTTGGTGGCGTTCAGTTTCGGTGCGATGCAGTTGTGCCTGTTCGGCTTCTTCGTCGTGTATCTGGTCGAGCGGGTCGGACTGGACCTGGTGACCGCGGGGCTGCTCTTCTCGGTGATGCAGGGGGCGGGCTTCGTCGCCCGGGTGGGGTGGGGCTGGGTGAGCGACCGATGGATCTCCACCCGCCCGCTGCTCGCGGTCATGGGCGTCGGGACCATCGCGAGCACCGTGACCGCCATCGGGTTCTCCGACGCATGGTCGTTCGCGGGCCTCGCTGCGGCCAGTGTCGCGCTGGGAGTCACCGCGGTCGGATGGAACGGCATCTATCTGGCCGAGGTCTCCCGCGCCGTCCCCATGGACAAGGTGGGCCTCGCGACGGGCGGTGCGCTCATGTTCACGTTTGTCGGGGTGGTGCTGGGGCCCTCGACCTTCGGCGCGATCGTGGCCGCGACCGGAAGCTACGCCGCGGCGTTCATCACCATGGATGTCCTGGTGCTGGCCGCCGTCGTCACCCTCGTTTTCCGGCCGAGGACGGGCGGGTAGGGCGCCGCGGCGTGGGGCGACTCCCGATCCGGACGATCTCCGCTGCCCGTCGTTGACTCCCGGCCCCGTCCGACATAGGTTCCTTCGCCCGGCGGTTCCCGGCCGAAGTTGTCTCCTCGGGCCGGTTCGACGGCCCCGTCGCGGACGCCGAATCCGGATCCGGAGATCGCCAATTCGAGCAAAGGAGAGAATATCGATGATCAGGAAATCAGTCGCAGGGGTGCTCATGGCGGGCCTGCTGTCCGGCCTTGCTCCGGGCATTACGGTGGATGCGTTCGCGAAGGAGATCCGCTGGGGAACATCGCGGGTGGGCTCCACCGGCAACCGCACGGTCACCAACCTGGTGCAGGTGCTCAACAAGGCGGTGCCGGACTACAGCTTCTCGGTCCAGCCAACGTCGGGCGCGATTTTGACCGTCAAGGGCTACGCCATCGGAGAGTTCGAGGGGTACTACGGCTCCGACGTGGGGTTCTACGAGCTGGCCAATGACATCCGGCGGTTCGAGGGCTTCAAGGAAAAGATGCAGCGTGAGCCGGTGCAGTCGTTCTGGGCTTTCACCATCGAGATGGGCGTCGGCATCCATGCGCGCGACATGGGCAAGATCACGAAGTGGGGAGACCTGGACGGCATACGTGTGTTCACCGGCCCCCGTCCCTGGGACACTCGCGCCCAGCTTGAGCGCGCCTTCACCGCGCTCGGCATCGAGCACGACTACATCGAAGTGGGCATCAAGGAGGCGGGGTCGCTGCTGGAGCAGGGCCGCTTCGCCGCTTTCGGGGTCTACACCAACGCCGAGGCGTCCACCGCCGGGTGGATCCAGGAGGCATCGCTGCAGACCGACTGGGCGGCGCTGAGCCCGGATGCGGCCGAGCGCGAGAAGCTGACCGCCGCCGGCTTCAAGGTGGTCGAGGTCGACACCACGGCGTTCGGCAAGAAGGAGACACATGTCGCCAAGGCCGCGATGTTGCCGTTTTACTACGGGCTGCATCTGGGCATGGACGTTCCGGAGGACGACATGTACCGGATTCTGATCGCCATCGAGGAGAACCTGGACGAGCTTGCCACCGTCGACAAGGCGTTCAAGCAGATCCAGGCGGACATGCCCCACATGCAGCGTCGCGGCGTCGAGGCGGCGGTGGACTTGGTGCCGGTGCACCCCGGCCTCGCGCGGTACATGCGCGAACGGGGGGTGTGGGACGCGGCATGGGATTCGCGGATCGCGCAGTAGGATCTTCCTGTTGCCGGGCGGCGGGCGTGTCACCATGCCCGCCGCCCGGTCGGGACGGACCCGTGGATCGATGCCGATGACTGTGTCGCTCGCGCCTGGACGAGGTGGTCTTCGGGCCGGGACGGTCGGGCGTCTCGGGAACGGCTGATTCGGAAGCCAACGGAGTGAGCAGGGGACGGAGAATGCCGCCGCCGGACGCGGGCACGCCCGGGGGCCGCAGTTGATGAACCCCCCGAGCACTTCCCGTCCCGCACCCCGTCGTCCGGTGGTCGAGGTGCTCTACCTCGCCACCGCCATCGCGTTTTTCGTCTGGCTGCTGTGGTACTACCTCACGACCGAGGGGGGGCCGACGCTGCTCGCCTTTACCCTGGTTCCCGTCACTTTCGTACTGTTCACGCTGGACGCGCTGCGCAAGGACGAGCTGTATCCGTCGCTCGGTCCGATCCCCAACTACATCATCGCCGCCGTTTACTGCACGTTCTCGATCACGGTGTCGGTGTACATGTTCGTCGAGTTCGAGGCGCTCGGCACCGTGCGCGCCGGCATCTGGGATCCGGCCGACCTCTGGCTCGGCGGTCTCATGGCCCTGCTGGTGATGGAGTACGCCCGCAAGCGCTACTTCGTGCTGTTCGTGCTGAACATCGTCCTCATCCTCTACGCGGTCTACGGGCGCGCGGTGCCGGGGCTGTTCAACCACCCCGGGCTTTCGTGGAAGCGGGTGGTGGCCTCCATGAGCGTGGAGGACACCACCGGCATCTTCTCGTCGCTGCCGCAGCTCGCGCTGACCCTCATCGGGTCGTTCGTGCTGGTGCTGGCGGTGCTGCGCGCGTTCGGCGTGGTGGACTCGATCCTGCGCGGTGCGTCACGCATCGCGGTGCGCTCGCCCTACGCCCTGCCGCAGGCGGCGGTGGCGGGCTCCATGGGGGTCGCGGCGGTGAGCGGCAGCGGGGCCGCCAACGCGGTGACCACCGGCTCCGCCACCATCCCGGCCCTGATCGGGGCGGGGATGAAGCGCGAGGATGCGGCATCGGTGGAGACGGCGGCCTCGCTCGGCGGACAGCTCATGCCGCCGATCATGGGGATCTCCGCGTTCCTCATGGCGGAGTTCCTGGACCGCAGCTACTTCGATGTCGTCGCGCGCGGCTACGCGCCGGCGGTCGTCTACTTCCTTGCGGTGGCGCTCGGCGTCTACCTCATGTCGCATCGCCAGCGGGGGCTGGTGAAGGTGGTGACGGTCGAGCCGATGGAGCGGCTGGACTGGGTCCGTATCGGGGCGTTCCTGGGCGTCGTGTTCGGGCTCATCGCGCTCATGGCGCTGCTGCACCTCGCGCCGATCTTCGCGGCGCTGTACGTGTTTGTCGCCATCGGGGGCGCCCTGCTGCTCATGGAGGCGGTCACCGTCTTCCGGGCCCAGGGCGCGGGTGGTGCCCGAACCTTGGGCGGGACCCTGCTGCGCTTCGTCGACATCTTCGCTTCGATGACCGCGGAACTCACCCTGCTGCTCGCGACCCTGTCGATCCTGACCGGCGCTTTCGTCACCACCGGCGTCCCGCCCAAGGTCGGCTTCATCCTCGTGGAGGCGGCGTCCGTCAACCTGCTCGTGATGGTGGTCGTGGCGTTCCTGTTCGGCGCGCTGCTCGGCATGGGGTTGCCCCCCGCGCCCACCTACATCCTGACCGCGCTGGTTATCGCGCCGCAGATGATCAAGGTCGGGATCGACCCGTGGCCGGTGCACTTCTTCGCGTTCTTTCTCGCGGTGTGGGGGGAGCTGACCCCGCCGACCTCGGTGGTGGCGGCGGTCACCTCGAAGATCGCGCGCGCCTCCTTCATGGGCACCTTGGTGCGTTCGATCGGACTGTGCGGCAGCCTCTTCGTGCTGATGGCGGCGGTGTTCCTGCGCCCGGAAATCGTGCTGGAACCGGGACTCGCGCAACTCGCCGCCACCGGCCTGGTGCTCGCCGCCACCGTCGGCCTGACCTTCAGCGTACAGGCGCGGTTCGCCTCGAACCTCGTCGCCGACCTTGTGGCCCGGCTGGTGCTCGCCGGCTTCGCGCTGATCGCGCTCGCCCACCCGGACCCATGGGTCGCAACCGTCGCGTGCATCCCGGTAGCGCTCTTCGCGGGATACTGGTTCCTGCGCCGGCGGTCGTGAGTCTCCTCTACTACGAATCTGTCTTTCTCGGGGCGATCTGTCTGCCCCGAGGGACGGACGATTGCCTCTGATTCAGGGTCGGTTCAGTCTCGGGAGACTCCGGCTGAAGGTGCGCCGGCCGCGCTTGAAGCCGTGGAGTGGCAGGGCGATGGTCGCCACTGCCTGGGCGGGAGAGCGGGCGTTCCAGACCACCAGGTCCGCGGGGCGGCCCACTTCGATGCCGTAGTCGTCGTGTCGCAGGAGTCGCGCCGAGCGGCGCGTGAGCATCTCGAAGCACTCGGTCAGCTCGTCCTCGTTGCCGCGCTGCACGACATTGGCGTAGAGGTTGGCGATCCGGAGGAGGGAGCCGTCGCCGAACGGCGTGAAGGGGTTGAGCACGTTGTTGGTCGAGAGTGAGCAGTTCGCGCCGCACTCGATGAGCGCGTTGGCGTCGGCGACGCCGCGGACCACCGCGTGGTCCTGGTGGCGGCCGGTGACGAAGAGGTCGGTTGCCGGCAGCACCGTCACCGCGACTCCCGCCGAGGCGAGCCGCTCGCCAAGCGCCCGCAACCGTGCGGGAGGCAGCAACGAGTACTTCGTGCCGTGTCCGATCGCCACCCGTCCTCCGTAGCCGTGGCGATCGGTGAGGTCGCAGACGAGGTCGATGTCCATGTCGTCGGCGGTGGGGCCGACATCGAGGTGGATGTCGATGTCGCGGTCGTAGGCGATCGCAAGCTCGAAGATGCGCCGGATCTGTCCTGCGTGGTCCGGATCGTAGGCCGGCGCCCCGCCGACCACCGCCGCGCCGCGCTCCAGCGCTGCGACCACGTTCCGGTCGGTCTCCGGCGCGTTGGTCCAGCCTTCCTGCGCGAAGACGCAGAGTTCCAGGTCGACGGCCCACGCGTAGTCGGCCGCGAGCTGCTGCAGGGCCTCGAATCCTCGCAGCCCGACGTTGGGGTCGACTTCCACATGGGTGCGCATGTGGGTAACGCCGTTGAGGATGCTCTGCTCCAGAGTCTCGGCGGCTCGCGCGTGGACATCCTCCACCGTGAATTCCGGCTTGACCGCGGACACGCGTTCCATGTGGTCCCGGGCGCGGGCCGCGGCCGGCGCGCATCGATCGATGATGCGTGACTTGTCGAGGTGGATATGGGTCTCGACGAGGCCGGCGGAGACCAGGCGGCCGTTCAGGTCGAGGGTGTCGGCGCCGCCGGCCGCGCCGATCTCGGGTTCGATGGCGGCGATCCGGCCGCCGGCAATCCCGATGTCCATCGGTGGCGCATCCGCCTCGGCACCGGCGATCCGGGCTCCGCGAAGGACGAGCTCCAGGGTCATGGGCCGCTTTCGTCGGTCGGGGATCCGCCGCCACATGCGTCCGGAAGCGGGCCGATTCGAGTCGGAGTCGTCATGTGTGTTCGCCCGCGGCGGGCCGGCCCCGATCCTGTCGGATCATTCGATGGTTCCCGTGCGTCATGTGCGCCCGCCCGCGGGCCGGACCCGTTCGCGCCGGCGCTTGCGCAGGGCGGCCATCGCCTGGGGGGTGCCGTCGTGGTCGGTGCCGAGCCACCGATCCCACGGCATGAAGGGATTGCCGTAGTTGCAGTCGTAGTAGCGGTGGTGGAGCTGATGGTGGAAGGAGCCGAGCATGAGAATCGGCCGGCCCCTGAACGTGAGCGACTCGAATCCTGTGTGCGAGGCCGCTGCCCCGAGGGTGTTCCACTGCATGTGGAAGAGGATGTGGATCGGGTGCGACGCAAGCGCCACATGGATCAGAACGCTGCTCAGATAGATCAGATGCTCGATAGGGTGCATCGATAGCCCCGACCACGGCCCGATGTTGTCGTTTCGGTGGTGCAGGGCGTGCGCAATGCGATAGAGCGGTCGCCAGTG
This sequence comes from Thiotrichales bacterium, assembly GCA_026709935.1. GTDB lineage: Bacteria > Pseudomonadota > Gammaproteobacteria > HK1 > HK1 > HK1. The sequence continues at coordinate 91,121 of JAPOSC010000013.1, forward strand.
CAGGAGGCGATGCACGAAATAGAAGTGCAGCGAGGTCCAGAACGGAATCACGATCAGCGTGAGGACGAACCAGACCGGGTGCTCGTCCACGCGGAGGTAGAACGGCAGCAGGTCGTTGGCGTACGCCCACATGAAGCCTGCCTCGTACGCCGTCCACACCGTGACTCCGCTCGCACACGTCCAGAGCATGTTGTCCCACACCTGTTTGCGCGCGAAGAAACGGCGGTCGTTCGTGCTCTGGCCTCGTGCGTCGTACTTGCGCTCGGCGCCCTGGCGCTTCAGAACGTAGAACCAAAGATGCAGTCCGCCGGCCACCAGCAGCATCAGGGCCAGGTTGCGGGCGTACATCTGGAGAATCCAGGCGGCCTCGAACTCCGCGCAACGTTCCAGGGCGGGCTGAAGCCATAACCATGAGATTGTGGCCAGTATTCCGAACGGCGCGACGATCGACCCGAGAAAGGTCAGGGAAACGAGATACCGCAGGGCCGCCAACGGCCGCGGAGGCCACATGAAGACCGGAACCGGTACGAGGGGGAGGGGCGGATGCCACGCCCAGGCCCCCGCTCTCGTCGACGCTGCGGGTCGCGGGCTGGCGGCTTCGGAACGTCCGTCGGTCATGGTCGCCCACCTCCTGACCTCGACAGGCCGCTGCATGCCACGACCTTGCGGGATCGAACGAGCCCGGCTCCAGAACACCGCAGCGCGGCATTGGGAAAGGTCTGGACAAGTCGATTCTGCCATATCTACTCGCAGCGTGAAGGTCCCTTCGGACCCACGTTATCTGTGCGATGATTGTTTCAGGGATGGCGACATCGAAACCGCCGAGTTCTGTGTCGTCGAGCAGCAGTCTGCGAGGGGCGTTCCTCAGAACGACTCAAGTGTCGATGGCGATGCGCATGTCATGCCTGCACCTGCGATATCATGCATACGTGAGTTCAGCGTTCATATCCGGCCTCACGAGCCGCCAGGCGCGTGGCGGTGGCCCGTCGTTGTTCGGTGTGACGTGCAATGCTTTTGTCGCCTTCGATGATTTCGCGTGCCTCCTGATAGATCTGTCGCGTGTCGTGCAATGTCCATTCCTGGTGACAGTCTTCGGCAATCGTGCGTAGCCCGTCGTGGTGCATTCTCTGAATGAATTGTTCGACAATCGTGTTTTCGCGGTCTTTTGGTGCGGGAGTGTCCGGCAAGGCCGCAATGAGTACTGTTTTCAGTAGTTGGGCGGGGTGGGTCTTCCCATGTCCGGCCCGGTCGATTGCTTCGTCGCCGTCCAGTACGAAGTCTTCGCGGGTGAGTGTCTGTTCGAGGAGCCACTCATTATGGCGTCGCATGACAATCAGACTCTCATTGATCGCCGTATTCTGGCTCAGATTCACATTCTCCGGACAGTGACATGTCAGCAGTGTGTTGATATGGAACCGCTTGGCGAGGACCCTGCGTTTGTGCTCCGCCGAAGGAGCTGTAAACGCAATTGTGAGTGGGGTCAGTGCATCGCAGGGAACAGCGTTGCGATCTGTCGCCGAGGCGAGCTTACAGCATCACGTTGTCCAGAGGCTGGATGAAATGAATTCCGGGCACCCGCTTTCGGCTCAGCCGATCATCGTTGGTGATGAACAGGTCCACTTCGGCCGTCGAAGCACACGCGAGCTGGATCGCGTCTGGTGCCCGAATCGAACGATCCCGGCGAATCTCGGCGAATCGGGGGGCGGCCCGGACATCGAAGGGCACTACGGTAGCGCCAGCCATGATCGCGCTTTCGTAGCGTTGTCGCAGTGCCTGATCGCCAATCTCCATCGGCTTTACGAGCACCTCGCCAAGAGTAAGCGCAGACGTCAGCAGCTCGTCTTCCCGTTCCATCATGCGCTGGCGGAGCGCCGCAACCTGCTGCCCGCGCCTGCGGCCCTCCACCAGATACACAAAGAGGTTGGTGTCCCAAAAGACGCGGCTCATCACCAATCCTCACGGAGCCGGCGGACGTAGGCATCCGCCTCTTCGTCTGCCCAGAGCTCCTGGCCCAGACCGAACAGGGAGAGGATGGGGTCCGTTGCCGGATCCGCGCCATTGGGTATGTATTCGTTACGGTACCAGTCAATGAGCTCACTGTATTCGGACGGGATCTCGTCATCGCTCGGGACCTCCTTGCCCGTCATGCGGCCTGGGTCACAGGGATCGCCCGGTCTGAAAAGGCGCCGGCGTCCCTTCGCCGTCTCGACCAGCATTCGGTAACGACCGGAATTGGGGGGCCGATTGGCGACGCAGTGCTGGTAAGCGTGCACCTGCACTCCGGGACGCAACGCGTCGGTGCCTGTGACCCTTTCGACCTTGGCGCGTTGAACGATCTCTCCGACCGAAAAATCCCGCTCTGCCGGAAATTGTCTGTGGAGCAGTGCGGTCGCAATCCACACCTCGTCCGCGACGCGAACCTGGCTGGTCATGGTAATTTGTCCTGGTTATGTTGTAAAACCAACGGTGCCAATGTTTTGGCTCAAGTGTCAAGCGGCAGGACGCAGAGATCGAAGGCGGTCCAGCCCTTCGGGCACCGAAACGCCAGCGGATTCGAATCGTTCTCCGCGGTCGGAGCGTGTTGTCGATAAGAGAATTGTCGGGCGGTTGAAAGAATTCCCGATAGCTTGCGGAAATCGGATGTAGTTAGACTTCGAAGACGGTGGGGACTGGACGTGCGTGGCCGTACCCGGCGCAGGTCCATGTTCCCGGGATCGAGGGAGGACGGACAGAATGAAGCTGCGATTCGCCGAGGAAATCACGCTCCTCATGCTCAACGACGAGAACGGGGAGTTCGTGCGCGTGCCACACTGGTCGATGCAGTGTGCGTACGCGGCTGCGGTATTGATGGATCTTGCGCTGGAGTATCGGATCGACACCGACCTGAAACGGCTCGTCCTGCTCGACCCGACGCCGGTCGGGGATGAGCTGCTCGATCCCGTGCTTGCGCAGATCGCGGAGTCGACGCAGACGCACGATACTCGCTACTGGATCGATGAACTGGCCGAACGCGCCGAGGATCTCCGGGAGCAGTGCCTCTCTCGACTCGTCGAGCACGGTGTCCTGAAGCGTGAGGCGGATCGGTTTCTGTGGGTGTTCCAGTCGCGACGCTACCCCATCGTCGACGGCGAGCCCGAACGCGAGGTGAAGCTGCGGATCATGGAGGTGCTGTTCGGCAACGACATTCCGGACCCCCGCGACGTCGTTCTTCTCTGCCTCGTGGATTCGTGCGGCATCCTCCGGGAATTGCTCACCGACCGGGAGCTGGAACGGGTCTCCGAGCGCATCGAGCAGGTACGCAAACTCGACCTGATCGGCCAGGCGATGTCGAAGGCGGTCTGGGACATCCAGTCCTCGATCACCTACGCCCTGCATCCGAGCTTCTGACTCGCATTTCTCACTGGTCCTCGAACCGGAGCCGTCCAGGTCCGAGCGGCTCTCCGGTCCTGGCCGGGAACTGGTGAGAAATGTGCGTCAAGGCGCGTGTGAAGGAGGCGCGGGGGGGACGCCCGCTGCTGTCTCAGGGCGCCATGCCCTTCTTGCGCAGCTCCTCCACCGCCTCGTCCGTCTTGTGCAGATGTTCGAGTCCCATGCCGCGCAGCACGTGATCCGCCTTGGTGAACTGGATGTTGGTGTAGGTGGTGATCTCGACCCGGTTGCCCCACGGGTCGAGGAAATCGAGGAACTTTCCGTCCAGAAGCTCGATCCCCATCTCGGCCAGGGTTCGGCGCACGAGTTCCTTGTCGTCGACCGCGATGCCGAAGTGCCGGTTGTCGTCCGGGCCCTGTCTGCGCCCCCGGGAGAAGTTGATGAACTGGTCACCGAAGTAGATGAAGGCGGCGTCCTCGCTGCGAGCACTGATTTCGAACTCGAGGAAGCGGCCGTAGAAGTCGAGCGCTTCGTCGATGTCGCCGACTTCCAGGGCGATGTGATTGATGCCGACGGCTCGGGCCTTGGGTGCAGCCTTGGGGGCGGGGTGCTTGTTGTCGTTCATGATGGTCGGATGGTCCCGTGGAGGTGGATGGTCGAGGGTCCACGGAGTTCTCGATACGCGCCCGCTCGAGAAGCGCCGGGGAAGCGAAACCGGCCGATGCCCCGCGGTCCGGCCATGGTGCCGGTCGTGGCCCGCCGGCCGGGGAGCGGTCGTGGAAGGTTCAATCCGTTCCGGGGAATGGAGGCGCCTCGGGATCTTCATCCCCAGACGTCGGTGCTGAGATAGCGCTCGCCGGTGTCGGGCAGGATTGCGAGCAGCGTCTTGCCCCGCGATTCCTCGCGCCGGGCCACCGCGAGCATGCCGGCCACCGCCGCCCCGCAGGAGATCCCGCTGAAGATGCCTTCCTGTTCGGCGAGGAAGCGCGTCGTGCCGTAGGCGGCCTCGGTGGTGATGGGGATGATCTCGTCATAGCTCTCGGTGTCCAGGGTATCGGGGATGAACCCGGGTGCGGTGCCCATGATCTTGTGCTTGCGGGCGACGCCCTGCGAGAGGATGGGCGAGTCGGCCGGCTCGGTGGCGACGATGCGAAGCCCGGGGATGCGATCGCGCAGGCAGTTGCTCAGCCCCGAGATCGTCCCGCCGGTGCCCGTCGTGCACACGAGCACGTCGAGGTCCGTCCCGAAGTCGTCGAAGATCTCGTCCGCGGTCTGCCGGTGCGACTCCGGGTTCGCGGGGTTGTAGTGCTGGCCGACGAAGAAGTACCCCCTGTCCTTCTCGAGCCGGCGGGCTTCCTCGATCGCGCCCACCGTCCCCTTGTCGGCGGGGGTGAGGACGATCTCGGCGCCGTAGGCGGTGAGGATGCGCTTGCGCTCCTCGCTCATGTCCTCGGCCATGACGAAGACCGCTCGGTAGCCCTTCACCGCCGCGACCATCGCGAGCCCGATGCCGGTATTGCCCGATGTCGGCTCCACGATGGTCATGTCGGGGGTGAGAACCCCGCGGCGCTCCGCGTCCAGGATCATGTTGAGCGCAGGACGGTCCTTGACCGATCCGCCCGGGTTGAAGCTCTCGAGCTTTACCCAGAGCGCGTCGGCCAGCGTGCCTTGCACCCGGTTGAGCCGAACCACCGGGGTGCGGCCGATGGTGGCGAGGATGTCGTCGTAGCGCATGCTTGCAGTAGAGGCTTCGGTGGCGGACGGATCGTCTCAGTCGAACAGCGGCAGCCGCACCGTTTCTCCGGTGCGCGCGGAGAGGCTCACCGCGTCGGTCCACTCCATGTATTTCACCGCGGTTGCGAAGTCGGTGTGGGTCACGGGCTCCAGGCCGCGCACCGCGTTGACGAACTCCTCCTCGACCCGCCAGCCGCCGACCTTCTCGGGTGCGATCTCGACTTTGCGCAGCCGCTTGTTGCGGCGCCGGCCTCCCCACAGCACGAGCGGAGATTCGCCGTTGCCGCCTTCGGTGATCTTCAGCGTCCCTTCCGTGCCGTAGAGCGCAATCGACGTCGGCGGTGCGTGACCCTCGACGGTGGTGACCGAGCACCGCATCTGCCCGCCCTGAGCCAGACGGCAGAGCACGTCGATGTGATCCGGGATCTCCATCGTCACCCGGCGGCCTTCGGAGTCGGTGCGGTGCCGGACCACGCTCTGCGCGAGAGCGGTCACCGTGGAGGCGGATCCCACCCAGCGCATCATCGCCTCGTACCAGATCCCCAGGGTCATGATGTTGTTGCCGGAGAGGTCGCGGCTGTGACGCCAGTGCGGAGGGGCCTCCCATGCGGGGAAGTCGCTGCCGAGAGTGACGTGGGCGTCCACCGCCACCAGATCGCCGATGTAGCCGTCGCCGATCATCTCGACGATGGTGCGGTCGAGGGCGAGGGTGTGCGGCGCGGGCACGATCTGCGCGGTGAGGTGAGGGTTCTCCCGCGCCGTCTCCAGCATCGTGTGCGCCTGGGATGCGTTCATCGCCATCCGCGCTTCGCAGAGCACGTGTTTTCCCTCTTCCAGGGCGGCGATGGTGACGGGCGCATGAAGGTAGGGCCAGGTGCCGATGCACACCGCGTCGATGTCGTCGTCTTCGACGATCTCGCGCCAGTCATCCGCGACCCGCGGGATGCCGAATTCGTCCGCCGCACGCTGCCCCGACTCCCGCGAGCGGTTGGCGACGGCGACGACCTCGACCCCCGGCTGCTGCTGCAGTCCCGGAATGTGGAACTTCCTGGTGTTGGCTCCGGCGCCGACGATTCCGACCCGAAGCACGGACGGCTCTGCCATGACATGAGACTCCTGAAGTTGAACGGTGTGGGCAGTGTATCGCGCATCGGGCTGCGACATCGGCGATGGCGCGCCGATGTGCCAGCAGCTCGAACGAGATGTGTTTGCCGACACTGGTCTCGTTCAATTCCACGGGCTCGAGAACGATCACCCTCAGGCGCCCGCTCGGAGCTCCGATCGTGTCCGCACCTGTCGCGAGTCCCGGAATGTCGTCGCTCGTGGCGTATCAGCACTCCGCATCGGAATTCGGTCAGCGTGCATGACGAGCATGGTGTGCCCCATGAGCCGGTGCCCCGTGCCGAACAGTCGCAGAATGATCGTTGCGGCTTGCGCTTGAGTCGAGGGCCAGCCTATAACGGTGACCCGTCGCTTTTCAGACCCTGTTTCGGCGGATTGACCGGACTCCGGCAACCTCCGGAGCGTCGATTCGGGGTGATTTCGAGGTGAATGCTCCGGTCTGGCGGAGCTGGCCGGATGACAACCGAGAGAGGTCGCAGGAAATGCTCACGCAGACGCAACTCGCACGGTACCGGGAGGACGGGTTCGTCGTCCCCGACTACCGCCTGCCGGACGAGACCGTCGAGGCCATTCGCAGGGATCACGATCGGCTGCTCGCCGCCCATCCGGAGTTCGTCAACTACTGCCCCAACGTGCTCGCCTACGATCTCTCGTTCCTCAACCATGCCCGGATCCCGGCCGTGCTGGACATGGTCGAGCAGGTGCTGGGGCCGGACTTCGCGCTCTGGAACTCCAGCTTCTTCGCCAAGCCGGCGCTGAACGGCCATGCGACGCCCTGGCATCAGGACGGCGAGTACTGGCCCATCCGGCCGCTCGCGACCTGCACGGTGTGGATCGCGGTCGACGATGCGACCCGCCAGAACGGCTGCCTGCGCTTCATCCGCGGTTCCCACACCACCGGCCGCCTGCTCGCCCACTGTACCAACGCGAGCCCCGATCTCACGCTCAACCAGGAGCTGCTCGCCTCGGAGTTCGACGAGAGCGAAGCCGTCGATCTCGTGCTGGAGGCGGGGCAGATTTCCCTGCACGATGTCTTTCTCGCGCACGGCTCGGAGGCGAACCGCTCGCCGCACCCCCGTCGTGGCATGACCCTGCGCTACATGCCCACCACCTCGGTTTTCGACCGCGCCCTCGCCCGCCGGCTTGCCGACGAGAAGGGGCTCATGGACCACACCCGGCGCACCCTGTTCCTGATGCGCGGTGGCGACCCGTCCGGCGGCAACGACTTCCGCCTGCGCTGGTAGGGATTCGGTTCCCACCCTCACTCGTTCGAGTACGGCTTCAGCTCCTGCCGCGCCACGGATTCGAGGTGCACCTCGTCGGGGCCGTCCGCAAGGCGGAGCGTTCGTTCGTGCGCCCACATTGCCGCGAGCACGGAATCGCCGGAGACCCCCATCGCCCCGTGCGCCTGCACCGCGCGGTCGATGACCCGAAGCGCCATCGAGGGCGCGATGACCTTGATCATCGAGATCTCCTTGCGCGCCGCCTTGTTGCCCACGGTGTCCATCTTGTGCGCGGCGGTCAGCACCAGGAGCCGGGTCTGGTCGATCTCGATGCGCGAGTGCGCGATGTCCTGGCGGATCGATCCCATGTCCGCGAGCGGACGGCCGAATGCCTCGCGAGTGAGCACCCGCTCGCACATCAGCGCGAGTGCGCGCTCGGCCACGCCGATCGACCGCATGCAGTGGTGGATCCGCCCCGGCCCGAGGCGCCCCTGCGCGATCTCGAACCCGCGGCCCTCGCCGAGCAGCAGGTACTTTGCGGGCACCCGCACGTTTTCGAAGCCGATCTCCGCATGGCCATGCGGGGCGTGGTCATAGCCGTAGACCGAGAGCGTGCGCTCGACGGTCACCCCCGGGGTATCGCGGGGCACCACGATCATCGATTGCTGCTGGTGGCGCGGAGCCTCCGGATCGGTCTTGCCCATGAAGATGAACACCTTGCAGCGCGGATCGCCGGCCCCGGAAGACCACCACTTGCGCCCGTTCAGGATGTAGTGGTCACCGTCGGCCTCGATGCGCGAGCGGATGTTGGTGGCGTCCGACGATGCGACATCCGGCTCCGTCATGCAGAACGCGGATCGGATCTCGCCCGCGAGCAGCGGCACGAGCCACTCCTGCCGGACCTCCTCGCTCGCGTAGCGCACCAGGGTCTCCATGTTGCCGGTGTCCGGGGCGGAGCAGTTGAAGGGTTCCGCCCCGATGGGGGAGTGGCCCATCAGCTCGCACAGAGGGGCGTATTCGAGGTTGGTGAGTCCGGCGCCGTACTCGCTCTCGGGCAGGAAGAGATTCCACAGCCCTTGCGCTTTTGCCCTGGCTTTCAGCGTTTCGATGATCGGCACCGGTTCCCAGCGGTCGCCTTCGGCGACCTGACGCGCGGCGAGCGCCTCGCCGGGAAAGACGTGTTCGTCCATGAAGCGGCTCACCTGCGCATGGAGATCGCGGGCGCGCTTGCTCGTTTCGAAGATCATTCGGCAGCTCCGGGAGCGAGGTCGCGGTCACTGTAACCGCGTTTCGTCTGAAGGCGCATCAAGCGCGTTGCGGGCTTGACGCGCCGCTCGGGCCGATTCCACCGATCCCGCTGGTGTCGCACCGTGGATGTGGAGATTTGGGGATGAGCGGCGCGGGAACGCATGAGGCGTACCGTTGCTGCACCGAATCCGACCGGGCCGACCGATCCGCTCCCACGCTCGGTGCGTCATGGTGCGGCGGATCCATGGCGCCGCCGGTCCGACCTGGGGGTGCTCAGTCCGGCAGAGCCGCGCGGAACCGAAGGCGCTCGGTGGCGGGGTCGAGATCACGCTTGTGCGGGGGTGATTCGGTGGGCTTCACCCGCATCAGCACGAACGAGGCGCCGTTGCCGTCGCGGATGAGTCGGGATGCTTCCGGGATCTGCTCCGGCCGGGTGACCAGGCGGGTCGTGCGGATGCCGGCGCCGATCGCCATCTGCTCCAGGTCCACGCCGAGGCTGGTGTGACTCTTCTGCCAGCCGGTCTCGCCGTAGCGACCGTTGTCGACACACACGATGGCGAGATTCGGCGGGTTCATCACCGCCGCGGTCGCGAGCGTTCCCACGTTCATGAGGAGCTCGCCGTCTCCGGTGATCACCAGCACGCGGCGCTCGGGGCGGGCGAGCGCGAGGCCGAGTCCCATCGAGGTGGTCGCGCCCATGGCGCCGGCCAGCGCGAACACGTGCGGTGCGTCCCGGCTGAGGAAGGTCAGGTCGCGGGCGGTGCCGGCGAGACCGGCCACGATCAGGAAGTCCTCGTGGCGGCCCACCAGTTGTGGTACGGCCTCGTTGCGATCGAGAAGGAATTCGGGCGAGGCGCCGGACGTGTTCATGGTTCGGTGGGGATCGGGGTTCCGGAAGGGGCTGTCGGTGGTCGGCTGTCGGGGCGCGGAGCGAGATCCCGGGTCGCCGACGATGGGCACATCATGCGTCGAATCGTTCCGAGAGCTCAGAATGGTTTGGCGCCGATCAGCTTCTGCGTCAGCAGGATCGCAACCGCCTGTCCCGCCTGGTACACCATGGTGGCGGCGGCGCGAACGGTGTCCGCCGCCTCGCGGGCATCGTCGACGCGGAGGCACATCACTCCCATCGCTTCGAGCACCGGTTCCACCGCCCGGCCCATCGGCATCTGCCACGGATTTCCCTCACCGAAATCGCCGCGCATGCTCACCAGCATCAGGAACGGGAACTGCCCGCCCCGGACCAGGGAGAGAAAGTTGATGCAGTTGCCGACCCCGCTCGACTGCATGAGGAGTACTCCGCGCGCCCCGCCGAGGTGCGCGCCGGCGAGCAGCCCCACGCCTTCCTCCTCGGTGGTGAGGGCGACGGAGTGGACTGCCGGGTCGCTCAGGGAACGGTCGATGAGCACCTTGTGGCCGGCATCGGGCACGTAGGCGAACTGGGTCACGCCGAACTCGCGCAGCACCCGGTAGATCTCGTCCGGCCAGGTCACGCCCGCGGTCGGTTCGCCCCGCTGCGCGCCGGTGGCCGTCCGTTCGGCCGGATGTGCTCTTTCGAATGTCTTCATGGTTCCAGCCGCCCCGTGCTGGTGCTCGTGGATCGAAGCTCTCCACGGCCGCCCATGCTCGCGCCAGAGCCGAAGGTCGCGCTCATTGTACGCTCGGGGCGCGCGGAGGCGGCGACTTTGTTCCCGACCCGCGCAGTGTCGGGTGTATCGGTCGGTTCGGGCGACTCAAGCGGCCCGACCGGGGTCAGTCGGCGCTGCATCTCCGCCCCGATGCGCTCGGCCGCGGCGCTGAGCGTGGCGTCGTCGAGGTGCGCGTAGCGGTGGGTGGTGGTGGGGTTGCGGTGACCGAGCAGGCGCCCGGTCATGTAGAGGCTTTCTCCGTTCATCACTGCATGGGATGCGTGGGTGTGGCGCAGATCGTAGAGCCGCGCATCTGCGACGAGGCTCGCCGCGCTGCGCACCCTGGTCCAGAAATGGTAGAGCACACACTCCTTCAGGGGCTCGCCGGCAGGGGTGCTGGGGAATACCCATTCTCCGCCGTTCCATTCTCTGTCGGTCTTCGAGGCAAGGTCGCTCAGCAATTCCCGCGCCGCCTCGCCGAGGAGGACCGTGCGCGGTCCTGTCTTGGAGTCCCCGAGCAGGAGACGGTCGGACTTCACTTCCTCCCAGCGCAGACGCCGGATCTCACCGGGGCGGCATCCGGTGAGCAGGATCAGCCGCACCACCGCGACGTGAATCGGGTAGGTGCTCTCGAGATCGCGCAGCGTCGCGCCGAGCCTGGCGAGGTCCTCGGTGCCGAGCAGACGTCCGCGTGGCGGCCGTTGGTAGCACATGATGCCGTGACATGGGTTACCGGCGCTCTCGGAGCGATAACCCCAATCGACGGCGCGGGAGAACATGTCGCGCAAGATGGCGTGGCAGCGGTTGGCTCCGCCCGGACTACTCCGGCCGTAGGCGTGGAACCACGGGGCCACGTCGACGCGGGCGGCGGTGCCGATACTGATCTCGCCGAGGGCGGGAAGGATGGCGGAACTCAGGTACGTCTCCAACATCTGTCTGGTGGACGGCTTCCACGCCTGAGACCGCCGCTCCAGATACTCGTGCGCGAACTCCAAGAGGGTCGGCCCGAGGAACGATGCAGACTCGAGCGTTCCTCCCCGTTCTATGTGGGCCAGCACGGCATGGGCCGCCGTCCGGGCCTGTTTCGCGGTGAGCGCGGCCACCGAGCCCAGCGTGACACGCCGGGAATTGCCGTCGTGACGCACGCGCAGCACCCAGGAGCGGGCGCCGCTGGGCCGCACGCGCAGCATGAAGCCCTGAAGCGCGGTGTCATGGATCGCGTACTCGTGCGCTTGCGGCGGCGCCGCACACACGACCGTATCGTTCAGCCGAACCCGCATTGACACCGCTGACCTCAACCCGTTCGAGCGCAGGGGTCGGGGCGGGCGGCGCGGTTGTGGCGATCCGCCCGGGCCGTGTCACTCGGGCCGTCGAGCGCGCAGGCGAGGACACGCGAGACGCGGTCTGCGGCCTGGCGGACCTCTTCCTCGGCGAGGTGCGCGTAGCCGAACGTGGTCTTGATGTCGGCGTGACCGAGGAGTCCCGAGACAGTGCGCAGCCCTTCGTCGGCGCTGACCGCGACGGCCGCGAAGTTGTGCCGGCAGTCATGGAGGCGCATCCCGTCGAGGCGGGCGGTGTCGCACACCGTGCGCCATGCCTTGGCGAGCGACACCGGCGCCCCGCGTGTGCCCACGAACACCCACGGGCAGGCGGCGCGCCGGGGCAGCGAAGCGAGGACGGCGCGCGCGGGCGGCGCGAGCCAGAGCGTTCTCGGTCCGGTCTTCGAATCCGGTAGCACCGCGCGGTCGCCGTGGATGTACGCCCACCGCAGCCCGAGTGCTTCGGACTTGCGCGCGCCGGTGTAGAGGAGAAAGCGCAGCGCCGCGACCGCCGTCGGATACGCGGCGTGCACCCGGTCGAGCGCCCGCCCGAGGGCGGCGAGTTCATCCGCGCTCAGGTAGCGCGCCCGGAAGCGTGAGGTGCGCCGGCGCAGCCCCTGACAGGGATTGGACCCCTGCGGGCGCAGCCCCAGAATCTCGGCGTGCTGCATCAGCGCCGACAGCACGGCGAGCGCACGATTGGCCGAGGCGGGGCGGGTCGTCGCCAGCGCATCGAACCAGCCCCGTACATCGCGGGCGGTGAGGGTGTCGACGCGGCGCGCGCCGAGCTCGGGGAGGATGAGTCCGTCGAGATTGCGGGCGTGCGAGACGCGGGTGGTGGGCTTCCAGCGCGGGTGTCCATCGGCGAGGAACGTCGAGGCGAAGGTGCGCATCCGGGGGACGATCACGATGCGATGGGCGGCGATGTCGTCGAGCAGGGTCTGCGCGGCAATTCGGGCGTCTTCGACGGTGAGAGATTCGACCTCGCCGAGGGTGCGCTTGACCACTTCACGCCCGATGCGTCGATGGACAATCCAGGTTCGCCGCCCGCTCGGGCGCACCCGCAGGCCGAGTCCCCGCATGGTGTGATCCCACAGCACCGCCTCGCGCCCGGGCGGTGGGGAGAAGTCGCGTGCGCACGCGTCGGTGAGGTCGATGGTCATGCCAGTGCTTCCGAAATGCGGCGGGGTCTCAATGGGCTGCGACCGTGGCGAGTCGGTTTCGTTCCCGGCGGTGGGGTCGGATGGGTCCGGTGAGAGACGCTTGGCTCGATGTGGCACATGTCCCGGTCGGCGCAAGGCATCGTATTGGCAGGGGATGAGCGACAGGCGCATAAGTGCTTGTATACGCTCGCAAAAGAAGCAATACGGTAAGCAGCGGGGGACGGCGCGGGCACTCGGTACAGCGAGGGTGAAGGCTCACGACTCGACGTGCGGCCAGGAGAGGCCTACGCACGAGTGAGTGGTAATATACTGCCATATGTGTGTTGACATACGTCTATAAACGACATAAATGTTCCTGAGGCGCCATTCTTGCCGGTATGCCTTCCCTCGTTCGGCGGAGGGCTCTCTCCGGGGTCGTGCACTTCTTTCCCTTTTTTTACAAATAGTTGGTGATTTTTCCTCCTGCCCGATGGGGGTCTCATGGCCGTGATCGACTCCCGCGGTGCAGCCCCCGGTCGACATGCGGGAATCGTCCCTCTCACCCTCTGAATTCCCCCCTGCGGGGATCCCGATTGTGGCCACTACGGCCGCGCTTCTCCCTCCGGGTCACACCAGAGACTCGCAGGGTAACAAACGCGGGGCTTGATTCGGATCGGATACGAAGCGTTCCCATCTTTGTCATATAGGCTCTAGTCCTCTGTTTTATATTGCAATTTATCCTCGGGGCGCGGCTTTGAGCGAGCGCTCCCGTGCTCGTCTGGACACGCAACCTCCATCAACCCGCAGTACCCGGCTCGACCCGTTGGGGTCAGCCCCCAACGGATCGGACGGATTTGCCCTTATTTGCGAATAAACAACATTTATGACAACACATATGCAGAAGCTGAGTCACCCAACTGCCAGGAGAGAGCCAACGTGTGCTCGACAGCGCTTCATACGCACTGCCCGAACCGCACACACAGTGACTATGGAGACTCCAACGATGAGGACACCGAGACGCAACCTGCCGGCGCGCCTGGCTCTCGCCACCGCCGTCAAGGCTCTTCAGGCCTCGGTTGCCGCCGCAATGACGTTGGATGACGAGGAGAAGGAAGGGTACGAAAAACGGATTGAGACCGCCAAGAAGCGATCAAGGTTGCCCGGGCCGCGCGGATGAATGCAGACAATGCGGCGATCTCGGCCGGTCGGATGCGGTAGGCTTGGCGTCCCCTCCCGAGTCGACCATGGATGGTTCTTCATGAGTACCTTCGGGCTCCGCTCCACCTCGCGTTCCACTCCGGGCCTCACTTCGAGCTCCATCCCGGGCTCCACCTCGAGCCATACCCTAAGCCGTACCCTGGGCCGCCCCACCCTGGCCGCCATGCGAACCGTTTTCCTGACGATTCTGATCGGTCTCGTCGCCGGTTGCGCCTCCACCCCGCCCACACGCCAGGCGGATCTCTGCGCGATATTCGAACAGCACCCCGACTGGTATGACTACGCTCGCGCCTCGGCCAGGAAATGGGGTACGCCGGTGCACGTGCTGATGGCCTTCGTGCGCCACGAATCAAGCTACCGATCGAATGCGAAGCCGCCCTTCCGATGGTTCCTGTTCATCCCGTTGGGACGTGCGTCCTCGGCCAAGGGGTATGCGCAGGCCCAGGATCCGGTGTGGGGGGAGTATCAGGCCGAGCGCGGGCGGCTGTTCAGGAGCCGCTCCGACATGGAAGACGCGCTCGACTTCATCGGGTGGTACAACCACAAGACCTGGAAGGAGCTCGGGATTGCCCGCACCGATGCGTACCGGCTCTACCTTGCCTATCACGAGGGGCGGGGGGGGTATCGGCGCGGAACCTGGAAGAGCAAGCCCAAGGTGGAACGCTACGCCAGGCGGGTCGCCGAGACCGCGCACAATTATCAGGCCCAGCTCGCAGGCTGCGAATCACGATTCCGCTGCGATTCCTGGTACCAGGTCTGGCCGTTCTGCCGCTGACCTGCGCGGTCCCGCCGGCTGCCGCCCGCCCGGGTCGTCCTCGTCTGCGAAGGTGACGAGCACCGCGCCCTCGATCACCTGGTCGCCTTCCGAGACCACGACCTCGTCGATGCGCCCGCCGCGAGGGGCCTCGACGCCGAGCTCCATCTTCATCGCTTCGAGCACCACCAGGGTTGCGCCGCGCTCGACGGTGTCGCCGCTTCGTACCGACACCTTCACCACCTTGCCCGGGAGCGGTGCGGTGACCCGGGCAGGACCGCGGGCGCTCTCGTCGTCTTCGGCCGCGTGGTCGGGCCGGGTAACGGCGTACGTCCGTCCGTCGTGGAGCACGTAGAGCCCGATCGCGGCGGGCACGATGCCGACCATGACGATGCGATCCTCCAGATCCAGCGCGATGTGCCTGCCGTTGCGCCGACCCGGCCGCGCGGTGAGAGAGACGGAGCCGGTGTCGATGTGGGTGGCGCCGCCCCCCATGAACGTCACCCGCGCCTCCATCGCTTCTCCGTCGATCCGGAAGTCGACGCGTTGGGTCGCGGCGCCCCACACCCGCCAGCCGATCAGTGCCGACCAGGGGTCGTTCCATGCGCCGCGGGCCGCGGGCGGGGCGGGGGCTGGCGTGGTGGGCACCGGGGCCTCCGCCGGCGTCGGCTCGGGAGCGGGGCCGCGGGCGAGGATTGCCGTTCCCGAATCGTTCCATCCGTCTCCTTCCGCGGGTGGGGCGAGGGCGCCCGCCGCGTGTAGTGCGGCGACCGCCAGCACCGGCGAGGGGACGGGGCCGCGGGTGAGAAGGGTGTCGAGACTGCGGTCGATGAGCCCGGTGTCCACCGCCCCGGCCCGGAAGTCCGGGTCCGCGATCAGCCGTGACAGGAACGGGATGTTGGTCACCACCCCCGCAATCTCGAATGTGCGCAGGGCGTCGGCGAGGCGCTCCAGGGCGGTCTCGCGGTCGGCGCCGTGGGCGACGACCTTGGCGACCATCGGGTCGTAGTGCGAAGTCACGGCGTCGCCGCCACGCACTCCACGGTCGATGCGCAGGTGTGCCGATTCCCCGGGCGTCGCAAGGTGCGAGAGCACACCGGTCGCGGGCAGGAAGCCGCGCTCCGGGTCTTCGGCGTAGATCCGTGCCTCCACTGCGTGCCCCGTGATCGAGAGGGCGGTCTGTGCGACCGGGAGCGGTTCGCCGGCCGCCACCCGGAGTTGCCACTCCACCAGGTCGGTGCCGGTCACCATCTCGGTCACCGGGTGTTCGACCTGGAGCCGGGTGTTCATTTCCACGAACCAGAACCGGTCTTCGCGCAAGCCCTCGGATGCATCCGCGATGAACTCCACGGTGCCGGCGCCGCGGTAGTCGATGGCCCGCGCCGCGGCCACCGCGGCCTCGCCCATGGTCGCCCGCATCGCCGGTGTCATGCCCGGCGCCGGGGCTTCCTCGACAACCTTCTGGTGGCGGCGCTGCAGCGAGCAGTCCCGCTCGAAGAGGTGTACCGCGTTGCCATGCGCATCGGCGAACACCTGGACCTCGACGTGGCGCGGTCTTGTGATCCAGCGCTCGACCAGCACCCGATCGTCGCCGAAGCTCGCGCGGGCCTCGCGTCGCGCGCTTTCGAGCGCATCGCCGAATCCGGCTTCGGTGTCGGCACGCCGCATCCCCTTGCCGCCGCCGCCCGCCACCGCTTTCACCAGCACCGGGAACCCGATACGGCGGGCGTGGGCGAGCAGCGTGGCATTGTCCTGTGTCTCGTCGTGGTAGCCGGGGACCACCGGCACTCCGGCCGCTTCCATCAGGCGCTTCGCGGCATCCTTCAGGCCCATGGCGCGGACCGCGGCGGCCGGGGGGCCGACGAAGGCGATGCCGGCGGCGGTGCAGGCTTCGACGAATGCCGGGTTCTCCGACAGGAACCCGTATCCGGGGTGCACCCCGTCCGCCCCCGATGCGACGGCCGCGGCGATGGTCCGCTCGATGTCGAGGTAGCTCTGCGCCGCCGGCGCGGGGCCGAGTCGGTGCGCCTCGTGCGCAGTGGCGACGTGCAGTGCGTCCCGGTCCGCATCGGAGTACACCGCCACGGTGCGGATGCCGAGCCGGTGCGCGGTGCGCATCACCCGGCCGGCGATCTCGCCCCGGTTGGCGACGAGGAGCTTGCGGAACATCACATCCGGAACACGCCGAAGCGTGTCTCCTCGATCGGCGCGTTGAGCGTGGCGGAGAGCGAGAGGGCGAGTACCTCGCGGGTGCGCGCCGGGTGGACGATGCCGTCGTCCCACAGCCGGGCGCTCGCGTAGAGGGGATGCCCCTCGCGCTCGAACCGCTCGACGATGGGGCGCTTGAATGCCGTCTCCTCATCGCTCGACCACGACCCGCCCCGGCGTTCGATCCCGTCGCGCTTCACGGTGGCGAGCACCCCGGCCGCCTGCTCGCCGCCCATCACCGAGATGCGCGCGTTCGGCCATGTCCACAGGAAGCGCGGGGAATACGCGCGCCCGCACATGCCGTAGTTGCCGGCCCCGAACGAGCCCCCGATGATCATCGTGAGCTTCGGCACGCGGGCCGTCGCCACCGCGGTGACGAGCTTCGCGCCGTCCTTCGCGATGCCTCCCGCCTCGTACCTGCGTCCCACCATGAAGCCGGTGATGTTCTGCAGGAACACGAGCGGGACCCCGCGCTGGGCGCAAAGCTCGATGAAGTGGGCGCCCTTCAGGGCGGACTCGGAGAAGAGAATCCCGTTGTTTGCGACGATCCCGACCGGCATGCCGGCGATGTGGGCGAAGCCGCAGACAAGGGTCGCGCCGTAGAGCTTCTTGAACTCGTCGAGCCGCGAATCGTCGACGATGCGGGCGATGATCTCGCGCACCTCGCAGGGTTGGCGCACGTCCGGCGGGATGATCCCGAGGATCTCCTCCGGGTCGTGGCGCGGAGGTGCGGGCGGCTGGGTGCGGACCCCGGGCCGCTTCCTGCGGTTGATGTTGCCGATGGCGCGGCGGGCGATGTCGAGGGCGTGGGCGTCGTCCCGCGCGCAGTGGTCGGTGACCCCGGACTCGCGCGAGTGCAGGTCCGCGCCGCCGAGGTCCTCGGCCGAGACCACCTCCCCGGTCGCCGCCTTCACCAGCGGTGGCCCGCCCAGGAAGATCGTGCCCTGGCCGCGCACGATGATGCTCTCGTCGCTCATGGCCGGGACGTAGGCGCCGCCCGCGGTGCACGAACCCATCACCACCGCGATCTGGGGGATGCCCGCGGCGGACATGTTCGCCTGGTTGTAGAAGATCCGCCCGAAGTGGTCGCGGTCGGGGAAGACTTCGTCCTGGTTCGGGAGGTTCGCCCCGCCGGAGTCGACCAGATACACGCAGGGCAGCCGGTTCTCGGCCGCGATCTCCTGCGCACGAAGCTGCTTCTTCACCGTGAGCGGGTAGTAGGTGCCGCCCTTCACGGTGGCGTCGTTGCACACCACCATGCACTCGGCGCCCGCGATGCGGCCGATGCCGGTGATGAGACCGGCGGATGGCACCTCGCCACCGTACATGCCGTGGGCGGCGAAGAGGCCGATTTCGAGGAACGGGGAGCCGGGGTCGAGAAGGCGGGCGACCCGCTCGCGGGGGAGGAGTTTGCCGCGGTCGAGGTGCCGGGCGCGGGCATGCTCGGGGCCGCCCCGCATGATGTCCGCCGCGATCGCGGACATCTCCTCGGTCAGTCCTCGCATCCGGTCGCGATTGGACCGGAACGCACCGGAGCGCACGGAGAGCGAGGAGTCGAGAAAGCTCATCGACCGGCTGCGGTGTGGCTGCGCATCCGTATCCACATCGTCAGGAAGTCCCGCTGGTGCTCCGAGAGGCGGTCACGCGGTGCGATGCCGACGAGATTTCGGCTTCTCCAGCGTCCAGTCCGGGCGATTTGGAGAACATGTTCCGGATTGGCGGGAATGGCTGCCCATCGTTCTACATGTTCCGGTAGGTCACGTTTTCCTGATTGATGACGATGTACTTCCCTTCTTGAAGATCCTGCACAAGGCTGTCGATGCGCTCCGGTTCGAGCTTGTTGCCGAACAGCGAGCGAATGGAGTTCTTGAGGGTCTTGATCTTGCGGGGCCGGGAGTTGCCGCGCGCCGACAGGTTCTCGACGATGGCGGTGAGCTGCTCGTCCGCCGGCTTCGTGTTGTCCGACGACAGCCACGGAATGTCGAACAGATCCTTCTGGCGCGCCACCGTGATGCGCTTCGCCTTCAGGTGCTTGATCAACTGGTCGTAGCCGGTGTCCTTGGAGATGACGTGGAAGATCGCCTTCGGCTCCCGCTCGGTGAGCACCCCGAGGTAGTAGGCGATGTGGAAGTCAAGCGCATTGCGCCCGCTGCCGGTGATCTGGATGTACTCCGCCTTGTCCCCGAAGCTCTGCATCGACGACACCAGCTCGATCGGAATCTTCGACTGGTTGGCGCCGACGAACACCATGATGCGGAACGCCTGGTTCGGAGCGCCCTGCAGCACCGCCAGACTCTTGGTCTGCACGTTCTCGTAGTCGATCAGGATGTAGTGGGTCTTCATCGTCCTCGCCGTTCCAGTGTAGGGTTCCGCAAATGCGCGTTATGCATGATGGTCCTCAGGACCCCGAGCGAAACTGGTTTTCCACCTTGTCGACCCCGACCACCTTCCAGACAGAAAGGGTGGCGTGTCGAGCGGAAAATTGTTCTGGCGAGAGCTCTTATGGCTCCCTCCGCCCTTTCTTTGCATATGCTCGTGGTTTCACATGTGTGTGCTTGAGCGGCGGGATACCAGCCGTTCGGTGTGATCCGTTGCGATCCGTTCAGGCGGTTTCCTCGAACAATTCGCGCCCGATCAGCATCCGGCGGATCTCCGAGGTGCCGGCGCCGATCTCGTAGAGCTTCGCATCGCGCAGCAGTCGGCCGGTGGGGAAGTCGTTGATGTAGCCGTTGCCGCCGAGGAGCTGGATGGCGTCGAGGGCGACCGCGGTCGCCTTCTCCGCCGCGTAGAGGATACAGCCGGCGGCGTCCTTGCGGGTGGTCTCGCCGCGGTCGCAGGCGGCGGCCACCGCGTAGACGTAGGCGCGGCATGCGTTCATCGTGGTGTACATGTCGGCGATCTTGCCCTGCACGAGCTGGAACTCGCCGATCGGTCGGTCGAACTGCCGGCGCTCGTGCACGTAGGGCACCACCACATCCGTGCACGCAGCCATGATGCCGAGCGGCCCGCCCGCCAGTACCACCCGCTCGTAGTCGAGGCCCGACATCAGCACCCGCACGCCCCGGCCTTCCTCGCCGAGCACGTTCTCGTAGGGGACCTCGCAGTCGTCGAACACGAGTTCGCAGGTGCCGGAGCCGCGCATGCCGAGCTTGTCGAGCTTCTGTGCGCTCCTGAACCCCGCGAACGCCCGCTCCACGATGAACGCGGTGATGCTGCGGGGGCCGGCATCCGGCGCCGTCTTGGCGTAGATCACCAGTACGTCCGCATCCGGGCCGTTGGTGATCCACATCTTGGTGCCGTTCAGCACGTAGCGGTCGTTGCGCTTCTCCGCGTGGAGCTTCATCGAGACCACGTCGGAGCCGGCGCCCGACTCGCTCATGGCGAGCGCGCCCACGTGCACGCCGGAGAGGAGCCCGGGGAGGTAGCGTTCACGCTGCGCGTCGGTGCCGTTCCTGCGGATCTGGTTCACGCAGAGGTTCGAATGGGCGCCGTAGGAGAGCCCGACGGACGCCGACGCCCGGCTTACCTCCTCCATCGCGACGACATGGGCGAGGTAACCCATGCCGGCGCCGCCGAGTGCCTCCTCGACGGTGATCCCGTGCAGCCCGAGTGCGCCGAGCTCCTCCCACAGATCCCGCGGGAATTCGTTCGTCGCATCGATCTCGCCCGCGCGCGGCGCGATCTTCGTCTGCGCGAACCGGTGAACGGCGTCCCGAAGCGCCTCGATCTCCTCGCCGAGAGCGAAGCTCATCCCGGAGTTGAACATCGTGGTGTCCGTGAGTCGGCTGGAACGCGGGCATGATCGCGCATCCGGCCCGTGACCGAAACACCTTCCGATGGGCGGGCGTCTACCTGATGCCAGCGGCCTCCAGACCGAGCACGGTGGCGAGAGTGCGGGCGACGCCTGCGCCCAGGCGGTCCGCGATCGTGTCCAGGTGCGATGGGCGGACGGTGAAGTCCACGATGTCCTCGGCTCCGATCACCTCGCGCGCCACGTAGCTGCTGCTGCCGAAGGCGTCCACCAGGCCGAGCGCCTTGCCCCGGACACCGGTCCAGATGAGACCGCTGAAGAGGTCCGCGTCGTCCGCGAGCCGATTCCCGCGACCGCGCTTCACGGCGGCGACGAACTCGTTGTGGACTTCTGCGAGCATGGATTGGAGGTGCTCGACCTCCTTCTCGGAGATGGGCGAGAAGGGGTCGAGGAGAGTCTTGTGCTCTCCCGCCGTGATCAGGCGCCTCTCCACTCCGAGCTTGTCCATCGCGTCGACGAAGCCGAAGCCGTCCATCAGCACCCCGATGGAGCCCACCACGCTGGATCGGCTGGCGTAGATGGCGTCTGCGGCGGCGGCGACGTAGTAGCCGCCGGACACCGCCATGTCGGCAATCACCGCGTACAGTGGCGTGTCGGGATGCAGCCCCCGCAGGCGGACGATCTCGTCGTTGATGTAGCCGGCCTGCACCGGAGTGCCGCCGGGGCTGTTGATGCGCACGATGACGCCGGCGGTGCCGGAGTCTCCGAACGCGGCCTGAAGCGCGGCGACGATGCGGTCGGCGCTCGCATCCCCTCCGTCGCTGATGATCCCGCTGACATCGACCAGGGCGCTGTGCCGGCCGGCCACCTCGGTCCGGAGCCACTGGGGCTCGGACCAGATAAAGACGATGGTGACAAAGAATGCGAACCACGCGAACCGCAGCGCCAGGTTCCAGCGGCGGGCGCGCCGCTTCTCGGCGAGCGATTCGCGGGCGAAGTGCTCCAGCAGGTCGCGGGTCCACGTGCTGCTTCCCGCAGCCGAGGTACGTCCGGCCGGTGTGGAGGGGGATTCGGATTCGGATGGTTGGTCGGGCATCGGCACGGTGGTTTCGGTGGGCTCCGCGATCCTTTCGGCAAAGCCGAGTCTTCGCGTGGTGGAGGAGATTCCGCAGGGCAGGGCGACTAAAGCACCGATGCACGTGCGCATCAAGTGGGGCAACGGCTTGATGCAACGGCTTGATGCAACGGCTTGGTGCAACGGCTTGGTGCAAAGGCTTGGTGCAATGGCTTGGTCGCTGGATCGAGCGTTCGCGTCGGGTCGGGGCTCTGCGGATTCCCGCCCTCGCAGGAATCCGGCAGCCATTCCCGCTGGTGACCCGAAAGGCATTCATGCGGGGCGATTCCGGCCGGGTTTCGGTCTCCGGAACGTCCATTCGGGGCAATTTCGAGGGCTGGCTCCGCCCTGGCGGGAACCGCTGGATGCCGGAGCGGGTGGTTTCAACCGACTGTCGGATCGGATAGCGTGCGCCGCCGAATGCGGAGACTTCCCGGAACGTCGAGCGTCCTGCGTCTCCGGACCGCCGGTGCCTCCGACGGGAAGGGAAAGGCAATGAAACGAGACACCAGACTCATCGCGCTCGGCCGGGCGCCGGTGCGCGCCGAGGGGCCGGTCAACGTGCCGGTGCATCGGGCATCGACGATCCTCTCCGAGCATCTCGACGGTTACATCCATCGGTTCGACGGCGACAACCGCTACGACAACGTTACCTACGGCGCGACCGGGACCCAGAACTCGCGGGCGCTGGCCGAGACGGTCGCCGCCGTCGAGGGCGGATATCGCACGGTGGTGACCGGCAGCGGACTCTCGGCGGTGACGATGGCGATCTCGGCCGTGGTTGGCGCCGGGGATCACGTCCTCGTTCCCGACTCGGTGTACGGCCCGACCCGGCGCTTCTGCGTGGAGGTCCTGCGTCGCTACGGAGTCGAGGCGAGCTTCTACCATCCGTCGGCCGGGGCGGGGATCGCGGAGTTGATCCGCGAGAACACCCGCCTTGTCTACACCGAGGCGCCGGGCTCGCTCACGTTCGAGATGCAGGATATTCCCGCCATCGCGCAGGCCGCCCGCGCCCGCGGCGTGCTGGTCGCGATGGACAACACCTGGGCGACGCCCATCCATTTCCGGCCCCTGGAGCACGGCGTCGATATTTCGATCCAGGCCGGCACGAAGTACCTCGCCGGCCATTCGGATCTGGTGATCGGGATGATCACCACCGCAACCGATGCGCTCTTCAGGACGATCGCCGACCAGGTGCACGCGTTCGGGGATGTTGCCTCTCCCGACGACTGCTTCCTCACGCTGCGCGGGATGCGAAGCCTCTCCGTGCGCCTCGAGCGCCAGTCGGCGTCGGCGATGAAGATCGCACGCTGGCTCGAAGCACGCCCGGAGGTGAAGCGGGTGCTCTACCCGCCGCTGGAGAGCGACCCCGGTCATGTGGTGTGGAAGCGGGACTTCGAGGGTGCGTCAAGCCTGTTCGGGCTCACCCTGCACACCACCGACGAGGCGGCGGTGGCGCGCATGGTGAACGGGCTCGCGCTGTTTCGCATCGGCTCGTCCTGGGGAGGCTACGAAAGCCTGGTGGCCTTTAACCGGATGCCGATTCCTCGCACCGTCATCCCGTGGACGGAGACTCCGTTCCTGCTGCGCATCCACATCGGGCTGGAGCACCCCGACGACCTGATCGCCGATCTCGACGCAGGCCTCGCCCGACTCGGCGCCTGAGTGCCGGGCGTGGCGGAACCCGTCGATATTCGAGTCCGGATCCACCCGGACCCAGCTCAGGAGACCATGGACGCGGCGTTGTCGGACGAGTTGTGAGCCGGGCTGAAGCACACGATAAAGAGGGGAACAGTACGTCGGGGCGCGCCCCACCGAAGCGGCAGGTCGTGCGATGGGATGCGCTCGGCCGTGGTGGACCTCTTCGAACGCACGATGGCCGAGGACAAGGTGCAGCTTGTGAACCTCGGGCGCGGTCTCAAGTCTCGCCGCTACCGGCCCGGCCCACTCGGTCCACCCGACATCGAGGGCACGGTCTGGGACTTCTACCGTTACATGGCGCGCCGACTCGGCTGAAGGTAGCCTTTGCCCATGCGCCGGCCGGTAGTGCCTTGCTTTGAAATTCTGCCCGGTGTCTCCGGCCTGTATTCATGGGCTTTCCCGAGAATTCAGGGGTCAAGGTGAAACACTACCCGCCGGTCAGCGACCTGGCGACCCGCCGGTGCTCGTGCATGAGGGCGCCCAGGTCCACATCCTGAAGCTCGCCGCCGCGCACGCGCCAGATCCCGGCGATCATCAGGTCCGATACTCGTGACGCGCCGCACAGGACGAGGGCGGCGAGCGGGTCTCCGTGCCCGCTGAACCGGAGTTCGTCCATATCGAACAGGGCGATATCGG
>JAPOSC010000066.1 GCA_026709935.1 Thiotrichales bacterium
CGCGCGCGGCGGTTCGAACGGGACTCGTCGGCGCCGCTGGTGCGATCCGGGGCCGAGTGAAGCGTCGGTCTCGCTGTCGTTTCCGCGGAAGTGGATGGTCGGGAAATGCCTGCGCGTCGTCTCGTACACGCATCCTCGTGGTTCCCCCGGCCGGCCTGGTCGGCAACCGGGAGCCCGAGATGCGCACGCTGTTCCGTCTTCCGTTCCGAATCGTCCACGGTGCCGACGCTCGCACCGGGAACCCGTTCGCCGGACCGGAGAGCGATCGCGTCATCGTCAGCCCCGATGTTCGAGAAGCTGCGTGCCGTCATGACCAGCACCGTCGCGCAGGACCGTAGAATGCGAAGAAAGGAGACATTGCCATGACGCGGGTCGACGACGCACTCATTGATCGCATGGCGA
The DNA here is from genome assembly GCA_026709935.1 of Thiotrichales bacterium. Taxonomy (GTDB): domain Bacteria; phylum Pseudomonadota; class Gammaproteobacteria; order HK1; family HK1; genus HK1. The sequence goes on from JAPOSC010000066.1 coordinate 403, forward strand.
AGGTCATAGTCGAGATGACCGACCCCGAACAGGTGATCCTGTTCGGCTCTCGCGCTCGAGGCGACGCCGAGGCGGACTCCGATGTGGACCTGATCGTCGTCGAGTCCATGCCCTTCGGCGCAGACCGGGACCGAGGTGCTGAAGAGGCGCGCCTGTGGCGTGCCCTCGCGCAGTTCCACGTCCCGAAGGACATCCTGGTCTTCAGCCGAGCCGAGGCCGACTACTGGCGCGATTCTCTCAATCACGTGCTCGCGCGTGCGCTCCGCGAGGGAAAGATTCTCTATGCTCGACCCTGAGCAGATCTATCTTCACGTATACCAACTCCGGGCGTAACCAGAAAAAGATCGAGGAGAAAACAATGCCGAACGAAAGAATGCAAGAAATTGAAGAACCGGCAATCGATGATCCTGTCGGTGATGATGAAGAGTTGAGTCAGCCTGTTCGCTACACGATATCAAGCTATGGTGCGGACATGCCGATAGATGGATTGGTTAATCGCCTGGATCGCGGTGATATTTTCGTTCCAGGATTTCAGAGGAACTTCATCTGGACGATCGCCCAAGCTTCGCGATTTATCGAATCTCTTGTTCTCGGATTGCCAGTTCCTGGTATTTTCTTATTTAAAGATCCAGAGACTCAGAAACTCATGGTTGTCGACGGACAACAGAGATTGTTGACACTTCAGTCTTTTTATAAAGGTATATTTGGCGAAAAAATATTCCGACTTACTGGAGTTTCTGATGAATTTAATCAGGAAACATATGAAAGTTTAACTCCTGAAGCTCAACGATATCTTAATGATTCAATTCTTCATGCAACTATTTTTCAACAAATCGAACCCGGTAATGATAGAAGTTCTGTTTATTCTGTTTTCGAGCGACTCAATACTGGAGGAACACAATTAAGTCCTCAAGAATTGAGAGCATGTGTATATCATGGCAAATTTAACGATCTGCTTTCCGAACTCTCGAATGATTTCCACTGGAAGGATTTGTATGGTACAAAAAAATATAGAAAAAAAGACGAGGAAATAATTCTTCGTTTTTTTTCCCTTTACTACTATTCAAAAAATTACGAACGACCGATGAAAAGATTTTTAAATAATTTTATGGAAAAACATCGCCACATGGATGATAATAAATTAGAAGAATTTCGAGAAATATTTAAAATTACAGTGAAAAATGCATCTAAAATTTTGACACGAAAAGCACTTCGCCCAGAGCGTGCTCTGAACGTATCTGTCGTAGATGCAGTGCTGGTTGGTCTCGCCCATCGCTTGCGACAGGGTCCAATATTGGAGAGAGAATCCCTGAAATCGGCGCACAATGAATTGATCAGGAAGCTTCAGGATGAATCGCTTTTTACAGAAGATACTACCCGGAAGGAGCGAGTCATTAAGCGAATCACCTATGCATGTCAAGAGTATGAGGCAATCCGATAATGTTCGGAGATAGTCATCGTCTGAAGGCAGCAATCGATTCTGCTCGCGCTGATGCGAATCAGCTTTCGAGTGAGAACCAGTCTAGACTCGCTCAACTCATGACTATCTGGGCATCAGGTTATCTGGAGGCTACATGCAGAGAGGTGCTGCGAGATTACGCCAGATATCGCTCGGATCCGAGCGTACAGCGCTTTGTGAGCAGAAATCTCGACCGCTTCAGAAATCCTACTATGGATAACGTTGTCAACCTAATCCGATCTTTCGATGAAATCAGAGCGAGGCAACTGGAGGAATTCGCTAGAGGCAGTATCAAGGAAAGTGTAAATGGCATGGTCGCACAGCGACACAGAATCGCTCATGGTCGATCAACGGACACAACCATCGCGCGCGTCAGTCAGCAGTTCGAAGACGCAAGGAAAATAGCGAATAAACTGAAAATCCTCTTTCAACCGGACGCTGTACTATGACTGGTGATGATCGCCGTTTGATCGAAGTCGCGTTCCCGCTGGAGCAGGTGTCGCTCGATTCGGTGCACGAGAAGAATGTTCGGCACGGGCATATCTCGACCCTGCACATCTGGCCGGCGCGACGGCCCTTGGCGGCGTGCCGGGCCGCGCTGATCGCGACGTTGCTGCCCGACCCCGGTGATGCAGAGGAACGCAGAGAGATCTACCGCCGGCTTGCGGGTGATGTGGTGGAGACCGTCAAGGCCGAGACGCGGGGTGGCCGGACGGTCGAGCGGCGCAAGCGCGAAACCAGCGGTGGCATCCTGCATTGGGGGCGCGAGGGTGGTGCCGACCTCGACTGGTTCCGGGCCAGGATTCGTGAGGCGTATGGCGGCCGCGCGCCCAAGGTGTTGGATCCATTCGCGGGCGGTGGTGCGATTCCGCTGGAAGCGATGCGACTCGGCTGCGAGGCGACCGCCATCGATATCAACCCGGTCGCCTGGTTCATCCTGAAGTGCACGCTCGACTACCCGCGCCGGCTTGCGGGGGCGACCCTGCCGCTGCCCGATTTCGTGCGTGGCGACCGCGATTTCATGGAAGCGTTCCTGAAGGCCAGGGGATTCAAAGGCAAGACGCTCGCGCGGCAGCTTGAGAAGCTCGGCCTTGTCGCGGATGACGGTGAGGTCGAGCTGTCGTTGATCGACGATGACACGCCGCCCGACGCCGACCTCTTTTCTGCCGACCTCGCTTGGCAGTTACGCGCGTGGGGTCGCCGGGTGCTGGCCCGGGTTCGGGCTGCACTCGCCCACCGTTATCCGACCTTTGCGGAATTCCAGGCACTTGCGTCGGGCGGCAGGCCGTTCGAGAGGCGTGCCCTTGCGCTGCTGGAACCCGACGCCAACGGCGAAACCGACGCCCGGTCGTTGAACGAAGCGTTCGGTGCGGCCTACCTCGAAGATCCGCGCAATCCACGCTGGGTGGCAAAGCCGACGGTGGCGTACCTGTGGGCGCGCACCATGTGCTGCAAGAGCTGCCGGGCCATGGTTCCGTTGCTCAAGACTCGCTGGCTGTGCAAGAAGGACAACAAGCGCGTCCTGCTCACCATGACGCCGAACGCCGATGAGACGGGGGTTGTCTTCGGCGTCGAAGCCGGGGTTCCGCCGGCTCGTGGTAACGCTGCACAGCGGCGCGAAGATGACAAACGGTTGGGCGTCGGCACGATGAGTCGCAGCGGCGCGCGCTGCCCCTGCTGTTCGACGATCATGACCATGGAGGATATCCGCCTCGAAGGCCGCGCGGGCCGGCTGGGAGCGGTGATGACCGCGGTGGTCGTGGATGGGCCGAAGGGCAAGGAATACCGCCTGCCGCAGGAAGAGGAGTTGCCCGCCGCCGAGGTCTCACCGCACGAAATCGATGCGCTCTATGCCGACATTCCGTTCGGCTTGCCGACGGAGCCGACGCCACGCCAGGGACCGGGTGCCTCCCGAGCATTCTCGGTGGAGAACTACGGCCTCGACCAGTGGGCCAAGCTGTTCACGGATCGGCAACGGGTGACCCAAAGCACCGTGATCAAAACGATAATCGACACCCGAGCGGAGATGGTTGCGACGTATGCGTATGGTTCCGACATCGCAGATGCGATTGCGGGTTTTCTGGCATGTATCATGGATCGGCAGGCCGACTACGGGAGTGCGGGATGCATATGGGTAAATGTCCACGAGAAGATCGGACACCAGTTCAGCCGTTTTGCGTTACCGATCGTTTGGGACGTTGCGGAAGTCTGTCCGTTGACGACCGCATCCGGTGGACTGGAGAGCGCCTATGAATGGGTGACCAAGGTTGTCGATCATCTGGTAATAGCTACCGCCGGTGCCTCGTCGCCGGCGGTGGAACTGAAATCCGCGATCGATGGTCAGGACGATCTCTACGATGTGATCGTCACAGATCCACCATACTACGACGCGATCCCGTACTCCGACTTGATGGATTTCTTTTATGTCTGGCTCCGCCGACTCTCCCACGGCATAGGGAACGACTTGCAGGATGCTTTCTCGGACAAGCTAGGACCAAAATGGAACGCCGAATCCGCGAACGGGGAGCTGATCGACGACGCTAGTCGGTTCGGCGGCGACAAGGAGATTTCGAAACAGAACTACGAAAACGGGATGGCGCGTGCGTTTCAGGCGTGTCATCAAGTTCTGAGGCCGAAAGGGCGGCTCGTCGTAGTGTTCGCGAGCAAAAGTCCGTCCGCTTGGGAAACACTGGTCGCAGCGCTGATCCGCGCCGGCTTCGTGGTCGATGGTTCCTGGCCAATCCAGACGGAGCGACAAACGAGGTTGCGATCCGTCGCCTCCGCCGCTCTCGCCTCCTCGATCTGGCTCGTCTGCCGGAAGCGCCCGCCTGCTGGTCCCGGATGGGATGCCGCAGTACTTACCGAGATGCGCGAAAACATCACCCGCAGGCTGCACGATTTCTGGGACACCGGCATTCGCGGGCCGGACTTCGTGTGGGCGGCGACGGGGCCGGCGCTCGAAGCCTTCTCGAAGTATCCGGTAGTCAAGAAGGCGGACCAGCCCGGCGCACTGATGACGGTTTCGGAATTTCTGCGCGAGGTGCGGCGGATGGTGGTGGACTTCGTGGTCGGCCGTGTGCTGACCGGCGGTGGGGACGCCAATGCCATGAGTGGGCCCATGAGCGGGCTCGACGACGTGACCACCTACTACCTGCTGCACCGAGGCGATTTCGGCATGGACGAAGCGCCTGCCGGCGCCTGCATCCTCTACGCGCTGTCCTGCAACCTGTCCGACCGTGACCTCTCCGACCGCTTCGAGGTTCTCTCGCGCACCGGCCGCGTGCTGCCTGATGCCCCGGACGACGAGGAGGCCGGCGAAGTGAACGCCGACAGCGATTCCGGCGGTGGCAAGGCGAAGCTCGTACCCTGGGCCCGGCGCAAGGCCAAATGGCTAGGCTACGAGGGGCCGGGCGGCCGGCCGGTACCGCTGATCGACCGCGCCCACCGGCTGATGCATCTCTGGCGCTCCGGCGAGGAGGCCCGGGTAAACGCTTACATCGACGACAACGGCCTGGCGCGCAACGCCCTGTTCGCCCGGTTGCTGCAGGCGCTGATCGAACTGGCGCCGGCGGGCTCGGGGGAACGCGCGATTCTCGAATCGTTGTCCAACCACATCGCTGCCCGCGCCGGTCTTGCCTCTTCGCGTCAATCGGCGCTCGGGCTGGAGGCGCCGATGTGATGGCGCTGCATCAATTCGCGCTGAAAGGAGGTAGAGCTCCTGCCCCACCGGAAGCAGGGTTTGGAAGTATGATCGTAGTGAAGACGAGATGTTGGCCGGAAATCCGATGGCGCAATTAACAGTGCGAAAGGTCAGCCAGGAGTTGGTCGACGGGCTCAGGCGAAGGGTCGCGGCGAACGGACGGTTTGCCGAAGTCGAGCATCGGGAGATTCCGCGCGCATCGCTGCTGGGCGCGACAGGCGATTTCGCGATCCGGGCCGGGGCGCTGCGCCGGCGGCTTCGTTCGTCGGTCGGTAGCACCAATGTCATACGGACCGGACGAGACGACGAATCATGATTACGTCACTGCGCCTCCTCGATTTCAAGAACTTCACCGACGAGACCTTGCGGGTCGGTCCGTTTACCGTGATCGTCGGCGCCAATGCCAGCGGCAAGAGCAACATTCGGGATGCCTTCCGCTTCCTCCATGGTATCGGTCGCGGTTACACGCTCTCGGAGATTATCGGTGGAAGGTATGGCGCGGGCGGGCAGGTCGAATGGGAGCCGATCCGCGGCGCTGCGAACGAGATCATCCGTATCGAGAAATCCACGAACAGGATTCACCGCCCACCTTTACCCGCGTTCGGCCTGGAGGTCGGATTGGCAGCGGACAACAAGAACGCAACCTACACGATCAAGGTCAGTCCGGAGATAACCAGAACTGCAGGATTCGGAATTACATACGAACGACTGCAACTGGGACAGGAAACCATCTATGAGAAACACATCAGCATACCCGACGATCGAAAAGTCGTCGTTGGGAACGGCGACGAAATCAGAATAGCTCTCGACAGACCGGTTCTGACGCAGATTTGTGGCATGAGACGAGTTGCGGAAAGTGTCAGGGAGCAGGTCGAGTCGATCATCGACGTGCTGTCCAGTATGCGCTTTCTCGACCCGGCACCCGATCGGATGCGTCTGACAGCGTATCCCGGCCAAACCGTTCTGGGCGACCGGGGAGAAAATCTCCCGGCCGTCCTGAACGATATCTACTCGGACCCGCAGCGCCGCAAACTCCTCACGAGCTGGACTCGGGAGCTGACGCCGATGGATGTGAGCGGCTTCGAGTTTCCGGTCGACCGTTACGATGATCGCATCCGACTCTTTATCAGGGAAAGGAACGGCAGAAAGGTGTCCGCACACAGTGCGTCGGATGGCACGCTTCGTTTTCTGACGTTACTCGCCGCCATGTTCGGAACCGACCCGGCGCGACTTTATTTCTTCGAGGAGATGGACACGGGAATTCACCCGGCGCGGCTCTGGCTTTTGCTGAGATTGATTGAAAAGCAAACGACCAAGGGTCGTATCCAAGTGATCACGACGTCTCATTCGCCAGACATGCTCACTTTCTCCGGGGATACGACATTCGAGAAAATGTCGGTCGTCTGTCGGCTGGAAGACTCGCACGATGCCATTGTCCGTCCTGTCGCCGATCTGCCGAATGCCAGGAAGTTGCGAAAGAGCCAGGGATTGGGGCGCCTTCTGACCAATGGTTGGATGGAAACTGCGGTTGCTTTTACCGAAGGTGACGACGAGGAGGATTCGGGGTGAGAGTTCTGGTCATTCCCGAGGATTTCCGATACGACCAATATCTGTTGAAGCCCCTGTTCGAACGGCTCTTTCAATCTATTGGCAAATCAAGGGCGCGCGTCCGCGTCTGCCAGAACCCTCTGCTTGGCGGCGTGGGCGAGGCGCTGAAGTCGGAGCGCATTCGGGAGGTCCTCGACCAGCATGACGGGATGATGGATATCTTCATCCTCTGTGTCGATCGCGATGGCAATCGGGGGCGACGCACAAGGTTGGATCGGATTGAGACCGAGTTCGGAAACGACCGCACTTTTCTCGCCGCGAACGCATGGGAGGAGATCGAAACGTGGACTCTGGCCGGTCTGAATCTGCCGAAGGACTGGCGTTGGGAGGACGTTCGCCGGGAGGTCCACGTCAAGGAGCGGTACTTCAACGTTCTGGCGGAAGAACGCGGCGTCGCGGACGATCCCGACGACGGCCGCAAGACGCTGGGGGAAGAGGCTGCGCGCAACATTCCCGCGATTCGCCGGAAATGCCCCGAGGACTTCGACGCCCTTGCTCGGCGCCTTGAAGTCCTTCTTGGAACCTTACGAGCCGAAGTGCCGCGGACTTTTCTCTGAACTCACCGAACGAGATCAAGATGACGCAAAAACTGCCCTGGACTCCTTGGCATGAGGTTGTGGAACTGCGCGAGGATGTGCGCACGGGTGAGCTCTCGCTCGCCGACTTCGCCGCCGACCTTCACGATGTCGTGATGCAAAAGGGCACGCGACCGGTCTACGAGGACCCGGGCCGTTTCTTCGCGCTCACCTTCCCGACCTTCCCGTTACGGGAGCTCGCGCGCGACGTGGCGCTCCGTCTCGCCGGCAGGAATACCAAGGCCATCCGCCAGCTCGAACTTACCTACGGCGGAGGTAAGACCCATACGCTGGTGACGCTGCGCCACCTTGTCCACAAACCTGAGGCGTTGCCGGCCCTGTCCTCGGTGGACCAGTTCAAGTCCCATGTCGGTACATCCCTGCCGGCGGCGCGCATCGCCGCGCTCTGCTTCGACAAGCTGGATGTGGAGAAGGGCATGGAAGTGCGCGGTCCGGCGGGCGAGCTACGCTGGGTCAAGCATCCCTGGAGTGTGCTCGCGTTCCAGATCGCGGGCGATGAGGGCCTGTGTGCGCTCCATCCCGATGGTGCGAACGAGGAACGCGAGACGCCGCCCGCCGAGCCGTTGCTCGCCGACCTGCTGGCGCAACCGCAGGCGCACGGGCTTGCGACTCTGGTCCTGATCGATGAAGTGCTGATGTACGCCCGCGAGAAGGTGGCGATGGCGGAGGAGTGGCGCGGCCGGCTGATCGGCTTCTTCCAGTCCCTCTGCCAGGCAGTCGTCAAGGTTGATCGCTGCGCTCTCGTTGCCTCGCTACTCGCTTCCGATCCCGCAAAGAGTGACGCATTCGGCAAGGAGCTGACCCAGCAGATCTTCGACATCTTCAGCCGGCAGAGGGAAGAGGGCGTCCAGCCGGTCCAGAAGCAGGACGTGGCCGAGGTGCTCCGCCGGCGCTTCTTCACCTCCGGGTCGATTGCCGACCCTGATTCTTTCCGCCCGCATGTCACCGCAGCGGTGGCCAACATCGCCAGGGTCGACGAGACGGTGCGCAAGGATCGGGCTAATGCGGAACAACGCTACCTGGACGGCTATCCCTTCCACCCGGATCTGACCGATATTTTCTATACCAAATGGACGCAACTGGACGGGTTCCAGCGCACGCGAGGCATCCTGCGGACCTTCGCGGTCGCGTTGCGCGACGCCGAGACATGGGACACGGCGCCGCTGGTCGGCCCCAACGTCTTCCTGCCCGCGCCGGGCGACCACGCCCTTGCCGAAGCGGCGCGCGAGCTCGCGGGCATCGCGACCCGCGAGGTGACGGAGAGTGCCGGAAACGTGTGGAGCGCGGTGCTCGAAGGGGAGTTCGCCAAGGCGCGGACGATCCAGGACGAGCAGCCGGCGCTGAAAAGCCGCGAGATGGAGCAGGCGGTGCTCGCGGCGTTCCTGAATTCGCAGCCGATCGGCCAGAAAGCACATACGCCGGAGCTGATCGCGCTCGTCGGCGCGACCCGTCCCGACCGCATCGAGCTGGAGAAGGGCCTGCGTCGATGGACGGATCTCTCCTGGTTCCTCGACGAGTCCGAGTTCTCGGGCGCCGCGGCGATGGACGACGGGTCTGGGGCGCTGCCCAAGGCGTGGCGTCTCGGGAACCGGCCAAACCTCAAGCAGATGCATCATGATGCCTGCACGAATCGTGTCACAGCGGAGCTTGTCGAGCAGAAGCTCCTCGCCGAGGTCCGACGGACCAGAAGCCTGACCCAGGGCGCGTCGGGGGCGGATGCCCGGGTCCATACGCTGCCCGAGCGGCCGCGGGACATCGAGGACGACGGCGAGTTCCACTTTGCCTTGCTTGGGCCGGGATCGGCCTCCGACTCCGGTCGGCCAAGCGCCCAGGCACGCCGCTTTATCGACGAGACAACCGGACCGGACCGTCCTCGCACCCGCCGTAACGCCATCCTTCTAGTGGTCCCGTCCCGCGACGGCCTGGATGTCGCCCGCGTGCGCATCCGCGAATATCTCGGTTGGGAGGAAGTGCGGAGCCAGATCGGTGAACAGGCGCAGGACACCGTGCGCGAAGCAATGCTCGCCATGTCGACGGAGCAGGCGCGCCGGCGTATCCCCGATGCGATCCGGCAAGCGTGGTCAATCGTTGTCACCGTCAGCGAGAGCAATGCCGTCCATGCGTTCAAGGCGACGATCGGCGCGGAGCCCCTGTTCCCGACCATCAAGGCCGATCGCCGCGCGCGCGTTCAGGAAACCGCGATCAGCGCCGAGGCGATGTTGCCTGGCGGCCCCTACGATCTGTGGCGTGCGGGCGAGCCGTCGCGCCGCGTGAAGGATCTGGCGGGTGCGTTCGCTGAGAACCCGAAGCTGCCGAAGATGCTCCGTCGCAAGGAGATCCTCGACACCATCGACCAGGGCGTCCTCGATGGCATCTTCGTCGCCTCCCTCATACGACCCGACAAGTCCGTCAAGACGTGGTGGCGGACGCGGATCGATGAGGCGGTGCGTGCCGAGCCCGCCCTGGAGCTGTGCCTGCCCGACAAGGCCACGCTGTCCGAGCTCGTCCCGAATGTGCTGGCGCCGGGCGTCTTGCCGGAGCTTTGGGTCGGCGAGTCGGTCGCAGTGGCCGATGTGATCGCTTACTTCGCCGGCGGGCGGGCCGTGATCGTGCAGCGCGAAGGCTACTCCGAGCCGGTGGCCATCCCGGCCTGCCCGCGCACGGCAATCGAGGCTGCCATTTCCGACGCTGTCCGCCAAGGCGTCCTCTGGCTCGTAAACGGCCCTGCGAGCTTCCAAGGCGAACCCGTGGCACCCGGGGTGTTGACGGACGCCGCCCAACTCCGCGCGCCGATGCTCCCTCTGGCGGTCGACCAACTGACGAAGGATGCCGTTCCTGAAGCCTGGACGGAGGGGGAGACGAACGCCCTGGCCCTGTCCGCCGCGCTCTCGGTGCGGGTCGGAGCGCCGGTCCCGTGGCCTGTCCTGTGCCGGGCCATCGACGATGCGCTCGGTACGCGCTGGCTCGAACAGGGGCCGGACAGCGGCCCGTGGCCATGCGAAGCGGCCGGGGCTTCCGCGGTGAGGCTGAAGCAGCCTGATGCTAGGAAGGATGTTTCGGAGCAGAAGGGGGATTATGTGCGGACCCCGAAAGGTGCGCACACCGGCGGCGCCATTCTGGAGCCCAACGAGCTGCAGGACTTGAGCGATGCGCTACCGGAGGTCGTCAAGGCGGCGGCCGGCGTCCCGTTGCAGTTTCACGTTCGCATCACACTGGGAGATGGCAGCGATGTTCCCTCTGAAACAGTGACATCGCTCAACGAGCTTCTCGAGGGCATCAAGTCGGACTTTCGCCTGAGTGAGTAGGGTTGTCTTGACGTGTTGCGCAGGACTCAGCCAGACCTCGCACATCAAGCCGGATTTCCTCTCGAAGGAACAAGGCCCTGCCTGTCTGGTTGGCGGTCTTGCGGTATGCCTTCAACCCGGAGCGCCCGCGTGGAGTCGAGAGCGCTCGATGCGTGCTGAGTTCGGGAAGATCGTACTCGTGGTCAACGAGTATTTGCCCGTCCCGACTGCGCGGGTTCGGGATCCGTTCCATTAATCCATTGCTTCAGGCACTTGCTCATGACTGGTGCGGCCCCCCTCACGCTGACGCCGCTCCCGGGCATCCCCCTTGTTCGCGAGGGGGATGATGTGGCGGGTCTCGTCGGGGATGCGATCGAAGGGGCCGGCATTGCGCCGGCCGCTTTCGATGTCGTCGTCGTGACCCAGAAGATCGTCTCCAAGGCGGAGGGGCGGCGGGTGCGGCTGGCCGATGTTGTGCCGTCCGCGCACGCGGTGGAGCTTGCGGCGTCCCTCGACAAGGACCCGCGCATGATCGAGGTCGTGTTCGGGGAATCGAATGCGGTCGTCGCCAGCGGCCATGGGGTGCTGATCGCGGAGCATCGCAGCGGCCACGTGATGGCGAACGCGGGGGTGGACCGCTCCAATGTCGGTCATTCGGACGACAACGAGGAAGTGCTGCTGCTGCCCCGCGATCCGGATGCCAGCGCCGCGGCGCTCCACCGCGCTCTTGAAGTCCGGTTCGGGTGCCGGCTGGCGGTCATCGTCAGCGACAGTGTGGGGCGAGCGTGGCGAAATGGGGTGGCGGGCATCGCCATCGGCGCGGCCGGGCTGCCTGCGCTCACCGATCTGCGCGGCGCGCCGGACCTCTTCGGCGTCCCGCTCAAGGTCACGCTCACCGGCTTCGCCGACCAGATCGCGGCTGCTGCCAATCTCGTCGCCGGCGAAGGCGCGGAAGGCGTGCCGGCGGTGCATGTTCGTGGTCTTCGATGGAGTGCCGCTCCCCTGCCGGCCCGCGCGCTGGTGCGCGACCGAGAGAGCGATCTCTTCCGGTGAGTATCCGTTTCACGCGGCGATTCGCACGCCGTTGCCGCCCTGCCGAGCCCATCGAGGTACCGTCACGCGCGCACCCGAGCCGGCCGCTGCCCGAAGCGCCTTCGGGAACCCGAGCGCCCTGTCTGTTTGAATACCTGTGGTCCTGCGGCTCAACCCGCGTAGGGTGCCCGCGCTCTCGGGAAATCGGCCCGGGGCGTCGCGCCACATTTCCCGACGGTGTGAGCCCTGCACCGCGTGGCTTCGTCCGATGACTCCCGGCACCGTGGTCGCGCTCTCCGGGGGCATCGGGGGTGCCCGGCTCGCGCTGGGTCTGTACCGCGTGCTTCCGCCCGGGGTGCTCACCGTGGTCTGCAACCCGGGTGATGATTTCGACCACCTGGGGTTGCGCATCTGTCCCGACGCCGACACCGTCCTCTACACGCTCGCCGGACTCGCCAATCCCGAGGCCGGCTGGGGGCGCGCCGGGGAGACCTGGACCTTCATGAAGGTGCTGGCCGGGCTCGGTGGAGAGACCTGGTTCCAGCTCGGGGACGGGGACCTTGCGCTGCACGTCGAGCGCACCCGCCGCCTCACGGGCGGCGAGCCCCTGTCGCGCATCGCGGCAGACATCGCGCGGCGTCTCGGGGTGTGCGCGCGGGTGGTCCCCGCGTGCGACGCCGCGGTGCGCACCGTGGTACGGACACCGGGCGGACGGATGGCGTTCCAGCACTACTTCGTGCGCGACCGGTGCGAGCCGGTGGTGACCGGTTTCGAGTTCGAGGGAGCGGAGGAGGCCCGGCCCTGTCGCGCGGTGCTCGAAGCGCTCGCGGACGACTCGCTCCGGTGCGTGGTCGTATGCCCGTCCAACCCGTTCATCAGCATCGACCCGATCCTGGCGGTGCCGGGGATGATGGCCGCGATCCGGGCCGCCGGAGCGCCGGTCATCGGCGTCTCGCCCATCATCGGCGGCGCCGCGGTGAAGGGTCCCACCGCGAAGATGATGCGCGAGCTGGGGCTCGAGGTCTCCAACCGTGCCATCGAGCGTCACTACCAGAAATGGATCGACGCCTGGATCATCGACTCCACGGATGCGGCCGACGCGGCCAGATTCTCCCGCCCCGTCCGCATCGCACCCACGCTGATGCGGACCAAAGCGGACAAGGACGCTCTTGCGCGAGCGGTGCTGGAGTTTGCAGACGAGTTGCGCGCGCGAACCGGGCCAGCGGCTGACAACGGCGCGTGACGCACCGCGCGCGCCAGTGATTCCCGCCGAGTCGGACATGGGTCCGAAATCGCCCCGAACGGGGCGCCGGGGCCGAAATCATGCCGGGATCGCGCGGCGCGTGACGATCTCTCGCGGCGCTGGCGGGAATCCCCGCCATCCCGCCGCCCGTTATCGCGGTACGAAGCCGAGCCGCTTGTCGACGACGTTCACGAGCGGCTCGCCGGCGCGGAAGCGCCGGAAGTTCTCGATGAACACGTCTGCCACCGCCTGCTTGTGACCCTGGTAGTCGCCGGACAGGTGCGGCGAGACGAGCACGTTCTCCATCCCCCACAGCGGACTTTCGACCGGCAGCGGCTCCTCGGTGAAGACGTCGAGGCCCGCGCCGGCGATGACCCCGTTCTCCAGCGCCGCGATCATGGCCGGCTCGTCGACCAGCGCGCCGCGGCCCAAGTTGAAGAATCGCGCCGTCGGCTTCATCGCCGCGAAGCGCGAGGCGTCGAACATGCCGCGGGTGCGCTCGGTGAGCGGCGTGATCAACACTACCCAGTCTGCGGAACCGAGGACGCGGTTCAGGTCCTCGTTGCCGTGCACCCGGCCGAAATCCGGGTCGCCGTCGCGCGCGGTGCGCCCGACTCCCTCGACCTTGATGCCGGCCGCCCGGAGCGTATGGGCAATCGCCCGTCCGATGCTGCCGGCCCCCACCACCAGCGCTTTCGTGCCCGCGATGCGCTCGTTCAGGCGGTACGACCACCTCCGTTCGCGCTGGCGGTCGTAGCTCCCGCGGAAGTCCTTGGCGAAGGCGAGGATCATGCCGAGCGCGTACTCCGCCATTGGCTGATCGAAGACGCCGCGCACGTTGGTGAGGGTGACGTCGCTCTCGACCAGGGCGGGAAACAGGGTGGCGTCCACCCCCGCGCCTCCCCACTGAATCCACCGCAGCCGGTCGGCGCGGTCGAAGGCGTGCGCGAGGTCGGCGGCTCGGAAGTTCCATCCCAGAATGACTTCGGCGCCGGGTAGCGCCTGGCGCAGGGCATCGAAGTCGCGCGCGCACCGGAATTCGGCATCGGCCGAGATCGCCTCGATGCCGGGCACTTCACCGACGGATTCGACGCCCTGAATGACCACCGTGGTTCGTTCGCTCATCTTCCTTCACTGATCTCCGTAGTCTTGGCGTCCGGTGTTCTGCGCCAATGACAGGGGCCGTCGCGAGTGCGACGGCCCCTGAGCTTGTGGTGGCGAATTCAATGACCGTGGCGCGGTCGCCGGCCGGGATATCCGGTAAGGGCCTCGGATATCCCGGTTAAGGCATCGGATATTCCGGCAAGAGCCCCGGAATATCCGGTAAAACCCCCGGATATTCCGGTTAGGACATCAAGTATCCCCACTCGTGGATGCGGAAGCCGTCGCCCTCGCCGACCGGGTGCTGGCGGTGGCCGCCGAGGTTCGTGGATCGTGCGTCGAGCCAGTGGGTGAACAGCGGGATGATGGATCCGCCCTCGTCCCACATGATCCGCTGTGCCTCGCAGTAGAGCTCCTTGCGCGCGGGGCCGTCCTTGGTGCCCTTCGCTTCGTTGATGAGGGCATCGAACTTCTCGTGCCTCCAGAATGCCTCGTTCCACTTCGCCTCCGAGACGTAGGCGAGTGAGAAGCGCAGGTCCGCGGTGGGGCGCGGCATCCAGTTCGAGCCGACGATGGGATAGTCCGGCTTCAGCCAGATGTTCGACCAGTAGCCGTCCGTGGGCTCACGGATGAAGTTGAGGTTGAAGCCGATCTTCGCGGCGTTCTCCTTCATCATCAGCGCCATGTCGATCGACTGTGGGCCGCCGGCTGCCTCGGAGGTATGGAAGTTGACGGTGCCGCCGTCCATGCCGGCCTTCTTCAGATGGAACTTCGCCTTGTCGAGGTCGATGTCGCGCTGGGGAATGTCCTCGCAGAAGTACGGATCCAGCGAGGAGATGGGGGTGTCGTTGCCCAGTAGCCCGAGCCCCTTCTGGATGTTGTCGAGGACCGCCTGGCGATCGAGCAGCAGCCGCATCGCCTGACGGAAGTCCTGGTTGTCCGTGGGGGCTCGTTCGGCGTTCATCGCGAACGTCAGGTGGCGGCTCGACGGCGAGTTCGCCATGGTCGTACTCGACGCCCCCTCGATGATCGGGATCGACTTGGGGTCGACGCGGACCGTGATGTGGATGTCGCCGGCGAGCAGGGCATTGACGCGCGCCGCGGTGTCGGCGATGCCGAAGCTCTCCACCTCGTCGACGTGGGGATAGCCTTCGTGGTGGTAGTTGGGGTTCTTCTTCGCCAGCATCCCGACCCCGGGGCGGAAGTTGTCGAGCACGAAGGGTCCGGTGCCGACGAGATTGTCGAAGTCCTCGAACCCGTCCGGCACCACCACGGCGTGCATGTCGCCGAGGTACATCGGGAAGTCGGCATTCGGTGTCTTGAGGTCGATGACGAGCCAGTCGCCATCCGCCTTCATGTCCGCGATGACGTCCAGCCACGCCTTGATGATGGAGTCGGAATCGTCGCCCCGATGGCGATTCAGCGTGTAGATGCAGTCCTGGACCGTCAGCGATTTGCCGTTGTGGAACTCGACGCCCCTGCGGATCTTGAACCGCCACGTCTTCAGGTCGTCGGAGGCGTTCCACTCCTCCGCGAGATCGGGCTCCGCCGTGAGATCCGTCGAGTAGCGCACGAGGGGGCTGCAGATCTGGTATGCGCGCACGAAGTCGAGCGAAGTGGTCAGACGGTTCGGGTTCAGCGTGTCGTTCGCGCTGTGGGTGTACCAGCCGATGCGCATCCGACCTCCCTTGACCGGCGTGTCGGCGAGCACCGAATCGGAGGCGGTGAGCAGCGAGGTGGTCGCCGTCGCGGCGATTCCGGCGGCGCCCAGTCTGCCGACGAACTCGCGGCGGGAAATGCGCCGCGCCTCGTATTCTTTCTGGTAGTACTTGATGTACTGGTTCATCATTGGTTTCCCTCCTTCCTTGTCCGAGGAGTCGTGCCAGGCCCATCGAGACCATTGGCGGCAGCCTGCGGGCCCGGTGGACCCCTTGATGCGGAGTATTGACGCAGGGCGTTCCAGGTACACGCGGGGAGCGTTGAAGGCCGCCGGTACCAGGCCGACAGGTCGAGACTAGCAACTGGAAACGGCGATTGTCACTTGTCGTCGGAGACCGGCGACGGGGGATTCGCAAGCGCGTCGATCTCCCGGTGGCAGGCGATCCGGTGGCCCTGCGTCAGCCGATGCACCGGCGGTTTCTCCACGTCGCAGGTGCCCGGAATCATGAGCGGGCAGCGGGTGTGGAACGGGCAGCCGGTCAGGCCGATGTTGACCACATCCGCCATTGCCTGCTCGGCCTCCCGGGTGGCGCGATGGTCTTCGAGCCAGCCGGTACGCATCTCGGGTACCGAGTTCAGCAGCAGTCGCGTGTAAGGGTGGTGGGGCGGGGAGAGGACGCGCGGCGTCGGCCCCTGCTCGGCGACCCGGCCCGCGTAGAGGACGACGATGCGGTTCGCGAATGACGCCACGGTGGAGAGATCGTGGCTGATGAACACGAACGCGGTGTCGAGCCGCTCCTGCAGCGACTCCAGCAGCTTGATGATCGCGGCGCCCACCACGGTGTCGAGCGCCGAGGTCACCTCGTCGCAGAGGATGACCTCCGGCTCCGCGGCCAGCGCTCGGGCAAGATTGACGCGCTGCTTTTCTCCCCCGGAGAGCTCGTGCGGATAGCGTCCGGCGTAGTCCGCCGGCAGCTCCACCATGTTCAGCAGCTCCCCGACCCGCCGGTCGCGCTCTGCGCCCTTCATCCCCAGATAGAACTCGAGCGGCCGGCCGAGCGCCTGCGCCACGAGCTTCTTCGGGTTGAACGAGACGTCCGGCATCTGCAGCACGAGTTGAACCCGCTGAAGGTCCTTCTTGTCGCGATGCTTCACATCCGGCGGAAGCGTCTTCCCGTCGAGCCCGACTTCGCCCTCGAACGCGGGAGTGAGGCCGGAGATGACCCGCGCCATCGTCGACTTGCCGCAGCCGGACTCACCGATGACCCCGACCGCCTGCCCGCGGGGGATCTCGACGTCGACATCGAAGAGGATCTGCACGTCGGGCTTCCCGCCCTTGACGCCTCCGTACCCCGCGCTGATGCCCTGAAGGGACAGGACCGGCGGCTGTCGGCCGGACTCCAGGTCGGCTCCGGGGCTGCTCGCGCGCGGCGGTGGACGCACCGCCGCCATGAGCTGCTTCGTGTACTCGTGCTGCGGCGCGTGGAGGATCTGGTCGGTGTCGCCCTGCTCCATGATCTCGCCGCCGTAGAGCACGATGACGCGGTCCGCCATCTGCGCGACCACCGCCAGATCGTGGGTGACGTAGAGCGCGGCGGCGCCCGACTGCCGGATCACGTCCTTGAACGCGGCCAGCACTTCGACCTGGGTGGTGACGTCGATCGCGGTGGTCGGCTCGTCGAACACGAGCAGGTCCGGACCGCACGACATCGCCATCACCGCAAGCAGGCGCTGGAGCTGGCCGCCGCTCACCTGGTGCGGATACTTGCGTCCGATGCGATCCGGCTCGGGGAGCCGCATGCGTCGGGCGAGATCCGCCATCTGCGCTTCCGCCTCGCCCCGGGACATCGTGGCGTGGACCGACGGACCTTCGGTGATCTGGTCGCCGAGCGTGTGGGCCACGTTGAACGCCGCGGCGGCCGACTGGGCGATGTAGGCGACCCGCCGGCCCCGCATCCCGCGCTTCTCTTCGAGCGAGAGGTCGAGCACCGAGGCGCCGTCGAACACCACCTCGCCGCCGGTGAACCGGCATCCCGGGCGCGCATACGCGAGCGACGACAGCGCGATGGTCGACTTCCCCGCGCCCGACTCTCCGATGAGGGCGAGCACTTCGCCCCGGCGGGCTTCGAGCGATACCCCCCGCACGATCGGCATCCACTCGCCGGACGGGCGCCGTCCTTCCATGCGGAGATCCCGGATCTGGAGCAGCGCGGTCATTTCACCAGCTCGTCCGAGATGTCCTTCTGCGCGCGGGCGAGGTTCCAGTCGACCAGGAAGTTGATCGACAGGGTGACCGAGAAGATCGACAGCGCCGGCAGCAGGACCGCCGCGGCCCCGACGAAGATCCCCGTCATGTTGTCCTTCACCATCGAGCCCCAGTCCGCCTCGGGGGGCTGCACCCCGAGCCCGAGGAACGACAGCGCGCTCAGCAGCAGGATGGAGAACGTGTAGCGCAGCCCGAAGTCGGTCGAGAGGGGGACGAAGGCGTTGGGCAGCACCTCGTTCCAGAGGATCCACCACAGGCTTTCCCCCCGGGCGCGGGCCACCTCCACGAAGTCCTGGGTCATCGTGTTCACCGCGAGCGCGCGGGAGATCCGGAACACCCGGGTCGCCTCGATGAAGCCGATGGCGCAGATGAGCGCGGGGAGCGAGGTGCCGAAGATCGACACGATGAGCAGCGCCAGCATGATGGTCGGGAACGAGATGAACGCATCGACGATCCGGCTGATCACCGAATCGGTCCAGCCGCCCGCGATACCGGCGATGAATCCGGTGATGACGCCGAGCAGGAAGGCGAGGATGGTGGCGATGAGCGCGAGCGTGAGGGTGGTCCGGGCACCGTGGACGAGCCTGGAGGCGAGGTCCCGCCCGAGGTAGTCGGAGCCGAGCAGCAGCCCCTCGGCCCCGATCGGCGCGAACGACGTCCCGGTGACGATTTCGCTCTCGGTGTATGGCGCGATGTACGGCGCGAACAGCGCCACCACGATCCAGAACACCAGGATCAGGACGCAGACGTAGCCGTAGACCCCGAGAGGCGGAAACTGGAATCTGCGCTTTGCGGGTGCAGCAGTGGCGGTGTCCGCGGCCTGGTTCACCCGGGATGCCTCGGGCGCGGATTGCTCACGATGAGGATGACGTCGACGACCTGTTTCACTTGGGATGCCTCAGCCTGGGGTTGCTCACGATGGAGATGACGTCGGCGAGGATGTAGAACCCCACGTAGATCGCGCAGAACATCATCGCGCAGGCCTGCACCACCGGGATGTCGCGGCTCTGCACCCCGTCGACCATCAGCTTGGCGACCCCGGGAAAGGAGAAGATCACCTCGACCACCACCACTCCGGTAATGAGATAGGCGAGGTTGATCGCGACCACGTTGACGATCGGTGCGAACGCATTCGGCAGCGCGTGCCACAGCACGATCCGCATGCGGGGTACGCCCTTCAGGATCGCCATCTCGATCGCCGGGGAGGTCATGACGTTGAGCACCGCGCTGCGGGTCATGCGAGTCATGGGCGCGAGCACTGCGAACACCAGCGTCATCACCGGCAGGAACATCGCCCGCGCGAGTTGCTGGAAGGTCGGATCCTGCGAGAGGTAGGACACCGCCGGCACCCAGCGCAGCTCGATGGCGAAGAGCATCACCAGCAGGGTCGCGATCAGGAACTCGGGGCCGGAGATCACGATCAGGGTGCCGAAGGTGATGGTGCGGTCGAAGAACGAACCGGGGTACATCGCGGCCAGCAGTCCCAGACTGAGCGCGAGCGGCACCGCGATGGCCGCGGTGAGGCCGCCGAGGGTGAGGGTGGTCGGCAGCCGGATGGCCATCATCTCCACGATGGAGCGCCCGGTGCCGAGCGCCTCGCCGACATCACCCTGCAGCAGGCCACCGAGCCAGTCGAGGTAGCGCACCCAGGCCGGCCGGTACAGACCCAGCTCCGTGCGAATGGCGTGGAGGGTTTCCTCGGTGGCGCCCTGACCGAGAATCGCGTCCGCCACGTCGCCCGGCAGGATCTCGATCCCGAAGAACACCAGACCCGACATCACCCAGATGGTGACGATCCCGAGCAGAATGCGACGGACGATCAGACTGGTGATCATGCAACCTTTCCGGGCTGGTTTCGGCGCGACGACGAGCTGTTCGACGGGGCGAGCCGCGCCGGCGGCGCTCGTGGCCTTCCTGGCCCGAAAATTTCACCGCAGCCGTGAATTGGTGAGAAATTTTCGGGCTGATTCTCCCCGCTTAGTACCGCACTTCACCGGCCGGGAGCAACCGGCGGGGAGGCGCCAGCGGAGAGACATGCATCCGGATGATGAAGCGGCGGGGGTCAGGTTGGCGAGCGCTTTTCCGCTCCTGCGGCGATGCACGCGAGGGCACCGATCCACCTTCCGGAACAGTCATGCCTCGCGACCGTCGAAGGTCCGGGGGTGATCGCGGTCTCCGGAGATGATGCGCTCGAAACTCGTGGCGCCGATGTACGCCGTGGCCTGACGATCACGGTTCACGACGGCGGCGGGTTCTGCTCTCCCGCGGCCCGGGACGACGCAGCGGAGTCAGGACCGCAGACGGTCGGCCACCGCCCGGACGTGTTCCGGGCCGAGTCCGCAGCACCCGCCGATGACCTTCAAGCCCTCCTTCGCCCACTGCTCGGCGACGTCGGCGAACGCTTGCGGGGAGATCAGGTCCTCGAACTGCCAGTACGGCGGTTCGAAGTGTCCGCTGTTGGGCCAGGCGCCGAGCGGCGCGTCGCACACCTCGCGCGCGCACTGGAGTCCGGGGCCGGTCTCTTCGATCTCCGAATGCATGACGCCGACGAGCATCTCGCCGCGCCCGGTGACGGCGCGCAGGGCCTCGGCGAACGGTACGGGCTCGCTGACCGAGGCACTCTGGGTGGTGACCGTGCCCCGGTCGTCGACGATGCAACTGAAGCCGGCCCACACCGGCAGTCCCACCGAGAGGGCGGCGTCCATCGCGGCGCTGCTCCACTCGATGTCGCGCAGCATCTCCAGCACCAGCAGATCGACCCCGGCTTCGGCGAGCCACTCCGCCTGCCTGCGAAGCCCATCGGCGTGCTCCAGCGGCGCCTGTCGGTTGGCCCGGCGGAACCCCGGCGCCATGAGCGAGAGCGACCCCGCGACCCACGTTGGCCCGTCAGTCGGTCCGTCACTCGCCCCGCCCGCTGCCTCGCGCGCTTCGAGCGCAAGCTCCGCCGAGCGAAGGTTGATCTCGCGGGCGCGGTCGCCGTATCCCGCCTTCGCGACGTGCTGGGGAGCCGCCGCGTAAGTGTTGGCCATGATGACCTCGGCTCCGGCTCGCAGGTACGCCGTGTGCAGATCGCGAAGAACGTTTGGGTGGGTGATGGCGGCGAGGCCGCTCCAGGTGTCTGCGCTCATGGGTACGCCAAGGCGCTGGAGTTCGGTGCTGATGGCTCCGTCGAGGATGATCGGATGCGGGTCGGAGAAGCGCTCGGCGAGGTCCTGCATGGGTGCGGTCTCCCCGTAAAGGCGTGGCCGGCGGGACCGGCCGGACGGGCCGAAAGTCTAGCCCGGATTTATCACCAATACTCGGCCAATACTCGGCCAATACTCGGCAAGGATCGCGGAACCGCCCAGGCCTGAATGGCTCCGGTTCGAGGGCCGGTGAGAAATGCGGCCGAATGCTCGTCTCCTTCACTTTTTCACGGCTGCGGCTGCGGATCTTGTTGCCGAGCGGGACCCGGGGATCGATCCACGATGTGAAGTCGATCCGGGGACACCACGATCACGCCGACACGGTGCCACGCCGCGCATTGCGTCAACGCCGCCGATATGGCAAGAGTGCGGTCCGTCCCGCACTTCGGAACGACGCCATGCGACCAGTGCTCGTCGCTCACAACAATCCCGACGACTTCCGGGATTTGCTCGCCGAACGCTTTCCCGATGTCGAGTTCGTGTACGCGACGACCACGCCGGGCATCGCCGATGCGCTCGCGCGGCATGACCCGGAGGTCGCGTTCTCCATCAAGCACCCCGGGTTCCCGGCGGCCGGACACGCCTCGATCCCGGCCCACCCGTCGGTGCGGTGGGTCCAGATCGGCGGCTCGGGGTTCGACCACCTGCTCCCGTGGGACGCCACGCGCGTCACCGTGACCAATGGCGCCGGGGTGCTCGCCCCGTATCTTGCCGAGAGTGTTACCGGAGCGATGCTCGCGCTCGGCTGCGGCTTCCCGCGCTACGCCGAGCAGCAGCGCGCCCGGCAGTGGCGTCCGGTGGCGTTCACCCCGCTTCGGGATCGGACGCTGCTGGTGGTCGGCTTCGGCCGGATCGGCGAGTGCGTCGCGCGCAATGCGAAGGCGCTCGGCATGCGAGTGCTGGCCGTACGCGGAACCCCGGCCCCGCATCCGGCCGCGGACGAGATGCACGGCCCGGCCGCGCTCCGCGCGCTCCTCCCCCGGGCGGACTTCGTGTCGCTGCACGTGCGGCTGAATCCCGCTACCCGCGGGATGCTCTCGCGCGAGGTGCTCGCCGCGATGAAGCCGGGCGCGTACCTTGTCAATACCTCGCGGGGGGCGGTGGTCGACGAGGCGGCGCTTACCGACGCGCTGCGCTCCGGCCACATCGCGGGTGCTTATCTCGATGTCTTCGAGACCGAGCCGCTGCCGCCCGAGAGCCCCCTCTGGTCAATGCCCAACGTGCTGATCACCCCGCACTCCGCCGACAACATCCACGGCTGGCCCCGCCGGTTCGCGGCGCTGTTCGCGGACAACCTCGCGCGCTGGCGCGCCGGTGAGCCGCTGTTGAACGAGGTGACGCCGTAAGCATTCTGGCCGGGATGATTTTTCCATTCATCGATACTGCCCTTGCTGTCCGGAGGGGATTGGAGTGCATGAAGTGGAAAATCGATTTCGGTCGGAGTCCCGAGCGCGGGGGCGTCGGTCCGTCGTCATGAATCCCCCGGTCGATCACGGATGCGGCGTCCGGCGCCCGCGCCTCCGCATCGCTCGTCGGGTCTATGTCTCATTGGTGAGAGCACTCGTTTTCGACTCCGGGAAATCCCGGGATCGAGGGCGCCTTGCCCTCTTCGGCGAGGGTGGTGCGCCCCTGCTCACGGGGTCACCACAAATCGGACGTACCTCTGCTCGTCAGGCGCTGGGTCTCGTGCTCGCATGTCTGATGATCGCCGCGCTTTTCGCCCCGGCGGCATCGGCGCACCGCGGCGGCATCGCGGCGGATGGCTGCCATAATGACCGGAAGAGCGGCACCTGCCACTGTCACCGACCGGGGTCGAGTCGGACCGGATGCACGAGCGAGTACCGGGAGGAGGCCGGAGGCACCGGGGCGCGTCCGGCCGGGAGTCGGGCGCCCGGTGAAGCGCGGGCGCCGTCCGGCGGCGTCCGGCACCCCTCCGCCACCGGCGCCCCCGCGGCATCCGCGGATCCACCGGCCCCGGCGGAATGGATCCGGATCGCGACCTGGAATCTCAACCTGCTGCACTGGCGCACCGGCGGGGCGCTGTGGCGCGGCGCGGCCGCCCGGAGCGAGGCGGACTACCGGACCCTCGCCCGCTACGCCCGGGTGCTCGACGCCGACATCATCGCCTTCCAGGAGGTCAACGGACCCCGCGCCGCGGCCCGCGTCTTCCCGCCGCAGGACTACGAGCTGCACTTCTCGGGACGCCACGACTCGCGCTACGACGACATCTACACCGGATTCGCGGTGCGCCGGGGAACGTTCGACGAGGTGGTGAAGCGCGACCTCGCGTCGCTCGGGCTCGCATCCGGCTCCAATGCCCGCTACCAGCTCCGTTGGGGGGTCGATCTGACGGTCTCGCGAGCCGGTCGGAAGCTCCGCCTGCTCAACGTCCATCTGAAGTCGAGGTGCTTCAGCAAGAGCCTGGAGAAGCCCCGCAGCCGGGCCTGCCGGACCCTTGCCCGCCAGATCGAGCCGCTGGAGGCGTGGATCGACACCCGCTGGCGCGAGAGCGTGCCGTTCGTGATCCTGGGTGACTTCAACCGGGCGATGGACCGGCACGGCGCGCGTGACCACCTGTGGGCGGCGCTCGACGACGGCGACCCGCCGGGCCTTGCGCTCCACCGGCTGCCTGCGGGGCTCGATCCCCCCTGCTGGCGGGGGACGTCACGCCATCACCGCCACCCGATCGACTTCTTCGTGTTCGGCGCCCGGGCCTGGACGCGGGTGGACGCGGACTCCTTCCGGCAGGTGGTATGGACCGATGCGGACGCCGATCCGCACCGCGGACTGCCCTCCGATCACTGCCCCATCGCAGTCGATCTCTTTTGATCCATACACTCGCGAATGTGCGCCATCACCGTCGGCAGGTCGTTCGGCAACGTGGTGAAGTGCTCCTTGCGGTCGTGGAGGTCGGCGAGGCGATCGGGCAGGGCGGGGCGGAGGCCGATGGCGTGCTCGACCGCGTCCGGGAACTTGGCGGGATGGGCGGTGGCGAGGGTGATCATCGGGGTCCCGCGGGCGCCGCGGAGCCGCTCCGCCACCGCCACCCCCACCGCAGTGTGCGGGTCGATGACCATGCCGGTGTCACGATGCACCGAGGCGATGGTCTCGATCGTCTCCGATTCGGTGCAGCGGTCCGCGTGGAACAGGGACCGGACGGTGGCGGCGGCCGCGGCGCCGATGCGGAACCCGCGGCGTTCGGCGAGCTGGCGCATGAGGCCCGCGGTGTACTCAGCGTCGCGGTCGTGCATCTCGAACAGCAGCCGCTCGAAGTTGCTCGAAACCTGGATGTCCATCGAGGGCGACAGGGTCGGGGTGACCTCGGTGAGCCGATGGTCCCCGGTGGTGAGCGCCCGGGTGAGGATGTCGTTCTCGTTGCTCGCGACCACCAGCCGCTCGACCGGGAGCCCCATCCGCTGCGCGACGAAGCCGGCGAACACATCGCCGAAATTGCCCGATGGCACCGAGAACGAGACGGGAACCTCGGGACTACCGAGGGCGAGCGCGGAGGTGATGTAGTAGACGACCTGCGGGACGATGCGCGCCCAGTTGATGGAGTTCACGCCCGAGAGCCGGAGCGCGTCGCGAAAGGCGTCGTCGGCGAACATCGTCTTCAGCATCGCCTGGCAGTCGTCGAACGTCCCCTCGATGGCGATGTTGTGGACGTTGGCGGCGTCGGCCGTCGTCATCTGCCGGCGCTGCACCTCCGAGACCCGTCCCGCCGGGTGCAGGATGAAGATGGTGGCCCGCTCGCGGCCCCGGATCGCTTCGATGGCGGCGGAGCCGGTGTCCCCGGAAGTGGCGCCGACAATCGTGGTGCGCGCGTCGTGGCGTTCGAGAACGTGGTCGTAGAGCCGGCCGAGCACCTGGAGTGCGATGTCCTTGAACGCGAGCGTCGGTCCGTGGAACAGCTCCAGCAGCCAGTGGTTCGCACCGAGCTGCGCGAGCGGCGCCACCGCTGCGTGTCCGAACCCGGTGTAGGCTTCCCCGACCAGCGAGCGCAGCGTCGACGGTTCGATGCTGTCACCCACAAAGCGGGAGATGACCGCATGGGCGACCTCCGCGTAGTCCCGGCCGCGAAACGACGCCAGTTCGTCGCGGGTGAGCATCGGCCACCGCTCCGGCACGTAGAGCCCCCCGTCGGATGCGAGCCCGGCGAGGAGCACACCCTCGAAGTCGAGGATCGGCGCACGGCCGCGGGTACTGACGTATCGCATCGGGGGTCGGTCCGGGACGGCGAGGCGGCGGATTCTATCAGCGCCCGATACGTCCCCGCGGCATCCCGTCTTCCCGGCATCCGGGCTCGGCGATCGGGACAGGGACCCCCAACTGTCGTTCCGGTCCGCCTCGTGAGCTCGGTCACCGATTACGGACTGCGGTACCTGGCCGTTTGCCCCTCACCCCTCGATGTGTGCGAGCGGCAGGGCCGTCTTGTAGCGCACCTGCTTCAGGGCGAAGCTCGACTTGATGCTGGCGATGCCCTCGATGCGGGTGAGGTGGTCCATCAGGAAGCGCTCGTAGGCGCCGAGGCTCGGGACCACGACCCGGAGCAGGTAGTCGAACTCGCCGGTCATCAGGTAGCACTCCATCACTTCGGGGCGCTCGGCCACCGCACTCTCGAACCGCTCCAGCGCGCGCTCGACCTGCTTCTCCAGCGTCACCGTCGCGAAGACGTTGATGGGCAGCCCGATGGCCTCGGCATCGACCAGGGTGACGTAGCGACGGATGACCGCGGCGTCCTCCAGGGCCCGCACCCGGCGCCAGCACGGCGAGGGCGACAGACCCACCCGGCCGGCGAGCTCCGCGTTCGAGATGCGGGCCTCTTCCTGAATGACCTCCAGGATCCTGCGGTCGAGCGCATCCCATGAGACTTGAGGCATCTTCTGTCACCCATGCGTGAGTGGAGGGAACATTATTGCGCGATCTCCATTCCTGCAGGCCGAATCGAAAGCACATTTCGCCGTTTCCGGAATAGACTGATCGGCACCGGAGACCGGAGCGCGCCGATGAACCACCCCCATGCCCATTCGATGATCGACCTTGAGACTCCGTTGCAGGTCGCCGGCTCCGACCGCCTGGCGATGCTGCGCGCGCTGGAACGGCGCATCCTCTGGCTGTCGACGTGGATGATTCACCACGCCAACCACATCCGGCCGAACGTCGACGGCCTCAAGGTCGGCGGCCATCAGGCGAGTTCGGCGTCGGTAGCGACACTGATGACTGCGCTCTACCTCGACGTGCTGCGCCCGTCGGACCGGGTCGCGGTCAAGCCGCACGCGAGCCCGGTGTTCCACGCCATCCAGTACCTGTTCGGCCGTCAGACCCGGGAGAAGCTCGAACGCTTCCGTGCGTTCGGCGGGGTGCAGTCCTATCCGTCACGCACCAAGGACACCGACGATGTGGACATCTCCACCGGGTCGGTGGGGCTCGGGGTGGCGATGACCACCTTCGCATCGCTGGTGCAGGACTACCTCGATGCGCACGAGTGGCTCCGGCCGGACGGGCGGCGCGGGCGGATGGTGGCCATCGTCGGGGATGCGGAGCTTGATGAGGGCAACGTCTACGAGGCGCTCCTCGAAGGCTGGAAGCACGATGTGCGCGATCTGTGGTGGGTGATCGACTACAACCGCCAGAGTCTCGACGCGGTGATCAGCGACCGGTTGTTCGGCCGGTTCAACCGCCTGTTCACGAGCATGGGGTGGGACGTCGTCACCATCAAGTACGGCAAGAAGCTGCAAGAAGCGTTCGCCCGCCCCGGCGGCGAAGCGCTCCGCCAGTGGGTCGACGCGTGCCCCAATTCGCTCTATTCGGCTCTGGTGTTCAAGGGCGGGGCGGTGTGGCGCGAGCGCGTCCTCGACGACATCGGCGCCCGCCGGGGTGTGCGGGCGCTGGTCTCGGACTACGACGACGCCGAGTTCGGGGCGCTGATGACCAACCTTGGCGGCCACGACATGGAGAGCGTGCTGGAGGCGTTCGAGAGCGCCACCGACGATCGGCCGACCTGCTTTCTCGCCTACACCATCAAGGGCTACGGGCTCCCGTTCGCCGGCCACAAGGACAACCACTCGGGGTTGATGAGCCCGGACGAGGTCGAAGCGATGCGCGTCTCGCACGGGGTGGCGCGGGGCGAGGAGTGGGAGCCGTTCGCGGGGCTGGACGTACCGGAATTCGAGCTGCGGCGCTTCCTGGCCGGAGTGCCGTTCAATCAGTGGGTGTCGCGCCGCCCGCGGGCGGCCGCGGTCCCGGTCCCGGCGGCGGAGGCCATCGCGCCGCGCCGCGCCGCGACGGCCTCGACCCAGGAGACGTTCGGCCGCATCCTCGACACCGTCGCCCGCACCGGCGGCCCGCTCGCGGACCGCATCGTGACCACTTCCCCGGACGTGACCGTTTCCACCAACCTCGGTGGCTGGGTGAACCGGCGTCGGCTCTTTCACCGCAAGGCGCAGGAGGACATGTTCTCGAAAGAGCAGATTGGCTCCTTCCAGCGCTGGGCGGTCTCGCCGAAGGGCCAGCATATGGAGCTCGGGATCGCGGAGCACAACCTGTTCCTGATGCTCGCCGCGGCGGGCCTGTCGCACTCGTTGTTCGGCGAGCGTCTCATCCCCGTCGGGACTGTCTACGACCCGTTCATCGAGCGGGGCCTCGATGCCTTCAACTACGCCCTTTACCAGGACGCCCGCTTCATTCTCGTCGCGACCCCCTCCGGGATCACCCTGGCGCCGGAGGGTGGGGCGCATCAGTCGACCACCACGCCGCTCCTCGGCATGGGCAAGGATCATCTGTCGTCGTTCGAGCCTGCGTTCGCGGACGAGCTGCTCGTGATTCTCCGGTGGGCGTTCGAGTACGTGCAGTCGCACGATGACCGTGACCGGCACAACGACCGGGGTGCGAAGGCTGCGCATGGTGTGAACGAGGATCTGCTCGCCGACAACGCCGGCGGCTCGGTCTATCTCCGACTCAGCACCCGCAAGGTCGAGCAGCCGGGGCGGGAGATGGATTCCGCCCTGGAGCGCGACATCCTGGCCGGCGCCTACTGGATGCGCCGTCCGGCCGAGGGGGCGTCGCTCGTCATCGCCTTCACCGGGGCGGTCGCGCCGGAGGCGATGGAGGCGCATGCCGCGGTGGTCGAATCGAATCCCGGTGCCGGCCTCCTCGCCGTGACTTCGGCCGACCGACTCTGGCGCGGGTGGGGCGCGGCGCAGCGCGTCCGCAGGGCCGGGGTCGGCGGCGCGAATATCGAATCCCACGTGGAGACGCTGCTCGCGCCGCTTGCGCGCGATGCCCGCCTCGTCACCGTCATCGACGGGCATCCCGCCACCCTCGGCTGGCTCGGCTCGGTGCGGGGGCACAGGGTCGAGCCCCTCGGCGTCGACCGATTCGGCCAGTCGGGGTCGCTGCCGGATCTGTACCGCGATCACGGCATCGGGGCGGAAGCGATTCTCCAGGCGTGCGCTTCGTCATGATCCGACCACCACGCCGGCAGCTCTCTATCCGAACGCCGGCCGATGGTGCCCCGGTGGTGTCCGGGTATGGACCATGGTCGTTGACCATGGTAGGTTGACCCGATGGAAGAAATTCAGATTTCCAAGTTCAAGGCGACCTGTCTGGCTGTTCTCGATCGGGTGGGAAAGACGCGCAACCCCGTGCTCGTGACCCGGTTCGGCAAGCCGATTGCGCAGGTTCTGCCGCCGCCGAGTCCGGAGGGGGACTGGCTCGGCGCGATGAGGGACCATGGCGAGATTCGTGGCGACCTCGTCGCCCCCGTGGCCGATCTCTCGGAGTGGGAAGTGCTTGAATAGATGGGAGTGCTACTCGACACGCACATCTGGCTGTGGAGTCTCCTCGACCCGGGGCGGTTGGCCGGTGCTGCGAGACGTACCCTTCTGTCCCGGGAAAGTGATCTCCGACTGTCTCCGATCAGCGTGTGGGAAGCGCTGCTTCTCGCCGAGCGCGGTCGTGTAGTGCTGGACTCCGATCCTCACCGCTGGCTTCGCAGGGCGATGTCGGTCGCTCCGGTGGCAGAGGCACCGCTTACCATCGATGTCGCACTGGCGAGCCGTACTGTCGACGTCGAACACCAGGATCCCGCGGATCGCTTCATCGTCGCCACGGCCAAGGTGCACGGCCTGACTCTGCTGACGGCGGATGCGCGGTTGCTGCGGTGTCGGGACATCGACGTGCTGCCCAATCGTTGAGGTGTGCCGCGACACGCGGTAGCGTTCGCGCCGCCGGTGTCGGAGTGCGCAACGGGTGGACGACGGCACGGTGACAAGCGATCCGCCGAAGCCGATTCCCCGCCTTGCCGGACGACCGGAACAGGGCGCGCGCCCGCCGGAGGAGGCTCAGCCTCCCGGCCGCACTGCAATCATGACACCGCAATCAGGAGGACGACATGAAGACATCAAGTCCCACGGACAAGGTCCGCACGTGGCTCGGGAAGTTCGACGAAGCCCTGAAGGGGCGCGACACCGGCGCGTTGGGAGCGCTCTTCGCCCAAGACTGCTACTGGCGCGATCTCGTCGCATTCACCTGGAACATCAAGACGATGGAGGGCCGCGAGGCGATCCGCGCGATGGCCGCGCAGACCCTCGATCAGATCAATCCCCACCACTGGCGCATCGAGGGGGAGGCGACGGAGGCGGACGGGATCACCGAGGCGTGGATCACGTTCGAGACCGACGCGGTGCACGGCAAGGGACACGTGCGACTCAACGACGGCGGGTGCTGGACCCTGCTCACGACCGCACAGGCGCTCAAGGGGCACGAGGAGAAGAAGGGCCCCACGCGCGAGCAGGGCGTGGCCCACGGCGTATTCAGGGAGCGCGAGACCTGGGCGGAGGCGCGAGCCCGCGAGCAGGCGGAGCTCGGCGAGACCGTGCAGCCCCATGTGGTGATCATCGGCGGCGGCCAGGGCGGCATCGGGTTGGGCGCGCGCCTGCGCCGGCTCGGCGTGCCGTTCGTCATTCTGGAGAGGAACGAGCGCGCGGGTGATAGCTGGAGAAAGCGCTACAAGTCGCTGTGCCTGCACGATCCGGTCTGGTACGACCACCTGCCCTACATTCCGTTCCCCGATCACTGGCCGGTGTTTTCACCCAAGGACAAGCTCGGCGACTGGCTGGAGAGCTACGTCCGGGTGATGGAGCTCAACTACTGGACGAAGGCCACCTGCCTCTCGGCGGCCTGGAACGAAAGCGAGCGAGCGTGGACGGTGGGGGTGGACCGGGACGGACGCCGGGTCGAACTCAGGCCGAAGCAGCTCGTCTTCGCGACCGGCATGTCCGGCGTGCCGAACCTGCCCGACATTCCCGGTGCCGACACGTTCAAGGGCGATCTCTGGCATTCCTCGAAGCATCCGGGGGGTGACGGATGGGCGGGGAAGAACGCGGTGGTGATCGGGTCGAACAATTCCGCGCACGACATCTGCGCCGATCTGTGGGAGCACGGCGCTCACGTGACCATGGTCCAGCGCAGCACCACCCACGTCTCGCGGTCCGACACGCTGATGGAGCTTGCGCTCGGCGCCCTCTACTCCGAGGGGGCGCTCGCGAACGGCATCACCACGGACATGGCCGACCTCATCTTCGCTTCGATCCCCTACGGGGTGCTGCCCGCGATCCAGAAGCCGCAGTGCGACGAGATGAAGCGCCGGGACGCCGAGTTCTACCAGCGGCTCGAGAAGGCCGGCTTCATGCTGGACTTCGGTGCTGACGAGACGGGGCTGTTCATGAAGTACCTGCGGCGCGGGTCGGGCTACTACATCGATGTCGGTGCCTCGGAGCTCGTGGCCGATGGTTCGATCGGTCTGAAGACCGGGCAGGTCGAGCGCATCACCGAGACGGACGTGGTCCTGGAGGACGGCACCCGGCTGTCGGCCGACCTCGTGGTGTTCGCCACCGGCTACCGCTCGATGAACGGATGGGTGGCGCAGCTCGTCGGCCAGGAGATGGCGGACCGGGTCGGCAAGGTGTGGGGCCTCGGCTCGGAGACGCCGAAGGACCCGGGTCCGTGGGAGGGCGAGCTCCGGAACATGTGGAAGCCCACGCGGCAGGAAGCCCTGTGGTTCCACGGTGGGAACCTGCACCAGTCCCGGCACTACTCGCAGTTCCTCGCCCTGCAACTGAAGGCGCGGGAGGCCGGGATCCCGACGCCGGTCTACGGCCTCCAGGAGGTGCACCACACGAGCTGACCCTCCGGAGGTTCGCCGTCTGCGAGGCGCACCCTCGCGATTTCCGCCGAGCGAACCGCCACATCTCTGTCTTCGGAGCACGCGGTGGGGCGGAGCGCGACATCGCGCTTCCGGGAAGAGCCAGTCGGTTGGTTCCGCTCAGCCGTCCCCGAACTTCTGCGCGTAGGCGGCGAGCCGCGCCGGCCAGCCGGGGCGGTCGACGACATCGCGGTTGACGATTCCGGTGGGAGTGCGGCCCTGCATCACGGCCATGACCGCACGCACGTCCGCCGCGCCGCTGCCGGCGAAGAGCTGGTCCGTCCAGCACAGCGCATGCGGCGTCACGATCACGTTGTCGAGCGCGAGCAGGGGGGCGTCCGCGTCGGGCGGTTCCCGCTCGAAGACGTCGAGGCCCGCGCCGGCGATGCGCCTTTCCCGCAATGCCTCGGTCAGCGCCGCCTGGTCCACGATCGGCCCCCGCGCGGTGTTGACGAGGAAGGCGGTCGGCTTCATCAGCGCGAGCCGCTCCCGGTTGACGAGGTGGTGGGTCTCGTCGGTGAGCGGGCAGTTCACGCACACGAAATCGGATTCCCGGAAGACAGTGTCGAGATCCGAGAGGGTGACGCCCAGATCGGCCGCGAGGGCCGGATCGGCATAGGGGTCGTGGGCGATGAACCGCATGTCGAGAGGGCGGGCGAGGCGGAACATCTCGGCCCCGATGTTGCCGATGCCGACCGAGCCGAGCGTCAGCCCCACCAGCCCGACGCCGTTGTGGACGGTCTTCTCGGCCCAGCCCGCTGGCCCCCGGCGCGCGAGGCGGTCCTTCACGAAGAGCTTGCCGGAGAGCGCGAAGACGAGGGTCAGGATCGACACCGCCACCGGGCGTCGCACCCCGTCCGGGGTGATGACCACCGCCACGTCGTGGGCGCTGCATGCGGCGAGGTCCACATTGTCGTAGCCGACGCCGAACCGGGCCACCATCGACAGACGCCCGTTCGGGGTGAGGCTGGCCGCGCCCACCCGAGGGGTGAGGAGAATCAGGGTGTCGACATCGACGAGCTGGGCGGCGGAGATCTCGGGCTCCGGCTCCAGGTAGAAGAGCTCGATACCGGGATGATCCGCAAGCGGCGAGAGATCGAACTCGGGGAAGCTCGGGCGGCCGTCGGACTTGCGGAAGTCGGCGCTCAGGGCCACTCGGAATGCGGACATGGTTCCCTCCTCAGTCTGCCCGGCCGGTACGGATGGCGAACAGCTCCGCCATTCGGAACGCGGGCATGATTCCCTCCCTCAGTCCGCGCAGCCGGTGCGGATGGCGGATAGGCCCGCCGCCACCGCGTCGCCCAGCGCCCAGGCGTCGGCCGAGTACGCGATGAAGTCGAAGCCCTGCCGGTACAACGCGATGCCGGACTTGATGTCGGGGACCAGGCGTCCGAGCGAGGTGTCGGTGGCGCGCCCGGCGGCAACGACGGCGTCGATGGCTTCGATGAACTTCGGATGGTCGAACTCGCCGGGGATGCCGAGCGAGCAGCTCAGATCGAAGTGCCCCACCCACAGGCAGTCCACCTCTTCCAGCGCACCGATGGCCTCGGCGTTCTCCACTCCTTGCGCATTCTCGATCTGCACCACCAGCATGGTGCGGCGGTTCTGCGCCGCGAGCTTCTCCATGGTCGGCCCGGCGGTATAGCGGTCCACCGCCGAGCGCAGGATCACGCCGCGACCGCCGGTCGGGTGGTACTTCATGGCGTGGATGATGGACTTCGCCTCGTCGGCGTTGCTCACCATCGGCAGCATTACCGCGTCGGCGCCCGCATCGAGGGTGCGGGCGATGTCCCGATAGTCCCGGGACGGCGAGCGCACGATGATCGGCAGTTCCGCGGCCCGCATGAACGCCATGACCCGCCGCACCGTCTCGATGCCGAATCCGCTGTGCTCGGTGTCGAGGATGGTGAAGTCGCAACCCGCGTGCTTGAGGATGTAGCCGATGCCCGGGGTGTCGAACTCGAAGATGAAGTGCCCGGCCTTCAGCTCCCGGTGGGAGGCCATGACCTTCAGGGGTGATTCGATCATCGATGGCTCTCCTGTGATTTCGTCCCGAAGGCTACCCGGCCCGGCAGCGCGCGACCGCATAGGGTCGAAGTTCGATGTGATCGCTGCTCACGACTCTCTCCACGCCGTCCAGCGCATCCGGGTCTTCGGCGCAGGCGACGAAGCTCTCCTCGTCCAGAATCGCCACCCGCATCGTCGCGCTGCCTGTCCCCTCCAGCCGGATGCGACGTTCCTCGCCCATGAGATTCGCCACCCACAGCTCCAGACCCCCGGCCTCGGTCTCGAACGCCAGGGCTTGCACCTCCCGCGGGACCGAGATCTCGGTGGCGCGCCGTGCCCGGCCCGAAGCGGCGTACATCGCGCGCATCACGTGCCACGCCGGGAACCGGCCGCCGTGCGCGTCGAACCACGGCTGCGGGGCATCGCCGGGATGGTGGAGGAGGCCGTGGGCGCCGGTCGGGGCGCCCAGAATCAGGGATTCCACCCCGCCTTCCGCCGCCCGCGCCGCAACGCCGAGATGCCAGGCGGCCCCGAGCAGGCCGCGTTGGCGCGGATCGTTGCGGCACATGGCGACCCGCCCGCCGTGCGGATTGGGCGGCGGTGGACCGCCGAAGGGGCTGGTGCGAGTGCCGATGCCGACCGGGCCGAGACAGTAGGGCTTGCCGCCGAACCGGGACCGGACGGAGCGGATGATGTAGGGCAGGGTCTCGACCGTCTCCGTCACCGAGCGGTCGTCGGCCGCGTGCACGATGGCGCAGGTGGGATGGATGACGAAGTCGAGCCCCGAGGACGGCGGCGGCTTGCGGTTGAGCTCCGTGAAGTACATGAAGTTGCCGCCGCCGATGACGCTCTCCGGGAACGCCTCGCGCGCCGCCGCATAGAGCGGATCGTAGGGCGACATGTCGTCGAACACGGTCCCCGGCAGGACGAAATCAAGGTCTCCGGCCGGGCTCACCGCGACCGAGCCGAAACGGGCGCCCGCAGCGTCCGCCATGTCGGCGATGGCACGCAGGGCGGCGCCCGGGTCGTCGAGACCGGGCAGCACCGCTTCCAGGGCGAGATGGCAGCCGAGCGCTTCCCCGACCGCCCGGAAACCCCGCATGGCCCCCGGGCCGGCGTGGCGCGCATCGAAGTAGCAGCTCAGGTAGGCGGGCCGGAGTCCGGCGAGCGACTCGGTGCGGGCGGTTGCCGCCCCCGTCGACTGCCATTCGAGACCCATGGCGACTTGCGGGATCCGTCCCGCCTCCGCGCCGGTCGTGACGGTGATCTCCCGCGTGCCGGCGCCGTTCGCCGACACCGGCCCCGACGCCGATGTCGGCGCCGATGTCGGCGCCGCGCTCTCGAAGCGCAGCTCCACCGCCTGCTCGATGGTCTCGCCGGTCTTCAGGGTGTAGGGATGCGGGAGCTCGAGCGGCCGCACGTAGGTCTTGTACGAGGCATCGGTCCAGTTGCGCTGGTCTTCCATCTCGAAGGTGTCGCCCAGCATGGTGCAGGTCACCTTCAGGCCGGGCGCGACCTCGTGGGTCAGGGCGCGGATGTTCATGATCGGCTGCTTGGGGTCGATCACTTCCGGGAAGCGGGTCTCGACCACCGTGCCGTCCACCTCGGTCACCACCACTGGATGACCGCTGATCCCCTCCACCCCGTGCAGAACCACGAAGCCGGTACGGTTGGTGAGGAAGTCGGTCGCCGGCGTTCCGATCCCCTCGAAGCGCAGGGTGCCGTCGGCGCTGCCGGTGATGCGTGCCCGATAGTCGAATCGCTGTTTGTCGCCGCTGCAGCTCGCAGCGTAGGTGACGGTGAATCGATCTCCCGTCTCTTCGACCTCCAGGTCGCGGAGGTCGGGATTGAAGGTGCCCCAGAGCTCGTCGCGCACGACGTAGGAGATGGCGCGAATCGCCTCGCGCCCGTGGTGGCGGATGTAGCGGAGGTTGCCGGCGTCGAACTCCGCCGTCAGCGGACCCGCGGTCAGCAATCGGGTTCCGGCGGCCGGCTCGTCGGTGCCGAACCGCATGATTGCGCGGGATGGGGTTTCGGCCATGGTCAATCTCCTTGAATCACGCGGTCGCTTGTCGGGTCGATGATGATGGCCCGCTGCATGTCGAACAGCACCTCGATGGTTTCGCCCGGTCGTTCCACGTCGTGCGCCTGCAGCTCGGCCAGGACCTCGATGCCGGCCAGCGTGAAGGTGCCGTGGAGCCGGGTGCCGGTCGGCTGGACCAGGTCGATGACGACCCGGTGGGGCACGAAATGTCCGCGGCGACCTCCGACATGGGCGCGGCCGGTGATGTGCTCCGGGCGGATCCCCAGGATGACGTCGCTCCCGGCCCGGGAGGCGAGTGCGGCGGCGCGTTCCGGGGGCAGCGCGAAGACCGCATCCTCGCCGCAGCGCACGGCCAGGCCGGCTCCGGCTTCGTCCACCAGCCGTCCCGGGATGAAGTTGATGGGCGGGGAGCCCAGGAAGCGCGCGACGAACCGGCTCACCGGACGTTCGAACAGATCGAGCGGTGCGCCCGCCTGCTCGATCACGCCCTCGCGCAGCAGCACGATGCGGTCGGCCAGCGTCATGGCCTCGATCTGGTCGTGGGTGACATAGATCATCGTCTTGCCCAGTTCCTGGTGCAGGCGCTTGATCTCGGTGCGCATCTCGTCGCGGAGCTGGGCGTCGAGATTGGAGAGCGGTTCGTCGAACAGGAACAGACGCGCGTCGCGCACGATGGCGCGGCCGATCGCTACCCGCTGGCGCTGCCCGCCGGAAAGCTGCCGCGGCAGACGGTCGAGCAGAGACTCGATCCCCAGCATGCCGGCGGCGCGGCGGACCCGGGTCTCGATCTCGTCCGCGGGCGTGCGCCGCGCCTTCAGTCCGAAGGCGATGTTCTCGCGCACGTTCATGTAGGGGTAGAGCGCGTAGTTCTGGAACACCATCGCGAGGTTGCGGTCGCGCGGTCGCACGTTGTTCACCGCGTCGTCGCCGATGGTGACGGTGCCCGCGTCCACCTCCTCCAACCCCGCGATGCAGCGCAGCAGGGTCGACTTGCCGCAGCCTGACGGGCCGACCAGGACCGTGAACTCGCCTTCGGCCACGTCGAGATCGACGCCGCGCACGGCATGCACGTTGCCGTAGGACTTCTCGATGCCCTGCAATCGGAGTCGTGCCATCGTTCCCTCAGCCCTTGACCGCGCCGAGCGAAATGCCGCGCACCAGGTAGCGCTGCAGAAAGGCCACCGCGAGGAAGACCGGCGCTGCGCCCAGCACCGACATCGCCGCGATCTTGGCCCAGAAGTTCGACTGCGCCCCGAAGTAGTGGGTCACCTGCACAGGATAGGTGGTGACCTCGCTGCGCGTCATCACCAGCGCGAAGATGAAATCGTTCCAGGCGAACACGAAGGTGAACACCGCGGTGGCGAAGAGCCCGTTGCGCACCATGGGGAAGACCACCTTGAGGAGCGCTCCCCAGCGCGTACAGCCGTCGACCAGCGCGCTCTCCTCCAGCTCCAGCGGTACGTCTTCGATGTAGCCGCGCATCATCCAGATCACGTAGGGCAGGTTGAAGGCGGTGTAGAGCAGGATGAGGCCGTGGTAGGTGTCGACCCAGCCGAGCCACACGTAGAGCAGGAAAAGCGGGAAGACGATGGCGATGGGCGGGATCATGCGCTGCGAGATGATCCACACCGCCAGGTTCTCTCCGCCGGTGCGGAAGCGCGCCAGACTGTAGGCGGCGATGGTGCCGAGGAACATGGCGATCAGGGTGCTGGTGCCGGCGATGAAGAGCGAGTTGAAGACAGTCTTGGCGTCGCCGCTCTTGAACAGCCCCCGGAAGTTGTCGAACTGGATGGATGCCGGGTACCACGTGGGCGGCGAGGAGAAGATCTCCTCCGGCGTCTTGAACGCGATCATGAACAGCCAGTAGATCGGGAACAGAAACACCACCAGCAGCAGCACTGCGGCGGCGAAGCGCAGGGCGGTCGAATGGCGTCGTCGCCGCTTCACCGGTGGACCTCCATGCGCCGCAGCAGCCAGATCACCACCACCGTCAGTGCCACGATCACCATGAAGGCGATGGCCCCGGTGTAGCTGGTCTCGAACTGCCGGAAGCCCTGAATGTACGTGTAGATCGAAAGCGTCTCGGTCATGGTGCCCGGCCCGCCCTGAGTGAGCGCCCACACCACGTCGAAGATCCGGATGAGATCCAGGCCCCGGATGAGGAGCGCGATGGCCATCACCGGCCAGATCGCGGGCAGGATGATGCGGCGGAACACGGTCAGGGTCGACGCCCCGTCGATCTCGGCCGCCTCGGTCTGGCTCTTGTCGACGTTGGAGAGCGCGGCCAGCAGCAGCAGGAACATGAACGGCGTCCACTGCCAGATCTCGGCGATGAAGATCGCGGGGTAGACGTAGGCCGGATTGATGACCCACAGGATCGGCACCGGCTCGCCCGCGATCCAGCCGAGCACCTGGTTGATCGGACCGTAGCGGTGGTCGAACAGCAGCCGCCAGGTCGCGCCCGCCACCACCGGCGCGATCAGGGTCGGCAGCACCAGCAGCGCCACGAAGACCGGCCGCCCCGGGAGCTTCTCCAGGAACAGGAGCGCCATCAGGAGCCCCAGCCCCAGCTCGATGGGGAGTGCGATGCCGGTAATGAGCAGGGTGTGGCCGATGGACTCCCACAGCCGTGCGTCCTCAAACAGATGACGGTAGTGGATCAGGCCGTGGAAGGAAGTGTCCTCCTCCAGCATGGTGATGTTCTGCACGCTCGCGATGAGCGTGTACACGAGGGGGAAGATGCCGATGAACAGGAGGATGAAGACCGCGGGAAGGAGGATGACGTACTTGAAATGGCGGTCGGGGCCCTGGCCGACCGCGATGATGCCGCCGGATGGCGTGTTCATTGCCGGCGCCGACATCGCGTGTCCATCGCCCTTGGGAGCTCGTTCACGCTGGTGAGTATCTTTTCGTGGAAGTCATCACCGTTACATCCCCCACACGGTGACGGTGTGCTCGCCGCTGCGCTCCTCGCGGCGGAAGACCTTCTCCTCCCACGTCCGCCCCGTGCGCCGGTCGAACACCACCAGATGCCCCGCCCGCGCCTCGCACCGGTCCATGTAC
>JAPOSC010000004.1:0-53046 GCA_026709935.1 Thiotrichales bacterium
TTCTCGGCAAGGATCGAAGAACCGCTCAAGCCTGAATGGCTCCGGTTCGAGGACCTGTGAGAAATGCGGCCGAATGCTCGTCTTCTTCATATGCGACTCGACGCACATTTCTCACCAGTTCTCGGCGAGGACCAGAGAACCGTTCAAGCGTTGAGTGGCTCCGGTTCGAGGACCTGTGAGAAATGCGACCGAATGCTCATCTTCTCCACATACGCCTTGATGCGCATTTCTCACCTGTTCTCGGCTGCGGTGAAATTTCCGGTTTAGCGGGAATCTCCGGCGTGCACGCCTCGCCGATCCGATCTCCGACCCCCTGCGATCCACCCGGGCCGGCGCCGACGACCGGGCTTTCGCGCACCCCACCGGTCGCCCGCGGCGTACCCGAAACCCGCCCGACGCCGCATCTCGAGCGCGCTCCCGGCCGACACGACGCGGGCTGTTCGCCCATTTCGCAGCCCGCACCCCTGGCGACATGCTCGACGCTCATCGTCGAACGGGGAACCGCGAATGTCGCTCGCCACCGTCCTCAGCCGCGCCAGCGTGGGAATCGAGGCGCCTTCGGTCCAGGTCGAAGTCCACATCACGGGCGGACTGCCGAAATTCGCCATCGTCGGCCTTCCCGAGGCCACCGTGCGCGAGAGCAAGGATCGGGTGCGCAGCGCCATCATCAATTCCCGGTTCGAATTCCCCCGGCGCCGCATCACCGTCGGTCTCGCTCCGGCCGAGCTCCCCAAGGACGGCAGCCGATACGACCTCCCGATCGCGGCCGGGATCCTGGCTGCCACCGGACAGCTCTCTCCCGAACGGCTCCACGAGCACGAACTGATCGGCGAGCTTGCGCTCGACGGGGCGCTGCGTCGCACCGGTGGCTCGCTCCCGGCGGCACTGCACGTGCGCGACGCGGGCCGCATTCTCGTGATCCCGGCCGACGACGCACACGAAGCCGAGCTTGCCTCCGGCGCCCGCCTGTTTGCGGCGCGTCACCTGGGAGAAGTGCACGCGCAGCTCATGAGCGACGCCTCTCCTCGGCCAACAGAGCCCGCACCCCGGATCGGAGACCCCGCAGTCGAGGATCTGAGCGACGTTCGACGCCAGTACACGGCGCGGCGCGCGCTGGAGCTGGCCGCCGCCGGGGGCCACAACCTGCTGATGCTCGGCCCTCCGGGCACCGGAAAGACGATGCTGGCCACTCGCCTGCCCGGGATCCTTCCGCCGATGACCGAGGAGGAGTCGCTGGAATCGGCGATGGTGCGCTCGGTGAGTGCGCTGGGGTTCGACCCCGCCGACTGGGGGGTGCGGCCGTTCCGCGCCCCGCATCACTCGGCGTCTCCAGCCGCGATCGTCGGCGGCGGCACGGTGCCGAGACCGGGGGAGATCTCCCTCGCCCATCACGGCGTCCTGTTCCTCGATGAGCTCCCCGAGTTCTCGCGGGTGGTGCTGGAGACGCTGCGTGAGCCGCTCGAGTCCGGATCGGTCACCATCTCGCGGGCCAGCCGCCAGGCGAACTTTCCGGCCCGGTTCCAGCTCGTGGCCGCGATGAATCCGTGTCCGTGCGGCATGCTCGGAGACCCCGCCGGTACGTGCCGCTGTACCGAAGAACAGGTTCTTCGCTACCGCTCGCGCGTCTCCGGGCCGCTGCTGGATCGTATCGATCTGCACGTCGAAGTACCTCGCATTCGCGACGAGGATGAACCCGTGAGCCCCGAGCCATCGGCCGCGGTGCGAGAACGTGTCGCGATCGCGCGGGCAGCGCAGATCGAACGGGCGGGGAAACCGAACCAGGGACTCGCGGTCAGCGAGCTTCGCACGCACTGCACGCTCGCCCCCGGCAGCCGCAAGCTGCTTGCCCGCGCGATGGAGAAGCTGCACCTCTCGGCCCGCGCGCGCGACCGGGTGCTCAGGGTGGCGCGCACCATCGCGGACCTCGCGCGATCGGACCGGATCGGCGACGAACATGTGGCGGAGGCGATCGGCTTCCGGACCCTGGACCGGGGCACGGGGCGCGGGTACGAATGACGAAGGAAACCGCACCCCCCGCAAGGCGAAATCCCGCGAAGTTCGCGCGGCGCGCGCCCGGTCGCAACCGGCATCGTGACCGGGTACCGACCGACTTCGGGGATGGGGGATAATTCGGGCGCGGCCCGCCATCGATACGTCGGGCCGCACAAATCATTCGGTCGCTCCACGACCGGGAGGCACATGGATACCAACGACGATCATTACCGTATTGTGGTCGACGCGAAGAGCACCTACGTCCCCGAACATTCGTCCCCGGACGAAGGACGGTATGTCTTTGCCTACACGGTGACGATCCGCAACACCGGCGCGGTCGCCGCGAAGCTCCGGACCCGTCACTGGATCATCACCGACGCCAATGGACGGGCGCAGGAGGTGCGCGGGGACGGCGTGGTGGGCGAGCAACCGCATCTCGCCCCCGGAGAAGCCTTCCGATACACGAGCGCCGCGATCATCAAGACCCCGGTCGGGAGCATGTACGGCAGCTACCAGATGGTCGCGGACGACGGGTATCGCTTCGACGCACCGATCGCGGCCTTCAGCCTGTCCGTGCCGAACGTCGTGCACTGATGCGGCGGGAAGGCCACCGCAGCCTGCGGGCGCGGGCATCCGCGCATTGCAGCGGCGGCGAGCCGTCGTGCGGGGTCCGGAAAGGTGGGAGCCGCCCCGTCCGGAACTGACCACGCGATGGCTACCTACGCAATCGGCGATGTCCAGGGCTGCTACCGTGTCCTGCGGTCGTTGCTGCGCGAATGCGGGTACGACCCCTGCCGCGATACGCTCTGGTTCGCGGGGGATCTCGTCAACCGGGGTCCGGCCTCGCTCGATGTCCTGCGGTTCGTCGCCGACCTCGGCGACCGAGCCCATACCGTGCTCGGCAACCATGACCTGCACCTGATCGCGAGCGCCCGGGGAATCCGACGGATACGGGCCAGAGACACCTTCCGGGACGTGCTCGAAGCCCCGGACGGCGAGAGGCTCGTCGACTGGCTGCGTCATCGGTCGATGATCCATCGCGACCCCGAACGCAGGTGCATCATGGTCCACGCGGGTATCGTCCCGGCGTGGACCATCGACGATGCGCTCGTCCACGGCACCGAGCTTTCGCGGGCGCTCCGCGCACCGGATCACGCCCGGCTCCTTTCCGGCATGTACGGCAATGAACCCGACGCGTGGCACGATTCCCTGGCCGGACTCGACCGGCTGCGCTTCATCACCAACGCCTTCACGCGGATGCGCTACTGCCACCGCAACGGCCGGCTCGACTTCTCCGAAACCGGCCCGCCCGGCCCGCAGGACTCTTCGCTCGCACCCTGGTTCACGCTGCGCGACGCCGCTGCGGACGGCGTCCGAATCGTGTTCGGCCACTGGGCGACCCTTCAGGTCGAAGGCCCCCTCTCTCGCGACCTGCACGTGCGCCACGTCGACACCGGCTGCGTGTGGGGCGGCTCGCTTACCGCGCTCCGTCTGGAAGACGACCGGGAATTCAGCGTCGGCTGCGAAGGCGCCACCCTCCCCATGCCCCGATGAGCCTTCCCTTCATCACAATTGTCGTGGCCATGGCCGAGAACCGCGTTATCGGCCGCGACGGCGGCTTGCCTTGGCACCTGCCGGCCGACATGGCCCGGTTCCGCACGCTTACGATGGGAAAACCTGTCGTCATGGGACGGCGCACCCACGAGTCGATCGGGCGAGCTCTCGACGGAAGGCACAACATCGTCGTCACCCGGCGCCCCGACTACGGCGCTCCCGGATGCACGGTCACCTCATCGCTCGGCGCAGCTCTCGATGCAGTCCTCGAACCCACATCCGGCGCGGCGGAAGTGATGGTCATCGGCGGCGCAAGCATCTACGAACAGGCGCTGCCCATCACGGACCGCATCCATCTCACGGTGGTGCATGCGTCAATCGATGGTGACGCCCGGTTTCCGGTGCTCGAATCCGGAGCGTGGCGGGAGGTCGCGCGCGAGGAGCGCAGCGCCGACGAGCGCAACGGCTACGACCTGAGCTTCATCGAGCTGGTGAAGCAGCCCTTCTAACCCGGAAATTTCGGTGAAATTTCCGGGTCGATCGGCGGGGCCACGGAAAGACGATCCCGCACGACGGCCCATGCTC
Source organism: Thiotrichales bacterium (assembly GCA_026709935.1). Taxonomy (GTDB): domain Bacteria; phylum Pseudomonadota; class Gammaproteobacteria; order HK1; family HK1; genus HK1. Next base: position 4,132 of record JAPOSC010000004.1, read on the forward strand.
GACGGCACCCATGGCCGAACGATCAGTTCGCCGACGCCGATGGGCCCGACCGCGACTGCCGTCACACCGCAATCGGCGCCCTGATGGCCGGGTGGTGCTCGTAGCCCACGAGCCGGAAGTCGTCGTAGGTGAAATCGAAGAGAGACCCGCCGCCGGAAGCGATCTCCATGCGCGGCAGTGGGAAGAGCTTGCGCCGGAGTTGGGTGTCGGCCTGCTCCAGGTGGTTGAGATAGAGATGCGCGTCGCCCAGGGTGTGCACGAATTCGCCGGGTTCGAGATCCGTCACCCGGGCGATCATCATCGTGAGCAGGGAGTACGACGCGATGTTAAAGGGCACCCCGATGAAAACGTCCGCGCTGCGCTGGTAGAGCTGACACGAGAGCCGGCCGTCGGCGACGTAGAACTGGAACAGGAGATGGCACGGCGGAAGGGCCATCCGATCCAGCTCGCCGACGTTCCAGGCCGAGACGATGTGCCGCCGGGAGTCGGGGTCGCGGCGGATGCCGTCTACAACCCGCGCGATCTGATCGACGGATCCGCCGTCCGCGGTCGCCCAGCTCCGCCACTGCGCGCCGTAGATCGGACCCAGCTCGCCAGCGTCGTCCGCCCACTCGTCCCAGATGGTCACGCGGTTGGCATGGAGATAGTCGAGATTGGTCGAGCCCTTCAGAAACCACAGCAGCTCGTGGATGACCGAACGCATGTGAATCGACTTCGTGGTCACCACCGGGAACCCGTGCGCGAGGTCGAAGCGCATCTGATAGCCGAAGACGCTCAGGGTGCCGGTGCCGGTGCGGTCGCCCTTGCGCACCCCGTGCGCGCGGACATGGCGCATCAGGTCGAGGTACTGCTTCACTCGAATCGCCCCCCCCGCGGGTAAAGCCCGGAAACTTCACCGGCTCGCGAAGCGAGAGCGCGAAGCTGGTCAGGCATCCACTCGCTTCGCAACCGACGGTTCGAGCGAACTCGGGTCCGCAGCCGGGAATCGATGAAATTTCCGGGCTGAGCCATGCATCACGCGAGAGTCAGCAGGATCGCCTTCTGGGCATCGAGCCGGTTCTCCGCCTGGTCGTAGATGATGGAGCGCTCGCTCTCGGCCACCTCCCCGGTGATCTCGAACCCGAGGTGCATCGGCATGTCGTGCATCACCTTGGCATGGCTGTCGGCGAGGAGCGCCGCGTTGACCTGATAGGGCAGCATCAGCTCGCAGCGCCGGTCCTTTTCCCCAGCGAACGCGGGGTCGTTGAAGTACTCCATGTCGATCCAGGTATCGGTGTAGACGTAGTCCGCGTCCGCCACCGCCGCCTTCGCGTCCAGGGTCTCGGTGAGAAGGCCGAGGCCGAGGAGACGGCTCCGGCTCTCCTCGTCGACCAGCGCCCGGTCACGGATGGGGCAGACCAGGGTCAGCTCGACCCCGAGCGCGGCGGAGATCGACACCAGCGAGTTCACCACGTTGTTGTAGGCGCCGATGTAGGTCAGGCGCGCACCGCCCGGATCCGCATCCCGATCCTCGGCGATGGTCAGCATGTCCGCGAGCGCCTGACAGGGATGGTAGAGGTTGCAGCACCCGTTGATCACCGGGACGGTGGCACCCGCAGCCATGTCGAGCAAGTCGGAGTGGCTTCGCAGCCGGGCCATGATGAAGGCGGAGTTGCGCGAGAGGTAGCGTGTCTCGGAACGGATATCGCTCAGGGTGAAGTTCGTGGTGTGCCAGTCGAGGTTGATCGCGTGCCCGCCGAGCTCCGTCATGCCGGCCTCGAACGAGACCCGGGTGCGAGTGGAGGTCTTCTGGAAGATCATCACCAGGGTGCGGCCCTGCAGGTGACCCTGGAACTCCCAGCGCTGGCGCTTCACGCGCCGGGCGAGCGCGAGCACTTCGCGGATTTCGGCGTCGTCCCGGTACTTCCAGTCGATGAGGTGCTTCGGCGTCCCGGCCATGCATCCGGCTTCCTTCTGGTGATAAATGCGCGTCAAGGCGTGTGTGAAGAAAACGAGCATTCGGCCGCATTTCTCACAGACCCTCGAACCGGAGCCATCCAGGCCTGAGCGGTTCTCCGAATTCTTGCCGAGAACTGGCCTGGCAATCTCACGAAGGGGGCCAGCGTGGCGATCATCCTTCGTCGACCGGCACTTCAATCATGCACGAGCAGACCACCGGTCCGCAAAACCGGGATTCGCCGCGGGGCTCACCTTCCCGCGCGGGATCGACCCTCGCCGCGGGCTCATCCTCGGGCGAATCGCTCCCTCAGCACGCTCTTCTGCACCTTGCCCATCGAGTTGCGCGGCAGTTCGTCGGCGAAGAACACCCGCTTCGGCACCTTGTAGCTCGCAAGCGCCTGCTTCAGCGCCTCGATCACGGACTGCTTCGTCGGCCATGCCACGCCCGGCGTGCGCACCACCACCGCCGTGACCTGCTCCCCGAAATCCGGATGGGGCAGCCCGATCACCGCGGACTCCGCCACGCCGTCGAGCCTGTCGATCAGAAGCTCCACCTCCTTGGGGTAGACGTTGAACCCGCCGCTGATGACGAGGTCCTTGCCACGGCCCACGATCGAGACGTAGCCGTCGTCGTCGATCCGGCCGAGGTCGCCGGAACGGAAGAAGCCGTCGGCGGTGAATTCCGCGGCCGTCTTCTCCGGCAGCCGCCAGTAACCCGCGAAGACGTTCGGCCCCTTGAACTCGATCTCTCCCACCTCTCCCGGTCCGGCCGACGTGCCGTCCTCGCGGCTCACCCGCAGGTCCACCCCGGGTAAGGGTGGACCCACGGTGCCGGCGCGACGCTCGCCGTCGAGGGGATTCGAAGTACTCATGCCGCACTCGGTCATGCCGTAACGTTCGAGGATGGTGTGTCCGGTGCGTTCCCGGAACGCCTCGAAGGTCTGCTCCAGCAGCGGAGCAGAGCCCGAGACGAAGAGACGAATGTTCGCGCCCTGCGCCGATCCGAACCCGGCCTGCCCGAGCAGGCGGACGTAGAAGGTGGGCACGCCCATGAACAGCGTCGCCCGCGGCAGCAGCCGACACGCTTCGGCCGCGTCGAAGCGCGGGCAGAAGATCATCGGCGAGCCGTTGAGCAGCGACGTATGGCACGCCACGAAGAGCCCGTGGGTGTGGAAGATGGGGAGCATGTGCAGAAGCACGTCGCCCGCGCGGAACCCCCAGGCCCGGTGCAACACTTCAGCGTTCGAGAACAGGTTGGCGTGGGTGAGCATCGCGCCTTTCGGCTGGCCGGTGGTGCCGGAGGTGTAGAGGAGTGCGGCGAGGTCGTCCGGTGCACGCTCCACCGTGTCGAAGCGATCCGGCATCGACCGGCTCGCCTCGATCAGGGTGCCATCGTCTCCGGTGCCCAGAGTGAGCGGCTCACCGATACCGTGGCGCTCACACAGCCGGCCGGCGCCGTCTGCGGACTCCGGTCGCGTCACCACCAGCCGGGGCTCGGCGTCCCCGAGGAAGTAATCCACTTCCCGCTCCGGATACGCAGGATTGAGCGGCAGGTAGACCGCACCCGCGCGCAGGCAGGCGAGGTAGAGGATGAGCGCCCGCGGCGACTTCTCCACCTGCACCGCCACCCGGTCGCCAGGCGCGACACCCCGCTCGCGCATCAGACTCGCGTAGCGGGCCGACTCGGCCTCGACATCCGCGAAAGTCCATACTGCAGTGTTCGGGGTCTCCAGGCAGGGCGACAAGCGGTCGGCCGGGAAGTGTGCTTCGAGAAGTCCGTACAGGTTGGCGTTCGTCATCTGACGTGATGTCCGGCGTTCGAAAGCGTTCGGTCAATGGGTGACGATACGGAGACCTCGTCCATCGGCAATCGAGCGGTGATCTTCGTTCCTCGGCGACCTGATGACGAAAGCCCCTTGCGCCCCGATCACACCAACGCGCCCTCTGGAACAGGCTCCACCCGCGCCGCGCAGTACTTGAACTCCGGGATCTTCCCGAACGGATCCAGGGCCGGGTTCGTGAGGGTGTTGGCGGCCGCTTCCGCGTAGCAGAAGGGCACGAAGACCACGCCGGACGGGACCGCGCCATCGGACCGCGCCCTGAGTTCGATGACGCCGCGGCGGGTCGCCACCCGCACCGGATCGCCGGCCGCGATGCCGAGTTTGCGCAGGTCGAACGGGGAGAGGCTCGCCATCGCCTCCGGCTCCAGGGCGTCGAGAACGGTGGCCCGCCGGGTGATGGCGCCGGTATGCCAGTGCTCGAGCTGGCGGCCCGTGGTGAGCACCATGGGGTACTCGTCGTCCGGCTGCTCGCCCGGCGGCACGATGGAGGCGGGCACCAGCTTCGCGCGGCCGTCCGGGGTCGGGAACCCCTCCCCGAACACGATATCCGTGCCCGGCTCGTCCGGGGCCTCGCAAGGGTAGGTCACCGCGCTCTCGGCCCGCAGGCGATCCCAGGTGATGTTGTCGAACGACGGCATCACCGCCGCCATCTCCGCGAACACGTCGGCGGGGCCGGTGTAGCGCCAGTCGAGCCCGATGCGGTTGGCGATCTCCTGGATGATCCACCAGTCCTGGCGCGCATCGCCGGGCAGCGCGAGAGCGGCGCGGCCCATCTGCACCTGGCGGTTGGTGTTGGTGACGGTGCCGTCTTTCTCGGGCCACGCGGAAGCCGGCAGCACGATGTCGGCGTGGAACGCGGTCTCGGTGAGGAAGATATCCTGCACCACCAGATGCTCCAGACTCGCGAGCCCGGCCCGCGCGTGATCGACGTCCGGGTCCGACATCGCGGGGTTCTCTCCCATGATGTACATCCCCCTGATGACGCCGGCGTGCACGGCTTCCATGATCTCCACCACGGTCAGGCCCCGGTTCGCGTCCAGCGAACGGCCCCACAGGTCCTCGAACCGGGCACGAATGTCCTCCTCTTCCACCGACTGATAGTCGGGGAAGACCATGGGGATGAGCCCTGCGTCCGAGGCGCCCTGCACGTTGTTCTGGCCGCGCAGCGGGTGAAGCCCGGTGCCGGGACGGCCGACGTGGCCGGTGATCATCGAGAGCGCGATGAGGCAGCGCGCGTTGTCGGTGCCGTGGGTATGCTGCGAGATCCCCATCCCCCAGAAGATGATCCCCTTCTCGGCCTTCGCGTAGGTGCGGGCGACCTCGCGAATGCGCCCGGCCTCGATGCCACAGATGGGCGCCATCTCTTCGGGCGTGAAGTCCCGGATGTGCTGCGCCAGGGCATCGAACCCCGAGACGTGGGTCTCGATGTACTGCCGATCGTAGAGTTCCTCGGTGACGATGACGTTCAGCATGGCATTCAGGAGCGCCACGTCGGTGCCGTAGTCGAACTGGAGCATGTGGGTGGCGTGCTGCCTCAGGGCCTGACCGCGCGGGTCCATGACGATGAGAGTGGAGCGCTTCGCCGCCTGCTTGAAGAAGGTGGCGGCGACGGGGTGGTTCTCGGTGGGGTTGGCGCCGATGACGATGATGACGTCGGAGTCCTCGCAGGCGGTGAACGGAGCGGTGACCGCGGCGGAGCCGATGCCTTCGAGGAGGGCCGCGACCGAGGACGCATGACACAGCCGCGTACAGTGGTCGACGTTGTTGGTGCCGAAGCCCTGGCGGACGAGCTTCTGGACGAGGTATGCCTCCTCGTTCGAACCCTTGGCGGAGCCGAAGCCGGCGAGCGCGGCCCCGCCGTCCCGGTCGCGGATGGCGGCGAGTCCGCCCGCGGCGCGCTCGAGCGCCTCCTCCCAGCTCGCCTCGCGGAAATGGGTCAGGGGGTTCGCGGGGTCGATATCGCAGTCGGCGGACTTCGGGGCGTCGTCGCGCCGAATCAGCGGGGTGGTGAGGCGATGCGGATGAGTCACGTAGTCGAAACCGAACCGCCCCTTCACGCACAGCCGCTTCTGGTTGGCGGGACCGTCGCGGCCCTGTACCGCGGCGATGACCCTGGTGGCGCCGGCCTCGCGCGCGGCGGCAACCTCGGCGCGGTCACCGGCTTCACCCTTCGCCTCCGCTTCGGGACTATCCGTGATCTGGTGGCGCGACAATGGCGCCTCAGGTGTGCGCACCGGTGATTGCGCCTTCCCTTCGGAGTCGTCCGTGAGCTGGTAGGTGATCTGGCAGCCGACGCCGCAGTAAGGACAGACGCTCTTCACTTCGTCGAGCCGGAGCCGGCGGTCGACGCCGGCCTCGTCGACGAGGGACGCCTCCATCAACGCCCCAGTCGGGCACGCCTGCACACACTCCCCGCAGGCGACGCAGGTGCTCGCGCCCATCGGGTCGTCAAAGTCGAAGACGATCTTCGAGCCGCTCCCGCGCCAGGCCATGCCGATGACGTCGTTGACCTGCACCTCGCGGCAGGCCCGCACGCACAGGTTGCAGTGGATGCAGGCATCGAGGTTGACGCGCATCGCGGGGTGGCTCGAGTCCGGGGCGACCGGAGGTCGGCTCGGAAACCGGCTCTCGGTCACGTCCATGCGCTCGGCCCACTGCCAGAGTCTCGAATCGTGCTGGTGCGCGACCTCCCGGGCCGGCTGGTCGGCGACGAGCATCTCCATCACCATCCGGCGCGAAGCCTGCGCCCGCTTGGTGTCGGTATGCACCACCATCCCTGGCGCCGCCCGGCGCTGGCACGAAGCGGCGAGCACCCGCTCTCCTTCGACCTCCACCATGCACGCGCGGCAGTTGCCGTCGGCCCGGTAGCCGGGCTCGTCGGCGTAGCACAGATGCGGGATGTCGGTACCGAGCCGATGCGCGACCTGCCAGATCGTCTCGCCGGAGGACGCCTCGACGGAGCGGCCATCGAGGGTGAACTGAACCGATTCAATCATTTTGGACTCTCACGTCTTCCCTGAAGTACCGCATCACCGAGTTCAGCGGATTGGCGGCGGCCTGGCCGAGGCCGCAGATGGAGGCATCGCTCATCGTACGCCCGAGTTCCACGAGCAGCGGTTCGTCCCATATGTCGCGCTCCATGAGCTTCACCGCCTTCTCGGTGCCCACCCGGCACGGGGTGCACTGGCCGCAGCTCTCGTCCTCGAAGAAGCGCATGAGGTTGAGGGCGACGGCCTTCATGTCGTCCCGATCCGACAGCACCACCACCGCGTGCGAGCCCACGAAGCACCCGTGCTGCTCCAGCTTGCCGAACTCCAGTGGCAGATCCGCCATCGACGCGGGCAAGATGCCGCCGCTCGCGCCACCCGGGAGGTAGCCACGGAGCGTGTGCCCCGGCGCCATGCCGCCGCAGAATTCGTCGACCAGTTCGCGAAGCGTCACCCCGGCCGGAGCGAGCTTGACCCCCGGTGACTTCACCCGCCCGGACACCGAGTAGCTGCGGAGTCCCTTCCCGCCGTTCCGGCCGTGGCTCGCGAACCACTCCGGCCCCTTCTCGACGATGTCGCGCACCCAGTACATGGTCTCCACGTTCTGCACCAGCGTCGGGCGACCGAATACGCCGACCTCGGCGACATAGGGCGGGCGGTGGCGCGGCAGTCCGCGCTTGCCCTCGATGGACTCGATCATCGAGGACTCCTCGCCGCAGATGTAGGCACCAGCGCCGCGGCGAAGATGCAGCTCCGTGTGGGTGTCGAGCCCGGCGGGGCCGAGCTTCGCCAGTTCGCGGAGCAGGATGTCCCGGATGAACGGGTACTCGTCGCGGAGATAGACGTAGACGGCTTCCGCCTCCACCGCCCACGCCGCGACGAGGACGCCTTCGAGAAACCGGTGGGGGTCGTGTTCGAGGTAGTAGCGGTCCTTGAAGGTGCCGGGTTCACCCTCGTCCGCATTGACCGCCATCAGTCGGGGTCCCTCGTAGCCGCGCACGATGCGCCACTTGCGCCCGGTGGGGAATCCGGCCCCACCGAGGCCGCGCAGGCCGGCGGCGTCGAGCTTCGTGGCGATGTCCTCGAACGTGTGCTCGCCGGCCAGACACGCGCGCAGAAGGGTGTAGCCGCCGTCCCGTTCGTAGGCGTCGAGGGCGCGGTACTCCGGGATGACAGGATGAAGATCACCGGCCTCGACGAGCGCGCGGATGGCCGGCTCGTCCGCATGGTCCACATGACGGTGGCCGACCTCGGCCACCGGGGCGGTGTCGCACCGGCCCATGCACGGGGCGCGGAGCACCCGCACATGCTCGCCAAGCACGGCGGGCAGCGATTCGAGCAAGTCGTGGGCGCCGGCAAGCTCGCACGAGAGGCTGTCGCAGACCCGCACCGTAATGGCCGGCGGCGGCGCCTCGTCTTCAGCGAGCACGTCGAAGTGCGCGTAGAACGTCGCGGTCTCGTAGACCTCGGCCATCGGCAGACGCATCTCGTGAGCGAGGGCGGCGAGGTGCGGGGCGGAAATGCAGTGCCAGCGGTCCTGGATGAGGTGCAGGTGCTCGATGAGCAGGTCGCGGGCTCGTGACCGGTCCCCGAGCAGGGTACGGATCTCGCCGAGCGCGGCCGGATCCACTTGCCGACCCTTGGGCTGACGGCGGGCCTTGCCGCGCCCGGAGCCGGGATGGCGGCGGCGACGGGGGGATTCCATGGTGGTGGGCATTCGGATTCCGATGGTGACTGCCGATTCAGGAGAACCGACGACGATTGTTCAGGTTAGAGCCGATTCCATTCATCCAGAGAAATCTGGCGTCCGATGATCCTTTCGACTTCTCGAATCATCATGCGAAGTTGTGAAACCGAAGTATTCATCGCTCGATGGCAGAGCCAACCGGTAGCTCTCGCCGAGCATGAACTGATGCCGTGAACCCGAGAATGGACCATCAAAGCCGAGGCCGCGCAAACGACGAATGAAGAGGTTGCGCTTACATGGCGTCCAACGGCTCACGTGTCGGCTGCCTGTTCAAGTCAAGTCCCGCGAGAATCGGGATCGAGTGCCCCAGTTTCAATCCCAGAAACAACCAATCTTCCAATGTCGATCGCAACGAATGCTCGCATTCCATCAATGAGGTGCCGAAGGCAACGACCCCTTTGCACGGCGGGATTCGACCTGCGAATGTACCGTCGTCCAGCTCGTCGTATGCCGCCGCCGCCATGGCATGGTCGAGATAGTCGCTGAGAATGCATTCAGTGCTCATTTCAACCCTCATGATGGGGCGGGCTCGGCCCTCCTCCGCGGGGCCGGCCCTCTCACCTTCGAGGTCATGCCCGCAACGCCTCGGCCATTGTCCGGGCAATTTCGGCCAGGGAATCCGGGACGGTCACCCCGGCGCCGCGCAGCGCCTCGAGCTTCTCCTGCGCGCTGCCGCGGCCGCCCGCGATGATCGCGCCGGCGTGCCCCATGCGCCGGCCGGCCGGCGCCGTGGTCCCCGCAATGTAGCCGACCACCGGTTTCGAGGCACGCGATTCGCGCAGGAATTCGGCCGCCGCCTCTTCTTCGACCCCTCCGATCTCGCCGATGAGGATGATCCCGTCGGTCTCGTCGTCGGCGATGAACCGCTCCAGGCATTCGACGAAGCCGATGCCATGCACCGGGTCCGCGCCGATCCCCACCACGGTGCTCTGTCCCAGACCGAGGGCGGTGCACTGGGCCGCGACCTCGTAGGTGAGGGTGCTGGAGCGCGACATGATGCCGATGCGCCCGGGACGATGGATGAGCCCCGGCATGATCCCGATCCGGCACGCGCCGGGGGTGATGATGCCGGGGGTGTTGGGACCGACGAGGGTGGTGGACGTGCCCTGCAGCACCCGCTTGACGCGCAACATGTCGAGCACCGGGACGCCCTCGGTAAGGCATACCACCAGCTTCACCCCGGCCTGGATCGCCTCGATCATGGCATCCGCCGCCCGATCGGGCGGGACGTAGACGACCGATGCATCCGCCCCGGTCGCCTCCACCGCGTCGGCGACCCGATCGTGGACGGGAAGATACAGGTGCCGACTGCCGCCCTTGCCGGGAGTGACGCAGGCGACGAACCGGGTGCCATAGGCGATGGACTGCTCCGCATGGAACGTCCCCTGACGACCGGTGATGCCCTGACCGATGACCCGGGTGTCGGCATCGACGAGGATGGCCATCAGGCGGCTCCCCGTTGCCGAAGAAGAGTCCCGAGGGGAAACCGGAGGGTGTCGAAGGGCGCGAAGGGACTCATCGGGCGCCCCCGGACGCGGCCCTTACCGCGCGCATCGCCGCATCGCCCAGCGACTCGGCCGGCTCCGCCTCGACCCCGGTGTCGCGCAGAACCTTGCGGGCGAGTTCCCGATTCACGCCCTCGAACCGGGCGACGATGGGCACCGACCGCCCGGCGGCGCGGCAGGCGGACGCGAACGCCTCGGCGACGACGTCGCACCGGGTCATGCCGCCTCCGACGATATTGACGAGCAATACTTTGACCCGGGGGTTTTCGAGCACGAGCCGGCAGGCGGCAGTCATCCGATCGCGCCCGGCGGCGGGGGGGAGATCGAGGAAATTCGCGGGCGCGCCGCCCTGGAGCCTGAGGATGTCCATCGTGGCCATCGCGAGACCCGCGCCGTTCACCACGCAGCCGATGTCGCCGTCGAGCGCGATGTAGTTGAAGCCGTGGCGGACCCGCTCGAACCGCCCCTCCTCGTCGCGCTCGCGCAGATCCTCGATGTCGCGGTGGCGGAACATGGCGTTGTCGTCGATGCTCATCTTGGCATCGAGGGCGAGCAGCTCGCCGTCGGCCGTGAGCGCAAGCGGATTGATCTCGATGAGCGATGCGTCGTAGGAGACAAAGGCGTCGTAGAGCCCGATCATGAGGCGCTCGGCTCCGGCCGAATGCGCCCCGCCGAGCCCGATGTCGGCGGCGAGGCGACGCGCATCGGCGGGATTCAGCCCATCGATCGGGTCGATGGCGACCTGCGATATCCGCTCCGGGTGCTCCCCGGCCACCGACTCGATCGACGTCCCCCCCGCGTCGGAGCCGACAAGGGTGATCCGCGACGCGGCCCGGTCGAGCCCTAGGGCAAGGTAGTGTTCGCTCGCGGCCCGGCACACCGCCTCGACGTATACCCGGCGCACGTATTCGCCTTCGCCACCGGTCTGAGGGGTGACGAGCCGCGCGCCGAGCATCTCCCGGGCGACTTCGCGCACATCGGCCGGGGAGGCCACCATCTTCACCCCGCCGGCTCGGCCACGGTCACCGGCCCGGATCTGGGCCTTGACCACCCAGCGCGACCCACCGATGCGGCGGGCTGCCGCCTCCGCCTCCTCGGCGGTGAACGCGCACTCTCCGGGAGGTGATGCCAGTCCGTACGGGCGCAGGAGCTGCTTGGCCTGATATTCGTGGATGTCCATCAGGGAGCGCCTCGGAAAGCGCCGGTGGGGGCAGCTCGGTATACGATATACCAACCATCCGGTATCAACAATGAATCATCCCCGAATCATTCCCGAAGCCGGCAATTCCCGTTGCGTCCCCCGGGCGGGACCTCGCGCGAGGAGCATCCCCGGACAGTCGTCTGCGACACCCGCCAACCTCCGGCTCCACCCCATGTCGCGACCCCCGGAGGCCGAGAGGAGCATGGCAGCCTGCAACCGCAAACAACTGTCAGCGGCGCCGGCGGCTATTTCAATCGAGCACCGACGCGGAGACCCGCGTCCCCCGCCCACTCCGCCGCCGGCACCTTCCGGGCGCCGTCGGGGCGCACCCGCTTGACCAGAATCTGCCCATCGGCGGTCGCCACCTGCACGCCGTCGTCCCCGATGCGGGTAATCCCGCCGGGCTGGACGCTCCGCGCCTCGGAGACCTTCACGCAGTCGAAGACGGCGACCTTCGTGTCCTCGAACGTGGTCCAGGCGCCCGGGGCGGGGTTGCAGCCGCGAATCAGATTCCAGGTCGTCTGCGTGGGCATGTGCCAGTTGATGCGCACCAGGTCTCCGCGGCACCAGCCCTCGTAGGTCGCCTGCGAGTGGTCCTGGGCGATCTTCGGCGCTGCACCATCGCGCACGAGGTTCACGCTCTCGAGCATGGCTTCGACCCCCAGGGGGAAGAGCTGGTTGAAGTAGAGGCTGCCCAGGGTGTCGTCGTCGGTGATCTCGACCTCCTTCTGCATCAGGATCGGGCCTTCATCGAGCCCGTTGTCCGGCCAGAAGATTGAGAGTCCGGTCTCCGTCTCGCCCCAGATGATGGGCCAGTTGATGGAGCTGCCGCCGCGGTGCCGCGGCAGCAGGGACGGGTGGTACTGGATGGAGCCGTGGACCGGAATGTTCAGCACCTCTTCGGGCACGAACGCGGTGACGTAGGCCATCACGCAGAGGTCCGCCCCGAGCGAGGTCATCTGCGCCGCCGTCTCCGCGTTCCGATAGGACCGCGGCTGATGGACGGGCAGCCCCCGCTCCACGGCGTACTGCTTGATCGGATCCGGCGGGCGGCCTTCACGGTCCGGGGCGCAGTACACGCCGATGACGTCCTCTCCGCGTTCGAGCAACGCCTCCAGCACACTCTTCCCGAACGCCTGCTGGCCGTGAACGATGATTCTCATGCCTCACTCTCCCTGGTGATTGACCGACTCGGAACCGGAGCCGTCTCGGACCAAACCGCATGATGCCAGGATGTTCGCAGGATGCACGGTTCTGCAAGGTCCGGTTCTCGGCCGGAGGCCGGGCGACCGCGGGCGGAGAAAGGCACGTCGCGCGGCGCAGCGTCCACGCGCCGGAATGCGTCGGCGGGCATCGCCGGATCGGGACGCAAGGGCTGGACAACGACCAGGAGTTCTCCGCACGATCACGCCCTTCGTCGGTGCCGAATGCATGCACCGCCACCTCGAGCCCGGCCCGACGCCGGCCGCCACGGACACCAATCACGACGCACGCCACCGGAGCGCTCTCAATGGACTTCAACGACTCGGGCAGTCCCGACACCTTCTTCGGCGCCTCCCTGATGCAGACCGATCACGTGCTCGCGCAGAGCATCCAGGACGAGCTGCATCGCCAGCGGCACCGGATCGAGCTGATCGCCTCGGAGAACATCGTCTCGCGCGCGGTGCTTGACGCCCAGGGGTCGGTGCTCACCAACAAGTATGCGGAGGGCTATCCGTCCCGGCGGTACTACGGCGGGTGCGAGTACGTGGACGTGGCGGAGACCCTCGCCATCGCGCGGGCGCGGGAGCTCTTCGGCTGTGCGTTCGCCAACGTGCAGCCGCACTCCGGGGCCCAGGCCAACCAGTGCGTGATGCTTGCGCTCCTGAAACCCGGCGACACCATCCTGGGCATGTCGCTCGCCGCCGGCGGACACCTGACCCACGGCGCGGCGCCGAACCTGTCGGGGAAGTGGTTCGACGCGGTGCAGTACGGGGTGCGGCGCGAGGACGGCCGGATCGATTTTGACGAGGTGGAGGCGCTCGCTCGCGAGCACCGGCCCCGGCTCATCATCGCCGGCGGCTCCGCCTATCCGCGGATCATCGACTTCGAGCGATTCCGGGCCATCGCCGACGAGGTGGGGGCGCTCCTGCACGTGGACATGGCGCACTTCGCGGGGCTCGTGGCCGCCGGGATTCATCCGAGCCCGCTACCCCATGCGCATGTCGTCACCACCACCACCCACAAGACCCTGCGCGGTCCGAGGGGAGGCATGATCCTGAGCAACGACGAAGCGCTCGGGAAGAAGATCAACTCCGCCGCGTTCCCGGGGCTTCAAGGCGGTCCGCTCATGCACGCCATCGCCGGCAAGGCGGCTGCCTTCGGTGAAGCGCTCACGCCGGGGTTCAAGGTGTACGCCCAGCGGGTGATCGACAACGCCCGCGTCCTGGCCGACACCCTGCTCGAACATGGCTTCGGCATCGTCTCCGGAGGCACCGACACGCATCTGATGCTCGTGGACCTGCGGCCCAAGGGCCTCACCGGCAAGGCAGCCGAGGAGAGCCTCGACCGGGCCGGCATCACCTGCAACAAGAACGGCGTCCCCTTCGACGAGCAGAAGCCCACCATCACCTCGGGCATCCGTCTCGGCAGCCCCGCCGCCACCACCCGAGGGTTCGGCACCGCGGAGTTCCGCGAGGTCGGAACGCTGATCGCCGGAGTGCTCGACGGCCTGGCCGCACACCCGGACGACAACTCCGCGGCGGAGTCGGAGATGCTGCAGCGAGCGGAGGCGCTCTGTCGCCGGTTCCCGATCTACCCGGGGATGACTGTATGCGAACCCACGGCATGAGGATTGGCATGACTGGCCCGAAAATTTCATCGGGCCGCAGGCGCGCTGCTTCCGATCCACAGACCGGAGCGCAAAGGATGGCGGTACTCACGCCGCCGACGGTTGCTCCGCGTCCTCGCGGCCGACGGCACCTTCGCGCCGGGCCACCTCGATCTCGTCGGGGGAGAATCCGAGCACCTCGTGCATGATCTCGAAGGTGTGCTCGCCGAGCAGGGGCGAGCGGACAACCTCGGACGGCGAGTCCGAGAGCTTCACGGGATTGCCGACGGTGAGATAGGCGCCGCGGGTGGGATGATCCACCTCCACCACGGTGCCGGTCGCGCGGAGCGATGGCTCTTCGGCCAGCTCCTGCATTGAAAGAATCGGACCGCACGGGATGTTGAGCGGGTTGAGGATCTCCATGACTTCGAACTTGTCTCTGGTCATGGTCCACTTCTCGATCTCGGCGAATACCTGATCGAGCTTCGGCAAGCGCGCCTCGGGCGTGCTCCATTCCGGGTCGTCGAGCCAGTCCTCGCGGCCGATCGCCTTCGCGAGCGCCGGAAAGGCGGCGGCCTGGGTGATGACGTAGATGTATGCGTTGGGGTCCGTCTCCCAGCCCTTCGTTTTCACCACCCAGCCGGGCTGACCGCCGCCGGAGGCGTTCCCGGAGCGCGGCGCGGCTTCACCGAAGGTTCCGTTCGGATACTGGGGATATTCCCTGAGAGGGCCGTGGGCGAGGCGCTGCTGGTCGCGCAGCTTCACGCGGCAGAGATTCAGCACCCCGTCCTGCATCGCACACTCCACGCGCTGACCGCGCCCGCTCTTCTCGCGGTGGAAGAGCGCGGTGACGATCCCGAGCGCGAGGTGCAGCCCGGTGCCGGAATCGCCGATCTGGGCGCCGGTCACCAGCGGCGGACCGTCATCGAAGCCGGTGGTGCTCGCCGAGCCCCCGGTGCACTGCGCCACGTTCTCGTAGACCTTGCAGTCCTGGTAAGGCCCGGGGCCGAAGCCCTTGACCGATGCGTAGATGATGCGCGGGTTGATCTCCCGGATCCGTTCCCAGGTGAACCCCATGCGGTCCAGCGCGCCCGGAGCGAAGTTCTCGACCAGCACGTCGCACTCCTCGACGAGGCGGGTGAAGATCGCCCTGCCGCGATCAGTCTTGGTGTTCAGCGTGATGCTGCGCTTGTTGTGGTTCAACATCGTGAAGTAGAGGCTGTCGACGTCGGGGATGTCCCGGAGCTGGCCACGGGTGGCGTCGCCGACGCCCGGGCGCTCGACCTTGAGCACGTCGGCGCCGAACCAGGCGAGAAGCTGCGTGCATGTGGGTCCCGACTGCACATGCGTCATGTCCAGAATGCGCACGCCTTCGAGTGCCTTGCTCATGAAACGATCCCTCTTCCTGTTTGCGATCGACGACTCCGGCCGGGATGGCGCCGCGCCGGCCGCTACTTGTACATGGTCTGGTTGCGGGTGCCGGGCGCGTACTCGCGCGGATCGACCCAGACGTTGACCACCGCGGACCTGCCGGTGCCCTGCACCGCCTCGCGGGCACGTTGCAGCGCCGGCGCGATCTCCGATGCCTCGCGCACCTCCTCGCCGTAACCTCCGAGCATCTCGGCGAACTTCGAGAACGGCACGTCGCCGAGGAGATTGCCGATGTCGCCGCGCTCCTCGCCGTACTTCGAGATCTGGCCGAAGCGGATCTGGTTCATCGCGGAGTTGTTGCCGATGACGGCCACGTACGGGGCACCGAAGCGGTTCGCGGTCTCCATGTCGAACGCGGTCATGCCGAAGGAGCCGTCGCCGTAGTAGCAGAGCACCTCCTTGTCCGGGTGCACGAGCTTCGAGGCCATCGCGAATCCGGTGCCCACCCCGAGCGAGCCGAGCGCGCCCGGGTCCATCCAGTGTCCGGGGGAACGCGGCTGCACGGCTTGCGCACTGATGGTGACCACGTCGCCGCCGTCGCCGATATAGATAGTGTCCTCGGCAAGGAACTCGTTGAGTTCCCAGGCGACTCGATACGGGTGGATCGGGCTCGCCTCGGACCTGAACAACGGCATGAGCTTCTCGGTCTTCGTCTCTTCCAGCGCCCGCAACTCGTCGAGCCACGGCTGGCGGGCCTTCGCCCGATTGTCCGTGCGCCCCGTCGCCGCGTCATGGGCCGCCTTCAGCACCGCGCCCGGATGGCCGGCGATCCCGAGCGACACATCGCGGTTCTTGGCCACGGTGCGGTAGTCGAGGTCGATGTGAACAATGGTCGCCTCGCGGCTCAGCCGCTTGCCGTAGCCCATGCGGAAGTCGAACGGGGTACCGACGATGACGATAACGTCGGCCTTGCGGAAGGCGTCGCTGCGGGTGCGGTTGAAGTAGTGCGGATCTCCCGGCGGCAGTAACCCGCGGCTCGCGCCGTTCATGTAGGCGGGGATGTTGAGCGCGCGCACCATGTCGAGCGCCTCCCGATGCCCGCGCGCGGCCCAGACCTGGGAGCCGAGCAGAATGGCGGGTCGTTCGGAGTTGACCAGAAGGTCCGCCAGTCGCTCGACGTCGGCGGGATCGCCGGCCGAACGGATCGAGGCGCGGTAGGAGCCGGCCTGCGGGATCACCGCATCCGCCGCCGACACCTCGCGATCCAGCACGTCGCGCGGGATCTCCAGATACGCCGGTCCCGGCGCGCCGCTGAAGCATTCGCGCGCCGCCATCGCCACCATGTCCGCGACCCGCTCGGTGGAAGCAACGGTCGACGCGAACTTGGTGATGGGACGCATGAGGTCGACATGGGGCAGATCCTGAAGCCCGCCCATGCGGTGCTGGGTCTGCGCGGCCTGACCGCCGATGTGCAGCACCGGGCTCTCGGAGCGGAAGGCGGTCGCGATACCGGTGACCGCGTTGGTGCACCCCGGGCCGGCCGTGGTCACCACGCATCCGAGGCGGCCGGTCTGGCGCGCGTAGCCATCCGCCGCGTGCGCCGCGACCTGCTCATGGCGCACATCGACGACCTTGATGCCCTCGTCGATGCACCCGTCGTAGATGTCGATGATGTGGCCGCCGCACAGCGTGAAGATGGTATCGACGCCCTCGCTCTTCAGGGCGCGGGCGACGAGGTGACCGCCGGAGACGACATCGGCGTCGCGGCTCTTGCGCGCAAGGGTGTCCTCGGCGGTGCGTGACGTGACCTGCTGGGTTGCGGTAGACATGACGGTCTCCTTGGGGAATGCGGAAGTTGCGGTTCGGACGGGTCGCAGACGCGGGATCGGGCGGTTCGGTTCAGGTCTCGATGCAGGTCGATGTCACCGGGCGCGGATGGTTGCGCACCCGAAGGCGGCGGTCCGGCAAACCACGAAACGACGCCCCGTCCTCCTCTGCGCTTCATTCGAGCCAGTCGACGTACTCCTCGACGTGTCGTCCCAGATCGAGGGTGTGCCGGCGCACGAGACGCTCGGCAAGCTCGGTATCACGAGCCTCCAGGGCCTCGATGATGGACATGTGATCGATGATGGAGCGGCGCGCGCGGTCCTTCTCTCCGATGGTGCGCATCCGTATCGAGCGCATGTGAAGAAAGAGGTTCTCGGTCATCTGGCTCAGAAGATCGCAGCGACTGAGGCGGAACAGCGCCTGGTGAAACGAGATGTTGGTCTCCGAGTACTCGTCGATGCGGGCCTGCGGCGCCCCGTCCGCGTCGAACGACGAGAACAGCGCGCGCAGGGTAGCGATCTCCGCATCCGATGCGCTCTCCGTGACCAGCCGCGCCGCCATGCTCTCCAGCGCCGCCCAGACCGTGATCATCTCGAGCACTTCCTTCCTGGTCTTGCGAGCCACGAAGGCGCCACGGCGCGGAATGGTGAGGACGAACCCTTCGTTCTCGAGCCGGCACAGCGCCTCGCGAACCGGCGTGCGGCTCACCCCGAGATCGACGGAGAGCTGGCGCTCGTCCAGACGGTGCTCGTCGTCGTCCGTGTAGATGTCCATCGAGGTGATGGCGGACTTGAGCTCCCGGTAGATGCGATCCTTGAGCACCACGGGGCTTTCGACCGGCTTGAGCGACAGGTGTGCGACGGCCATTGGTGCGATCTCGTCCGACAAATTCGCGATCTGGTATCTGGTATACATAATACAGAGTGCCCGCTCCGTCGGCCAGGAGCAGCGGGCGCAACACCGAAACCACGGTGCCGCGCCCGAGCCTCACGCACTCCGGCGACGCAGCTTCCGTACCAGCGGATAGCAGGCCAGCAGCACGGCAATGGCGATACAGGTCGCGGACAGCGGCCGCTCGACGAAGATCAGCGGGTCGCCCTGCGAGGCCAGCAGCGACTGCCGCAGCGAGCGCTCGGCCAGCGGCCCGAGCACGATGGCGAGCACCGCCGGTGCCACCGGGTAGTTCAGCTTGCGCAGAAAGTAGCCGGCCACGCCGAACAGGAACATCAGCCACACGTCGTGCATCGTCTGGGTCGGGGCAAACCCGCCGACCACGCAGAGGATGAAGATCACCGGCGCCAGGATGGTGAACGGCATCGTCAGCACCTTGACGAACACCGGGATGAACGCCAGGTTCAGCAGCAGGGTCACCAGATTGGCGATGTAGAGGGAGCCGATGAGGCCCCAGACGAAGTCCGGGTGCTCGGTGAACAGCAGCGGGCCGGGGCGCAGACCCCAGATGATCATGCCGCCAAGCAGGATCGCGGTGGTCGGCGATCCGGGGATGCCAAGGGTGATCATCGGGAGCATCGATCCGGTCGAAGCCGCGTTGTTGCCGGCTTCGGGGGCGGCGACGCCGGCGATGTTGCCCTTGCCGAAGGAGTCCGGGTCGCGGGAGAACGTCTTGGCCAGCCCGTAGGACATCAGCGAAGCCGGCGTCGCACCAGCCGCCGGCAGCGTCCCGACGAAGTACCCGACCGCGGAACCGAGCGAGGTGGTGCCGATGTAGTGCCTCACGTCCTGCAGGTTCCGGAACAGCCTGGCGAACGACATCTTGACCTTGTGCACCGTGACCTTGCCCTGGGTCTGCTCCAGCGTCCACAGCATCTCCCCGATGCCGTAGATCCCGATGGCGAGCACGAGGAAGTTGATGCCGTGCAGGAATCCCGAAATGTCGCCGAAAATCAGGCGCGGCTTGCCGGAGATGATGTCGAGGCCGATGGTGGCGAGGACGAGGCCGATCAGGATGGAGAAGATCGTCTTCGGAATGTCGTCCCCCCCGAGGCCGATGAATGTCGCGAACGCGAGCACCATCAGCGCGAATTCCTCGGGCGGCCCGAACTTGAGCGCGAACTCGGCCAGCGGCGGCGCGAACAGCGTGAACAGGACGACGGAGATCGTGCCGCCGATGAACGAGGCCACCGCGGCGGCGGTCAGCGCCCGGTCCGCCTTGCCCGCCTGCGCGAGCGGCCGGCCATCGAACACGGTGGCGACTGCGGTCGAGGCGCCGGGAATGCCGAGGGTGATGGAGCTGATGGCGCCGCCGTACATCGCGCCGTAGTAGATGGCGGCCAGGAAGATGATGGCCGCGGTGGGTGGCACGAGAAACGTGATCGGCAGCAGGATCGCCACCCCGTTGACCGACCCGAGGCCCGGCATCGCCCCGATCAGCAAGCCGATGGTGCAGCCGAGAAAGATCATCAGCAGATTGATCGGCTGCATCGCCTCCAGCAGCCCGGCGCCCAGCAAGACCAGTACCGTATC
The DNA here is from genome assembly GCA_026709935.1 of Thiotrichales bacterium. Lineage (GTDB taxonomy): Bacteria > Pseudomonadota > Gammaproteobacteria > HK1 > HK1 > HK1. The sequence goes on from JAPOSC010000004.1 coordinate 23,842, forward strand.
CATCGGGGCGAATCCTCGCTCAGGAGTACATCAGGTCGTACACCGGATAGAACAGCGGCTCCGTGAACTCCTTGGGGAGCGGAATCTTCAGCGCCCATTCGAACAGGCAGAAGATGAACACCGGTATCGCGATGGTCAGGATGCCGGTCAGCCGCCACGAGTGCCGGCCGATGAATTTCAGGTAGAACAGCAGGAACAGGATCAGCGACGCGTAGAGCCCGATGAAGTGCGTGGCGAGCAGCAGGAAGAAGATCGCGGCGGCGGAGGTTCCGACGGCGAGCGCGGTGTCCCGCGTCATGTACGACTCGGTCGAGCGCGACTCCGGCGTCACGCGGAGGAACCAGCGCACAAGCGTCGCCACCGACGCCAGCAGCATGCCCAGCGAGAGCCAGAAGGGCCAGGCGCCGGAGCCCGGCCCCCGGCCTTCGATCCAGCCGATGTTGAGCTCGGCGCTCTTGACCATCAGGCCGATGGACGCAAGCGCGGTCAGAATGCCCATCACCAGCTCAGCGGTGCGCACCGTCATGGTCTTTCCTCAGCCGGTGGAGTCTCGGCTGGGGCTTGTATCGGTTGGTTGACAATCTCCACCGCGGCTCCGTGTTGCCGGATTGCGCTGCGCTCATCCGACATCGGAAGATCGAGGTTGACGGTCAAGCCATGGATACAAACCCCTTTCGATTCGGGCCGACCGTATCGAGGTCGATCCGTTCCGGGCGAACGGCGAGAAGCGCGCCGTTCCAGAACAAACGGCAAGAGACATGCCGCTCCGTGACAAACGGTGAGATACGCGCCGTTCCAGACAAACGGCGAGAGGCATGCCGTTCCAGACAAACGGCAAGAGACATGCCGTTCCAGACAAACGGCGGGACACATCGTTGCGGGATACGGCGGGACGCGCAGTGTGCGCGCCCCGCCCATGGCCCGGCTCTGCAGGGGCCTCTCGCGCGATTCGATTCCCGGATCCTACTCGCCGGTAATCGCGCCCGCGCCGACGCTCTCGATCAGGTTTCGATGCCGTTCGAGCTGCGCGACGTGGAAGGCGGCCAGATCGTCGCCCGCGACGAATTCGTTGCAGTTGATACCGTCCTCGGCGCAGAACGTCTGCCACTCCTCGGACTCGAACAGCGTCTTGAACAGATCCATGTACCACTGCCTCGCTTCCGCCGACATCCCGGGCGGGCCGTTGATGGAGCGCTGCATGTAGTACTCGATGTCGTGACCCAGCTCCTTCGCGGTGGGGATGTCCGGGTAGGCGGAAGCCCGTTCGCCCGTGAACTGGACGAGCGGCTTGCTCTGGCCGGCGCGGTAGAACTCGTTCTGCTCGGACGGGTTGTTGACGGTCGAGTCGATGTGCTTGCCGATCAGGTTCTTGGCCACGGTGCCGCCACCGGGGAACGGGATGTAGGTCACCTCGTAGCCGAACTCGTTCTCCATCATGGCGGTCAGGATCGAGTCCTCCTGGCCGGAGCCGGTACCGCCGACCTTCCATTCCTTGCCGGCTGCCTTGACCGCGGAGACATAGCTGCCCAGATCGGTGATGTCCGTGCGGTCCGAATGCACCCAGAGCAGAAACGTGTCGAGGGCCATGCGTCCGATCGGGGTAAACTTCGTCACGTCGACTCCCAGCTCCTCCTGAATGATCGGCGTGGTGTAGAAGCTGTTGAGGGTCACCATGATCACATGGTCGTCACCTTCCTTGTCCTGCAGATAACGCAAAGCTTCGGCCCCTGAACCACCGGGTTTGTTGATGGGAATGAACGGGCGCGGAGAGAGATCCTTCTTCTCGATCAGCCCCTGCCACATGCGGGCCATCTGGTCGGCCCCGCCGCCGGTACCGGCCATGATGATGAATTCGACGGGCTTCCTCGGCTCCCATGCCGCCGCCGGGCCGGACGCGACCAGCGAGCCGCCGACGGCGAGCGCACCGGCCAGACCAGCCGCAATGAGCTTCCTGGATTGAATCATCGGGTCGTTGCTCCTCTGCGTGAGTGGTGGATCGCGGCCATGCTCGTCGGCAAACATGCCGTCCGAGCGCGAACCGGCCGGAGAGCACGATCGATTCGTGGTATATGGTATACCAATCAACCGATCGGGCTGCTTATCATAACCACCCCATGGACGCAACGACCATGAAGGCGCGAACCGGCGATTCCCACCGTCACCCCGGGGCGGCGGGCAAGGCACATGGCGGCAAGGCGGTCTACGGGGCAAACGTGGGGATGCTGCTGCTGGAGACCCGCTTTCCGCGCATCCCGGGCGACGGCGGGAACGCCGAAACGTGGCCGTTCCCGGTGCTCTGGCGCGTCGTCTCCGGCGCGACCCCGGACCGAGTGGTGCGCGATCGCGACGGCATCGTCGACGACTTCGTTACGGCCGGCCGGGAGCTGGTCGCCATGGGCGCCGACGGCATCGCCACCAACTGCGGGTTCCTGGTGCTGTATCAGGACCGGCTCTCGATGGCGTGCGGCGTTCCGGTGGCCGCGTCATCGCTCCTGCAGGTGCCCTGGGTGGAGCGGCTGCTGCCCCCCGGCCGGCGGGTGGGCGTGGTGACGGTGGAAGCGGAAAGCCTGACTCCGCGGCACCTCGAATGCGCGGGGGCCCGGCCGGACACCGCCGTCGAGGGCACCGAGGGCGGGGCCGAATTCACACGGGTGCTGCTCGGTGATGCGCTGGAGCTCGATGTGGACCGCGCGCGGGAGGAGGTCGTGGCCGCCGCCCGCCGGCTCGTCGAACGTCACCGCGATGTCGGGGCGATCGTACTCGAATGCACGAACATGCCGCCCTACGCGGCCGAGATGTCGCGCGCCACCGGACTCCCGGTGTACGACTTCCACAGCCTCGTATGCTGGTTCCAGGCGGGACTCCGGCCCCGCAGGTTCGACCCCTGACCGGGATTTCAACGGCATGTTCCTGCCTGGCGGGGATCGCGGGATGGCGTTGTTGCCGCAACCACAGCCACGTCGATGGCATCATTCCCGCGTGGGCGGGAATGACCGCGGAGCCGGGAGGGAGATTGCGATCCGCGGGGTTTCCGGTTCACACTCGGAGTCGGGCGCCCGCGATGATCCGCCCGCCCCGGCCGAAGCCCGGCCACCACCGCCGCCCCGCTCCCGACGATCGGATCGCTTCATGCCCGCCGAGCCGACCCCGCAACCCGCCGTCGACGCCGCGTTGCGTGCATCAGGCGTGTCGGTTATCGAAACCGAGGCGAGAGCACTCTCGGCGCTCGTCGACAGAGTGGACGCCCGCTTCTCCGCCGCGTGCCGACTCATGCTCGCGTGCCGGGGGCGTGTCGTGGTCACCGGCATGGGCAAGTCGGGGCATGTCGCGCGCAAGATCGCCGCGACTCTCGCCAGCGCCGGCACCCCGGCGTTCTACGTACACCCCGGAGATGCGAGTCACGGCGATCTGGGAATGATCACCGGATCGGACATGGTGATCGCGCTGTCGAATTCCGGCGAAACCGACGAAATCCTGACGATCCTTCCCATCATCAAACGCCTCCGCATCCCCCTCGTGACCCTTACCGGCAACGACCATTCGCGCCTTGCGAGCGAGGCGGACGTGAACATCGACGTGAGCGTGGAGCAGGAGGCCTGTCCGCTGGGCCTGGCTCCGACCGCGAGCACCACCGCCGCGCTCGCGATGGGCGACGCGCTCGCCATCGCGCTGCTGGAAGCCCGGGGCTTCAGCCCCGAGGACTTCGCCCGGTCGCATCCGGGTGGCCGGCTCGGCCGCCGCCTGCTCGTGCGGATCGACGACTTGATGCACAAGGGCGCCGACGTGCCTCGCGTCGGCGCAGCCGAGACGGTCTCCAGCGCGCTGGTGGAGATGACCCGGTCGCGGCTCGGAATGACCGCGGTCGTCGACACCTCCGATCGCGTCCTCGGCGTGTTCACCGACGGCGACCTCCGGCGGGCCATCGAGAACGACGTCGACATGAAGCGCACCCGGATCGACGCAGTCATGACCCGCGACTGCGTCACCGTCGCACCGGAGACCCTCGCGGCACAAGCGGTGCCCCTCATGCAGGAGCACGCAATCAGCGCGTTGCCGGTGGTGGATGATTCCATGCACCTGGTGGGGGCGCTGAACATGCACGATCTGTTGCGGGCAGGGGTCATCTGAGGGCAGCGATCATGGCTCCGGTCCTGCGGTGGGTCCTGTACGCGGCGCTGCTGGCGGTGGCGGGAACCAGCGCATGGTTCCTGTACGCCCCTGATTTCGGCGATCACTCGGCCGAAGGGGCGTCTGCGGATGCACCGGAGGCCTACATGGAGAATTTCGTCTCCGTGGAGATGGACAGCGCCGGTCGGCCCGGTCGGCGGGTCGAGGCGAGCTACATGGCATTCCAGGCCGACCGGACCGTCGAGCTCACCGACCCTCGCTACGTACTCTTTCGCGACGACGGCGAACCGTGGCACGTGCAATCGGAACTCGGACGGGTGTCACCGGACGGGACGGTGCTCTGGCTGATAGGCAAGGTGGACGTCTGGCGCAATGACGCCTCCGGAACCCGCGACCTGGACATCCAGACCGAACATCTGATGGTGCTGACCGCATCGGAGTACGGGGAAACCGCCGAGCCGGTCACGATCCGTACTCCCGCGGGCACCACTTCGGGGGTGGGCATGCGGGCCTGGCTCGGGGAAACTCGCTTCGAACTCCTGTCGCAGGTACGCACCCATGTGGATGGACACAACCGGTCGCAGTAAGCGCGGGCGCCGACTCCGGTGCCCGCTCGTGGTCGCGCTGCTGCTGGCAGGCGCGGGCCCGACCCAGCCCCTCGTCCACGCACTGTCGACAGACAGCGATCAACCGATCGAGATCGTCGCAGATGGAGCCGAACACGACGACGCCAGAAGAATGACCACCTACCGCGGGAGCGTCGTCGTCGACCAGGGCAGCCTGCACATGACCGCCGACACCGTCATCGTCCTGTTCGACGCGAACAATCGGGTCATGAAAATCACCAGCACCGGCACCCCGGGGCACTTCAGGCAGTTGCCCGATGGCGAAGCCGACTACCGCAAGGCCTGGGCGAATCGGATGGAGTACTTTCCCGAGCAGGATCTCATCAATCTGTCCGGCGAGGCGCGCTACGAGAAGGACGGGAACCAGGTGCAGGCGGATCGGCTCGTGTACGATTCGCTCAACTCGCGCTTCCGGGCGCTGACCGACACCGCGGCGCCGTCCTCCGGCGAAGGCGCTCAGGCGGCCGGGAAGAAACCGGAGCGCGTCAGGATCCAGATCAGGCCGAAGAAGCCCACGCCGTAGAGTTCCGGCGCCTCAGGCGCCAGAATTCCGGCGCCTTCGGCGTCCATCCGCCGAATTTCAACCCGCCAAGTTTCAACGCAGCCATTCCCACCAGGCGGAACATGCGCTCGAAATCGCCCCGAATGGATGCTCCGGAGACCCGAAACTCGCCTGAATCACGCCGCGGGACCGCCCCGCGGACCATCCGCGGGAATCGCTGGTTTCAACGCTGAGTTCCAGAGCCAGGTTCCAACGCACGACACCTCCGATGGCCACTCTCACCGCGCGCCGACTCGCGAAACGATACCGAAGCCGTCTTGTGGTCAACGACGTGAGCCTCACCGTGCGCAGCGGAGAGATCGTCGGACTGCTCGGACCGAACGGAGCGGGCAAGACGACGAGCTTCTACATGATCATCGGCCTCGTCGCGTGCGATACCGGCATCGTGCAGGTCGACCACGACGACCTCAGCGATAGCCCGATGCACCTCCGGGCCCGGGCCGGGCTCGGCTATCTTCCGCAGGAGCCTTCGATCTTTCGCCATCTCTCGGTGCGGGACAACGTGATGGCGATTCTCGAGACACGGCCGGGAATGAGCCGGGACGAGCGCGAGCATCGGCTCGAAACGTTGCTCGACGAATTCCAGGTGACCCGCATCGCCGATCAGCGCGGCGACAGCCTGTCCGGGGGTGAGCGGCGCCGGGTCGAGATCGCGCGGGCGCTGGCGAGCGATCCGCGGTTCATGCTCCTCGACGAGCCGTTCGCGGGAGTCGATCCGATCTCCATCGTGGAGATACAGCAGATCATCGGGCACCTGAGCGAACGCGGCATCGGGATCCTGATCACCGATCACAATGTGCGCGACACATTGCGCATCTGCGATCGGGCCTACATCGTCAACCAGGGGACCATCATCGCCAAGGGCGCCCCGGAGGACGTCCTCGGCAACGAAAGGGTCCGGGAGGTCTATCTGGGACGGAACTTCAGGCTCTGAACCCCCGTCGCCCCGTTCCGGTCAGCGTGTCGCGCGGCCGTCGGCTTCCGACCGGAAATTCCCTTTGAAAACGGTACCGCAGTTGTAAGCGGCACCCGCTGGCTTATGCGGTACCGCCGCCTGTGCGGTACCGCGCGTCGGTCTCCCCGGCGACTGATACAATGACGGGAAACACCCGTCACTTGCAGTCGATGAAACAGTCCTTGCAGCTCCGGCTGGGCCAGCATCTGGCCATGACGCCCCGGCTCCAGCAGGCCATCCGGCTGCTTCAGCTTTCCACCGTGGAGTTGCACACCGAAGTCCAGGAGGCGCTCGACTCCAACCTCATGCTGGAGCTGGACGAGGACGACACCGCCGCCGCAGACGCGGAGACCGAGGTTGCCCCGGCCGACATTCCGCGCGATCTCCCGGTCGACAGTGTATGGGAGGACATCTACGACTCCGTTTCGCCCAGCGGTGCCGCATCGACCGGCGACCTCGACGGCGCCGACCTCGTCGCCCACCGCGCTCGGACCGAATCGCTGAAGGATCGGCTCCGGTGGCAGGTATCCCTGATGCGGCTCTGCGACACCGACCAGGTGATCGCAGCCGCGATCATCGACGCCGTCGACGAAGACGGCTATCTCGATCTGACCCTCGAAGACATCCGGCACAGTCTCGACCCCCGGCACGAAGAGTTGACGCTCGAACGGATTGAAGCGGTGCTTCGCGAGGTGCAGACCCTGGATCCTCCCGGGGTGGCGGCGCGCAACCTTCAGGAATGCCTCACACTCCAGCTCGGGCAGCTTCCCGCCGATACCGAGGGGCGCGACGCCGCGATCGCTCTGGTGACCGAACACCTCCCCCTGCTCGCATCGAAGAGCCACGGGCGGCTCATGACGGCGCTCGGACTCGACCGGCGTGAACTCCAGTGCGTCATCGACCTGATCCGCTCCCTCTCCCCACGTCCCGGTGCTGCGGTCCAGTCCTCCGCGCCGGAGTACGTGATCCCCGATGTGCTCGTGCGCAAGGAGAACCAGGCATGGAGGGTGGAGCTGAACCGGGACGCGTTTCCGAAGGTGCGCATCAACTCCCGGTACGCGGGCCTCATCCGACGCGCGGACAACAGCGCGGAGAACTACACCCTGAAGAGCCACCTGCAGGAGGCGCGGTGGCTCATCAAGAGCCTGGTGAACCGCGGCGAGACGCTGCTGAAGACCGCGACCTGCATCGTCGAGCGCCAGCAGGCGTTCCTGGAGCACGGCGAGGAAGCCATGAAACCCATGGTGCTGGCCGACGTCGCACACGCCATCGGCATGCACGAATCGACGATCTCGCGGGTCACCACGCGCAAGTACATGCACACGCCTCGCGGCGTGTTCGAGCTGAAGTACTTCTTCTCCAGCCATGTCCATACCAACCGCGGGGCGGAGGCGTCCTCGACCGCGATCCGCGCGGTGCTCAGGAAGCTGATCGCATCCGAGAACCCCGCGAGACCCCTGAGCGATCAGAAGCTCAAGGAGATCCTCTCGGAGCAGGGCATCAGAATCGCGCGACGCACCGTCGCGAAGTACCGGGAGGCGATGGCGATCCCGTCCTCGACCGAGCGCAGGATGCCCTAGCCCGGAAATTCACCGATTCACGGCTGCGGGCGCGAATCGGTGAAATTTCCGGGCCTGATCGGACACCGGCGTTTCCCACCGACCCGGATTTCTCGCCAGGCGCCCGAACATCGCACCGAGTATCGCGCTGCGTGACGGTCTCCCGGGACGCCGGCGGGAATGGCGGATCGGATGCCTTGATCAGGTTGTTCCGCATCCGGGTTGCGATACGATCCTCGGCGAGCGTGTCCGCATTCCCCTTCGGTACTCGTCCAGCGAGGAGACGTCCATGCAGATTCAGCTTACCGGGCATCATGTCGAATTGACGCCGAACCTGAGACGGTATGTCGACCGGAAGGTCGGGCGCGTCGCCCGACATTTCGATCAGGTCACGAGCGCGCGGGTGATCCTGACCGCCGAGAGACAGTCCAGCAAGGCGGAGGCGACGCTCCACGTCTCCGGCGCCGAGCTCTTCGCCAACGCCACCCATCACGACATGTTCGCCGCAATCGACCTGCTCGCCGACCGCATCGATGGCCAGGTACGGCGACACAAGGAGAAGCTTACGGACCACCACCGCGCCGAAGGCAGCATCAAGACCCGTTTCGACTGATCCGCGGACGCTGCCCCGCACACCACCCGCGCCGGTCGGCCTGGCATCACGCCACGAACGATATGTCACGCATATCTCGGATCCTCGCGCCCGAGAGCGTGCGCTGCGACGTGTCGGCGACGAGCCGAAAGCGCACGCTCCAGGCTCTGGGAGACATCTTCGCGGACGCGGATTCGGCGCTCACCGCCCAGGGTGTCTTCGACCTCCTCGTCGCCCGCGAACGTCTCGGCTCGACGAGCCTCGGAGACGGCTGTGCCCTGCCCCATGCCCGCGTGCCGGGCCTCGGCCGCACCCTCGCGGCCTTCCTCCGGCTCGGCCAGGGGGTGGACTTCGACGCCCCGGATCACCGGCCCGTCGACCTGGTCTTCGGGCTGCTCGTGCCCGAGGAATCGACGGACGAGCACCTGGAAACTCTTGCGACAATCGCAGGAGTCTTCGCCGACGATCGGCTCAGGGCATCGGTTCGCTCGGAGGAGGACCCGGCCCGGATACGGGAGATCCTGGCCGGCGACCGGACTTTCGACTGAGTGGTGGCCAGGGGCGGAATCGAACCACCGACACGCGGAGTTCAGTCCGCTGCGATATAAAAATAAATCATTGTTTTTATGGAATATTTATTAGATTAAATCATATATATCACCCAATTCATCTACCTATCTGGTTGCAACAGTACCGCACGATGCACCCACGATAGTGGACTGAAAGCCGTTGCAGTAGGCTTTCACTCGGAAGTTGCCGCACCGCCCAACGCCGGCCTCGACGGGAGCGCCCGGTTGGCTGCGCTCAGACGAGGCCGAACAGCTTGGCGGCGATGGCGAGCACCAGGGCAGCGAGGAAGCCGAACATCCAGCGCACTTCCGAGCGGAACGCGGCGAGTTCGACTTTCGTGGCGAGTCCGTCATGGTCTGCGCTCGCGGCCTGGCGCATTCCTTCAGCGATGACTTCGGCCTGGTCGGCGTCGATGCCAGTGGCCTTGAGCTCGCGGGCGACAGCGAGCGGATTGAAGCTGGTGGAGCGCATGGCGGCGCTTCCGGAGCGTGGGTACGGTGGAGAGTGTAACCGGAACGCGAGGAATCGCCCCCTATGGCGCTGAAACCGGATTCCTGCCCGGGAACCGACGGCGAGGGCGGTGCGCCACAAGGCGACAGGGCGACCCGGGAGCCGGACTCCGGCCTGGCCGCCCGCCTTGCAGCTTTCCGTGGGTTGAGCGTGCCGGTCTGCACGCGTCGCAGTCGGGGGCGGCGGATCGCCGGCCGCGCGGCTTCGGGGTTCGGGGTTCAGGGTTCGGGGTTCGGGGTTCGGGGTTCGGGGTTCGGGGTTCGGGGTTCGGGGTTCAAACCATCAGAAATTCCTATCCGGTCCATGAGAATTCGATCTTGGACCCGTGCGTCGTATCGGCGCTACCGTGCGTACCGTCCATGGTGCGGGGCAAAGGACGCACCCCAGACGGGAGGATGCCTCATGAAGCACTCGACCAGCAGAAGTTCCGGATTGTTTGCCCGGCGCCTGCGCAGCGCAGCGGCCGGCCTCGCCGCCGTCCTGATGCTGGCAGCGCTGGCCCAACCGGCGGCGGCAACGGAGACACGACCTGTATCCGGTGTCACGGCGCAGTTGTTCGCCGAGGACATCCAGGTCCGGGAAGGTGAGTACGCGATTTTCGAATTCGCATTGTCCCGCTCGTTGGACTTCGATCTCCGGTACGCCTACCGCACGCAGGACGGCTTTGCCAAGGCCGGCGAGAACTACCAGGCAACACAGGGCCATGTCGTGTTTCCCGCCGGCAAGCGGTTTGCACAGGTCCGGGTCAAGACCCACAAGGGCCGGAGCGGCCTCAGAGATTTCAAGCTGGTGCTGTCCGACGCTCAGACGCACGGCTATGGCATGGTCTGGGGCCAGTATGTGTGGACCGGGCGTTGGGTGGTCAGTGGCCTTCCCGAGACGAAGACAGTGCGCGCCTGGATTCGGAACGTGGTGAGCGCCAATCAAGGAAAGCGGCAGTAGTCTTGGCCGCAGGGAGCGGACAGGCCGGGGTCGGCTTCGGACCTGAAGCCGGCTCCGGACCGGGGTGCCGGGACCGGTTCGACACACTCGGGGCGCAGCTCTGCCGGTGGAACGCTCTGGCCCGACTCATCCACACAACGGCTGAACGCGCCGCCACCATGGCGCAGGACACGCACTGGATGCGACTCGCATCAGTGCCATAATTCCTGATTGTCGGACATGCAGAGGGCGACTGCGGGCCGTCCTTGAATGGTGCCGCGTAGATCACCCGGTGGTCGCCGCCATCGGAACCGCTCGGTCGGACTCGACCTCGGTGCGCACCATGCGGCCCGTCATTGCGGGTCATCCCTTCGCGGAATCGTCCGCTCCGGCACTGCCCAGCGACTTGAGCAGCTTCCTCGCGATCGGCACCGCCTTCTCCAGTCGCTCGGCGCCATCTTCTCCGATCGACTGCTTGCGGTCCTGGATGTTGTGGACGGTCTGGAGGAGCATCTTCAGCAACTGCGGATCTCCGCCCTGGTATCTCCCGGTGTCGGGATCGACAGCCCCCAGCGCCTTCGCCACCGCCGCTTCGTAGAGCACGCCGGCCTCTTCTTCGACGGCGGTCACCGCGGCCTGCATCTCGGGGAACTGCTCGATCCACAGTTCAAGGTCGTCTTCGGTAATTCCGAACCGCCGTGCGATCGTCCTCCGCGGGCGGTTGACCGCGAGCGCCCGCGTCAACCGGATCGGGTGAGTGCGCTTGTCGTACTGCACCTTGGGTGCCTTGCGGTAGTGCGCTCGCGTGATCCCCTGACCACACAACGGGCAGTGATGCGGATGGGGATGGTCTTCGGTAGGAGTCACGCCTGGCACCTGCGCAGCGTCAAATATTGTATCTCGACCGAGTGCCCCATCGATGAAATCGGAGACTTCTGGATGTCCGGGGACATAGAGATCGGCTTCCATCGAGATGAGGAGTTCCCTGGGCGCATTCGGGTACTGACCGAGAATTGCCTGACTTCCAATGACTATCAGATCCTGATATCCAGTGACGTCGGCAGCGGCACGAATAATATGCTCAAGTTCGTCGCGTCGCATAGATCTCTGCCCGTTCTTCTTCGGTGACAAGACTTGTGAAAGGATGGGAACTGCGCAGACGTTGCCCTTCGTCGGATTCTTCGAGCAGCATGGCGCGAAGCGTTTCCCAGGGCTGAGTCTCGATCAGGTGTTTCCATTCCGCATGGCAGAGCGGGAGATAACCGCCTTTGCGGGCGGTCCATCGCTCAATATTATCGAGACCGATTTGGACCAGGGCCGGGTTTTCGTCGATCCGTGCGACTGTGATACGGGTTAGTTCGAGTACCTTTCGGTCGATTTCGGGATGGCCGCGGGGGCGATTTTCAGCAATGGCCCTGCGGTTGGCTTCACGCCATTCTTCCTCCCAGCGCTCTCGTTCTTCCAGTGATGCGGGCATGGTCGTGCCTTTCATGTGGATATGAGGGGCGTGCTTGGGTCAACCACCGGACAGTGCACGTTGTGGCTGTAATCAGCTTCAAGATACCGGATTGTGGATGGAGCGATCACTGATCCGGACGGTGCGATCAGAACCAACGAAGCGGCCGGCGGCGGCTTGCCGGGATCAGGATCCTTCGCCACACGTGTGCAGACTATACTTTCGAGGTCCCATTCATCACGTTCATTCTTGATCGACGGAACAACCCGAGTTAGCTCTTTATCCAGAGCCGAGCCTTTACCGACTGGCGGAACTCCGCCCTTGTCGAGTGCGGATTTACGGTCCTTGCCCATGTTGATGTTCTCCTGCATTGGGAGTCGACACGTGGCGGGATTTGGTCGCGCCGACCCGCCGCACCTTCAACGCTTCATTCGTCATCTGGCTCCGGCTCGAACCAGGGCAGTACATCCTTCATGTCGGCATATGCCTGTACCGTATGTCTGGACCGCGCCCGGTTCCGTCGTACGGATCGCACGTAAATTCGCCGTGGATGCCGGTCCAACCTGTACCCCGTCACTCGCAGAGCCGGGATCGGTCAGAGGACTTGTCCGTTCATCGCGCCGCCTCCCGGTGCACGTCGAGCCGCACCACGCCCGCCGGCTCCGGGTTGAGAAACTGCGCCCACCGCTCCATTAGCTCCCGGCACCGTTCGAACAGGTCACTTCGGGCATAGGCCGCCTCCGCCTTGTCTTTGAGCGTGTGCGCGAGGGCTGCCTCGCAGACTTCACGGGGGAAACTCGTCCGTTCCTGCGCCCAGACCCGAAAGCTCGCCCGGAATCCGTGTGCCGTGGCGTCGATGCCAAGCCGCGAGAGCGCCTGAACGAAACACCGCTCCGTCAACGGTCGCCCGCCACGCGATGGGAACACGAGATCGCTTTGCTCGCTTCGGAGCACCCGCGCCTCGGCGAGCACATCGAGTGCACCCTGTGAGAGCGGTACGCGATGTGCTCGCCCCGCCTTCATCCGGCTCGCCGGGACGGTCCAGGTCGCCGCCTCAAGGTCAATCTCATTCCAGGTGGCAAATCGAATCTCGCCGGCGCGGGCCGCGGTCAACACGAGGAATTCAAACGCGAGCATGAGTATCGGTGCCACGTTCGACCTCTGAACTGCCGCGATGGCATTCTCGACTTCGTTGTACGGCAACGAGCGTTGCGGCGTACTTCCGTTCGGCTGGCGCGCGAGCACTGCCTTGACGGCATCAGCCGGGTTGTCGGGCCGGAGCCCCTGCGCGACCGCCCAGGTGAGCACCGCGTCGATCCGCTGGCGCACGCGCTTTGCGGTGGTCGGCTTCTGGTGCCAGATTGGGGTGAGTACCGCGATCACGTCCTCGGTCGAGACCTCGGCCACTCCGCAATCGCCGATCCGCGGGAAGACGTACTGTTCGAGAGTCGTGATCCACTGTTCAGCGTGCTTGACGTTGCGCCAACCAGGCCGACGCAGTTCGTAGACCTTGCGCGCGGCCTCGGCGAAGGTTGTCGTCGCCACCTGCTCCCGGCGTTTCTCGCTGAGAGGGTCACCGCCCGCGCGGGCCTCGCGTCGATTCGTCAACGCCGTCTCGCGTGCTTGTGCCAGCGTCACGAGCGGGAATCCGCCGAGTCCGAGCTCGCGCCGCTTGCCGCGAATCCGCAGCCGCTGTACCCACTGCTTCGTGCCGGCCGCGGTCACCCGGAGTATCAGCCCGTGCCCATCCCAATAATGACCGGGTGCGGCGACGTTGCGGACGAAGGAGGCTTGCAGCCGGTTGTATTCCCGATTGCCCATCCCTGTATCGCCCCTTTTGTCACCCCATTTGAAGGCAACAGTATCGGACGATAACGAATGATGCAAGAGGCTGTCGGATTCCAGCGTTTCGGGCGAATCTAGCGGAAGTGACTGATTTTAGAGGGGAAATGACGTGTAAATCGTTGATTTCGGATGGTGGCCAGGGGCGGAATCGAACCACCGACACGCGGATTTTCAGTCCGCTGCTCTACCAACTGAGCTACCTGGCCGCGGTACGGAGTCGTGGGGGGAGAACCCCGAAGGGCGACGTATTTAATCGGTCGCGGGCCGGGAGGTCAAGCTGATGACGCACCGATCGGCGGTTCCCGCCAGCGCCCCCGAAAACCGGCCCGGCCCGTACCCGGAGGGCTCGCTCGGATGACTCACCGATACTGCATCACTTTCAATTTCCAGCGGAATCTCCTTCCGCGTCAAGCCACTTGCCAGCGGTGACAGAAGCATTGCGGGAGGATGTTCCGGTAAACACCGTCATTTGCCCGGAGATCTCCTCGGCCGGCGTGAGCCAGTCAGCGTGAGAGGGCATCCATCAGCCGGTGCAGGAAACGCTCGCACTGCGAGACCTGGTCGATCTCGATGTACTCGTTCGGCTGGTGGGCCTGGTCGATCGAACCCGGACCGCAGATGACGGTCGAGAACCCCGCCTCCTGGAACTGGCCCGCCTCCGCCGCGTAGGCCGCGGCATGGACGGCGTTGTCGCCGGTGAGGGCACGGGCAATGCGCTCGGCCTCGCCATTCTCCTCGGGGCCGAAGGCGGGCGCCTGGTTGGCCAGTCGCGTTTCGATGTTCGCCTCCGGCGCCACCCGCCGCATCACCGGCAGCACCTCCGACTCGTACCAGTCCCGGAAGCGGTTCACGTGGTGCATGGGGTCATCCTCGGGGACGTGTCGGATATCCCAGACGAAGCGGCAGCGGCGGCTGATGATGTTCGCGGCGGTGCCGCCTTCGATGACCCCGACGTGGATGGTGGTGTACGGCGGCTCGAACAGCAGCGCCGAGACGTTCGCCTCCGCCTCGCGCGCCATCTCGTCGAGCCTGGCGACGAGCCGCGCCGCGGTCATCACCGCGCTCACCCCGCGATGGGTCTGGCTCGAATGGGTCTCGTGGCCGGTGACCACCGTCTCCATCACCGTGATGCCCTTGTGCGCGGTCATCACCTTCATCGATGTCGGCTCACCCACGATCACCGCGGCCGGGCGCGGCGCCTCGGCCGCCAGCCGCGCGATCATCGCCGGCGCGCCGAGGCAGCCCACCTCCTCGTCGTAGGACAGGGCAAGGTGGATCGGGCGCTTCAGCCCCCGCGCCAGCATGTCGGGAACCAGGGCAAGGGCGATGGCGGAGAAGCTCTTCATGTCCGCAGTGCCCCGTCCGTAGAGGCGTCCGTCGCTTTCGACGACCCGGAACGGGTCGGTGTCCCACGGCTGCCCGTCGACCGGCACCACGTCGGTATGCCCGGAGAGCACCACGCCGCCCTCGACGTGCGGCCCGATGGTGGCGTAGAGGTTCGCCTTGGTCGCATCCTCGTTCGGCACCATGTGCGATTCCACGCCGTGTCCGGCGAGGTAGTCGCGCACGAAGTGGATGAGGTCGAGGTTGGAATCGCACGAGACGGTAGGGAATCCGACGAGGGTCTCGATCATTTCACGGGACGAATGATTCATGCGGCGGGGCTCCCTTGGGATCGACCGGGGGATCGACCGGGGGATCGGCCGGGGGATCGGCCGAGGGTCGGCCGGGCACCGGCCGGGATGCGCTCCTCCTCCACCCCGTGACACGCGACCTCCGTCGCGCCGGTGCGGATCGGCAGGGGCGCTTCACGGCGGCAACGGTCGTTCGCGTACGGACAGCGCGGATGGAAATGACACCCCGACGGTGGACTGATCGGGCTCGGCACCTCGCCCGCGACCGGGGTTCGGGCGCGTCCCGTCATTTCCAGATCGGGGATCGCGTCGAGCAGCATGCGCGTATACGGATGCCTCGGCGTGGTGAACAGCGTCCGGGCATCGCTCCATTCCACGAGCCGCCCCAGGTACATCACCCCGACGAAGTCGGAGATGTGGTAGACGACCGCGAGGTCATGGCTGATGAAGAGGTAGGTGAGCCCGAGCGAGCGCTGAAGCTCCTTCATCAGATTCAGGATCTGAGCCTGGACCGAGACATCGAGGGCCGAGGTCGGTTCGTCGCACACCAGGAAATCGGGCTGACTCGCAAGCGCCCGCGCGATCGAGATGCGCTGACGCTGCCCGCCGGAGAACTCGTGCGGAAACTTCGTCCCGTCGGCCGGCGAAAGCCCCACCTGGGTCAGCAGATGGCCCACGCGGGTGGCGATGGCAGTCTGTCCCCGCGCCAGATGATGCGCCCGAATCGGCTCGGCGATGATGTCCTCGACCCGCCACCGCGGATTGAGGCTCGCGTAGGGGTCCTGGAAGATCATCTGCCAGCGTCGGCGCACCGGCTCGATCTCGGCGCGGGTCTTCAGCGTCGCGAGGTCCACCCCTTCGAACTCGATGCGCCCTCGGGTCGGCCCGTAGAGCCCGACCACCAGCCGGGCCACGGTCGACTTCCCGCACCCGGATTCACCCACGAGGCCGAAGGTGCGCCCGCGCGGAATCGTGAAGCTCACCCCGTCGACCGCCTTGAGCATGACGCGGCCGGCCCCCTCGAACACCCGGTTCAGAAGCGGGGGAGAGACATCGAACTCCTTCGCGAGCCCGTCCACCCGGAGGAGAGCGTCGCGGTCGCGGCCGGAGATGGACCCGGCCGTCATCGGTCGCTCCCGGCGCCATCGAACAGCCAGCACGCCACCTGCGCGCCCGCCGCGGACACGAGCTCCGGGCGTTCGCTCCGGCAGCGCGGCAGCGCGCGCGGACAGCGGGGGTTGAACGCGCAACCGGCGGGGATCTCGGTCAGTCGCGGCATCGCTCCGTCGATCTGTACCAGCCGCTCCACATCGTGGCCGATCATCGGGATCGACCCCATCAGGCCGTGCGTGTAGGGATGCCGCGCATCTCCGATCACCTGCTGCACGTCGCCGACCTCCACGATCCTCCCCGCGTACATCACCGCCACCCGATCCGCGGTCTCCGCGATCACCCCCATGTCGTGGGTCACCAGCATCACCGCGGTCCCGTGTTCCGCGCACAGACGCTTGAGGAGGGCGATGATCTGGGCCTGGATGGAGACGTCGAGCGCGGTGGTGGGCTCGTCGGCAATGATGAGCTTCGGATTCGCAGCCAGCGCAAGCGCAATGACCACCCGCTGGCGCATCCCGCCGGAGAACTGGTGCGGATACTCGTCGATGCGCCGCGCGGCGGCGGGGATCCCCACTTCGTCGAGAA
Organism: Thiotrichales bacterium; assembly: GCA_026709935.1. Lineage (GTDB taxonomy): Bacteria > Pseudomonadota > Gammaproteobacteria > HK1 > HK1 > HK1. The sequence continues at coordinate 40,898 of JAPOSC010000004.1, forward strand.
GCTCGATCGCGCGCTTTCTCGCGGCGGCCTCGTCCAGGTCGAGGTGGGTGCGAATCGTCTCGGTGAGCTGCCTGGCGATCGAGTAGAGCGGATTCAGCGACGTGAGGGGGTCCTGGAACACCATCGCGATGCTGCGGCCCCGGAGCCGGCGCATCCGCTCGGGGCGCAGATTATCGATCCGCTGCCCTTCGAACCGGATCTGTCCGGACGCGATTCGGCCCGGGGGCTCCAGCAGCCCGATGACGGCGGCGCCGGTCAGCGACTTCCCGGCTCCGGACTCCCCCACCACCCCGAGCACCTCACCCGCGTCGATGTGGAACGAAACGCCGTCGACGGCGACGAGAACGCCGCGGCGGGTCGGGAACTCCACCCGCAGCCCCTCGACCTGGAGCAGTGGAACCGGGTCCGTCATCAAACCCGGACCGCGCACGGGCAGCCGCCCCGGGAACGGCCCGCCCGCAAGATCGGTGGTCGAGGAGAACCCGGGGCCACGAGTCCCGACCGCGGCGGGACATTCCGGCCGGGCACCGGATTGTTTCCATGAGTCTCGGGGGTTTTCATCGCAGCTTCGGGTTGAGCGCGTCGCGCAGCCAGTCGCCAAGCAGGTTGACCGCCAGGGCCAGGGCGACGAGAGCGACCCCGGGGAAGATCGTCATCCACCATTCCCCGGAAAACAGGAAGTTGTTGCCGAACCGGATGAGGGTCCCGAGCGAAGGCTGGGTCGGCGGTACGCCCACCCCGAGGAACGACAGCGTCGCCTCGGTGAGGATCGCGATCGCGAGACTGATGGTCGCGATGACCAGCACCGGCCCCATCACGTTCGGCAGCACGTGCTGGAACATGATCGCGAGCGGACGGCGGCCGATCACGCGCGCCGCCTGCACGTACTCCTTGTTCTTCTCCACCATCGTCGAGCCGCGCACCGTGCGCGCGAACTGCACCCAGTTCGAAAGCCCGATCGCGAAGATGAGCACCAGCAGCGCCACGTCGTCCTGCACGGCGCGCGGGAGTATCGTCTTCGCGAAGCCGAACAGCAGCAGCGCCACAAGCACTGCGGGAAAACTGAGCTGCACGTCCGCGACCCGCATGATGAAGTGGTCGAGCCGCCCGCCGACGTATCCCGAGACGAGCCCGAGCCCCACCCCCAGCACCACGGAGAAGAGCACACTCGCGAACCCCACGATCAGCGAGACCTTCATCCCGAACATGATGGCGGAGAGCACGTCGCGCCCCTGCTCGTCGGTACCGAGTGGAAAGTCCCAGGTCCCGCCCTCCATCCACACCGGCGGCAGGAAGGCGTTCATGAGATCCAGGGTCGCGACATCGTTGGTGTTGTGCGGCGCGAGCCACGGCGCGAAGAACGCGGCAACGAAGCACACCATGGTGACCACGAAGGCGGCGATGGTCACCGGCGAGGTCCGGAAGCTGTGGAAGATGTCGCTGTCGAAGAAGCGGCGGAGCCGGTCGGCGGCGCGCGCAAGCAGGCCGGCGGCCGCCGTCTCGGGCGGATGGCCGGTGTCGATGTTCATCCCGGCCATGCGCTCAGTGCGCCCGAGCCGCGCCGCCGTCGAGCCGCAGCCGCGGATCGATGACGTAGTACAGCAGATCGACGATCAGGTTGATGACGACGAAGATGAACGCCACCAGGCACAGGTAGGCCGCCATCACCGGTATGTCGACGAACTGGATCGCCTGGAGGAACAGCAGCCCCATGCCCGGCCACTGGAAAACCGTCTCGGTGATGATGGCGAACGCGATCAGCGAACCGATCTGAAGACCGGTGATGGTAATCACCGGGACCAGGGTGTTCTTCAGAGCATGACCGAAGTTGACCGCGCGACTGGTCAGGCCCCGCGCCCTCGCGAACTTGATGTAGTCGGTGCGCAGCACCTCCAGCATCTCCGCCCGCACGAGCCGCATGAGCAGCGTGAGCTGGAACAGGCACAGCGTCACCGACGGCAGGATGATGGACCGGAACCCCTCCCAGGACACCAGATTGCTCTCCCACCCGATGTTCACGGTGACCCCGCGCCCGAACGAGGGGAGCCAGCCGAGCCACACCGAGAAGGTCAGAATCAAGAGGATGCCGATGAGGAAGGTCGGGAGGGAAATGCCGATCAGCGAAGTCGTGAGCAGGAGGCGCGAGACCGCGCCCTCGCGGTGCAGCCCGGTGTAGACCCCGAGCGGCACCCCGATCGCCAGGGCGAGCACCGCGGCGACGAACACGAGCTCCAGCGTCGCGGGCAGGCGCTCCCCGATCGCCTCCTCCACCGGCACCGACAGCCGGTACGACTGGCCGAAGTCCCCGCGCAGCGCATTGCCGGCGAAGCGGGCGAACTGGATCGGGAACGGGTCGTTCAGCCCGAGCGCCTTCGCCATCCGCTCGCGCTCCTCGATGGTCGCCTCGATGCCGACCATGTTGTTGACCGGATCGCCGACGAAGTTGAACAACGAGAACGCGATGAACCCGACCGCGAGCATCACCAGGATGGACTGGAAAAGACGGCGCACGATGAAGGCGAGCATGGGGCGGCTCTTATCGGCGCCGTGGCCCGGACCACGGCGGGCTCGGGAGGCAGCATCCGGCGGGCGGCGGGAGAACGTGCTTGTGCTTCATGGATGATGCGCCCCGACCGCGCTCGCCCGGCCGGAAAGGCGGGGCGAGCGCGGCGGGCCGGCTCTCCGGAAGCGGCTAGTTCATCATGACGTAGCGCAGGTCCACGTCGTTGTGAGGCCGCTGCTTCACTTCCTTGACGTTGCTGCCGATCCCCCACGCCAGCGCCTGCTGGTGCAGCGTGATATGGCCCACCTCGTCCTTGTGGATCTGAAACGCCTCGCGAATCATCGCCGTGCGCTTCTGGACGTCGGTCTCGCCGGCGATCAGGTCGGTGAGCTCCTCCATCCGGGGATGGGTGAAGCGCCCGCAGTTCCACGTCCCCTGACCTTCGCCGTCGAGGGTCATGAGCTGCTGGAGCGGGTTGTGGGCGTCGTAGCTGCCCGGGGTCCAACCGAGCATGAAGAAGCTCGTGTTCCACTGCTCCGCGCGGCCGATCTTCTGGAAGTGCAGCGACTTGGTCTGCGCGTTGAGCTTCACGTCGATGCCGACGCGCTTGAGCATCGGAACCACCGCGAGACAGATGGCCTCGTCGTTGACGTAGCGGTCGTTGGGGCAGTCGAGGGTGACCGGGAAGCCGTCGGGATAGCCCGCCTCCGCCAGCAGCGCCTTCGCCGCCTCCGGGTCATGCGGGAACCGGTCGTTCATGTCGGGCTGGAAGCCGTTGATCCCCGGCGCGATCATGAGTCCGGTGGGAGTCGCCGCGTTGCGCATCACCACCCGCTTGATGGCGTTGATGTCGATCGCCTGATAGAACGCCTTGCGCACCCGCACGTCCTTGAACGGGTTCTTTCCCGTACCCGGCATGTCGAGCAGCTCGTCGCGGTGCTGGTCGAAGCCGAGGAAGATGGTGCGCAGCTCCGGCCCCTGCAGCGCCTGCACCCCGGCGGTGCTCTCCAGGCGCGGCACGTCCTGCAGCGGCACCGGATACATCAGGTCGATCTCGCCGGAGAGCAGTGCCGCAACCCGGGTGGCGGCGTTGCCGATCGGGGTGAAGACCGCCCGCGTCAGGTTGTGCCACGGCGTACCCCACCAGTTCGGGTTCGGCACCAGCACGGTGCGCGTATCGGGCACCCACTCCTCGATCATGAACGGTCCGGTGCCGTTGACGTTGAGGTTCGCGAAGGTCTTGACCACCGCACCCTCCTCCAGCCCGAAAGCGTCGTTCGCCTCCAGCCACTCCTTGTCCATGATCCAGAAGTTCGGGAGGTTGAGCAGCAGGGTCGGGTCCGGGTACTGGGTGACGATGTCGATGGTGTGGTCGTCGATCTTCTCGATCCGGTCGATCGAGGACACCACGAACGTCATGTTCGACGCCGGGAGCCGGATGCGATCGAGCGAGATGAGCACATCGTCGGCCGTGAAGTCGTTGCCGTTGTGGAACTTCACGTCCTTGCGCAGGTTGAACCGCCATGTGGTGGGGCTCGTCTGCTCCCAGTCGGTGGCGAGGGCGGGATGCAGCGACAGGTCCCAGGCGCGGTGAATGAGCCCCTCGTAGAGGTTCGATTTCATCGTGTTGGTCGGCCCCTCGTTGTTGATGAAGGGGTCGAGTCCGAGGATGTCTCCGGAGGTGGAGTAGCGGAACGTCTTGGCATCGGCAGCGGTCCCGGCGGCGATAAAGGCCGCGGCGACGGCGCCGATGACGATGTTCTTCGATCGCATGAAGTCGTCTCCGTGTATGAGGTGCGTGGAGGATGTGCAGGAGTTCGCCGGATCCGGGACTGCGCGGCCCCGCGAACGATGGACGCATTTAACTCCACCGCGAGGGCCGCCGCAACGCTCGCTCGACCGGCTCGCATCGGCAGGCGATGATCCGGCTCCCTGGCGGGTACAATCCCGGCCCTCCCCGATCCAGCCGCGACGAGAGCCATGCCCTCCCAGACGATCGAAATCCAGGCCGCGGTCTGCCGGGAGTTCGGAAAGCCCCTGTCGGTCGAGACGCTGCGGCTCGATCCGCCCCGGGGGAACGAACTCCGCGTGAAGGTGCTCGCAAGCTCCATCTGTCACTCCGACATCATCTACATGGACGGCGGATGGGGCGGGACGCTTCCGGCGGTATTCGGCCACGAGGTGGCCGGAGTGGTGACCGATATCGGCCCTTCCGCGCGCTCCAGCGACCTGCACGTCGGTGATCGCGTCATGGTCTCCCTGCTCCGCTCCTGCGGGCGGTGCGAGTGCTGCGAAGCGGGCGCCCCTACCCAGTGCACGACCAACTACGCGATCGACTCGGCACCGCGTCTGACCGACGGGCGGGGCCAACCGGTGCGGGCCGGCCTGCGCGTGGGTGGATTCGCCGAGAGCGTGGTCGTCGATGCCTCGCAAGTGGTGAAGATTCCGGCGTACATGCCCGACGAAGCCGCCTGCCTCGTCTCGTGCGGGGTCGTGACCGGCTTCGGCGCGGCGATCAACACCGCCGGGGTGCAGGTGGGCGACATGGTCGCGGTCATCGGCTGCGGCGGCGTGGGATTGAATTGCGTCCAGGGCGCGGCGCTCGCAGGGGCGCTCCCCCTGGTGGCGATCGACGTGAGCGCCGACAAGCTCGCGCAGGCCCGGGCGTTCGGTGCCACCGACACCCTCGACGCCGCCGCAGGCGACATCACCGAAAAAGCGCTCGCCCTGACCGACGGCCGCGGATTCGACATCGTGATGACTGCGGTCGGCAACGCCCGCGCCATCGAGGCGGCGCTGCCGTTGCTCGCGCGCGAAGGCGCGCTGGTGGTGGTCGGAATGCCGCCCGACGACGAACGGGTCAGCCTGAACGCGACCGGACTCGCCCACTACGGCCAGCGCATCCTGGGCTCCAAGATGGGGGCCGCGCGGCTCGGAATCGACGTGCCGAAGCTCTTTCGCCTGTACCGCGGCGGGCGGCTCAAGCTCGACGAGCTGATCTCCTCGCGCCGCCCGCTCGCCGACATCAACGCATCGATCGAACTCTCCCGACGCTCACAGAACCTGCGCCACGTGATCGTGTTCCCGGCCGCGAACGGCACGGGCGCCGAGTGATCACGGCACGGGTCCGAAGAGTCGGGCCCGCCGCCGCAACGCACGATCCCGCAGACCGCACGCCCAACGAAACTGGCGTCGCCCGCAAACCGCTGCGGTCGCAACCCTCGCCGCTCACCCGACGCCATCGCCGGTTCCGCACGCCCGATCAGCCCGAAATTCCGGGCTTAGGATCCTGACCTAAATCAATTTTCCACCTCATCTGCTCCAATCATCTTTCAGACCGGAGGTGCAGGCGCATCGAACGGAAAAGTTGTTTTGGCCAGAGTCCCTAAGCGAACGCCGGCATCACTTCCCGCACGAACAGCTCCAGCGAGCGCTTCTGCTCCTTCATCCCGAGACCCAGGCTGGCGGAGTACGTGAAGTGGTCGACGCCGAGCGCCTCGTAGGCCCGCAGCTTCTCGATCACCTCGTCCGGGGTGCCGAACATGAGGTTGCGATGGAGCATGTGCGGGTCGTACTCCTCCCGGTTCTCGAGCTCGGCCAGATCGATCGCCCGCGGGAAGCCGCCGGTCACGTCGCCGAGGTTCTTAAACAGGTTCTCGAACTGGCCGAGCTGGCGCATCGCGGCCTTCACCGGCACCTCCCAGTCCTCGGGGCGGTCGTACACCACCGTGTGGCGCATGGTGGCGAAGGTCGGGCGCGGCTTGCCGGGGTTGGCGACCAGCGCGGCCTCCAGACGCCCCCGGTACACCTCAAGCTCCGACATCGGCCGGGTCAGGGGCCAGGAGAGGATGTTGCACTCGTGCTTTACCGCGAAGTCGTAGGTGTCCGGCGAGCGCGCCGCCACCCAGATCGGCGGATGCGGCTTCTGCACCGGCTTCGGTACCGAGGTCGCGGTCGGAAAGGACCAGAACTCGCCCTCGTGCGCGTAGTCACCCCGCCACAGGGCCTTCACCGCCGGCAGCATCTCGTGCATGTACCGGTATGCGTCGTTGCGCGCGAGGCCGGGATGCATGCGGTCGAACTCGCGCTGATAGGCGCCGGAGCCGATGCCGAACTCGAGCCGCCCACCGCTGTACAGATCGAGCAGCGCGGCCTCGCCCGCGGCCTTGATGGGATGCCAGTACGCCGCCACCACCACCGCCGAGCCGAGCCGGATCCGGGACGTGTGGGCGGCCCACCAGGTCAGGATCTGAAACGGGTTGGGCGCGATCGTCATCTCCAGCGCGTGGTGCTCCGCCGCCCACGCGATCGCGAACCCGCCCTCGTCGGCCATCTGCACCATCTCCAGGGTATGGCGCGCGACTTCTTTCATGTCGACCGCGGGCGTGATGCGCTCCATGTTGATGACGAGCTGAAACTTCATGGTGTTGGCCCCCTCGAAGTCCGAAGATACGAATGACCGGATCGCGGGTCCGGATGGTGTGATGCGGCCGGTGCCGCACCGGTCAGAGACTCATTACTTCAGGAACTTCGGCGCCTGATTCGGCGCCCCTCATATCGCACCGACAGGGCTCACTCCTCCGTCGGTACATATCCCTCCGGGGTTGCCGATCCCTCGCCGAAGAAGAACTGCTCCAGCTCCGCTTCCAGGAACCGGCGGGCCGCAGGGTCGGTGACCTTGAGCCGGTTCTCGTTGATGAGCATCGTCTGGTGGGCAAGCCACTGCTGCCACGCGGCCTTCGAAACGTTTTCGAACACGCGCTGGCCGAGCGCCCCCGGCAGAGGCGGAAAGTCCAGACCCTCGGCCTCCCCGCCAAGCCTGACGCACTGCACGGTCCTCGGCATCTCGACCCCCTCCTTCCGCCTTCTCCAGAACCGAAGGCGCAACCGGTGAAGTGTATGCAACAAACCTGATTGTCACGGATTGCAGGGAAATAATCGATCCGGAGTGCCCGCTCACCCGATCCCCGGGCACAAGCACCGGACGCGCCAACCCCTCGCGAATCCGCGGCCGCTTCACTTGATCCAGGCGCCCGCGAAAGAGTGCCCGGGCCGGATAGCCAAGCGCCGGCTACTCGCCCGCGAGCTGCGCGATCAACCGTCTCACCGGTGTCGCAAGCCCGATATCCGCGACGGCATCCGGGGCATACCAGCGCGACTCGCCGGGGTCCGCGACCACATCCGCGGCGTGCCGGCGCGACTTGCCGGAGTCGGCGACCACGTCCGGACCATGCCGGCGCGACTCGGCGGCGGCGCCATCGGCCCCGATATCGATCAGGATGGGCTGCACGTCGAGCCTGAAGTGGGTGAATCCATGCGCGATCGGGGCGAGCGCGGTGACTGCGACCGGGCGAACGCCGAAACGCCCCCGGCACATGGCCTCGACATCGGCGGCCGGGTCGCATTCCGGGAAGCACCACAGCCCACCCCAGATCCCGCTCGGGGGGCGACGTTCGAGGAGCAGCGCTCCCCTCGGGTCGCGCAGCATCAGGAACGCGGTCTGCCGGCGGGGCACGGCGCGCCGGGGCCGCGGCACGGGAATGCGTCCCTGCATACCTGTGCGCCGCGCCACGCAGTCCGCTTCGATCGGACAGAGCGGGCACGGCGGACGCGAACGCACGCAGAGCGTCGCGCCGAGGTCCATGATGGCCTGGGTGTAGGCGGCCACTCCATCGGGCGGCGTATGCCGCTCCGCAAGCATCCACAGGGTGCGCTCGACCGCACTCTGTCCGGGCCAGCCCTCGATGCCGTGGTAACGACAGAGCACCCGCTTGACGTTGCCGTCGAGGATCGGGTGGCGATCACCGTAGCTGAAGGCGAGGATCGCACCGGCGGTCGAACGGCCGATCCCGGGCAGAGCGACGAGCGCATCGAGCTCGCGCGGCATCTCGCCGTCGTGCCGGTCCCGCACCAGGGCCGCGGCGCGATGCAGATTGCGCGCCCGCGAGTAGTAACCGAGCCCGGACCACAGTCCGAGCACGTCGTCGAGCGGAGCGTCCGCAAGGTCCGCAAGCGCCGGAAACCGCGCCATGAACCGCTCGTAGTACCCGATGACGACGCCGACCTGCGTCTGCTGGAGCATGATCTCCGACACCCACACGCGGTAGGGCGTCGGCTCGCGCTGCCACGGCAGGTGCTTCCGGCCGTGACGCGCGGACCAGCGGACCAAACGTTCGGCCATCGGCACGAAATCGTCCCGCCCGGTGTTCATGCCGTGAGGCGGCCCGTACTGGTGGCCGATCTCCGTTCCCGTCAATCCGGCCGCGGAGGATGGTAGGCATCCCCGATGGTGCGACCACCGTTGCCGTTGGGGCGGTTGAGATCGCCGGAGAGGGCGCGCTCTGCCGATCGGTTTGCGCTATTGAGTGAACCGGCCACGATGAAGCCGATATGGTCCGAAAATGCCTTCAGGTCACCGGCGTCGGCAAACTCCAGAGCATCGATATATTCCGGCTTGCCCTCTGCGGTAATGATCGGCGGCGGAATGGCGCGCTTGATGTACGCCCACGCCATGAGCAGGCGCGAGGTGCGTCCGTTGCCATCCTGGAAGGGATGGGTGCGCACGAAGCGGTGGTGCAGCCAGGCCGCCTCCGCGTTGACCGGATAGCCGCGCTGCCGGACTTCCTGGTACAGCGCGAAGAAGCGGTCCATTTCCGACTGGACGTGCTCCGGCGGACAGTACTCGTGCACGTGGCCATCGACGCGCCGGGGATTGTTCGGCCAGATCTTCCACTGCCCCTTGGTGCGGAAGGGCACGGCGACGCGGCGACCCTGCATGTCGAGGCCGGTGACCGTCGCCTGGTGGCGGGTCAGCAACTGATGCCAACTCTTGACCATGGACTCCGACAGCGGGCGGCCGCTGGCGACATCCTCGAACATCATGTCATAGGCCGCTTCCTGATCCTGCAGGAGGCCGCGGATGGTCTCGTCCTCGAGCGATTCGTAGGTGTGGGCGCCGACCGCCCCGGCGAAGCCCTCGGCCACAAGCTGCTCGGTGACGTCGCGGCGCAGAGTGTAGAGCCCTTCGATCTGGCCCGTCTCGATGGCGAAGGCGCGCACCCGCTCGCGCAGCCAGCCGCCCATGAAACGTTCCTTGGCCGGGTCCTGCCGGAGCGCTGCGCGATGACGCGCCCAGGTCGCTTCCAGCTCTGACTGCCCCGGCAGCGCCCAGGTCTCGGCGCCCGACGGCATGTCTTCGAGCGGCCCCCACCGCCAGGGTTCCAGAGTGTTCATGTCAGCCACCGTGATCGGTCAACGCACCTGCGGAGACGGTCCGACATGCGTTGTGAGGGCCGGAATTGTAATCCACCCGCGGCGCCGGTCAGTCGGCGCCAACCCCGGCGCCGAGCCTCTCCCGCGCCCGCGCGATCGCGGCGCGCACCTGCTCCGGCGCGGTGCCCCCCGGATGGTTCCGCGCCGCTACCGAACCTTCGAGGGTCAGCACCTCGAAGACATCGCCCTCGATGACCGGGGAGAACGCGCGCAGCTCGTCGAGCGTCAGGTCCGACAGATCCCGACCCGTCTCCACCGCGGTGCGCACCGCGCGCCCGACCACCTCGTGGGCATCGCGGAACGGGACCGCCCGGCGCACCAGGTAGTCGGCGAGGTCGGTCGCGGTGGTGTGGCCGAGACGGGCGGCCTCGCGCATCCGTTCGCGGCGGCATTGCAGGGTGCCGAGCATGCCGGCGAAGACCCGGAGGCAGTCCGTGGTGGTGTCGGCGGCGTCGAACAGCGGTGCCTTGTCCTCCTGATTGTCACGGTTGTAGGCGAGCGGCTGGCCCTTCATCAGCACCAGCAGCGCGTTCAGATCGCCGATGACCCGCGCGCTCTTCCCGCGCACGAGCTCCGCCACATCCGGGTTCTTCTTCTGCGGCATGATGGACGAACCGGTGCACCAGGCGTCGCCGAGTTCCACGAACCCGAACGGCGCCGACACCCACAGCACCAACTCCTCCGACATGCGCGAGAGGTGCGTCATCGCCAGCGCGCAACCGGAGACGAACTCGATCGCGAAGTCGCGATCGCTCACCGCGTCGAGCGAGTTCTCGCACAGTCCGTCGAAGCCGAGCAGCCGGGCGGTCAGGGCGCGGTCGATCGGGTACGGCGTCCCGGCGAGCGCGGCCGACCCGAGCGGCATGCGGTTCACCCGGACGCGGCTCTCGGCGAGGCGTTCGGCGTCGCGCGCGAGCATCTCGAACCACGCGAGCATGTGGTGGCCGAAGGTGATCGGCTGCGCGGGCTGGAGGTGGGTGAAGCCGGGAAACACGGTGTCGGCCTCGCGCTCCGCGATGGAGAGGAGCACGCCCTGCAGCGCGCGGATTGCCTCCGCGATATCGGCGATGGCGTCGCGCAGCCAGAGCCGCACCGCGGTGGCGGCCTGGTCGTTGCGCGAGCGCCCCGTGTGCAGGCGCTTGCCGGCGTCGCCGATCCGTTCGGTGAGCACCGATTCGACGTTCATGTGCACGTCTTCGAGCGACACGCGCCACTCGAAGGCGCCCGCTTCGATGTCGGCGAGGATGCCTTCGAGGCCGCGGACGATGGCGTCGCGGTCGTCCGCACTCAGCACGCCGACTTCGGCGAGCATCCTCGCGTGCGCGATCGAGCCCCGGATGTCGTGCTTCGCGAACCGCTGGTCGAGGCTCACCGACTCGGTGAACCGTTCCACCAGTGCGTTCGTCGGCTCGGTGAACCGGCCCGCCCAGAGCTTGGCGGGAGGGTGGTCATCGCTCATCGAACTGTCTCCGGAGCGGGGAGGGTTCGCCGCCCGCGATCGGGGCTCGGGCAGACTATCGCAGATCGCCCCAGTGCGCCTGCAACGCGGCGAGCGCGACCAGCGCCGCAGTCTCCGTGCGCAGCACCCGAGGCCCCAGGCGCAACCCCGTGAATCCCGCGGCGCGGGCGCGTTCGAACTCCCGGGGCGAGAGGCCGCCTTCGGGGCCGACGAGCAGGCGCACCGGCTCCCCGGGGGCGGGCGGCGCGCAATCGGGAAGCGATTGATCGGCGTGAGGCGAGAGGACGAACATCGGGCCGGGACCGGTGTCCGAGCATGCGAGCCATGGATCGAGCCATGGATCGAGATGCTCGATGCCCGCGACCTCCGGGACCCGCGTTCGGCCGGACTGCTGCGCCGCATGCACCGCAATCGCGCGCCAGTGCGCCAACCGGCGCTCCGCCCGCCCCGGGTCGAGCTTCAAGTCGAGCTTCACGACCGTGCGTTCACAGACGATGGGGCGGATGATCCCCACCCCGAGCTCCGTCGCCTTCTGAACCACGAGGTCCATCCGATCGCCCTTGCAGATCCCCTGGCCAAGCTCGACGATGAGCGGCGACTCGCGGTCCGCGGGCTCGTGCGCGCCGACATCGACTACCACTGCGGCGCGCGAAACCCGCGCAAGCGTCGCCCGGTACTCGCCCCCGCGGCCGTCGAACACGGTCAGCGCATCGCCGGCACGGAGCCGCAGCACCCGCGCGACGTGACGGGCCGCGGTCTCCGGCAGGTTGACCTGCCCGCCGGCGGCGAGCGGCGGATCAACGTACAGGCGCGGGGCTTGCATGACGTACGGTCTTTGCCCGAAGACTCCGGCGATGTCCCCCGCCCTCAGGCCGGTTCGACCTCGAAGGCGACGATGTTGCGCCTCTCCCGGCT
>JAPOSC010000004.1:53716-61882 GCA_026709935.1 Thiotrichales bacterium
GCCTTGAACTCGCGATGAAAGAAAAGCTTGAGCACATCGAACGGGTTGTAGACCCGCTCCTCCCCCAGCCACCAGTAACCGTTGTACCACTCGCGAATCTTCTCCCGGTCCAGACCCGGCAACTCCGGCCCGAATACCGTGTCAAGGTCCGCGTCCGTGTACCCGCATATCGACGAGTACTGCGGCCTCATCGTCAGGTCGGTCAGATTGTTCAGCCCCGAAAACAGACTCACCTTCGAGAACTTGCTCACCCCGGTGAGAAAACTGAACCGCACGTGCGCGTCACTGTCCTTGATGACCGCGTACAGCCCCCGCAGATACTCCCGGTTCGCCCGCGCGACCTCCGGATACTCCAACGCATCCAGAATCGGCTTGTCGTACTCGTCAACCAGCACTACCACCTGCTTTCCCGTGCGCTCGTGCAACAACGACAGCAGGTGGCGAAAGCAGGCGGGCGCGGTGTCGTAGCGCATCTCGACATCCGCCGCGCGCGCAAGCCCGTCGAACTGCGCCATCGTCTCGCGGTGAAGATGGCCCGGCTCGGTGAAGTGCCCGCTGCCGAAGCTCAACCGCACCACCGGGTGACGCACCGTCCAGTCCCAGTCCCCGTGCAGCGCCAGCCCCTCGAACAATGCCTCCTCACCCTCGAACGCCGCCCTCAGCGTGTCGAGGAACAGACTCTTCCCGAACCGCCGCGGACGCGAGAGAAAGTAGTGCGTGCCCTCCTCGACCAAGCGCCGGATGAGCGCCGTCTTGTCAACGTAGTAGCACCCGTCCTCGCGAATCCTGCGAAAGGTCTGAATGCCAATGGGCAGCTTGCGTCTCGTCATGGGTGGACTCCGTGCCGGCGCCGGATGTCGAAGGGTTACGTTCGACCACGCCCTCAAAGACCGGGACAGGCCAGGGCTTCCGGGCTTCCGGGCTTCCGGGCTTCCGGGCTTCCGGGAATGGTGTACACCGTCGGCGCGGCCGGAACAAGCGATGCCGCGCGCCCGGCATCCATATCCACTGGATTCGTGTCGGGGTCCGCCTTATCCGATCACTCGCGCGTCGCTGCGCCTCCCAGGGCCATTGCACGGATTCCGACGAGAGACTGACTCGGAGTCACTCCACGCTGCGGAGCCGATGGGACATGGATCAGGCGGATCGAAGCACCAGGGCTGCTCCTCGCCTCGCAACTGGAAATAACGCCGAGGCTGACTGGAAGGGAGGTTGACTGTACGGGGGATTGTCACCCCGCATGGCTTCGTGCCAGACTCGTCCCCGCAATCATCCACAGGTGCCCGCATGCCGGGCCTCCTGCTGAATAAAACAGCCCTTGGAAAGGCTTGGGGTAGCTCCCCGGGCCCGGCAAATAAGCGGGGACTTCACTTCACCTGTGATGATTGCACGGGCCCGGCGCCATTTTCCGTCTGGCCGGTCAGGCCGCGCTCGCGGGTAGAGGTCGAAGGGTTGTCCCCGGTGGAAGTGGCCGTTCTCTGGCTCGACCGCCCCGCCCCGCCGGACCGAATGGCCAAAGTCACCTGGTTGCTGCGGTCGATGTAGTCGCGACCGATCCGCCTGCAAAACGTAGCCCCCCTTCAGACCGGTTCCGACGCCGCCGGGCCATATCGGCGACCAATGCGCGGTGCTCGGGACGCCGGTCCGGAGCCGCAGGCCCGAACCGACCTCGCCATGATCGCGGCGTCGCACGACGGCGACGGCTCGGCGCAACGGCGCAAGTGAAGGGTGCAAGTAAAGTGTTGTCACGGACCGCTGGTCCGTGCGAGACTTGCCCTCGCAATCATCACTAGGTGTTCACTTGCCGGGCTTCCCGGCGGGTAAAGCGTCGTCCTCCAGCGCAGGGTAGCTCCCGGTGTCGGGCGTGTCGGCGAATCATCATCGACCTGTGGCCACCTGTGGCGACTGCACCGTTCTGTTCCGCGCTTGCGCCGGGACAGCCTCTGATGTCGAAGGGGGGTGTGGGACATGCCATTGCGGTTTCCATGCGTAGCGATCCGGGCTCCGTCATCGGCGGATGCGCATCGTCTGTCTCCCTTCGCGTCTTCTCGTGCAGCGGCAACGCCATTGCCGTCAATCCTTGGTCTTCAGGAGAAGAAACGATGAAACGACTGATGTGTAAACGGCTTGCGGGGGTAGCGGTCACCGCGCTGGCGCTGACGCTTGCCGGATGCGGAGGGTCCAGCAACAACAAAAACGAGTCATCGACAGACTCATCCGGACCTTCGGCCGAACTCACGAGTGCGCGGAGTACCTATGAGACGGCGGATCGCCGTGTCGGCAACCTGACGGACGATTCCACCGACATGGAGATTCGGGATGCTCATAACGCTCGCGTGGCAGCGGCGACTGCATTGCTCGCCGTGGAGACCGACTCCGAAGAGCGTGAGAAGGTGGCGGAGGCCAAAGGCCGATCCGAGGCGCTCGCAAAATAGGCAAGTGAGCGTATCAGCGAGGCCCAAGATAACGAACAGGATGAAATGCGGAAGACCGCTAACGCGGCGTCGATGCAGGTGGCCGATGCAATTCTAATGCGCTTAACGCTCACGGCTCCTCCCGAGTTCACGGTAGATCTAGGTGATGCCGATTCAGGTCTCCGTATCACCCGTAGCTCCGGCGACGCCATGATCAAACTGAACCAGACCGAGATGCAAGCCAAGGACAAGAAGTTCGAACCGGAAGGGGGCGCTGATGCTCCTACCAGAACCAAGTGGGATGACGATTGGATGGGCAAGATGTTCACCTACACCGATTCGGACGGCAAGGAGCCGATGGAATCGGCGACGGTGTACACCAACATCGAAGCAGCCAAGGACGCGGATTGGACTTCAAACGGGATCGATAGTACGTCCAATGGAGTCACGATTGCAGAGACGGGCATCGTGACCATAGCTGCTAGCGACTCTACGTCAGTGGACGTCATGCGGTTCACCGGCAACATCCTTCCGTCGGCTCCGACTTCGGGTGAGAGCACTACAAAGCGGCATGCGGCCAGTACTCCTCAAGCAGGTACGTTCTATGGCGTAAGCGGTACATTCTCTTGCGATGCTGCTTGCGTCGTAACCCGAACCTCCGAGGGAAATATCACCGTCAGCACGGCCCTTACCTTCACACCTACCATCCCGAGCGGAAAGACGGCAGCCGACCTCAAGGCCAAGAACGCCATGGCCGATAGCGACTACCTGCATTTCGGCTACTGGATGGAGTCGACCAAACAGAAAGACGATACCTACAAGCACGCGATTCGAACGTTCGCGGGCGAGGTAACATCAGGCACTGCTAACGCAGCAAGTACTGCTGGTTTTGCTGCTAGCGACGGTATTGAAGGTAGTGCCACCTATTCAGGCGCTGCGGCAGGTCGCTATGTCAGGAAGAGCGATTTCGACGCTGGCGGCGATGCGGGTGTAGTCGAGGACGGAACCTTCGTTGCTGACGTGGACCTGACGGCGCAGTTCGATGAAGAGGAGGCTGGGACCGTTGCGGCCGCCGACCAGTGGAGCATCAAGGGCGAAGTCTCCAACTTCATGGACGGAAATGAGGACCTCGGATGGACGCTTATGCTGAACAAGGCGAACATGGGTACAAGGAACGCCGAGAACGTAGTAGCCGGTCCTAACGCGACACTAAGCGGCGGAACTACCACAGGTAGCGCGGGCGCGCGGCCCGGGACGTGGTCAGGAACGATGTACGGAAACGCTAATCCAGGTGACGACAATGATGCCCAGGATGCTGCTGACCCGTCGAATGACTATCCCACCGGCGTCGCTGGCGTATTCAACGGCCATTTCACGAACGGCCATGTGGCCGGCGCGTTCGGCGCTGAGTACGACGACTGAGTAGTAGCTCTTGCAGGGCGCTCCACCCGGAGCGCCCTCGCTCAGGGGAGCGGTACCGACGTTCCGGCGGGCGGTTCCGGCGCGGGAGCAACTTCGCTTCGAAGTCCTCCCTCCGCACAACCGCAACCGACTCGTCGAGACTACGACGGGCGCCGACGCCGCCCCTCCCTTCCACCCAATCGTCCCGGAGGCACACCGAAGATGGCCACCGCGAGATTTCTGCACATGCGACTGAGTCAGGATGACTGCGACCTGCTTGATGCCCTCGTCGTCCGGGTGAACGACAACGACGCGGAAGACGACAAAGACCCGTATCCCGGCCCACCGCGCTATCGCACCCAAAGCGACGTGGTACGACTGGCGATTGCGGAAGCACTGCTGCGACGGTGCGAAGAGCGCGTCTAGCCCAGGAGGAACAACCTCATACACGAAGCCCATGCTTATGCATGGAGAGGAAGCAGAGGAAACAACTCAGGGGGCGGTGTCGGCGTCTCGCGGGGATATCTCAGGTGGTCCCCCCGGGAATACTCCCTCCGACACCGCCCCGTTTCCGCCGGGAATCCAGGCCATGAACCATGCCACGGACCATGACCCGAACCATGGCCTCGACCATGACCAGAGTCTTGGTAACTCACCGATTCTTTCTTTCCCAAGCCGTCGAAATCCCATTCGGGACCTCTGCTCAAGGAAGCTGTCCAACCACCATGACGTCCGGACGTCCGAATGGGACGACGCGCCATTGCACAAATCACCCCGCCATTGCGCAAATTACCCATTGAACCAGGCAAACCAGCGATCTCTCCCTACGACCCGGAGGCCATGCGAAAGCGCCCCCGGCCTACAAACGACGGGCTCTGCGCCCATGTCGCCATGATGCCCCTTCCGCCACGCTTCACCCCCGATACGTCCGGGACTCGCCCCGGACGGCTATGGGAGTGCACGGGGCATGGGCGTGGTACCGTCATCGCACCCACCGGCCGGGGCGCGCATCGGCCCTCAGGAGATACGGAATGAGCCAGGCGTCACCCGCCGCGCAGGCGGTGCACTATCCCTACTGCGACGGCCAGCCGATGGCTGAGTCGGAGCTCCAGCTCATCCCGATGCTCTACCTGCTGACGGCCCTGCGCACCCACTTCCGCGACCGCGAGGATGTGTACGTGGGCGGGGACATGTTTCTCTACTACGAAGAAGGCAATCCCGCGGCGGTGGTGGCGCCGGATGTGTTCGTGGTCTGCGGGGCGCCCAAACGTGCGGACAATCCCCGGTACAGCTACAAGTTGTGGGAGGAGCCGAAGGGGCCGGACTTCGTGCTGGAGGTGACGTCGGAGAGCACGTGGGCGGTGGACCTGGGGCAGAAGCGGGCACGGTATGCGGCGCTGGGGGTGGCGGAGTACTGGATCTACGACCCGACGGGGAGACGGCTGGCCTCGCGGCTGCGGGGGATGGCGCTTGCGGGGGACGGGTACCAAGCGCTGGCGCCTGAACCCGGGACGGGTGCGATGCGCAGCGCGGTGCTGGGCCTGGAGTTGCGGGTGGAGTCCTCCGGGCGGCTGCGTCTACGTGACCCCGAGACCGGGCGGGACCTGCTCGGCCACGAGGAGCAGCACACCGCGCAACTCGCGGCGGAGAGGCAGGCCCGGCGGGCGAACGCTCGGGCAACTCTCGAAGCCGAGGCACGGCGGGTGGAGGCCGCGGCCCGCGAGAAGGCAGAGGTCCGGGCAAGACGGGAAGCTGCAGCCCGCGCCGCCGCCGAGGCGAAGGTGGCGGAGCTTCAGGCGCAGTTGCGGGAGCGGCGGGCCGAGAGCGAGCGGCGGCAGGAATGATGGCGGCGCGGCTGGTTGATCTCGCATGAATCGCCCGGCTTCGGCAGCGCACTTGTCCGTATTGCAACGGCCAACCGATGGCTGAGTGAGCACGATGGACGCCTGTGCACCGGGCGGATGCCGGTGCGGCGATCAGCAGGCGTCGTTCCTCCACAAAAGGGCACAGGGAGTCCGATCATGGCCCAATCCTCCCCCGATACCACCGCCTGGACGCAGGCGCCGTCCGAGTTCCCCGAGCTTCGCAGCGACGAAGCGCCGCCGTCCTCCCCGGCCGAGTACCGCGACGAGGATTTCCCCGGCTGCGAGTCGTTCCACCTGCCGGCGAGCGAGATCGAACACTACGAAGGTCGCCTGGAGTTCTGGGACGGCGACACCGAAACGGCGTGGAAGGTGTGCGAACCGACCTCCATCTACCACGAGCAGCCGTCGCGGATGCTCGTCCAGATGACGGGACGGTTCGCGATGTTGCGCGGCTCCCCCATCGCCTGCTTCGGCTCGGCGGATCTGCTGCGCCGGGACGCGACAGGGCGTAAGCGCTGGCTGATGCAGGCCGACGAGGTGCTGTATCTGCATCCGCACCGCGTACGTCTGGAAGGGCCGGCCATCAAGGTGGACGCGGACCCGCTCCCGGACGTGGTGCTGGAGGTGGACCACAGCACGGATGTGCGCCGGCGCAAACTCGGCATCTACAAGCAGAGCGGCTTCCCCGAGATCTGGGTGCTGGTGCCGTGGGAGGCGTCGGTGCGAAAGCCGGGGCTCGCCATCCATGTGCGCCGGGGTGATGGATACCGGGAAGAGCCGGAAAGCAGAGCATTTTCAGGATGGACAGCGGAGGAGATCCGTCTGGCGCTGACTGAGGACCCGCTGTCGGCGGAGGCGAGGCAGGCGCTGGAACGAGTGGCGTTGGGGATGGGCGCACACGAGGGCACCCGGCCGGAGGACGACCCGTTCACGCGCATGATCAGCCAGAGGGCGCAGGCGAGGGGCCGTGAGGAGGGGCAGGCGGAAGGTCGCGAGGAAGGTCGGATGGAAGGTCAGGTGCGAATGATGCACCGGATGGCGGCCCGGAAGTTCGGCCCCGAGACGTCGGACCGACTCGTCGAGCGGTTGGACGGGCTGGATGATGCCGAACGGGTGGCCGCGGTCGGAGACTGGCTCATCGAGTGCGAGAGCGGGGAGGCGCTGCTCGAACGGGTGGAGCATTTGCGGGCGTCGCCCCCAACCGGCGGGCGTACGTCATCGTGACCCGCCGGGCGCAGTTGCGGGAACTGCGCGACATGGGAGCGAACGCCGGTGCGGTCTCGGCAGGCGTTGTTCCCCAATACCGAAACACAGGGAGTCCGATCATGGCCCAACCCTCCCCCGATACCACCGCCTGGACGCAGGCGCCGTCCGAGTTCCCCGAGCTTCGCAGCGACGAAGCGCCGCCGTCCTCCCCGGCCGAGTACCGCGACGAGGATTTCCCCGGCTGCGAGTCGTTCCACCTGCCGGCGAGCGAGATCGAACACTACGAAGGTCGCCTGGAGTTCTGGGACGGCGACACCGAAACGGCGTGGAAGGTGTGCGAACCGACCTCCATCTACCACGAGCAGCCGTCGCGGATGCTCGTCCAGATGACGGGACGGTTCGCGATGTTGCGCGGCTCCCCCATCGCCTGCTTCGGCTCGGCGGATCTGCTGCGCCGGGACGCGACAGGGCGTAAGCGCTGGCTGATGCAGGCCGACGAGGTGCTGTATCTGCATCCGCACCGCGTACGTCTGGAAGGGCCGGCCATCAAGGTGGACGCGGACCCGCTCCCGGACGTGGTGCTGGAGGTGGACCACAGCACGGATGTGCGCCGGCGCAAACTCGGCATCTACAAGCAGAGCGGCTTCCCCGAGATCTGGGTGCTGGTGCCGTGGGAGGCGTCGGTGCGAAAGCCGGGGCTCGCCATCCATGTGCGCCGGGGTGATGGATACCGGGAAGAGCCGGAAAGCAGAGCATTTTCAGGATGGACAGCGGAGGAGATCCGTCTGGCGCTGACTGAGGACCCGCTGTCGGCGGAGGCGAGGCAGGCGCTGGAACGAGTGGCGTTGGGGATGGGCGCACACGAGGGCACCCGGCCGGAGGACGACCCGTTCACGCGCATGATCAGCCAGAGGGCGCAGGCGAGGGGCCGTGAGGAGGGGCAGGCGGAAGGTCGCGAGGAAGGTCGGATGGAAGGTCAGGTGCGAATGATGCACCGGATGGCGGCCCGGAAGTTCGGCCCCGAGACGTCGGACCGACTCGTCGAGCGGTTGGACGGGCTGGATGATGCCGAACGGGTGGCCGCGGTCGGAGACTGGCTCATCGAGTGCGAGAGCGGGGAGGCGCTGCTCGAACGGGTAGAGCATTTGCGGGCGTCGCCCCCAACCGGCGGCCGCGCTTGACAGGGAGTCTGATCATGGCCCAATCCTCCCCCGATACCACCGCTTGGACGCAGGCGCCGTCCGAGTTCCCCGAGCTTCGCAGCGACGAAGCGCCGCCGT